>JAZUML010000015.1:0-39367 GCA_045603565.1 Candidatus Nanosyncoccus sp. | reverse complement strand
CCTGCACGCGGCGTTGCTCCATCAGGCTTTCGCCCATTGTGAAAGATTCCCTACTGCTGCCTCCCGTAGGAGTCTGGGCCGTGTCTCAGTCCCAGTCTGGATGATCATCTTCTCAAACCATCTAACGATCGTCGACTTGGTGGGCTCTTACCCCGCCAACTATCTAATCGTACGCAGGCCAGTCCCAAACCGGATAAATCCTTTAATCCGAAGATCACATGCGGTATTAGCACACCTTTCGATGCGTTATCCCTCAGTTTGGGGTCCGTTCCCACGCGTTACTCAGCCGTCCGCCGCTCGTCAGCAGCTTCACTGTTCCCTCGAATTCAACTACTTGCTCTATGGCCAAGTGCGTCAAGGAAACGGTGAAGCCCTGTTACCGCTCGACTTGCATGTATTAGGCACGCCGCCAGCATTCATCCTGAGCCAGGATCAAACTCTCCATTAAAGTCTGGCGGGTCCTGCCGCCCCAGTTTCCCCCACCGTGCTTGCCTTTCGGCTGCGCGCGGCGGGGGTCCCCCCAGCGGCGTCACCCGCCAGTGTTTATTGAATTTGTTTAACTCAACATAAAAATAAAACTGACGATGATTAATTGCACAACTAAATTGTTAAATTATTTCCAAAGACTACTAAAATATCTACTCGCAGCTTTAGACTGTCATCATTTTATCGCACTTACTTTTCTTTGTCAAGGGTTTTTTTGGGATTTTTATGAGATTTTTTGGGCCAGAAGAGCCAAATGATAGCCGCATCACCTAGCGCAATAAGAAAAACTAACCACCACGGGAATTCAATTGTTTTTTGCGCGCAAGGTTGAGTCATAGTGCCAGTATTTGGAGTTTTGATAGCGTTTTCCTTAGTTGATTGTGCGAATGAAACACTGCTTATAAGCTCAGGCTGCGAAGACACTACTATTTGTTCGTTCCCTATATTTGCTTCGCCTAAGCCTTCTTTTTGAGATGTTTCCTCAATTAACTCAACTTGGATAGAGTTATCCGGTGTGCTAGTGATTGTATTTTCTGGCTCAATTTCATTTCTAGGTGGAAAATAGGAGGCCCACTGGTCGCCCGAAATCATTAGCTTGCATTCCATTCCCTCTTGGTAATCTGGGGCATTGAGGCAATTCGAGATGTCAAAATACCCTTGGGCGTTAAAATAGGGGCCAGAAAATGCTGCATAATCGATTTTGCCTGAGGTGTTTTGAATTAAATCTGAACCAGCAACAGATAGCTCAACCTCTTCCCAGGCCGGAATCCAGCCAGCACCGTTTTCTGCTTCGTCTCCTACATACATCGTATGAAGGCCAGCAATAGAGCCGTTCATGAATTGTTCGTAGTTATAGTTGTAGATTTGTCCAGACCAATCATCGAACCAACCGAAATAGAGGTGAGTGAGATCGGCTTTTTCTTCTATACCTATTTGTTTCATCATATTGTCTTCGTCAAAATAGAAGATTTTGATGGTTTCTTTGGCGGGATTAATAGAAGTGAGCCATACTCTGGTCTCGAGAAAACTAAGTAATGCGTTATACTTGCCACCTTTCTCGTACATCGAGAGGTAGAAATTTTCTTTGCAGACTTGATCGTCGTGACAAAGATCTTCTTTTTCTTTATCTACTTGGTGAGAGAATTCGACCATTTCCTCGACTGACCACCAAGTGGTGTTTTCGGCTTGAATTGCCGCGTGAGCTGATTTTTGTGGACTAAGAACCAATCCAAAAACAAGAATTGGTAAAAATAGTATAGAGATTTTTTTCATAATACTCCTCTGTTAGTTTAGTTGTGAGAGGAGTATAGGCATGAGTTGTTAAATAATTCAACCCCTGTAAAGCACTTAGGCTTTTTTGGTGGGTTCTTCGGTTTCTTCTTCTGGCAATACGATACCGATAGAAGCAACGGTATCACCTTCACTCATTTTCATGATACGAACACCTTGAGTCGCACGACCGAGAGTAGGAATTTCTTTCATCGCGACACGAATGGCCTGACCCTTGGTAGACATCATAATCACCTCTTTAGCTAATGGATCCAAAGTATGAACAGCGACAATCGGACCGGTTTTGGCGGTAACAGCGGCAACTTTAATACCTACTCCACCGCGCTTATGAGGTGGGAAGTTGGAAACTAGGGTAGCTTTACCGTAACCGTTAGCTGAAACGGCAATTAGTTTTTGCTTTGGATCGGTGATTACGTCCATACCGACAATTTCGTCCTTCGGGCGAAGACGCATACCTCTTACGCCCATGGCTGAGCGACCCATGACACGAACCTCTTTTTCGTTAAATCTAGTGGCCTGGCCGGCGGAAGTGGAAATAACGATATCGTTCTCGCCGGTAGTCTCCTTGACCCACTTTAGTTCATCGCCGTCAGCTAGTTTTATAGCTATTAGCCCGTTGCTGCGCACATTGAAGAAATCTTTGATGGCAGATTTCTTGATGGTGCCCTTCTTGGTAGCCATAAAGAGATAGCCGTCAGCGCCCGCATCGCCTTGCTTGATAATGGCAGTGATTTTTTCTTCTGGATGCATATTGAGCATGTTGACAGCAGCGGTCCCCTTAGCAGCCAGAGAGGCTTGTGGTACTTCGTAGGCTTTCATGCGGAATAATCTTCCTTGGTTCGTAAAGAATAAGAGGAAGTCGTGCGAATTTGCAGTGAGAATCTGAGCAATAACGTCTTCTTCTTTGGTGGTCATACCACGCTTGCCCTTGCCGCCACGATTTTGCTTGCGGAAGTCGGCCTGCGGGACGCGTTTCATGTAATTTTCAGAGGTGAGCAAGATTACACTCTCTTCTTCAGGGATGAGTTCTTCTTCGGAGAATTTGCCAACTTCGTGATTGATAATCTTGGAACGACGCTCGTCGCCATATTTTTCTTTCAAGGCGATGAGCTCTTCTTTGATGACGCGGAGGATTTCTTTCTCGTCGGCAAGAATTGCCTCTAATTTCTTGATCAAATCGTGAAGCTGTTTTAGTTCATCCTCAATTTTGTCTCTTTCTAGACCTTGGAGACGGCGAAGTTGCATTTGCAAGATAGCGTTGGCTTGGATTTCAGAGAGACCGAAACGCTTCATGAGTTGCTGATCGGCGTCGTCATAAGAGGCGCGAATGACCTTGATCACTTCATCAATGTTGTCTAAAGCGATTTTTAAGCCTTCTAAGATGTGGGCACGTTCTTTAGCTTTTTTAAGTTCGAACTCCGTGCGGCGACGTGTCACAACCTGGCGGTGCTTGATGAACTCGGCCAGAATCTCTTTAAGACCGAGAATGCGAGGCTGGACGCCATCAACGAGGGCGAGCATATTGTAATGAAATGCGGTCTGGAGCGGAGTGAGTTTGTAGAGTTGATTGAGGATTTTCTTGGGGAAAGCATCTTTCTTTAGCTCGACAACGATGCGGATTTTGCCTCTGGCGGATTCGTCGCGAGCATCGGCAATGTGATCTAGTTTTTTGGCGAGTACCAATTCGCGGACTTTTTCGATGAAGCCCTCTTTGCTCATGCCGTATGGTACCTCTGTAATCACGATGTTATAACGGCTGTTTTTGCGTTCTTCGATATTGGCGACGGCGCGAATCACGACAGATCCCTTCCCTGTAGCGTAGGCTTGTTTCATCGGTGCACCACCGTAAACCTCGGCACCAGTTGGGAAATCTGGACCTTTGACGTGTTTCATTAGTTCATCTAGAGTGATGTCTGGATTATCGATTTGGGCGACAGTAGCGTCTACCAATTCTCCGAGGTTGTGTGGCGGGATATTGGTAGCCATACCAACAGCGATACCCATCTGGCCGTTTAAGAGAATATTGGGGAGAGCGGCCGGCAAAACTACCGGTTCTTGCTCGGTACCGTCAAAATTATCACGGAAATCTACAGTGTCTTTCTCTATATCGGTAAGTAACTCGGCACCGACTTTGTCCATGCGAGCCTCGGTATAACGATAGGCGGCAGGTTCATCACCGTCCATTGAACCAAAGTTACCTTGACCTTCGATCAAAGTGTAGCGCATCTTCCAGGGCTGAGCGAGGTTAACCATCGCCATATAGATAGACGAGTCGCCATGAGGGTGATATTTACCCATGACATCACCGACGATACGAGCGGATTTGACTGTGGCGTGAGGAGCCTTCCAGCCGTTTTTGTTCATAGTATAGAGAATACGCCTGTTGACCGGCTTTAAGCCGTCGCGGACATCAGGGAGGGCGCGGTCAACAATGACGGACATGGAATATCTGAGGAAGTAGTCTTCCATGGTATGTTCGACAGGTTTAATCTCTATACCCTCTGGAACACCATCTTCGGACGCGCTTCGCGCCGACCCGTCGTTACGGGCGTCGCTCGCTCGCTCGCTCCCCGTTGGTCGCGAATGGTCCTCAGATGGTGATTCCATCGGGTTTTTTTTCAAATTCTGTTCGTCTTCCATAGTTCCTCCTTAAAAGTCCAAATCATCCAGATTAACAGATGCGGCGCCGGCTTGGATGAAGTTTTTGCGGAGTTCGACCTGATCTCCCATTAGTTTCGTAAATACGGCGTCAGCGCTTTCGGCGTCTTCGATATGAACTCTAACTAAAATACGGTTCTCGGGGTCCATTGTAGTATCCCAGAGTTGCTTGGCGTCCATTTCGCCAAGACCCTTGAAGCGCTGTTGGGCGGTATAACCGGCTTGCTTAAACCTCTCTTGAGACTCGTCAATTTTGGTGCCAGCCTTCCTGCGCTCTTCGATTTTTTCGGTGAGTTTGTTCTCGAGAGCGACTTCGTCATAAACGTAGTCAATTTTGCGAGTATTGCCTGTGCCTTTGATTAAACCAAATAGAGGTGGTTTGGCTAGATAAACGTGGCCCTGCTCTATAACCTGAGGCATGTAGCGGAAGAAGAAGGTCATGAGGAGCGTCGCAATATGAAGACCGTCTACATCGGCATCTGTCATGAAGATGATTTTGTCGTATCTGAGGCCGTCGATATTGAATTGATCACCGATACCAACGCCGAGACCTTTGATGAGAGAAACCAATTCTTGGTTGGCAAGCATTTTGTCTAGTCTAGCACGCTCAGTATTTAATACCTTACCTCTTAGTGGCAAGATGGCCTGAATCTGAGGATTGCGACCTTCCTTAGCGGAGCCAGCCGCGGAGTTACCCTCTACGATAAAGAGTTCACAATCTTCCCTGTTACGACTGGAACAATCGGCGAGCTTGGACGGAAGGTTGAGGCCTTCGAAAGCACCTTTCCTGATGACGTTGTCACGAGCAGCGCGAGCAGCTTTGCGAGCTCTGGCGGCCAGAGTAGCTTTACCGACGATTTTTTTAGCAATAGCAGGATTTTCTTCGAGGTAGTAACCGAAGTATTCGCTCATGACCTTGTCGACATAGCCGCGAATTTCTGGATTGCCAAGCTTGTTCTTGGTCTGACCCTCGAATTGTGGATCTGGTAGTTTGACCAAGATAACAGCGGTGAGACCTTCTTTGATATCGTCGCCAGTAAGATTATCCTCTTTTTCTTTTAAGAGGTTGTTTTTGCGGGCGTAATCGTTGACTGTACGGGTGAGGCCAGTGCGAAAACCTACCACGTGCATACCACCATCGGGGGTGAGAACGTTGTTAGCGAAAGGTTTCAGGGTCTCAGCAAAGGAATCATTATATTGAAGTGCTACCTCTATCATAGCGTCCTGGACTTGCTTTTCTACATAAAAGATATCGTCAGAGAGGAGCTCTTTGCCATTATTGAGACGCTTGACATAGCTCTTGATGCCGCCCTCGAAGTAAAATGATTCATGAGCACCTGTGCGCTCGTCTGTAACTGTGATTAAGACGCCCTTGGTAAGATAGGCTTGGTGCCTAGCATAATTAGAAATCCAATTATAATCAAAAGTGGTGGTTTCTTTAAAAATGGCCGGATCTGGATAAAAAGCAATAGAGGTACCAGACTCGCGAGGGCAACCTTTGGTAACTTTGAGGTCCATGGTAGGTTTACCGGTGTCGAATTCGATATGGTGGGTCTTGCCGTCTCTGTAAACTTCGGCAATCATGGCTGATGAAAGGGCATTTACTACTGATGAACCTACGCCGTGAAGACCCGACGAAACCTTGTAGCCGCCATCACCGAATTTACCACCCGCGTGGAGTACGGTAAGCACCGTTTCTAGAGTAGATTTACCAGTCTTAGGGTGGATATCTACAGGGATACCACGACCGTTATCATCGATACGGATACCTCCGTCGCTAAGAATAGTGATATCTACTCTGTTAGCGAACCCTGCGATAGCCTCATCGATAGAGTTATCAGCGATTTCTTTGATTAAGTGATGTAGCCCGTCGTAACCGGTGGAACCGATATACATGCCTGGCCTTAAACGCACAGGCTCCAGCCCCTCTAGCACCCGAATTTCGGACGAATCATATTCTTCAGCTTTTCCAGCCATTTTTACCTCTTCTTTATTTATATCTTTATCTATTATACACCTTAAATAAATAATTTCAAGTCTAGATAACAGAAAATATATTATCTGTTATCTTACTTTAAAAACTACTTCTTGAGGATGTTCTTCGACAGGAGGTTCAGGAGTGGGTTCGGGAGTAGGCTCAGGCGCGGGCTCTGGTTTTGGAGCTGGTTCAGGCTCGGCAACAGGTGGTTCAGGGATTGGCTCTGGTTCTGGCACTGATGCTGGAGTTGGAGTTGGCGTTGGCGCGGGCGATGGTGCTGGTTGGGTGGCTTTTTGGGACATCCACTTGTCCAAAAATCCTTTCTTTGGCCTCTCAGAGGCTCCAGAAGGGGCCTGTGGCTGTTCAGACGGTAAATTACTGGGCCTTGACGCTAACGCGTCGCCAGCGTCCTTTAAATCGCCCATTTCGCCACCTTTTGCTTTTTCGGCTGCAGACCAGCGATCTTGAATTTCTTTTTCTACTTCTGCACGAGACTTGCCGTACTTAGTAGCAGAGTAAACTTTGAGCGATTCCATTAATTCTGTATTTGGCTCTCCCATTGGAGATGGAAGACTCATGGTGAACGGCGCCGAAGGCATGTCAAACATCATCACTTTAGCTACGGCGTGATAATTTGGTGTCTTGGTAAGATCTTCGGCGGTAAAGGTAGGAGTAAAGGCTTTTACCATTAAATCGGCATCCGTAACACCAACGCGACCACATACGATTGTGCCGACGTTACCAAGTAATGCTTCCCTGATTTTGTCGGTAAGCTGGGTCATGAATTGGTTAGCCACAATTAGATTCAAACGGTATTTGCGAGCCTCAGAGAGAATGGATTCGAAACTATCTGTTGCAAAATTCTGAAACTCATCTACATAAAGACAGAAGTCTTGACGCTGATCTTCTGGGGTGTCTTGGCGGCTCATTGCGGCCTGTTGGAATTTCATGACAAAAATCATACCGAGAAGGTTTGAGTTGATATCGCCTAGTTTACCCTTTGATAGGTTGACGAGGAAGATTTTTTTGCCGTCCATGATTTCGCGAATATTAAAGCCAGATTTAACTTGACCTAAGGTGTTTCGCATAATGGTATTTGCGAGGAATGGACCCCATTTTGAGGCAAACCAGGTCACTACTTCGCCGGAGTCATTGGATTTGCGAGACTCTGGATATTCCTTGGTCCAATAATCATAAACTGCCTTATCGGTAACGTATTTTAGTTTAGATTTGACGAACTCTGGATCGGTGAAACACTGAGGGATGTCGATAAATGTTGCGCCAGCTGGATCTGACATTAAGAGAAGGGCGGCGTTGCGGAACATATGTTGGCCACGTGGACCGAAGAAACCTTGGTTCTGAGGGTCGAAGAGAGATTGAAGCATACTAATACCCTCTTGGACGATGAAATCTTTTTGATCTTCGGTGGCATATTCAAACATATTCATACCGACCGGGTGTTCGATATCTGATGGATCGAAATAGATAACGTCATCGATACGCTCCTCTGGGACGCGCTTCAAAAGAGCCTCTACGGCGTCTCCGTGCGGGTCAATAAAGGCAAAACCTCGCCCGTCGCACATATCTTGAAAGGCGATATTCTCGAGGAAAACGGATTTACCCATACCAGTTTGACCAATTACGTACATATGGCGACGACGGTTTTTGTCGTCTAGATAGATTGCTTTCTTGTTGCCTCGGAATTCGTTGATTCCTAACAATACGCCTTCGGTGGCCAATCTGGCTGGACCGTCTACTTGCTTGGTAAGCTGGCGTTCAACCTGAGAAGTTGGAATAGATTTTTGTTCTGGAAGATGGAAAACAGAGGCGAGCTCGACACTGTTTAGGATGTTTGAGGTAATTCTGATTGGGAAAAATCTAAAAGTGTAGTCTATAACCAACTTTTTTGAATCCTTCATGGTATTGACCTTGAAACCATTGTTTACTGGAGAGTTGAACTGAGAAAAGGCGCTAACGATACCACCCATAATCGCCTCTGAGCGCGAACTGTTCTCGGAACTGGCTATAACCCTGATTAGGGTTTCAAAGGCCGGAAAGCGCATTTTATTAGCAATAGCCTCTATTTCGCTTTGTTTGACATTGGTGATAATTTCGGTTTTCTTTTCTTCCCTCTCGGCGGGAGGCTCAAATGGAGCTCTAATGATATCTATAATGAGCTGGCCAAACAGAGCGCCACCAGTAGTGACTTTTTTGCCTTTTTGAACGCTTTCTATGTATTCTTTGCCATGACTTGACCAATTTTTTTGTGCAGGGCGGAACAAAAGTTGTACAGCCGCTCCTTCATTTTTGCGCACTGAAGAGAGTGCGTTGAGCAAGGCCATGGAAGCGTCGCGCTTGGTGTCTTCGTAAGTTGCAATTGGGAGATAGAACTCTTTGTTAAGGGTGAGCTCGGCCCCGGCGACTGCTTCTGCACCAGCTCCACCTTCAAAGATGTTTTCTTCGTGTTTTTCCTCTAGACGAGCGGTAGGATATGCGGACTGAATTGCTTGCTTGACCGTCTCTGTTAGAACGGCTGGAACTACCGCATAATATCTGATAAAGCCATCTTTTGCGATGATTTCGAAAGAGAAGTGGCGTTGACCGTATAGTTTAGTCTTGAACCCCTTAGTAATAGTGGATGCAAGGATGGAATACATTACCTGAGCCTTAGAGACGGCTTCATTGGCGACATCTCGAGCATCCCGGCTACCGGCGTCGATGTCATCGGTGGTTGGTGGAAGATGGATTAGGAGTGGGACCATCTTGAGGCCACGCTCGTACCTCTTGGCTTTTCTGAGTTTCGCAATTTTTGAGCCAAAAATTATAGAGATGAAAAGGATGATTGCTACTAAGATTATTAAGATGACCACCCAAGTTTCCATTTATGATGCCTTCCCTAACTCTCGGTCATAGGAGTTTTTTAGGTTTTGATCAGTTAGACCGCCTTCACCTCTGATGACAGTATAAAGCTCGGTCGCATTGCCAGTTTTGTTGAATTTATCGAATTCATCTTCGATGATTTTGACTGCGCTTTTAGAGATGTTTTCTTCGGTTTTGATCTCGCCGTGGCTTGTTTCTTTAGTGGCGTTCTGTGCTGGTGCGACTGAGACATCTTCTGGGGTGGGAGTAGACGTAATTGCTGGAGTTATCACCTCGCCAAGCTCGTGGTTGTTTTCTGGATTATCGCCTGGAAGCGGGAGATCTATCATCTCAGATGAGGAGATAGCAGCATTACCTAACTCTCTGTTATCTCGTTCGGTCGAAACATCCCAACTGTTTGAGTTAAAATCATCCTCAGCGGTGTGAGCTTTTTCGAGATTTGTGCCACTATCAGCCGTAAAAAAGGGCTGATTATTATCCGGATTAACAGGTTGACCATAGTCCATATGCTTATTTTAGCACATTTTAGATTCTTTTGTATACTAAAAATTCGGCTAAAAATAGAAAAACCACGATTAGGCCGATTGTCCAAGGATTAATCGCGCCAAATGAGCGCGCCATTAGAATCATAATTGGGCCAAAAGCAAGAACAGCTGAATAAAGATAATCTTTATTGCGGAAGGTGGATTTTTTGAGAGCAATTTTGATGAAGGCCTGCATAAGTAGGGTGATGATGCCGAAAGATACTAAATATAATGTTGTAAAAAATAATAAAACACCGAAAGGTCCTATGTCCGTCGGTGATGTTAGTGTGAGCATAAGTATTAAAACTGCGAGTCCTATGCTACTTACTATGTAGATAATTCGGTTATGTTTCATAACCTCATTATATCATATACTGGTGATTTCCCCCAAGATTTTGGAGGGAGGCGGGGGTTAACCGGCTCTTAAATCTTAACTATTGACCTGAACCCTGATCCGCCGTTCCCTATTTGACCGCTTCACATTAAGTGAAGCATTGATCCTTGTCGGTTTTTTCTTTCACTCTTGTTTATGTATTTCGAAGGTACTAGTGAAAGATTTACTGACGCGCTCTACGCTTTATTTAGCGGAGCTTTAGGTAATTCCTATGTTGTAATTTATGGCTAGAAATTACCTTTTCGCCCGCTAAATGCTAGGTTTTGAACGATTTCATGTTGTTAATTTGCCTTTGTTTTTAAATTTTTATTTGAGCTTTCACAGCTGATTTGATATTAGCATAAAAGGAATAATAAGTCAATAGATTTGTTCAATTTTATTGAGGTATTTTTTACAACGATGCACCTATTTTTTCCCTGTTCTAATTTGTTATTCATTTTGTTGTATTTTTTACAACGATAATGATGATTGTTGCTTTTTTGTGGGTTTTTATTTATACTTTCTGCTGGTCCTCGGCTTGCAGTCGTCCCACCGAAATTTATAGTTTCGGATTCGGTTTCGTGGCAGTTGTAATTTTGACGACTGGTGCCTGCGGATTCGCTCAAAAACAATTGTTGGGCAGACCATTTTCTCGACTATTGCTTTTTCTAATCAGTTATGGTAAAATTAACAACAGTTGGGGCTGAAAAAGCTTAGACGGTTTATTAACAGATATCAGGCGTACCGATTGAATACCGTAAGTATTAAATAAGTGCTAAAAACACGAAAACTGCGCATGTTGCTTACATGCCAGCTTATGCCTAATTATTCGTAGGCTGGTCCTGTTCTAAGGTTCCGTAGGATCAGGATTATCATATTACGGGAATACGACTACTGACGTGGCGTTTAGTAGTCCGACAATCAGCCATGGCTTTAGAAAGTTTCGTTTTCTGCAGCTTTTTAAATGTGGCCAAGACAAAACAGAAAACTATGTACGTAGAATGGTATCCATGTGATAATTCGGACCCGGAGGCAGTATCCGGCAGCTCCACCAAACTATTTTGTGTAAATTCGTCCATATGGACGTTTTTTGTTGGCCTGCTGGATATGCCTAAAACAAAAAATCGTTCTTTCTGGAACGATTTTTGCTGGGAATTAGCATGTTTTGTGGCATAGAATAAGACCGGTAACTGCGAGGAAAACCGGTCTTATTGTGAGTGTGGAGTTGTTTTGGCTAAATTTTTGTTTTGACTTCTGTATAATTTTTTTATTCAGAAGCTACCCCTATTATAAGCCGAAAAAATGGTTATGTCAATAGTTTTTTTGAACAATTTTTGTATATTTTTGCCGAGTTTTCCACAAGTAAAATTTTATGAAGGGCGCGAATCATATTGTACTATTTTAGCAAATTTAAAGCATAAGATTTTTTGTGGGGTTGAAAAACGGAAATTCGTGTGCTAATTATGTCGCCATGATTAGCAAAATTCATTCCATTGTGCCCTACGGCTTTGAAGGAAAGCTGGTTGAAGTTGAGGGCGACATAAACCGTGGGCTGCCAGCTTTTAATATTGTCGGAATGGCAAATAAAACTATTAACGAAGCTAGAGAACGCGTCCGTAGCGCAATTTTTAATGCGGGATTTTCGTTCCCTAGCAAAAAAGTCACAATAAACCTTGCTCCGGCGGAACTCGCAAAAGATGGCACTTATCTAGATTTGCCGATTGCTTTATCGGTTTTGGCTTTATCTGGACAATTGGTAAAGTCGGATACCGTTAATCGTGTGTTTGTAGGTGAACTTTCTCTTAGCGGCGAAATCAAACCGGTTAGAGGAATTATTAATATCGTGGAGGCCGCCAAAAATGCTAACTTTAAAGAGGTTTTTGTGCCGATCGACAATCTATCCCAAGCGGCTTTGGTATCTGGCATCAAAGTCTATGGCGTAGATACGCTGCAGAACCTATATTTGGCGCTCAAAAATCAATTAACGCTAAATGAAGCTGATGTGCTCGAAAAGGCGCTCAGAACGTCTCCTGAGGCTTCAAGACGCCCTCTTTTAGACCATGTTTTAGGACAGAATGTGGCTAAACGCGCCATGGCAATCGCAATTGCCGGACACCATAATATCTTGATATCTGGCCCACCGGGAGCTGGAAAAACCCTACTCGCAAAGGCGGCAGCGAATTTATTACCAGAGCTCACCCCGAGCGAAATGATTGATATCACCAAGCTCTATTCAATAGCTGGTTTATCGATGGACCGCATTATAACAGAGAGACCATTTCGTAGCCCTCATCATACTGCTAGTTCTATTTCTGTCATTGGGGGTGGAGCGACCGCGGCTCCAGGAGAAATATCTTTGGCTCATAAGGGAGTTTTATTCTTAGATGAAATACCAGAGTTCCCTCGCTCGGTGCTAGAAGCACTCAGGCAGCCCCTGGAGGATAAACAAATTGCGATTTCAAGAGCAAATCGTAAATCGATTTATCCCGCAGATTTTATGTTAATCGCCACCATGAATCCTTGTCCTTGCGGTTATCTAGGTGATCCTACACATGAGTGCAAGTGTACCGAGACTCAAATTCAAAATTATCGAAAGAAGCTGTCGGGGCCTTTGTTTGATCGTATAGATATGAACGTTGAGGTTAAAAAAGTAGACAACGAGGATCTTTTAAAAGATTTACCGAACAATAATACTGAACATATCGTTGTAAAAAATACTATAACAGGGGCAATTGAGCGTCAAAAGGCTCGGTATGGGCGAGACGGCGTCTATAATAGTTCCCTTTCTTCGTTTGAGGTCTCGCAAAAATTGAGGTTGGAACCGGCGACAGAAAAGTTGCTGGCTAGCGCTTCGGAAAAATTAAACCTATCGGCACGATCGTATTTTAAAACGATTAAAGTGGCCCAGACGATTGCCGACCTTGATGGCTCGGAAATTATCCAAGCAAAACATTTGGCAGAAGCCTTAACATATCGCAAGAGATAATTCTGGGCGGGTCCTGCCGCGCATTATCCCCCAAAATTTTGCTTTCGCAAACATTTTGGGGGTCCCCCTATGCGCGTCACCCACCCATGTTTTTTCTCTTGCAATTTTTCCTTAACTCTGCTATAATGTTATCAGTTTAATTCAAGAGAAGAAAGGACTACTATCAAAAACAATTCACGAACGCGGTTGAACGGAGAAATTCGTTACGAAGAGGTCCGCGTGATTGGTTCTAGCGGTGAGCAGCTTGGTATTATGTCGAGCCGCGAAGCGCAACTTCTGGCGAATGAACAAGGAGTAGATTTGGTGGAAATTGCCGCCAATGCTAATCCGCCGGTCGTTAAAATCATCGATTGGGGTAAATACCAATACCAAAAGATGAAGGAAGAAGCCAAAAATCGCAAAAAGGCCCGCGAAAAACAGGCCGAATTAAAGCAGATGAAGATTGGTCTCAAGATTTCCGAGAACGACCTTAATATAAAAGTCCGAAAGATGCGAGAATTCTTGGACGATGGTGATCGAGTAAAAATCATGATTGTCTTTCGTGGTCGCGAAATGGCCCACAAAGAGCTCGGTGCAGACCTTCTAAACAAGGTAATCGGCCTTCTGGGCGAAGGCGTAGTACAAGAAGGCAAATCGCAAATGAGTGGACGCAACCTATCGGTACAAGTACGAAAAAAGTAATTTCCTACTTTCTAGGCTTCCCGATTGCACATTCCGAATAATAAATTTAACGAAAGGAAATTTATGCCAAAGTTAAAGACGCATAAAGGTACTGCCAAGCGAATCAAAATTACTGGTTCGGGCAAGTTAGTCCGCGAGAGGGCTTACGGGAATCATATTCTCGCTAAAAAATCTAAAGCCAGGAAGCGCAATATCAAGACTGCTGCGACCGTAAATGGCAAAATTAATAAGAATATTAAGAAAGCATTGGGGGTTTAGTCATGAGAGTTAAAAGAGGTGTCGCGGCACACGCGAAACACAAGAAGATTTTGAACAAAACCAAAGGTATGCAACATTACCGCAGGCGCAGTTATCGTCTCGGTAAACAGGGCGTGATTAAAGCTTTGCAATACAGCTACCGGGACCGTCGCAATCGTAAGCGCGACCTCCGTGCGCTTTGGATTACGCGAATCAATAACGCATCTAGAGAACTTGGTGTTTCTTACTCGCAATTGATTGCCGGTATGAAAGCAAAGAATATAAACCTCGACCGTAAGGTTTTGGCTGATCTCGCTGTTAATAATCCCGAAGCATTTAAAGCAATTGTTAATACGGTAAAGGAGAAATAAGATGGCGATTTGTGAAATTACCGGAAAAGGCAAGATGTATGGACACAACGTTTCGTTCTCTCAGCGCCATACACGTAAGGTGTTTAAGCCGAATGTATCTAAGCGAACGCTAATTATCAACGGACAAAAAGTAAAATGTAATGTCTCGGCATCAGCGCTTAGAACGTTGAAGAAAAAAGGGCTAATTGAGAGCCCAAAGGCTTTAGCCGAGAAAAAGGCTGAGAAATAGTTAACCAAAAAGCCACCCTTTCGGGTGGTTTTTTGATATGAGCCTTCATTAAGCCGGGTTCTGTCACTTCCGAAGAAGTTGGCAATCATCTATCTTGACGCTACATTGCTATAGCGTTCTAGCGGTAAGCGTGCATCCTCGAGCAGAGGTGAATTAGCACTCCTTGCAACAGGTAGGGTTTGCCGCCGCGCTGTATCGCTACCGCGCGCTGTGAGCTCTTACCTCACTCTTTTCACCCTTACCTAAAAACTTAGGCGGTATAGTTTCTGTGGTACTTTCCCTATCCTTACGGACGGTCGCTGTTAGCGACTACCATGCTCTGTGTTGCCCGGACTTTCCTCTTTAAAAAAGCGATTGCCTTTTGGGCTCGAGGTAATTATATCACAGAATGAATATTTTTTAAAGCTTCTTGGTGAGGATTTGATTGATGGCTGAGTTTGCTTCTGAATCGGCAAGTACATTTTGGCTTCTGGGGACGTGAACAAAAGAAATTGCCTCAAATTGATCAAGCTTGTCTTGTATATCATTATAAATCGGCATAATATCTTTGTTTTTGACTGAGAAAATGCCGTTTAGTTGGTTGACCACCATAAGACTATCAGAGATAAAGCGAACCGCTTTATAATTTAACTCGATGGCGCGCTCAATTCCCTTACGCATGGCGTAATACTCAGCAATACGTGAAGTAGCAAATCCAATGAACTCACCGCCCTTTTCTATCATGCGACCACTGTTGTCATAAATACAATAACCGATACCAGACGGCCCAGGATTGCCCCTAGAAGCTCCGTCCACATTAATAGTGACGGAATTAGCCGTATCCCTAACAGAGGTGTGGCTAGTGGTAGTTTTCTCTTCCTCGATTTCAATCACAGAGGCGCTAGTTTCGTCAAGATGGACATTTGAGGATGCAAAATCCTTCACATATTTGTAGGCGGTATATCGGTCGCGCGGCTTAGGCTTGTCGTTCCCCTCTAGGTTCAATTCATAAACAATGTAGAGGTTATTGAGTTGGCTTGCCCCTTCTGGAGCGAGAAAAGCGATCACGTCTTTTAGATTGACAGATTTGGCGACTAACCCTGTGTACTCAGTTAGAGAGCGGGCCATGGCTTCTTCTGGTTGTTCGCCAAACTTGATTTTGCCGGTAGGAAGCTCCCAAAAAACCGGGGCTTCACTACGGCCTCGGCTACGCTTAAAAACTAGAACCCCCTCCTCGTTTTTGATAATACCTACTACGCGAATTCTCTGTTTCATACCCACCTTTTAAGGGACCCCGCCGACATGTTTTTCCCCGTAATATATACAAGGTGGGTAAAATCTTATGCGATACGCCCACGGGCGTAAGCCACGAAATCCCTATAACATGATTATTCAGGAAAATCATGTTGTCGGCGAAGCCTAATTCTATTATAGCACATCTCGAGCATTTATTAAGTTCTTTCGGGACACACTCGAGGCCGTTCGGCCAAGCTTACGGTCCCGAAAGAACTTAATAATGCTCGTCACCCACCAACAACCCAATAGAATAGATTAACAATTCCTTTCATTCCACCGACCATTATATGCGAGAACACTTCGCCAAAGAGGAGAATTAGTGCATAGACTAAGAATATCCCATATTGTTCTAGAGAGATTAGAATCTTACGTAGGCCGTCTGGAGATATAGCGTAAAGGATACGTGAGCCGTCTAGAGGTGGAATAGGGATAAGATTGAAGATCATAAAACCTAAGTTGATAAATACGAGCTCAGTAAAAATAAAGGCTGCTACCCCTGTACCATAGAGGAGGCCAGAAAAATGACCAATTAAAAATGAGATGAAGGCAAGCAAAAAGTTTGTCAGCGGGCCCGCAGCAGCGACGAGCGCCATGCCCCACTCTCGCCATTTGAGATTACTATAATTAACTGGGACAGGCTTGGCGCCACCAAAAACCGGGGCGTTTAAGAGATATAAAAATACCGGAACCAAGATAGACATAATAGGATCTATATGCTTAATCGGATTAAAGGTAAGGCGACCCGCATCTTTTGCGGTGCGGTCACCAAGCCAGTAAGCTACTAGCCCGTGAGCTAATTCATGCAAAATAACAGAGCCAACGATAATGACGAGAACGATAATTACACTGATTACGCTGATGCCCATTGCTTAATTCAATACCACTACCTCTTTAGTTGCTGGAAGAGAGTCAAGATTCTTGATTTTGAGTTTCTTTTCGGTGCGAGCGGTTAATTTGAGACCTGCGACCATAGCATCGACATTTCCCATTGAGATAATCAGTTTTGGCTCAATCTCGCGAATGGCGCGAACAGATGATGTACAGAGAATGTCAGCTACAATGTCGTCGAGGTTTTCTTCTATGCCCCCGAGAATACCAATATGTACACCATTTACCTCTACATCGTAGATAGTTTTGCCACTTTCGGTAGCAATACCACGGACAGTGGCTTCGCCGATTTCGAATTCACCGGGGCCAGTTATTTTGCCGACCGCAAGACCAGCATCGATGATGGCGCTAGCGACATCAAACTTAATAGTGGTGTTTTTTGTAGAAATGATAATTTCGTCTTGATTTTTACTTTCTATCTCAAACATATTCCTCCTATTCTTTGATAATTTTGTCTGGATCAATAATTTCGGTGATTTCCATTTCTAACACCTCGAGAATGAATCGGTCGCGAACGCTTTTGCGATATGTAAAATCGTCTGGGGACATTATTACGTAATTAATAGGTTTTCCCTGTTTTTTCTCAATTACCTCTGCCCAACGGGTGAGTTTCTTGGTTTTGTCATTGCCAATAATCAATAAATCAATGCCGTCCTGACCGGGTAGACGATTTGTGACGATAAGGCCTCTGAGATAGTTTTTGACTGGGCGGCAGTATTCTTCCCATGTGGTTTCCATAATATCCTTTTCACGCGATGAGTCAATTTTTTTCGAGAAAATGTCAGTTAGTGGCCTACAGAAAGGGTGCTTGGTGTTGGCTGAGTAATAAACTTTGTTGTCAAAGGTCTCGTTTTTGATGATGCCGATACTTTCGAGGTTTAATAATTCCCTGCGGACGGAGTTGATTTGCTCGTCGATTACTCTAGTCATCTCACGAACATAAAAGGATTTCTCGGGACTTTCAAAAAATAACCGAAGTAATTTGGCACGAGTTTTCGAACCAAACAATTTTTCGGTTGGACTGTTATTTTCCTTACTCATCTTATATTTATTTTATCACATATGATTCAATTTGGTCTATTTTCATCCATTTTATTGATGGGTTCCGCTTAAACCAAGTGAGCTGGCGTTTTGCCAGATGCCAATCTTCATAAAAACATTTTTCTTTGGCCTCCTCGAGGCTAATTTCCCCCTCGAGATAGCGCCAAGCGTATTCATAAATATCGCTTTTCATCGCTTGGCTACCCCAGCCATATTGCTGAACTAACTTTTTTGTTTCTTCGTATAGATCCTGATTAAACATTTTATCAATGCGTTTATGTAGCCGTTCTCGTAGTTCATCGGTTGTCCATTCTATGCCAATAATCAGATAGTTCCCTTTAATCTTTGCCCTATCTGAGCAAGTTTTTTGTTCAAAATCTCCGATTTTCTCCCCTGTTGGCCCTTTAAATTGATAGTCGTATATAAGGGCGTCAATATAGAGGCCGGTCCCACCAACAACAATCGGGGTTTTGCCACGCGCCTTGATATCGGCGATTTTTTGCTCTGCATATTCTTTCCAATCGGCGACAGTAAACCTTTGACCGGGCTCAACCAAATCCAGCCCGAAGTGAGGGATTCCTTGCATTTCTTCTTGAGATGGCTTGGCCGTGCCGATGTCCATCCCCTTGTAAATTGCACGAGAATCGGCGGAGATGATTTCACCACCGATTTTTTTTGCGATTTTGATAGAAATTCCGGTTTTCCCAGAGCCGGTAGGACCTAGAATTACTAGTATTGGAGCACTCATAGCTCCCTTAAGTAGTCTGCGAGCTTGGTAAGTTTAACTTTTTCTTCTTTATCACGAAGACGAACCGAAACGACTTTTTCTTCGGCGTCTTTTGGTCCGACTATTAATACAGTAGGAATTTTGAGTTCGGTAGCGCGACGAATCTTTTTGCCTAGAGAATCGGCGGAATCATCAACGGAATACCTGATTTTGCCGTGTGGCAATACTTGGTTTAATTCTACGGTTTCGAGAATATTTGTAATCTCGGAGACATAATCTGTAGTTTGGTTGTTGACGGTGAGAATGCGTACATTCTCTGGGGCACACCACATTGGTAACCAACCAGCGGTATGCTCGATATAAACACTCATAAAGCGTTCGATTGAGCCAACCAGGGCGCAATGAATCATAATTGGAGTCTTTTTGGAGCCATCGGCATCTGTGTATTCGAGTTTGAAACGAGCTGGCAAAGCATAATCTAGTTGTACAGTGGCAAGTTGCCATTCGCGACCGATCGCATCAACGGCCATAAAATCCATTTTGGGGCCATACATCGCTGCCTCACCCTCGCCAATGAAGTAATCCATTTCGAATTTGTCTGCCATTTCTTTAATGGCGCCTTCGGCTTTGGCCCACATCTCGGGAGTGCCAATATAACCGTCGCCATTATCACGGAAAGACAAGCGAAGCTTTAGTTTCATATTTATCTTGGCGTAGAGGTCTTTGGCGGATTCAATTAATTCACCAAAAATATCGCCAATTTGGTTTTCGGTGCAGAACACGTGCGAATCATCTTGAGTGATGGCACGAACGCGAGAAAGACCGCCGAGTTCACCTTTTCTTTCATCGCGGTAGACCATGGTGGTTTCCAGATACTTAATCGGAAGATCTTTATAAGACCTAGGCGAACTTGCAAAGATTTGCGAGTGATGGGGGCACGAAACTGGCTTTAAGGCTAAATGATCGCCGGATTCTTGAGAGATAAACTGGAACATTTCTGGGAATTTTTCGTAGTGGCCGGAAGTCTTGTAGAGATCGATGTTAGCTATGTGAGGAATGCGTACCTTTTGATAGCCACGGTCAATGCGATAACTTTGTGCTAAATCGTTGAGCAAATCTCTTAAGATTGTCCCGCGCGGAGTGAATAAAGGTAAACCTGAACCCACTAAATCAGAATAACAGAATAAATCTAGTTCTTTGCCGAGTTTGCGATGGTCTCTAGCCTTGGCTTCTTCTTGTTGTTTGAGATAAGCTTTGAGTTCTTCTTCTGTTGTGAAGGCTACGCCGTAGATGCGGGTGAGCATTTCCCTCTTTTCATCGCCACGCCAATAAGCGCCGGCGACTTTAGTTAGTTTGAAAATGCCGAGGTTTGACGTATCCTTTGCGTGTGGACCCTTACATAAATCAGTGAAAACATCACCTAAGTCGTAAAAGGATACTTCTTCGTCTTTTGGTAATTCTTCGATTAATTCGGTTTTGTATTTTTGACCACTTTCTTTGGCCCATTTTAATGCTTCATCGCGGGAGACGATGCGTTTTTGCATTTTAAGATTTCGTTTGGCGATTTCATGCATTTTTTTCTCTATTTTTGGTAAATCTGTATCGGAAATTTTGGTTTTACCGAAATCAATATCATAATAAAAACCGTTGTCGATGGCCGGACCGATGCCAAGCTTAACGCTCGGATAGAGCTCCTTAACCGCAGCGGCGAGCACATGACTTAAAGTGTGCCTCATATTCTCTAGTTCGTTCATTTTGTCTCCCTTTGCTTTATTCTATTTATTATATCATAGTTTAGACTTTTTACCGGTGCCGCCTCGAATCTTTAGAGTTCTACAAATGGCTCGGATTGTATCCTCGTAACAATCATATATTTTGATGGTTTGACCAAAAATAGCTTTGAGATCTGGCTTGATATCGTTGAATTGAGAACAGGCCAATACGATCTCTTTTGGGCGAAAGTCTTCTTTTAGGAGTGGGCTTAAGATGGTAGTGCGGATTTCTTCTCTGGTCAATTCCCCGTCGTCGATTTTGAGCGGCCAAGAATCTAGAGAGAGGGTTTTAATTGTTCTTTTGAGCTGAAAAAGATAATTATAGTAACTCTTGGTCTTTGTGACGGCTTGAGTGGTCAGAATTAAAACATCATGTTTTATGAATGAGTCTGGTTGTTTTAAACTAAAACCCAGGAATTTTTGATTCTTATATTTGCGGCGAAAATATTTGAGGCTAGTAATCCCTAATAAATGATTTGCTAGCACGATCAAGTCTACTCTGCCGAGATAGGGGCGAAGTGCCTCCGTGGCATATTTCCTAGCTAGTTTTGGGCTCTTTAGATATTTGTCGGCGTTACGCCAATCGATTACACGAATTATTTCGATTATAGGTAAATCCTCTTTTAATTTATCTGCAAAAAATTCTCCACCGTATCCGCAATCAAAAACCACTATTTTTAACATTTTCTTCCTTTCTCCTCCGTTGAAGTTATTCTAGCAGATTATTTGAAAAATAAATTTTTGATTTTAAAAGATATGACACAATTGTTTCATATCTTTCAAAATTGCAAAATTTAAACAGGGGTGAAATAGTTTTGAAATTTGACGGTTTTGTAACTGCTTGTGGTTTTAAAAAGAAGGTTTTGTGGTATAATAACGACAATGGGTTGTTAGCTCAGTTGGCTAGAGCGTCTCGTTTACACCGAGAAGGTCGGGGGTTCGAGCCCCTCACAACCCACCATTTTTGTTTCACGAAAACTGTAAAAAGCGGGGCTCGGACCTAACGGTGCGAGCCCCTCGTCATCCCGCCATTCAGAATATAAACGACTTTTTTCGTCATTTTTCTCCTGTAAATCGCGGTTAAAACCTTTACAAATTTCTGAGGTTATTTTTTTAGCCGTTTTTTTCAATTTTTCGAGCCATCAATCTTGCATAGTTCGCATTCAATATTCGTCATACTATTTTAATTATGCCCCACTTACTCCCCCTGCTACACGGGGCAAAGGCAAAACGGTAAAACCGCAGATGGGCGACTTTTTATGTGGTATAATTTAATTACGGGGTAGCCAGCTACTCTTCGTATATACGACGTTGGAGTTTTCCTCTATGTCCTCTTTGTACGCGAATAAAACCTGGTTAAGTAAGCTCCAATACTTGTTTACAATACCAAAATCTTGTAAACATCTTCATAATTTTTAATTGCACTAAACTGTCATTCTTTCTAAATAATTATTCAAATTCTGCAAACACTCTACATGGAGAGCCATCAAACTTATCAAAATTCAAAGGTATTGCATAAATTTTAAATTTTTTATCTACCAATAACTTCATATTACATACATTCTCAACTATTAATATATCATTTTCTAATAGTCTTTTATGTATTGGAAATGGATATTTATCAGGTGTTGGAGTATCTAATAAAATCATTTTTGGATTTTTAGATATTAAAAAATCCACTAAATTTTCATCAAGTATAGGAACATCGTTAAATAATTTATCTATTCCATTGTCCATATATCCTGAATATAGAAGAAATATATCTTCATCTTCAATATTATTTAAATCTAAATTATGAATATCAATGACTTTTCCTTTGCCAATAAATTTATCTAATTTAAAATCACTTGATTTTTTTCCATTATCAATCATATGATATGGAAAATCTATATGTGTTCCAAAATGTGTATTTATTGTTATTTGATGTTCATTATATGTATTATCCTTTATATTCGCATATTGTTTAAAAATAATATTAGGTTCTCCAGGGAAAACAGGTGTATATTCTGTTAATAATAACGATAAATCAATGTACTTATTCTCTTTCATATATCATCTTCCTTTTTTATTTAACTTGTTAACAATATTACAATTTTGCAAACAATAAGTTTCTATTTATCTGTGTTTATATTATATAATACTTTTAGTTTCTCTTGCAGACTTTCTCTGTATATTGTTAAAACCTGGTTAATTAACCCCCCACCATTTTTGTTGGCACAAAATCTTAAAAATCGAGGCTCGGACCTAACGGTGCGAGCCCCACTTTTTGCAGATTTCATATGAAGCCTCACCGTTCTTATGTTTTGACGACCTTTTTAGTGACGTCGAATTTTTCCATGTAGAGACCGAGCATGAGACGAGTTTGAGAGTAAAATCCGGCAATTGACTGATATAAGATTGAGGTGATTGGCATCAAAACCCACTGAACAACCATCAGAACATTCTTCCCTTTGCGGTATTTTTTAGGGCGTTTGGGTAGGATTTTGAATGAAACTAAAATTGAGACAATTAAGCCGATTGAAGCGAAGGTTTCAACGACCCCTACAATACCGGGGATACTGTAGGCGACCATATTATGAGATGACATGTTCATGATGAATGGTACCCAGCCGCCAAACGCTACGATGGGAGCTAGGATTGCTAGGGTGACGTGGCCGTCTAATAAGCGCCAGAATTTGGGAAATAGCTGCCAAAAAGGCACGATGCGTTTTTCTTTAGAGACGAATAAACGAGAGCCGACGTAGGCAACGTCACTGGCGCCGTAATACCAGCGGCGCACTTGAATAAATTGAGCCTTAACGGTTTTCCAGAAGGTCTCATCAATCACGGCGTCCTGATAGATTGGAATACGAATTGGGAGAACATAATAATCCCCATTAAAGAAGAATAAACTACGCCAGAATTGATGTCCGTCTTCTACGATGGTGCGTTTGGACCAAAAATCCATCGCTTCAAGTGCTTGGAGAGGCTGCGAATGAGAAGCGAAGTTCCTGAGTGCATGTGGACGCATTGTGGTAATTACGTTAAAAAATGAGTTTGATACAGCGATTACACGCGATGGGGCAGGTGCGTCCCAGATGTTATTAGTAAAGAGAGAAACTGGCTGATAGCTGAGGCGCTGACGATTGGGGTGCGTAATGAATTCGTAAGCCACTGAGTCAAAATATTTGGGTGCGACATGATTGTCGCTATCTAGCGACGTAACTATAATGTTTTCTACCGGCAAATGTTTGTCTTTGACGTATTTTGCTAATTCGTAGCCGGCAAAGGTCAGGTTTGGTCCCTTCCCTACTACTTCGTTTGGTAAATCGGCCGGATGCTTTGAAAGAATAAAATCTTTGAACACGCCTTTGTATTTTTTAGCTAACTCTTTTGCGGTGTTTTCGATTGCTTCGCCACCCCGCTCTTCGTAGGCCAAGACAAAAATGATATGATCCTTGGGGAAAGTAGAATTAACTACGGCCTCTATCGAAGGGTCTAACACCTCGAATCCTTCATCATAAGCCGTCATGATTACTGCGTGGTAAATCTTGGAGGGCTTGGGGTATTCACTTTCCATTGCAGTCATCATTTTTAAATTTTCGAGATGTTCTTCGAAATGATAGCTTTTATTATTATCGTCGTGAAGGCGCTCATAGGCATCATGAGGGTTTTCGAGATCCTCTACACGCCCACGCCAGTTTACGCGCATTGCGCGTTCGATGACTTTATATCCTTGAATGGTGCGGTATGCTACTCCGACCGCTTTAACAAGAGTAATAGCGATGATTGTAAAGAGGTAGACTGAGGCGATGACTGGGTCTAACCATGACAAAACAAATAATAAAATGATAGCACTATATGAAATTGCGCCTGGCAAAATTTCTAGAAAACGATAGAGCGGTTCGCGCTTCCCTTGTGGTATTTCTAGATTTTTGCGCATTTACCGCTCTCCGAGTAGACGAATTAAAACTAGAAAAGTTCCTAGAATTAGAATTGATGTGATGATGAGGAAAAACTTTGCCATCCCACTACCGCGCTTGTGAAAGATGCGTACCGCGAGCAAACTATGGAGAACCCCAAAGATGATGGCAAGTAATGGAAAAGCGAGAATGTCGATCCAAGAACCATCACGATAGCCGCCAATATCGCCATATCCAACTTTCACTACAGCGCTCTCTGGATTGAGGCTAATGATTGAAAAAATCATCAATACAATTGAGAGGATAAAATTAAGAATCATGACAACTAAAATGCCCCGCTCGTTTTGATATATCTTTTGGAAATCAGATTTTAAGCTTTTCATTGTTATTTTTCTTTTGCTTTCCCCGTGATGGCTTCACTAACTTGGTTAATATATTGAATAAACATGGTGTCACTGACTATACCAATAATACCAACAAGAACCATCATCCAGCCAATTAAGGCGACAACTGCACCGCTGTAGAAGGTGACAAAGACGCCAAGTACAAGCATCATTAATGCAAGTATAAGGATGTATTTCCAGGCGTTGATGCCGGCGGCGTGGAATTTTATTGCTGTATTAATGCGAACTAATGATTCGTAAATCATCCAGATGCCGATGATGATTCGAAAAACGTTGGCGATCTCCTCGCCGATAAGCAAAAGAGCTAGACCGATCAAGACGGATATTACGCCACTGAGAAGGTTGTTGTTGAAGAAGTCGTTCTGACCTTTGACGACGAAATAATTGATTACTTGATAGGCACCTTTGATAATCAGGAAGGTTCCTACAACATAGGCGATAACTTTGATGACAATGTCGGGCCAGACAATTAATAGCACCCCTAGAATGATAGTGATTAGAGATTCGAAAACTGCCGCCCAGGCGGACTTTTTGAGGCTACTGCCGAGCTGTTCGATAGGCCGTTTGATGATCTCAGTTTTTGACATCGGTGTTATCTCCTTATTGTTATTATGATTATAACACAAATATGGTATAATAAAAGAGTGCCGATGTAGCTCAGTTGGTAGAGCAGCTCATTCGTAACGAGCAGGTCACAGGTTCGAACCCTGCCATCGGCTCCATTTTTGTTTCACAAAAATGTTAAAAAATTAGGGTTCGTACCTCGCTTTGCTCGGGGCGAACCCTGCCATCGGCTCCAAACTTCGTTTGGAGCGCGGAGCGTCCCAAGTGGCAAACGGCTCCATTTTTTATGCTTTTTTGAGGGCGCGGCGAAGCTTTTGACGGGCATGGGGAGTAATAATTTTATCCATCCATGAAGACTTTGGAGTTTGATTTTTCGAAGTGAGAATCTCAACGACGTCACCCTGATTTAATTTTTTATTCAGATTTGACATTTTGCCGTTGATTTTGACCCCTACTACGTGATCGCCGATTTCAGAGTGGAGTCGATAAGCAAAATCTAGCGGCAAAGAGCCTTCGGGCAATTCAAGAATATCACCCTTTGGCGTATAAACAAAAATCTTGTCGGCGAATAGATTTATCTTGAGTTTTCTGAGATCAACTTTCTTCCCTTCGCGCATTTTGGCAGCAGTCATTTGAAGCTCGTTGATCCAAAGTAGGTTGGTGGGGAGATGTTCGATTTTGCCCTTTTTGTAATTGTCGGTCAGTTTTTGCTCGTTGTAGTAAAAACTAGCGGCAAGACCGCGCTCGGCGTATTCATGCATTTCGCGGGTGCGGATTTGAAATTCAGCGATATGCTTGTCTTTGGTGATGACGGTGGTGTGAAGAGACTGGTAGCCGTTTTGCTTGGGCATGGCAATGTAATCTTTAATACGGCCGCCCATTGGTTTATAAAGAGAGTGAATGACTCCTAATACTAAATAGCAGGTTGTAACGTCGTCAACAATAACACGAAGGGCATTTAGGTCATAGATTTCATTGATGTTTTGATTGTGTTTAGCAAGTTTTTTGTGAAGCGAATAAACTGACTTCACGCGACCAGAGAGTTCGAATTTGATTTTTTCTTTTTTGAGGGCGGCAGAAATCTCCGATTCTATTTTCTTTATTGATTTTGCGGCAGATTTGTTGTACTTTTCGATTAGTTTTTTGAGCTCTTCAAAGCGACGCGGATCAACATATTTAAAGGAGAGGTCTGCTAATTCTACGCGAAGTTGGCCCATATTGAGTCGATCTGCTAGGGGCGCAAAAACTTCTAGGGTTTCTTTGGCGATTTTTCTCTGCTTGTCTGGCGGCAAGGCTGACAAAGTACGGAGATTATGAAGGCGATCGGCAAGTTTAATAATTAAAACTCGGATATCGTCGCCTAAGGCAATCATTAATCTGAGGAAATTGTCCTTAGTGGCGGGAAGATATGTATCGATATCGCGCATGCCATTTCTGGCAGTTGATAGTTTGGTTACACCATCAACAAGGAAAGCAACGGATTCACCAAATTCATTCCGAATATCTTCAAGTGTGAGATCAGTATCTTCGACAGTATCGTGTAAAATGCCCGCGATAATAGTATCTTCGTCCATTCCCCACTCTTCAAGAATCTTTTTCACGGCAAGAGGATGGATGATATAAGGTTCGCCAGTTTTGCGGAATTGACCTTCGTGAGCCTTGGTCGCAACTTCTATGGCGCGCTTGATGCGATTGGGTTTTTTTGGAGCCTTATTAGTTTGGCTACTCTTAGCGCTCTTAGTGACCTTAGCTGTCTTTGCGGTCTTAGTACTCTTTATGGTCGTCATATAATATATATTATACAACAGATATCAAGATTATTAAATCGCTGCGTCCTTCATGGCTCTTTTGGCCTTTTTGTTCCTACGATGTTTTTTGACAATTAAGACGACGGTGGTGATGATAGCGGCAATTGTAAGTATCAGAAGAACAATGAACCAAATCGGACAAATAATAATGTTTTTCTCGACTATAGATGGAGTTTGACCTTGATAATAAATGGTCTGGTTGACTTTAACAACGCCTAAGGCTGGCAAATTGGACACCTCACGCTCAACCTGACGCGTGGTTTCTGGCATGATAATTTCTGAGTAATGACCGTCATTTTCGTCGTTTGGCAGGATTACTTCTCCAGTGAAAAAGTTTGAGACAGAAATAACAAAAGTGGCGTCTTCGTGAACATTGCCCTCGTTGGATATTAAAGCGCTGAGAGTAACTGGCGAGGTAGTAGAGAAGCCTGGGACATTGTTTTCGAGGACGGTTCCCTCGTGTTTGGTTTCACCAGCAACTGTACCATAGATGAGACTAGCCATCTCAAAAATACTTTGTACTGCCACACCTTCGTTCTCTGATTGGCCGGGGTTTGAGGCGACCGCAATGGCGGCATATTGTCCGCCCGCGGGAGCATCACTTGGTACAGTAATAGTAAATTCTAATTCTTTGGTCTCGTTTGGTTTGACCACGCCAGTAGGCTCTTCAATGGTAATCCACTCCGTGATCATTGAGCGGTTATATTGCGTACTAAGGTCCGCCGTGTAGTCTGAACCAACTACGTTATAAGGCATAATGGAAGTTCGATAAGGAAAATCCTCGGTAGCGTCAGATGGATTAACAATAGAAAGCTTGCCCTTGTAAGTTTGGCCCGGCTCAAGCGCGAAACGCTGACTCATCGGCAAAATCGTAAAAGTATTATTCTCCATTAACTCCTCCACATGTTTAGTTATTTTTAATTATACCAAATATTACTCAATTGACAAAATTTTGGCTGTACCTGGTTCTAGATGAATCAGGCGTTGATTTTTGGACCCCCTAAAACGGAGGCTTAAATCTCTTTGAGACAGGATAAAGGGACCATCGATGAGCGCGTCTAAGGATTTTAAAAATTCCCAGGCATCGCCACCGGCTTTTTTGATGATTTCGTAGGTAAAACCAGTGAAACTCCAGACGTTCCAACCTAGTTCTTTTCTGACGTAGTCGGCGATTTCTTTGCAGGCTTTTGGTTGAACAAATGGTTCGCCGCCGCAAAAAGTTAATCCGGCTTGACCTTTGAACTTGCCAAGTTCTGCCTTAATATCTTCTATTTTGACTAGATTCCCTCCGTTATAATCCCAAGTTTCAGGATTTTGACAGCCCATACAATGAATGGGGCAGCTCTGAGTCCACAGGACTGCGCGGAGACCGTCACCGTTGACGATATTGTCGTGTTCTAAGGGCGCCGAGATGCGAATGTAACCATCTGGTGCATCTGCAACTTTAGTAATCTTCGTGAGCGACTGAGATAATGACTTTTCGGATACGCTCGAGGGCGCTCGACCAAGCTTATGGTCCTTAAAGTCATTATCTCGTCGCATTATGCGTCTCCTTTCATGCACATTTTGACTTTTTCGAATGGGAGATCACCTTCGAGACGGCCACAATGAGGACAGCGATCACCTGTAATGATGCCGGAGAAGCCACAGACTGGATCGCGGTCGACTGGGTGGTTGACTGAGCCATAACCGATGCCTTCATCGTGCATCTTACGAATTACAGATTCGAAAGCGGCAATGTTCTGGGACGGATCACCATCGAGCTCAATATAAGTAATGTGACCTGCGTTACAGAGATTATGATAAGGGGCCTCGATTTCGATTTTTTCAAAGGCAGAAATTGGGTAATAGACTGGCACATGGAAAGAATTGGTATAAAAATCGCGATCGGTCACGCCCGGAATGATGCCGAATTCTTTTTTGTCAATTTTAGTAAAGCGACCAGCGATACCCTCGGCCGGCGTAGCGAGAAGACTAAAATTGAGCTTGTATTTCTTGCTGTAGGCATCACAGTTTTCGCGCATGCGGGTAATAATATCAAGGCCTAGTTCTCTGGCATCTTCGTCTTCGCCGTGATGTTTGCCAGTCATAGCAACGAGAGTTTCAGCAAGACCAATAAAGCCGATGGACAAAGTGCCGTGCTTAATAACATCGCGAAGTTTGTCGTTGGGGCCTAGTTTTTCGGAGCCGAACCAGTTCCCTTGTCCCATGAGGAATGGGAAGTTACGGACGTGTTGGTTGGCCTGGAACTCAAAGCGCTCTAAAAGCTCGTCTTTTACTAAATCCATTTTTTCGTCGAGTTCTTTATAAAAACCTTCCCAGTCGGCTTCTTTTCTTTCGCCAGTGCAGATACCGTGCTTGATACCGATGCGGACGAGGTTAACAGTGGTGAAGGAAAGATTACCACGACCGGTAACGATACCATCAGATTCTGGGAAAATCGAAGCAAATACGCGAGTACGGCAACCCATGGTAGCGATTTCGGTGCGATAGTCGCCCTTTTTGTAATATTTGAGATTGTACGGAGCGTCGATAAAACAGAAGTTCGGGAAAAGACGCTTGGCAGATACTTCCATAGAACGCTTAAAGAGATCGTAATTAGGGTCTTCGGGATTATAGTTGATTCCCTCTTTGACTTTGAAGATTGAAATTGGGAAAATTGGGGTTTCGCCTTTGCCGAGGCCATTTTCGGTGGCTTGGAGAAGATTCTCAGAGACTAGACGACCAGATGGACTAGTGTCGGTACCGAAGTTAATGGAAGTGAATGGCACCTGAGCACCGGCACGTGAATGCATGGTATTAAGATTATGAACAAAACCTTCCATCGCCTGAAGGGTTTCGCGCTCTACGTCTTCTTTGGAAGCGTCAATGATTTCTTGCGGCCATTTAGCTTTTTTGAGTCTGGAATCATCACCATATTTGATGTCGTCTTTGACCTTTAGGTCTAGTTTTTTACCAGTAAATTCATTGTATTTTTCGAGATTCTTCTTGAGGGCTTTGCGGAATGATTTGTCTACGCCGGGAGCCATTGCGTAATCGAAGTTTGGAATGGACTGCCCGCCGTGCTGCTCGTTTTGATTAGCCTGAAGGAGAATGGCGCAAAGCGCGGCATAGGAGCTAATTGAATTTGGGGTGCGAAGATGGCCGTGACCGGTGTTAAAGCCACCATTTTCAAACATAACAAACGGATCAGATTGACAGCAAGTCAGAGTACCAGTAGCGTAAAAATCTAAATCGTGGATATGGATATCACCGTTGTCGTGAGCGGCAGCAATGTCAGGGCGAAGGAGCATGGTGCGAGCAAAAACCTTGGAGCCTTCGGCGCCAAATTGGAGCATCTTACCCATGGCGGAATCGCCATCAACGTTAGCATTGGAACGCTTGATGTCGGAATCGTCGGCGGCATCAGCATGCGAAATGGTGCGATAAATCATCATGAGGTCGGACTTGGCGTTGCGAATATTGGAGCGTTCTTGACGGTAACGAATATAGGCGCGTGCAGTCTTTTTGAAGCTAGATTCCATCAAAACTTCTTCGACGATGTCTTGAATCTGTTCAACATTGGGGGTACGAGCAGTAATTTCCTTTTCGGAGCGTTCAACCACCTTGTCAGATAGAGCTTTGGCGCGGTCATATTTGAATTCTTCTGTAGCGAGACCAGCCTTTGCGATAGCATCGGTGATTTTTTCGGGGTCAAATTTGACGATTTTGCCATCTCGCTTGACGATTCTTTTGAACATAAAAACCTCCTTCAAATATAGTTCATTTGAATATTAATGTTTATTGTAATGTGTATGACGCTCGCATTCTAACCTGGACTAAGTAGCCGCACCTATTCAAGCTATTTATCTCGTCCGACGCTAGATATAGTGTCTTATAGATAGTATACACCACTAAATATGGAATTGCAAGTACTTTTTGTGGTTATTTCAAAAAGCCATTGATGATTTTGGATTCAGCTTCTTTTCTAGATAGGCCGAGTGTCATGAGCTTGATGAGTTGGTCGCCTGCGAGCTTGCCGATGGCGGCTTCGTGAATTAGCTCGGCGTCTTTGGTTTTGGCATCGAGGGCGGGGATGGCGTGAACTTCGGCGTCGTCCATCAATATGGCGTCACATTCCGAGTGACCACGGCAATTGTTGTTCCCTATTATTGTAGCTTTGAAAGTCTGTTTAGATAAATCTTGGGCGACCGAGCGCGAGGCGAGGTCGGCGGTAGAATTTTTGCCGTTTAATTCGATATTATAGGTGCTCTCGGCGGTTTGGCGACCATGAGTCATCAGACGTTCTTTAACGATGAGCTTAGCGTCTTTTTCTAGGGTAGCGATGGTTTTTCTAATAGTAGAATCGACGCCCTTAATTTGCTCCAATTCCAAAATGGCTTCGGCGCCGTCTTCGAGATAAACTTCGGTGGTAGGATTCAAGATTTTGCCGCCTCTTCCCTGTCCAAAGCCGTAATGTCTTTCGATATATTTGATTTTGGCGTTTTTGCCAACATAAAATCTATGTACGCCATCATGAACAGAGTCTTGTCCGCCACAATTATAAATGCCACAACCTGCAATAATTGTAACTTCGGCATTTTCGCCGATGTGAAAATCGTTATAAACGACCTCTTTCAAGCCAGTGGCGCTAATAGCGACAGGGATATGAACCTGCTCGTTCTTAGTGTCTTTTTTGATGTAAATCTCTAGGCCACTTTTGGCGCCTTTTTGGGGTTGGATGTCAATATTTGGGGTAGAATGACGACCGACAGATTTGCCGTTGACGCGAAAATTGTAGGCTCCTTCGGGGATTTCAAAAATATTGGCGACTTCACAAAAGATTTGTTTTTCTTCGTTAGTTAGATTCATAATCTAGTCTCCTTTAGTTCTGGTAGGATTTTGGCAGGAGTACCTTTGGCTTTGTTTTTGCCGTTTTCTAGAATAATTATTTCGTCGGCAATTTTTAAGATTTTCTCCTGATGAGAAATAATAATGAGAGTTTTGCCCTGTTTTTTGAGGATTTGAAAGATTTTGATAAGACTAGCGAAGCTCCAGAGGTCGATACCGGCTTCGGGCTCGTCAAAAATGATAATTTCGGCGTTTTTGCGAGCGAGAATAGTAGCGATTTCGATGCGTTTAAGCTCGCCGCCAGAGAGTTTATCGTTAACTTCTCTTAGCAAATACTCTACTGGCTCTAGACCGACTTTTTTAAGATATTGGCCGGCTGATTTTTGGCTGATTAGTTCCCCACTAGCAATATTTAAAAGATCGTAAACATTCAGGCCTTTAAATTTGACGGGTTGTTGGAAAGAAAAAGCTAGGCCAAGATTAGCTCGTTCAGTAATAGTGGCTGCGGTAATGTCTTTTTTACCCAGTATTATTTGGCCGGTAGTGGGCTTTTTAATACCCATGATAAGCTCGGCTAAGGTAGATTTGCCAGAACCATTGGGCCCGGTAATAACCGTAAGTGTTTTCGGTTTAATGATAAGAGAAATTTGGTCCAGGATTTTTGCCCTAGACCCACCTTTGACTGAGAAACTGAGACTTTTTAACTCTAACATCTAGGTTTATTTTATCATAGAATGAATAATCCTATGTCGCCCAATTGGACATGATACCGAAGCTAGAGCTTGTCTTGATTGAATAATAGTGATAGAATAGACAAGCTGCTCATAGAGACTCATAGAGAAAGGGTGTGATCAAAATGAGCAAGATCTTTAAGATTTCTGGAAATTTTACGGAAGATGGTGAATGGGCAAAGCAGAATCCTGCTTTTAAAGGCGAAATCATCGTCAATGAGGCTGGCAAGTTTTATGGTTGGTGCGAACAACTTTACATAGAGGGATCGGCCGGCAATAAAAGCGGTCTTACGGGAGAAATCAGTAAAGTCCGTTGCCTCGTAGGCGCATTAGCCGAAGAAGACGGAGGATATAGTCTTTTGTTCTTCAAGTTGTCTAACACGCCTTGGCAGACTCCTCTGTTGTACGAAATCCATAACGCTTCAGTGGCAGATTGTATCTGGTCGGCCAAAGATCCGGATGGCGGTTTTGTTCCCCAAGGAAACGCCTCGATTCTCTTGGAAGAAATACCGTACTCGGAAGAAAACGCTGACAAAATCAAAAAACACTTCTGCGATGTAGATATCAGCGTTAGCCCAAACGACGAGCTGGTAAGAAGAGTCGATTCTTGGAAGGCAAAGACCGTGGTCCGCTGGGAGTAGTGACGCCCTTATAACTAATTCCAGAAACAAAGCCCCGATTAGGTTCGGGGCTTTTTTATGTCAATACCTGGTGGGGCTTAATTAACCAGGTTTTACTCGCGTACAAAGAGTTTGGCGGTGATTTCACGACTGAGATAATCGTCGGAACTGAGGCCGACTTGTTTTAAGATTCGGCCAGCTTCTGATGGTGAGAAGAGCTCGCCGTTGGCAATGTTTAAGAGTTCATAGTTGCTTGATGCCCATGATAATCTGGGCAAGAGTGGACTTGCCAGAGCCATTGTTATACCATATAACAGGTTGAAGTCGAGAGGTGTGGAAGTTTTGGGAGTTTTATGTTACAATGGGTTGTTATTGCACATTACCATCTTTGTAGAGGAGAAGAAATGGGTGAGATTTCAATAAAAGAACAGGGTAAACCATTATCCAAGAACGGGAGGCGATATAAAGTAAACCAATTACCGATTATTCTACGTTGTTATATCCTAGCGCTAGGACGCGTGCCAACACAAATGGAGGTACGTTCCGATCCAAAAATGCCTTCTCTGGATACATTTTTTAATGTTTATCCAGATTGGGAAACAGCAATAAGAGCAGCAGGATTTGAAATGCATTGGTGTAGTCAAGAGATGAGAGAGAAATTATTAAACGATTTGTGGCGGAAATACAGAGAACTTGGTTACAGGTTGCCGGGACTATTGGACATTCAAGATGACCCAGACATGGAGAAGGTCTATGTTTACACACAGATTTTTGAAGATTTGCGTTGTGCGTGGATAATCTCTGGGGTCTGGGATGATTATCGGAAACGAGAAAGAAAGAAGATTGTAACTAAAATTGTGAGCCTGCGAAAAAAACTAGGACGTACACCGACAATGCGAGATGCCGGAATGCCTCGTTCAAGAACGATAAATGAATTTTTCGGCTCATATAACGAGGCTTTAAAATTGGCGGGCTTAAAGCCAAATCACCAGGAATACACAAAACAGGAGCTGATAAGACAACTAAAACTCAAAAACTGAGAGATTGGCCGTATCCCGACAGCCGCAGATTTCAATAACGACCCTGGAATGGCTTCGGCTCAAACATTTCGTAAGAGATTCGGAACGTTTGAGAACGCTCTTAAGGCTGCTGGACTACTCGCTGCTAGCTAAGCGATTGGTAGACTACTCTACTTCATTGCTAGTTAAGTGGCTGATTCCCTGTGTTTACCTCTGCATCGATTAAAAAGCCCTGGGCGTATAAGCCCGGGGCGTTTCCTTTCCTGAGAAGATATGGGAAGCCTCAAGACAATGATTTTGTGAACTGTAAATATATGGTTATGCGGCCTTGTCTATTGTTTCTTCTGTCATATCATCAAATGTCTGGATTGTTCTGTTTCTGTTCTTTAGGTCGTTGATTTCTTTTGTATCTCTTTTAATATCTATGCCTGCCTTGGAGAGGGGGATGCCTAGCATAGTGAAGAGTTGTTCTATGGACCTACTTAAGTCTTCGTTTGATTCATCTTGCCTAAGAATGCACGGAATGTTTTCAGGGAGTTCTGGACAACCATTTTCTCTGATATGGATGATTTCAACACCTCCCCTTCTGGATAAAGAGTTCTTCTTGACATCGTAGTCTGGGTCTTTATGCCAAAACGCTCCATCGTATTCAATGCCGATGCCTAATGGAGGTGGGTTATCAAATGGAATGAAAATATCAACTTCTAGGTTACGGTCAGTATCTGGGTTTTTCATCCAGTCCGGTCTAATTCCTTGTTCAATTTTGATACCTGCTTGTTGCAGATAGAAGACAAACGCACATTCTGGGAAGCTAGATCCTGACACAACGTTTTCTAATTCTTCTATGATTTCTGCTTGGTCTCCTGGAGAGAAGTAGGTGGTGGATTGGCCATTTTTGCCTCTGAATTTTTGGCCTTCAATGCCCAGTCTTTGAACGGCGTTCCTAATTCTGTTTTCATAAACTTCTAATTCATTGGCAAGATTTTTTACGGTTTTGTAGCCTTCTGGGATTTCAGGAGAGACTTCGTGCTTGATTCTCGCTTGTTCTTCTGGAGAGTAGTAGGTGGTGGGTTGGCCGCTTTTACCTTTGATTTCTTGGCCTTTAATACCTAGTCTTTGGGCGGCGTCTCTAATTGTTTGATTGCTAACCCCGAATTCACTAGCGAGCTCAGGGGCGGTTTTGTAGCCTTCTGGGATTTCAGGAGAGACTTCGTGCTTGATTCTCGCTTGTTCTTCTGGAGAGTAGTAGGTGGTGGGTTGGCTATTTTTGCCTCTGAATTTTTGGCCGTTGATGTTTAGTTTTTGGGCAGCGCGTCTAACTGTTTCGCGACCAACCTCTAATTCGTCAGCAATCTCTTGTACGGTTTTATAGCCTTCTGGGATTTCAGAGGAGAGTTCGTTCTCGATTGTGACTTGTTCTTCTGGAGAGTAGTAGGTGGCGTGTTTACTGCCTTTCTTTCTGAATTCTTGGCCGTTGATGTTTAGTCTTTGGGCAGAGTTTCTAATCGTGATGTAGTCAACTCCTAATTCACCAGCGAGCTCTGGTGCGGTTTTATAGCCTTCTGGGATTTTTTCGGGAAAGAGTTCATTCTCGATTGTGGCTTGTTCTTCTGGAGAGTAGTAGGTGATGAGTCTGTTGTTGGCGTTCTTGTTTTTGAATTTTTGGCCATTAATGTTTAGTCTTTGGACAGTGTCCCTAATTGTGCTTTTACTAACCCCTAATTCACTAGCGAGCTCTGGTGCGGTTTTATAGCCTTCTGGGATTTCAGAGGAGAGTTCGTTCTCGATTTTTACTTGTTCTTCTGGAGAGTAGTAGGTGATGAGTCTGTTGTTGGCGTTCTTGTTTTTGAATTTTTGGCCATTAATGCCTAGTTTTTGGGTGGCGGTTTTAATTGTTCTATAAGAAACCCTTAATTCACTAGCAAGCTCTTTTCTGGTTTTGTAGTCTTCTGGGGATTCATCAAGAGGAAGAAGTTCCTGCGAATCTGGGGATGTAATTCCCTGTAAGGCTTTTTTCCTATGTCTTGTAAGGCCTCTGTGGATAAATGTTCATCTGGTGCTTTTTCAATGGAAGCAACTGAATCATCCCATTCAGTACTGATAGGCTCAATAGATTTATTAGATGAAAAGGATCCAGAATTAGGATTCATTTTGTCTCGCTTTCTTATAAAGACGAAGAGCGAAAACTTTTTCTGGTTTAGTGTTTAGAGTCCTAATGTAATTTTGATTATTGTGCTTGATTTGAACAGCAAAGAGAGGCTGATCAGAATCAAGATCAATGAAATAAAGGTATTCAAATTGTTCATACGGAACCGTATAGCCACAGAAGAATTTTTTGTCAGTAGAAACAAGGGTACAGACATTATTGAGTTGAATGGATTTGTCTATTGGCGCCCATTCTGGGCTGATGGTGGCAACGGGGCTATATTCCATATGTAATTGCCTATGATTCTGTGGTTTTATTGTCTTTTGATTTGTAGTCGTCTTGAAATAATTTTAGGGCACGAAGTTTTTCGTCTTGATCATTAATAATACGTAAAGATAGAGCTCCGTCGACTATCTTTTGTTCAGCAAAACAGATTTCTACTGGCTTGCTGGTGCTAATTAGATAAATATAGTCTATGTCGTCTTGAGTTAAAACTTGAAAACAATAAAATTCTTTACCATTATCGAGGGTAACTACTTCGTTAATAGCGATTTTGTCCATTTTTGCTCCTTATTGATTATGGTTAGTATTAATAGTTTCTTCTATATCATTTTGTAGGCTAGACATAAAATCTTCAAGGTTTTTTTCTTGTAATTCTTCGTCGGGGACAATACTTACAATCGGAGGGTTATTCTCTGGAGTTTCCGGCAAAGATGCCCCTTCCGCTGAGGAGGTAGCGACTACTCCCGCCAATAGCGCAGCTATGAGCCCGCCTATAATAATAGGAGCGCCTTTTTTGATAGCGTGTGTTACCACGACGTAAAAATCGGGCTCGGTAGATTCAGCAGTAGATTCAACGACGGGTTCGGTGGCGGATTCTTCTTTAGCAATAGTCTGAGAAATAGATTCGTCAGTGACTCTAGCAGCTGCTACCCTACCAATAGACTCAGTGGTAGCCCTAAAACCGCGAGGAGATGATGGCATACTAATTAAATTAGCCCCTGATGAAATAAAGTAGTTTTGAATAGCTACGTTAAGGGCTTCAACATTAACATAATCTCCGTTGGGTAACTGAACTTCAGATTTGAGCAAAATATTGCTACCACGAAAGGTCTCACCATCAGCTCCACGTACTTCAGTTCCGTGCGCATTGTGTTTCGGCATATTACTGTCTGGAGTGAGCTTAAAACTACTGTGGCCGTCTATAGCTTCGGCGAAAATATCTTGAAGAGCAGAGCTAACGTCGGTGAATTCCTTAGGGGTAGGTCCGTGACGGACTATTTTTGCTCCATCACCAGTACTGGCAAAAAGTTCTTCGATGGCTCTAGAAACTTCTTCGTAGCTAACATAATCACCAATCTCTATACGATGACCAGTTTTGTTATAGCCAAGAAGGAACCATGACCCTGGATCTTGAATATTGCCTTCGGCGTCCCTAGCACTAGTTTCAAGATCAAATCTATCAGCACCGAATTTATTTTTATCTTCTTCTTTGGGTTCTCTAATAGAAATCGTGGAAAAATTTCCGGTATCAACATCAATTGGGGTTTCATTTGCGTTTGTTTGCTGAAACCTAACTTCTTCTGCCATATTTTCAAAAGATGAAAAATTTGTTCCTGGAGAAGGATTAGGCGAGAAGGCTTCTTTGTTCATTTTATCCCTTTCTGTAAAATTATTTCTATTATAGCACAATGGTTATGCAGCTGTAGACAATTCGCCTAGACTCTTGACGGTGTCGAGATCTTGTGTTACTATCTCCTTTCTCATGAGAGTGTTAATGGCTTTACTATCTCTTTTAATATCTATGCCTGTTTCTGGTAGAGGTATACCTAATGTAGTAAAAAGTTGTTCTATGGGTTCGGCTAGATTTTGTCTTTTGTTGCTTTGTCTATTTATGCATTGAATATCGTCAGGAAGTTCTGGACAGCCATTTTCTCTAATACGAATGATTTCGATGCCATGGTCTTTGGCTACTTTATTTTTATGTATGTCACTAGGTTTTTTAACCTCATCGTGCCATTTTACTCCGTCATATTCAATACCAATTTTTTTGCCATCAAATTCAAAATATATATCTATTTCCATTTGACCGCCTAGAGGGCCTTTTAGCCATTTGGGTCTTTTATGTGATTCGGCGTCTGGGACGACTTGTTGTATATAGAAGAAAAATGCGGTTTCTGGGAAACTGGTGCCAGCTGTAGTATTTTCTAGTTCTTCTGAGATGGCTGCTTGTTCTTCTGAAGAATAGTAGGTGTGTATAACGCCGTTTCTGTCTTTATATTCTTTGCCTACTATGGACGGGTCTTGGTTGATGGCGTTTCGGATGGCGGTTTCACTGAGTTTCAGTTTTTTAGCTAGTCCTCTAATAGTAAACCAACCTTCTGGGGAATCTTCGGCAGAGGTGAGGTGCTCTACACGCTTTGCGACTTCGGAAAGGGGGTAGTGTGGGAATGATTTTCTTTGTTCGTTCCTGTATTCTTTTCCTTCTATGGGGGAATTTTGATTGATGGCGCTTTGGATGGCGGTTTCACTGAGTTTCAGTTTTTTGGCTAGTCCTCTAATAGTAAACCAGCCTTCTGGGGGATCTTCGGCAGAAGTGAGGTGCTCTACGCGTTTTGCGACTTCAGATAGGGGGTAGTGTATAATTAAATCACCGTTCTTAATTTTATATTCTTTTCCTTCTATAGGAGAGTGTGTTTCGTCTGCATCTATAGCCCTTCGGATAGTATTTGTGCTGAGTTTTAGTTCTCTGGCTAGTCCTTTGATGGTTAGCCATCCCTCTGGAGCTGATTCAGCGGAAGTAAGATGCTCTACGCGTTTTGCGACTTCAGATAGGGGGTAGTGTTTACTTAATTTGCCTGTTTCGTCTTTATATTTTTTTTCTTCTATGGGCGGATTTTGATTGATGGTGCTTTGGATGGTTCTATTGCTGGGCCCCAATTCTCTA
>JAZUML010000014.1:0-19255 GCA_045603565.1 Candidatus Nanosyncoccus sp. | reverse complement strand
TTGTAGGCACTGAGTTTCAGGATCTATTTCACTCCCCTCCCGGGGTTCTTTTCACCTTTCCATCACTGTACTAGTTCGCTATCGATCAATCAATATATTTAGCCTTGGCAGGTGGTCCTGCCGGATTCAAACAGGGTTTCTCGTGCCCCGTCCTACTTGAAAAAAGATAAATAAAGCCTAAGACCCTTTCGCGTACAGGACTTTCACCCCCTTTGGCGTGGCATTCCAACCACTTCTGCTAGGATCTATAGGATTGTATCTTTACCCGCTTAGTTAACGCTATCGGTTCTTATGCTAAATAGCCAAAGGCTACTTAGCATAAAAATTATCTAATTTCGCAACCCCTTTAATAACTCTGGCCGTTAAACCGTATGGTTATCTTAAGGTTTAGGCATCTTCCAATTTCGCTCGCCACTACTTTCGGAATCATTGGTTATTCTCTTTTCCTCGGCCTACTAAGATGATTCAGTTCGGTCGGTTCCCGTCCTCTACCCTATGTGTTCAGGTAGCGACAATCTGGCATGACCCAGATTAGGTTTCCCCATTCGGCAATCCCCGGATCATATCTCGCTGTCAGATCCCCGAGGCTTATCGCAGACTTCTACGGCCTTCATCGGTATTGATTGTCAAGGCATCCACTATCAGTGCCCTTAATTACCTTTTTATGCATTGACTTAACTAGCAATCGATATTCGATCGTCGTAGGAGTCGAGAAAAACAATATTTATTTTGTTTTTCGAGACGACGCCCGACTATCTAATTCGACAAAGTTGAATTCGATCGCTTGTTCCGTCTTAAAATCTTTATCGTATCGAATTGTTAATAGAAGAATCTTAAAGAATATTTTGAAGTCATACAAGCGACCTCAAAAGATTCCCTCGCTTTCCTTTATCTTTTTACAGAGGTCACAAAACGTGACTTGCTTCAACTTCAATTATTATATCAAACATTTTTACAAAAATCAACCCCTTTTTTGGACTTTTTTCAAAAAACCACTCCCAAGACGAGAGTGGTTTTATTAGCTAATCTATTAATCGCGTTTGCTACCAGATTTAGCGCGCATCACGAGCCAAATAATGATCAATACAATCGCAAAGACGATTATAAATAGTAGCCACAACGGACAAACAAACACAGTCTTCTCGGCTACCGAAGTCTCACCAAAGATATTAACAGTCTGTTTGGCCCGGAAAATCCCTATCATAGGCAAATTACATTCTTCCACATGATATCTTTCCGTTTCTGGCATAATCAAGCTAGTTGAAGCCATTACTTTTTCATCAGTACCAGGCAAAGTCATTTCGACTTTATCACTAACTGGCTTTGTTTTATCGATACATTCAATCTCTTCATCACCAAAGAGTGGCCAGACCTGCAAAACATAAGAAGCGTCAGTATGAACGTTGCCGTCATTCCTTACTGTCGACGTAGCAGAAAGTTTATTGTTAAAGATAAATGAAGGAATACTATTCTCGAGAATTGCCCCCTCATCTCTCGTTTCACCAGCTACCTCCGCGATGATGCTTGAAGCAAACCTCACGACGCTCTCAATCGAAACGTTCCCATCGCCGGTCGTGCCATTACCTGAATCGTCCTGAAAGATAATTGTTGCATATTGACCACCCGCAGGAGCGTCAGACGGCACACTAATTGTAAATGGGACCACATCTGTACCATTCGGCTCTACTGTACCGCTTTCCTTACCTAGTGTAATCCAATTCATCATCTGATTATAGCTAGTCACAGTATCAACATCTGTATCATTATAATCTATATTTCCTTCTTCGTCTTTGCCTAGCCCAAACGAACCAATCGACGCAGAATAATGCAAATCACCCTTCGCATGCGCCGAATTAGATACTCTAATCACCCCTTCAAAAGTCTCACCCGGAACCAAAACTATTTTTTGCTTTGGTGGCGAAATCGTCATTACCGAATCCATATCATCTAAATCCGCCGAAACATTCGCTACGCCAAAGAATGTCCCAGCCAAAAGCACTGCCAAAACTGCTATTAATTTATTTTTTATCATTTTCCTCCTTTTCTTTCCGTTAATTATATCACTTATTCTATAATATTACAGGCAAAATCCTTCCCTTCATAATAATTCTTAGCCTGCTCTATAGAGTAATTGCCAAACTCTCCAACATCATCCGCATCAATAAAGAAAACTTTTGAGTTCACGCGGTTTATCTCGCCATAATCGTCCGTATACATATGTATAATGTATTTATTGCCATATAACGCAAACTCGGGGTCTAAACCTAAATGATCTACATGATTCTCGCCCATATAATTATTAAATCCCGGATGGAATTTTGCATCGTCCGCATCTGCTACTTCACTAGAACGATACACGCCTTCATACTCATAATAAAGCTTACCAAGTTGGCTACCATGATAAGTAATACGAATCTTATTAGTCACAGTGTTTGCTGTAGTTGAATAAAACAACGAATCTTCCCGGTTCCCTGTAGTGCAATCTAAAGCCAAAACTGTTTGTCCATTACTACCCTCAGAAGTACGAGTCTCCTTCCCGTTGAATATTATAAACAAAACAATTATCAACACTACTATGAGAATTCCACTAATCGCAATCCAGCTCTTCTTTTTACTTTTTTCCATTCATTACCTCACTTTTACTTATATCTAATTTAACACAAAAACCTAAAAAAATACAGCCTCTTTTGAGGCTGTATCTCAAGCTACTATAAGCTTAAATTAAGCGCCAGGAGCAACTGTGTAAGTCACTTTACCGGTGTAAGTATCCGCTTCCTGAGTCGCGCTCACCCATACCTGATAACCAGTGTTGATAGCGCCTTCAGATACAGCGGTATCACCAGTAGCAACCTTAGTAGCAGTTCCAGGAATGGCCGACCAAGCTTGATAACCAGCCACCGTACCAGTACCAGCTACCTTGAACATCCAGTTAGATGTCGCACCAGAAGTCGCAGTACCAGTTACGATCGGCGTACCACTAGCCGAAGCTGCCATTGAAGTTACAGGAGATCCGTTAGAAGAACCAACCGCCTTTACGTTCCAACCATTAGCAGCATTACAAGTAACTTTCAATGTACCACCTTGCGAACCGTCAGCATCCCAAGTATAAAGGTGGCTGTTCACCGCAGCGGTTTCTTCTATCGTTTTACCAGTACCAGTCACAGGATTACCTTGGGTCTGACCGACCGTACAAGAGCTGTTGATCGTGAGGATCACGGTATCCGTCACGTCAGCAAACGCACCTAAAGCCGGCACAGTAGCAATAGCAAGAGCCGCTACGCCTGCACCCGCAATTAATGATTTTTTCATAGTTTTTTCTCCTTCCACACTTACAGTGGAAAATTAGTTGTTATTTTTTGTTAAATGTATAACCTTTAACAACTTCGATTTTACATAAGCACAATAGTTTTGTCAAGACTTTTCTCACATTTTTTCATTATTTCAACCCCAAAGTTTTCCACAACCCACAAAAAACAGCCCCATGGCGGGGCTGTTTTTTATAAAAACCTTTCCTTATGCACCCTTAGCAACCGTATAAGTCACTTTACCAGTGTAGGTGTCAGCTTCTTGAGTAGCGCTCACCCATACCTGATAGCCAGTATTAATGCTCGCCTCAGACGCTGGCTCATCACCCGATGCAACCTTAGTGGCAGTTCCAGGAATCGCCGCCCAAGCATTATAAGGTGAAACCACACCAGTGCCAGCTACCTTAAACATCCAGTTAGAAGTAGCCCCAGACTCAGCCGTACCAGTTACGATCGGCGTACCACTAGCCGAAGCTGCCATTGAAGTTACAGGAGTTCCGTTAGAAGAACCAACCGCCTTTACGTTCCAACCATCAGCATCGTTACAAGTAACCTTCAACGTACCGCCCTGCGAGCCATCCGCATCCCAAGTATAAAGATGGTTGTTTACAGCAGCAGTTTCTTCCATCGTTTTTCCGCCACCTTGTACTGGACTACCTTGAGTCTGTCCAATCGAACAGGCTCCATTAATCGTGATAATTACGGTATCCGTCACATCCGCAGATGCCCCAAAAAACGGCACAGCAGCAATGGCAAAAGCTGCAACGCCTGCGCTCGCAATTAACGACTTTTTCATTTTTACTCCTTCCACACTTTGTGTTTTTTTTGTTTTTTTTATTTTTGTGTTAAATGCATAACCTTTAACATACTTCATATTATACATAAACATTATTATATGTCAATACCTTTTTCATATTTTTTTCGTATTTTCAACTCAAAAGTTTTCCACAACCTTTTTTACATTCTAAACCCAGCGCTTAATCCATGCTTCAAATTCACCATAATCATTATACATCTTGGCGTCATCATCACTATCCGCCCGAAGGTAAACTCGCACCCTGCCCTTATCTACCAACACTACAGACGGGTAATATTTAATATATTCATGAAGCGAAGATTCTTTTACATCCTTAAACATCATTCGATATGCTTTTATTTCGTTTGTAGTAGCCCAATCCTGCACATACCCTCTCAGCCTATCCGCCGTCGTGCATCCACCTTGATCCACGAATATCACAAAAGATTTTTTCGCCTTTATTAATTCGTCGTATTCGCTTACCGATAAATCCATTAGCTCCGTACTCTCACCACGATATTCCTGATCTAATGTAATTTTTGCTTCACCAAACCAGCCCACCAATCCCATAAAAAGGACCGAAGAAAACAATACCACGACCAGAGCTACAATCAAACCTAACACCCCCAACTGTTTCTTTTTTTCTTGACCCACCTTATATCTCCGTTAATACCTCAAACTTAATCTCGTGATATGGCACCTTATAAAAGTCATATACCGTCTCGCCATCGTCAGCAATTCTCTTAACCACTATATTATTGTCTCCTTCATAAAACCAATAGCCACCTACATCATAAATTTTGCTTTCGTCCCATCCAAGCGTCACTAACATATTCTTCATCATTCCAGAGTAGCCACCACCGCCACACATCAAGAATATTATTTTATTCTTCGGGAATAAGGCTTCCAAAATGTCCATCGATTCTACATAATTAGCCGTATAGCTACCATCCGAATGCTGATGGAAAAGAGTCTTACCGGTATAAGTATCTCCCACAGCTTCTGGCAAACCCTTTACATTAACGATATAAGGAAAAGGGACCACCTCAAATCCGTCCACAAATCCGGACAAATACGAGTCTCCACCAATCGCTCCATAATTCCCTGGGTCCTCTAACATTCTCAAATCTCTGTACACCGCATCACTTCGGTTTAAATATTGATCAATGGTACTCTCGTTAATATTCTTATCTATACCAAGCTCTCCTCTCTGCCCCTCAGATAATTCTGGTGCCGGCAAACCCGCCAAAGTATTAGGAAATACAAACCTACCTAACAAAAACGCTCCGATAATCAGTAGCACTGCAACTATAGCGGTCCACCAAACATATTTTTTCATATTACTCTCCACTTATTTATATAATATATATTATACACCAATTGTCGGCTCATTTGGGCAATTTTCCAAAACCCGAGCAATCGCTTGTTTTTCCGCCTCCGTCACCCAAAGTCCATATTTATATTTCACTGACACCTGCCTTGCCACATACTGGCAGCGAAATTTCTTGTTCTTAGGCAACCATGTCGCTGCATCACCATCCGATTTTTGTTCATTTGCAGGTCCATCTACTGCCAACAAATTCAAAGGATCCGTCGCGATTTTATTCCGCGTTTCATAATCCTTATACTGCGCCCCCTTTTGCCAAGCATCAGAAAGCGCCACCACATGGTCAATTTGAATTTTAGCTATTTCGCTCTTTTCGTTAAAAATCCTGTGCTCGCCCGTATATGGCTCATCGAATTCTCCCGCTATCACATCGCAGCCATCTAGTTTCGCACTTTCACCAAACTCTCGCTTGATTATTCTCTGCCTGAGAGAACAACCATCTACTAGCGGCCACCCATCATAAAACTGTTCGCGGCTATAACCTGTTTTTGGCGCTCGCCCTTTCACCTCTAATTTCTCCAAAATATCTATCGCCAACGGCGCATCACCAACCTCAATCTCTTCTGGAGCAAACACTTTTTCATAACTTTCCGGAGTAATAAGTAACCAAACCAAAACCGCCACTAGGGCAAATCCCACCGCCCATAATCTCCTGAGTTTTAGTTTCATTCTATTTCTTGTGTTTTTTCGTTTGAGTTAATAATAGAGTTAAGCTTTTCGCTCTCCAGCACGTCCTCGTTGTATTTCTCTACCCGTATATTATATTCTTCTATCAAATCATCAATTTCTTGATAAAGTGCCTCTAGCGCATTTTGCTCCGCAATCAAAGCATTTCGTCTAGTATTAAATTCCCACTGACCCGTAAAACACCCAGCCGTCTCTGCACAATTATTAAAGCTCGCAATTTCTGCGTTCAAGCTCTCAACTCTGTTTTCGTATTCAGCAGTCTTGTTATCGATATCTCCAGAAATAGTCTGCATTTCGTTTTGCAAAGTGTCTAGCTCTGCCTCAATCGCCCGAAACACACTAATATATTTATCATAATAAGCCACCACATTATCTTGGTCTTCGAATATCTCTGCATAATGCTTCTCTAATTCTTGCGGCAAGCTCTTTACCTCTGTCCCCGCTCGCACATATAGTTCCTCAAACCTCTCTTCGGTGTCATAAGTGTTCAAATCATCTTCCAATATTTCAATATTATCTTGGTAGACTTTCTCCAAACTTTGCCTCAAATTGTCCTTTTCTGCGTTTGGCATCCTCGCAAAATTCGCATGTAAGAGTTCGTGCGCCGTCGTTAATTCACGAATACCGCCCAATCGATCATCCGTAATATCAAAAATATAAATATTTCCGCCCGTATAACAACCCAAAATCGCAATTTCTTCCCCGTCTACCCGACAATTGCTATTAAACTCTTCCTTGTCACTCAATTTCGGCCATGTTGCCCTGAATAAGAAATCGCCTCTGCTCGTCAAACTTAAGCTGTCATGTATTTTTGTCATCTCAGGAGTAGGATTATAAATCATTCCTCTCGCAAAATCATATACCCATTGCCGATTTAACGCCAAAAAAATTAGTGCAAGAACCAATACAAGCGCCAAAGTCCACCTAATAATCTTTTGTTTACTTACCTTCACTCTTTTAGTTTATCATATCTATAAAATCAGTCAAAGCCTTACAAATCTTTTTTAAATTGTTAGCTTTTCGGATATTTCGATAATTGCCGTTAATCTCTAATTGAATACAATTAATCCCTGTATTATTAAAAACTGTCCGCGTAATAAACCCGCCCTTGAATGGCTCATTAAATGCGATTTTAGTTACACCGTTTTTTTGCAAGCAATCCACCAAAACGCCAACTGTTTTTTCGTCAGCCATTTTACCATTCAGAGTACCAAGCTCCACATCAAAATCGCGCTCTTTTTTCGCTCCATGCAAATCTATCAACAACTTAATGTGGTTTTTTTCGATAATCTGAAGCAAAATATTTTTAAACTCGTCGTCATTTCTTTTGTTCGGGTCCACTCCAGTATCTTCATTTTTTACCAAATAAAAACATCCGGTTTTCTTATTCACATACTTCGCAATCCCTCGCGTCATCGGTTCGGCAAATTTAATTCTACCGCCCCGCTTCTGCTGTTCGATTCCATGCGCCGAGGTTAAAATCACCGGAATCTGACCAATTTTTATGTCATAAGTGTCACGCTTGTCGATTTCAAATTCTTTTATCTCATTCAAAAAACTTTTCATCACCTCCATTATATCAAAGAATAACCATTTTCGACGTGGTATAATTTATGAAAAGGAGGTTTCATGAAAACATTAGTTATATATTATTCTGCTGAAGGACACACTCAAAGAATCGCCAAAGAAATCGCCAAGAACTTGGCGGCCGATATCTACGAAGTCACACCAGAAAAACCATATTCTGCGGACGATCTCGATTGGACTAATCCCGACTCTCGCTGCTCCAAAGAAAATGACGACCCATCACTTCGCGATATCGGGCTAAGTAATGTAGATATCCCAAATTGGGACGAATACGAACGTGTTATTATCGGCTATCCCATCTGGTGGGGCATCGCTGCTTGGCCAGTCAATAGCTTCGTCAAGACCAAAGATTGGAATGGTAAAACCATTCTACCATTTTGCACTTCTCATTCTTCCGGTCTAGGTGATAGTGATTTATCGCTAAAAAACGACGCCAACGGCGGCGACTGGCAAGAAGGCACTCGTTTCTTCCAAGACGCCACCCCCGCCAAAATCAAATCCTGGTGCGACGAGATTCTATAATACTTTTAACCTTTTCTACAAAATCTTGCTCATCATTATAATTAATTACTTCTTCAGCAATCGAAACAACAGCATTGCTTGGAGTTGACTTAGTCCTTACAAAACAATAAATCGGTTTCTTGTCGTCATAAAACCATCCAAGCTCTATCCCTACACCGGTAGACGCTTCGCTACATTCTGCAATCGCTATATCATAATTTTTGTAATCTTCTCTCGCATTCCCAATGTTGGTACCATCCTCGTGTGGCAAAATTAATTCATGTTCCAAGAAAAAACCATCATTTCTTAAGGGTTCATAAATCTCTTTTTTATAATCAATACTTGTTGGATGTGCTACATAAATTCTCATACTTATATTATATATCAAAAGTATTATATAATATAATTATGGATAATGAGCAAAAACCTCAAAACAGCAACCTAGTCGTTTATATTATGGTTTGCCTTGTGTCACTATCATTGTTTCTATTACTAAGAATAATTAATAATGCAGATAAATATGAGTGGTGCGATAAGCACGGATGGCCAGAAGGAGTTGGAGATTGCTTCGCTCTTGGAATAGAACATTTTATAATTGACGCATCCTCAATAATTCTTCTTGGCGCTTCTATAGCCTTCGCGATTATTGCGGCGATCACCTTTTACAAAAAAATAAAACACCAAACCAATTCTTAACTCAAAACTACGTTGATCTTTACCCATTTTTTCCTTTTAATTACGTTAATAATCTATTCCGGCTAACTTTGCAACTCCATTTTCATACTTGCAAGTATACTGCTTAGCTATAGTATCTCCATGGATATTGTCAAAATACCCAGACATTTCGCCATAAACCAAAACATCGCCATCAAATACTACTTTATAAGAAATAGGGTAACCATCGCCACTATCATATGGATAAGTACCACTTCCATAATGATATTCTAATTGATCTAGACAGGCATTCATAACTACGTCATACTTCCCCGCATAGTCATTATCATCATGATCTCTTCCAGTAATAGTAGTCAAAGATGACTCATCTCGTTTTGTTTCATCCTTTTTTACATCTTCTGCCTCAGCCTTTTTAGTAGCTTCTTCCTGTTTTGCTTTTTCCTCGGCTTCTATTTCTTCCTTGGTTTTACATTTAGAGTTGTTCCAAATTCCACCTTTCTCCTTACACAAAGCTTCTTGAGTTTTATGGCAGTCTACCTTCCCGTCCTTATATGTAAACGTATAGCCTTCCTTTGCTTTGCAAACTTCTTCATCAGCTTTTTGCTTATCCGTTTTTACATCCGTAGCCATTGAAATTCGCCAGCCTTTGCGCAACTCAAAACCATGACTCGTATATTGATTATAGTCTCGCACAAAATCGTCTTTCTCGTCGTAAACTGTCGTAATCCAATCCATTATTTGCGTATCTTCAGATTCCCAATCATAAATACCATTCCCGTTGTTTATGTCATATCGAATCCCTTTTTCGTCCGCCAATTTCTTGGCCTCCGCAAAAGTTTTACCGATAAAATCCTCCCTAGTAGCAACTATTGGGTAGTTACTTTCATAAATTGCTTTTGAAATCAAATTCGAAACCACAGGAATACCAATTGCCAAAACTATCACGACTACACAGGACACGATCCCAATTATTCTTTGTTTTTTACTTAAATTCTTAAAAGAATTCAAAAAACCATTTTTGCTTTTCTTGGATTTTTTATCAATATCTTTCACGCTCATCTCCATTTTATAATTCATATTATACCATAATAAAATACACTACAATCATACCTATAACATCAGATAGAAAGGTTGGTTTTGAATTTAAAAATCGGAATCTTGAATTATTAAACCAACCTATTTCTTTTATTTCATTTTCTATTATAATCCGCTTACCAAAACCGAAGTGGAATCCCCCTTATACTCAAATCTGGAGTATACTGACAAAATGGACGAAGAAAGAGGATATCAGTTCTAAAATAATTTGCAATCAAAATTGCAGCCGAAAGCTCGTCAAGCAACGCTAGATTACGTAGGTTCGGAGCTTTCTTTTTTGTCGTCCGTAGCCTCAATACTATCCGCGCCGAAATTAGCTATGACAGGTTTTTCAGTTTCCATTTTCTCCCTTACTTCCTTTTCTATCATCTCTCTTCTCACCTTTTCCTCAATTTCCGCTCTAAGTTCAGCATCGGTTTTTGGAGTGAGGTGAGTTGGAGTTTCATTCATTGCGGCGTTTGATTTAACTGCCTTCTTATCATTTGTTTTTGAGATAATTAACGCAGCAAGAGCTATAATCCCAAATGCTAGCCCAGCCAGTCCAGCTAATTGATATAGTTTTTCTACATCCCTAAACTCGGGCTCAATTGGAGTTACTATCGTTCCAAAAATCCACAAATATACAACACAAACAACTGCAGTTATCTTAAGTGGCTTAACTATTTTAACGGTTTCCTTTATTGACAATATATTAGAAATCCAAAACCCTGCTGCTGCCGCATAAGATGCAATAAGCATAATTATAGTGTAAAATGTCATATGGTATTTGGGTGAAAGAAAAGAATAATTATAATAGCCAGGACGCATTACTTCTTCCGTCCAAAAAGACGGCACTATCTCCCACATAAGCAGAAAAGCAAAAATTCCCCATATTAAATTACTAACAAATCCTATAAGCGCAAAAATCTGTATTATTTTATTACCTTTTTCTATACGGATAAAATTATTAACGCTTACAAACAAAATTAACGCTAAAACTAAGAACGTACATTGTATTCTACCAATAGCAATATCCCAACTTCCCGTCAATATCAAAATCGCCCCAAAAACCAATTCTGCTATTAGTATCCATACAGCAAATCTTAAAAAAACCTTTCGAGTGTTTTGTATTTTTAGTAGCTTTTTTTCACTAAATAAACCGTCTTTCATGTCCATTATTATAGCATAAGTAAATTAAAACTTGTATTTTTACCCACTCATTACGAGAAATCCAGTTTTCATGAATCAAATCACCATATTCGGCTCTCACTTCTTCATCCTCTAAATCTAATCCGCTCAAAACATCTGCACCACGCTCATCCATAAGCCCAATCAAAAATAATTTAAGCCTCCTTTAATTATTGCCTGATTACAACACAAAATATGCTATAATTATACCTACAATAACAGACAGAAAGGTTGGTTTTGAATTTAAAAATCGGAATCTTGAATCCTTAAACCAACCTGTTTTAATTGAATAAATCTTCATCCAAAAGCGGGATAATATCGATTGCAGGCTCTTCATAAGGATGTACTTTTCTTAACACAGAGATAACATTTTTAACTTTCTTTACATCACAAACAACTTCCAGTTTTTCTTCATCGACATATTCTAATTTATTCTTTCCCCCAATATACGGATTTGCTTTTTCGTTTGGCCTAAAAGTCCCTATCACCTTACACGAATTGGAACAAAAGTCGTAGTTTCCAATTACACCAGCGCCAGCTTCGCATACGACACCTCTAATTGTAGCAATGTCACTGTCTGGTACCGTTACGCTAATTTTAACTCTTTTAATATCAACTTTCATTTTTTAGTCTTTCTTTCCCAAATTTTTCTTACAAAACCAAGAGAAAGCGTCGAAAGAGTAAAGCCAATCACTGGTACTAGCGAAGATAGAAAAACATTAGAAACCTGTTGAATTGTAAAACTATAAATCACCACGACAATATAAGTAAGAACACAAATACAAAATCTACGAGTCCATGAGGTCTCCCATTTTTTATCTAGCTCGACTCGTACATTACGAGCCTTAATATTTTTAATTTCAGTCTCAATTTTTTCATTATCCATACCTTATATTATATAACAAATTATGTTATAATTATGTCAACAATAACAGATACACAGGTTGGTTATGAATTTAAAGATAGGAATCTTGAATTTCTAAACCAACCTGTTTCTTTTATCACATTTTCATTTAAAATCCACCTACCAAAACCGAAGTGGAAAAACATAGACATTTTTCTTTCCAAACCAAAGGAATTATAATTTTTTTATGCAAAAACCATATTATTCGGTTATCATTCCAAGAAATGTTTTTCCAAAACCAGACAAAAAAGAGATGTCAGCCGCATATATTCTGTCAGATTACTTTAAGGCAGATGTAAAATTCATTCCGAGAAATAATTGCAGAACTCCCGATTTATTGATTAATCGCATTGAATGGGAGTTAAAAGCCCCTACGGGTAGTGGAAAGCGTAATCTGCAACATACTATAAGCCGAGCTATTAAACAATCTCAATATATCATCATTGACGCACGATTCTCGAAAATCCACATTTCAAAGATAAAAAGTCATCTTACCGCTGAAATCAAGAAAAATAAACAAATCAAACGACTACTCTTAATAGATAAGCAGAAAAATATAGTTGAAATTTTCAGAGAAGTATAATATAATAAAGATATCGAAAGTCCGCCAGGCAGTGATGGATATGCACAGGTTCGGGGCTTTCTTTTTAATCTGGGTATTCTGCAATCATTCCAGAGAAAAGTTCTTTATTTTTCGTTAATGATTCTTCCACATCAATAACGTAATTCTGAATAGTGATTTTCTTTTCGGAATCAAAATATTCATAAATCATCCTGCCGCCAAGCGCCTGCATAGTTTTAGAAGAACCAAAGTTTTCTTTGTCGCAATCAAGCAACACCGCTTCAAGTCCACGATTAGCGCAAACACATAAGGCTAAATATAAATTGATTTTATTATAACCTTTCCTACGCTCGGATGGCCGAACACTGTACCCAATATGTCCACCATAATTCCACAATTTATGATTAAGCGCCAATCGGACATTAATCATGCCCACTATTTTATTATCTGATTCTCTTACTAAAAAGTATGTTTCCGCTGGGACCCGTTCCTCATCTGGTTCTTTATTCAAATCCTCATTTATCTTTTCTATCCAATCAGAATAATTATCCATATAGCGTTGTAGCCCACCCGTACCATTTATTTCTGAGCCATTATTATAAAACTCCTCGATATATCCTAAAGCGTCTTTTTCGCGTGCTATTGTTGGGAATTCCAATTTTAGTCTATCCATATCTTATATTATACATCAAAATATGCTATAATTATACCAATAATAACAGATAGAAAGGTTGGTTTTGAACTTAAAGATAGGAATCGTCGGCTTACCTAATGTCGGCAAATCTACGTTGTTTAATGCGCTCACTAACGCTGGCGCGCTCGCCGCCAACTATCCTTTTGCTACCATCGAGCCAAACGTTGGTATCGTCCCAGTACCCGATGAACGCCTAGACGTCCTCGCCAAAATGTACGAAACCGACAAAGTCGTTCCCGCCACCGTTGAATTTGTCGACATCGCCGGATTAGTTGCCGGCGCGTCAAAAGGCGAAGGTCTTGGCAACAAATTCCTCGCTCACATCCGCGAGTGCCAAGCCATCTGTCATGTTGTTCGCGCTTTCAAAAACAACGACATTGTTCGCGCCGATAACAAAATCGAAGATGATATTGTGGCTCAAGCCAAAGATGATATCGATATTATCAATCTAGAACTCCAACTCGCCGACGAAGAAACCAAAGCTAAAGTCGAGGCCAAACGCAAAAAATCGCCAGAAGATGACAACATCCCATACCTCACCGACAAACCAGTGATTTATATGTTTAACGTCGATGAAAAAGGTTTAACCGACCAAGATCTACAAACCAAACTAAAAAATCTCGTCAAGCCAGCCTCTGCAATTTTTGTAAACGCCAAACTCGAAGAAGAAATGTCCGACATGAATCGCGAAGAACGTAAAGAATTTTTGCAAAGTTACGGCGTCCAAAATGACGCACTCGGCGAGCTCATCAAAGCCGCCTATGATACACTCGGACTCCAATCTTTCCTCACTGCCGGCAAAAAGGAATGTCGCGCCTGGACCATCAAAAAAGGTTCCACTGCACCCGAAGCCGCTGGCACTATTCACACCGATTTTGAGCGCGGCTTCATTGCTGCATCAATTTGCAATTACGATGATCTAAAAAATCTCGGCTCCGAAAAAGCAGTCCGCGAAGCCGGCAAGCTTCGCACCGAAGGTAAAACTTATATCATGCAAGACGGCGACGTCGTTGAATTCAAATTCAACGTCTAAATTACCGCTCATGCTATAATATAGTTATGACAACAAAAGTTTCAAAAACCCCAAAAAAATACCCGCCCGAACGCGCTTATACTCCGCCAAATCTCGTTGCCATTATTCTGTTCTACGCCCTAACCATCTTTACTATAACGCAATCAATATATCCACTTGGCGGAGCTCTTTTCTTTGTTCTCGCTCCGCTAACCTTATTTACAAGCTATCATTCAGGGCTCACACTTGCCAAAATTAACTACAAACTACTCAAAAAGAAAAAAATTTGGCTAGTCTGCTCTCAAATGCTTATGACGCAAATCATAGTTGTTGCTCTCTGCTCGATTATAATATTCGCTGAATCAAATTTTACATCTATTCAAATAGATGTTTTTGGTCGAATAACTGACTATTATTTTGAGGGCGGATTATTTCATTTTGTACTTTTTTCTTTGATATGCTTTGCTCCAATGCTTTACGCAATTTGGCTCTACTATGGCTGGGTTATCGCTCGTCATATTCCTAAACCAAAAACCATTCAATCCAAAGCGCAAAGTATGAAAAAAGTCTATTAAAAAAATTCAGACTGTTATCTTAATCTATAAATCCGAAACATAATCATTAAACAATCATAAACCAATCTTTGACTTTATATTCTTCACCTGTCACCGCAGCCACCGCAAGCACAATATCATATTTACTATATTCCTGATGCGCTTTCATAAAAATCTCCGCACCCAGCCGCATCTTCTTCTGTTTCTCGCGCGTAATCGCCTCAAGCGGCGTACCACGTCGCTCATTCTTACGATATTTCACTTCCGTAAAATACAAAGTCTTGTCAAAAACCGATATAATATCAATTTCCGCAATTTTAGTTTTATAATTTCGCACCAAAATCTTATGCCCCTCACTCATCAAATGCTCCGCTACCACTCGCTCAGCTCGCTGACCTAGAGATGTTGTATTTTTTACAACATTACTAGGCCTATCAAATCCCACCATAGATTTAATTGGCTCAAAACTCCTGCGATGTTCCTCGCAAATACCTATTTCGCAAATCGCCGCTAAATGCTTGGCTGTACCATATCCTACATGGTTTTCAAATCCATAGCCCGGATATTGTTCTGCTAACTTAATCATGTAGTTGTCTCTCGCTACTTTCGCAATAATCGACGCCGCCGATACTTCTTTTATCAAATCATCTGCCTTTGGCATTGTCGATACATATTTCTCCAACGCCGTCCCCTTCAAATAATTTACTTTTCCATCAATTACTATCTGTGAAAAACTTTTGTGAAATCCTTGAACTGACTTCACAGCTCGTCTTGTCGCTAGTTTCAAAGCCTCCGAAATGCCCACTTCGTCCAACTCTTTTGGAAACACCCAACCCAACCCCGTCGCTACAGCCTCGCTTAGTATTTTTTCGTTCAAAGCTTCTCGCTTCTTCGCACTTAATTTTTTAGAATCCTTTAATTCCACCACCCATTCTGGCTTTTCGTCCGGCAAAATTACTGCACCCACAACAAGCGGGCCCGCCAAGGGCCCGCGTCCAACTTCATCAATTCCTAGAATCGCCATTAAGCCTCAGCTTTTGGTTCTTCAACCTTAGCTTCTTCCTTTGGCTCCTCGGCTTTTTCTTCCTTAACTTCTTCTACTTTTTCTTCTTTTGATGCTTCCTCTGCAGGAGTTTCCTCTACCGGCTCTTCTGGTACACTCACATCATTTACTGCTATGCGATCAAAATCTTTTGCTGCTAGTCTCGCAGACTTACCAGAACGCTTGCGCATGTAAGAAAGATTGTTGCGACGTACTTTCGATCGCTTAGTAATCTCAATCTTCTCAACAAGTGGCGAATGAATTAAATAAGATTTTTCCACGCCAACCCCAGAAGTCACCTTGCGCACTACAATTCGTGCAGTGTGAGACTCTTTACGATCAACCCGAATTACAACACCCTCAAAAGTTTGCAAACGGAATTTATTACCTTCTTTAATTTTTTGTGTGACTCTCACAGTATCACCAGAACGAACATCAACAACCGCCTTCTTTTTCTGCGCGTCACCAATCTGTTTTAGAATAGAAAAACTCATATTTTACCTTTATTATTAAACGATTACCTGTTATTCTACCATACTTATCTTAATTTTTCAAGGCCAATTTTATACGTTCCTCTACCGACAAACTCGGGTCTACCTTTTCTAGCGCCGCAGTCGCCTCCTTCAATGGAAAACCAAGCGCCATCAAGGCATCCAAAGCCTCATCTGACTCATTTTGTACCTTATTATACTTCGTCTCCGTCGCTCCATATTTACTTGGTGCTCCTACCTTATCACGTAAATCTACAATCACTCTCTCGGCCGATTTCTTACCAACCCCAGAAGCCTTCGCGATAAATGCCGCATCCGCATTCGCAATCGCATTTCGCACCTCTTCCGCCTCAGCAAGCGACATTATCGCAATCCCTGCTTTTGGCCCCACGCCCTGCACCGAAATCAAAAGTTCAAACATCTTTTTTGAAAGCAAAGACGAAAAGCCGTACAACTCCTCTGCGTTCTCACGTATTGAATGATAGGTAAAAAACTTCCGCTCCTCGTCCAAATGGCAATCCTCAAAATCCGGCGTCGGCACCATCACTTCATATCCCACACCATTTACATCAACAATCAAAGAATTACCAAACTTTTCTACAATCGTTCCCTTTATATGCGCTATCATATCTAGTATTATATCATTTTCGCCTAGAGTTAGAAAACTTATAGCTATTATCTTGTCCTTGTTGATAAAGAAAACTACACGTAATCGCCACCGCTAACGCATCCGCTGCGTCATCTGGTTTTGGCTTTTTCTCAAGCCCCAAATGTATCCGCGCCATTTCCTGCATTTGAGTTTTCGTCGCCGAACCATAACCCGTCAAACATTTTTTAATCTCATTTGGTGTGTACTCATAAACCTGCAGACCTTTTTGCTCCGCCACCAATAATACCACTCCTCTCGCTTCCGCTACTGCAATTCCCGTTGTAATATTTTTAGAGAAAAATAGTTTCTCTACCGCCACCATCTCCGGCTTCGTCTGCTCAAATACTTCCGTCAAAGAATCGTATAATTCTTTCAAACGACTAGGCAATGGCGCATCCACCGTCGTCGTCACCGCACCAAAATCCAAAGCTTTCGCATTGGTCCGCGTCGACGTTTCAATCAAACCAAACCCACAAATCCCAATTCCCGGATCAATTCCTAATATTTTCATTTGATATATTTAATTAAAGTTGTTCTTAAATCTTTAGCCGGAATTACAAACTTATCTCGAATTGTCGCTGGCCCAATCGCATGCTTAAAACCAAGTTTCTTTGCCTCTCCAATTCTCTGATCCGCTCGAAACGCCGAACGTATTTCCCCACCTAAGCCCACTTCACCAAACACCACATATTCGTCGCTTAATTTTCTGCCCGCTACTGCTGATGCGATTGCCATACACACCGCAAGATCTGCTGCTGAATCATTTAATCTCATTCCACCCACCACATTAATAAATATGTCTTTGTCCGACAATTTTAGTTTTGTTCGTCGTTCGAGTACCGCAATTAACAAGTTTAATCGATTAATATCAAAACCGCTCGCTGTACGTTTCGGATATCCAAAATTCGTTTTCGTCGCAAGCGCCTGAATCTCTACCAAAATCGGCCGATTCCCTTCTAAAGTCGCCAAAATAATCGAACCATCCGTATTAGTGCGCTCCGCTAATAATGCGGCTGACGGGTTTTGCACCTCAATTAGGCCCGCATTCACCATTTCAAAAATCGCTACTTCATTCGTTGAACCAAAACGATTCTTAATTGCCCTCACCGTCTTAAATCCACCATAGCGATCACCCTCAAAATTCAGCACCACATCTACTAAATGTTCCAAAACTTTTGGTCCAGCCAAAGTTCCCTCTTTTGTCACGTGCCCCACAATTACCACGGCCGTATCCGTCGCCTTAGCCGCGCGAATGATCAAATTTCCACAATTCGTCACTTGTGAAACCGTACCTGGCGCCGAAGCAATTTCATCCATCGCTAGCGTCTGAATTGAATCCACAATCACTAAATCAAATTCACCACTTTCAATAGTTTTCGCAATATCATTTGCGCTCGTCGAAGCCGCAAAATTCAATTTATCCGATTTTGCTCCCAATCGCTCCGCCCGCAATCTCACTTGTCCCGCACTTTCTTCGCCCGAAACATACAAAACATTGTGTTTTTTGGCCACCTCTGCCGAGATTTGCATGAGAAGCGTAGATTTCCCAATTCCCGGCTGACCCGCCAGTAGCGACACCGAACCAAGCAAAATCCCACCCCCCAAAACAATATTCAAATCCGGAAACTCCGTCAAAAGCCGCGCTTTCGCATCCGAAGGCTCAATTGTTACCATTTTCACAAAAGCCAATTTCTTACCAGACACTCGACCCTTCTCAATCGCAGATTTTTTATTATTCTCTGGTTCGACAATTTGCTCTACCAAAGAATTCCAGGCCTGACAATTTGTACATTGTCCTACCCATTTTGCATAAGTAGCACCACATTGCTGACAAACAAATTGACTCCTAGTCTTCATACCCCCTATTATATCACGCCTAATATCTTGGAGCTAATTCTCGCGTGTACGTCAAATCAAGATAGTCACGCTTACCACCACTACCACTACTAGCATCTTCACCGCTACCTTCCGTCTCCTTACTACCCAGCTGACCCCACAGGTAAAGCGATGGATCAAAGTTGATGGTTTCTGCGGAAACCATAGAGTTATTACCAGGACCAGCACCATAAGTACGATTTGGAATAATTCTACCAGCGATAACTGCACCGTTAATTCTGAGGGGGTTAGAGTTTACTCTAGCATTAATA
>JAZUML010000013.1:0-124996 GCA_045603565.1 Candidatus Nanosyncoccus sp. | reverse complement strand
ACTAACGATAGTTAGATTGTTTGGTTGATAGGCTTGGGAGGAGTTAGTTTCTTTAGAGAGTTTCATAGACCAAGAAGAGCTACCTGAAGTATTAGTGCTAGTGGGAATAGTAAGGTCTGTATCGTCACCTACTAGTGTAGTGGTGCCATTTGTATCGTTAGTATAGCCGATAGCATAAATAGCAAAGCCATTATTGTCATTACAGAAGGCTTTGAGTGTAGTTTTACCAATGTCTTCTGTAGTAGTGCCAGGATTAATGGTAGCTGAGTGGGTGGTATTAGTACCAACGAAATTGCATGAGATAGGGACTATGATGGAGACGTCGTCTACGTGGGTGTCGTTGGCGGAGGTGGTGTGGGACAAGAGGATTGTGCCAACAAAAAGTGAGGCGCTGGTGAGGATTAGCGATGTGAAAACGAAACACTGCCTCGGTTTTTTATTCATCAATATAATAATAGCATAAACGCAATATTACTACCAGACTATTTTTGATAGGTTATGGGATTCGAGAAATTCGTTGGTCTTGGAAAAATGATGATTACCGAAAAATCCGGAATGGGCGGACAGTGGGGAAGGATGGGGCGACTCAAGAACTAAGTGTTTTTTGGTATCGATTAAGGATTTTTTATTTCGAGCGTCACGACCCCACAACAAAAAGACCAGGTGCGGGCGAGTTTCGTTAAGATATTTGATAACTTCTGTGGTAAAAATCTCCCAGCCTTTGCCACGATGCGAGCCGGCCTTGTGGGCTTCGACAGTCAAAACTGTGTTTAATAATAAGACGCCTTGGTTTTGCCAATTTTTGAGATTGCCGGTTTGATTGGCGTGATGACCGATGTCATTATCTATTTCTTTATATATATTAATAAGTGATGGCGGGATAGGAGCAGAGCTAGGCACCGAGAAAGCTAAACCGTGCGCAGCGCCTGGTGTATGATATGGATCTTGACCTAATATTACGACCTTTACTTCGTTTAAGTCAGTCGTAAAAGCTGAAAAAACCTGCGCTTTTGCTGGATAGATAGTTTTGGTTTCGTATGCTTCATGCAGGAAACTAGAAAGCTCTTTAAAATATGGCTTATCAAATTCTGCCTTTAAAAAGGGCTTCCAACTTTCGTGCATTTTAGACCCACTGCGCAAGACGCGCGTATTCAGGAGATTCTTGAGGATAGGAATCTAGAATGTCTTGGGGATAAGATTTGCCATTGGAAAGATTGAGCGTTTCGACTTCTGGCATGGCAGAGAGCATGCGAATCACAGCCTCGTCGGTCTCGATATTGGTCATGGAATGTTCGGGATCGGTAGAATGTGAATGAACGCGAAGCTCCTTGTAAACAAATCTTTTGATGCCGGCCTGAAGACAGTATTTGAGACAATTTTCACAAGTGGCGACGCGATTATAAATAGTACAACCAGAAAGGTCTTGGTGAGCGAATAACACGGCGTTCATTTCGGAATGAATAGCAAAATAGTATTTCATGGGGCGCTCATATAATGTCATTTTGGACTCGTCGGAACTTTGAATTAGGCCATTGTATCCAGTAGAAACAATGCGCTTTTTGGAGTCTACGATCACGCAGCCCATTTGACTTGATGGATCTTTGGATTTTTTGGAGACGGCTTCGGCGATACTCATGAAGTATTCGTCCCATTCTTGTTGTGTACTCATATATATATTATACCATAAGCGAAGGAAGGGGGTTGAAAAACGAATCATTACGTGCCTATAATCTCGCCACAACTAATAATAAGGAGTAATTATGGGCAATAAACTGCGTAAAAAAACCGTGATACCCATTGCGGAAAAAAATAAAAAAGCGAAACATATTAAAATACGTTATTTAATGGTGGCTTTGATTCTGGCTGGGGCTGTGCTACCGATTTCGCAAAACATGTTAGCTAAGGCGGCTGGTTGCCCCTCGCTTCGAATTGTGTTCGCGAGAGGTTCGGGTGGCGAGAGGTGGAATACGGACGATTATTTTGAATTTAAAAATACGCTCGAATCAAAACTTATGAGCGTGGATTTGGATTATGAATTTATCGATTTGGACTATCCGGCTGTTGGCGTTGGCTATGATAATATTCAAACCACGATTGGTGCATATGTGGGCGGAGCGGAGTCGTATGAGTTTGGCAAAAGCGTGAAGTCCGGCGTGAATAATCTTGACAAACTTGTAAACAATTCTTGTCCAAATACTAAATACGTGTTGGGCGGATACTCGCAAGGCGCAATTGTAGTGTCAAAATCGTTGCCGCTACTTAATCCCGACAAATTAATCTATGCTGCCACCTTTGGCGATCCAAAAATATACTTACCGGAAGGTGAAGGATTCATTCCGCCGGCTTGTCGTGGCGAGCAATTATCGGACTATCGAATGTATGTGCCCGACTGTCAAGCATATAAAGGGCTGCTAGGAGCTTTCGTTCCTTATGAGCCAACTCAACTTGCGGGAAAGGTAGGAACGTGGTGTAATAAAAGAGACATTTTTTGTAGCTCGCGCTATGCAATTCCTGACCACTTGAACTACATTTCGGACGGACTTTATGAAGACGCTTCAAAAGTGATTTTTAATAAAATTACTGCTTCTTTTGGTCTTGAAAACACAGTAGTTTCGCCGCACGATACAGTCATTTTGATTGATTCGACTGGCTCGATGAGTGATTTAATTGAATCGTATAAAGCAGAGGCCTTGAGATTAGCCGAACAAACCTTTGCTGCGAACGGACGCGTGGCCTTGTTTGATTATCGAGATTTAAATGATCCTTATCAGCCAGTAGAGCATTGTAATTTTGAAACTTGCAACCTGGATGTTTTCCGTAGTGAGCTTGAGAGTATTAGCGTAGATGGTGGAGGCGACGAAGCAGAATCCTTGTTGTCGGCGGCCTTCCATACGATGAATGCTCTAGAATGGAAAAACGGAGCCACTAAATCTCTGGTCGTATTGACAGACTCAAACTTTTTGGCACCGGACCGTGATGGGATTTCGTTAAACGATGTAGTGAAGCTGAGCAAGGAGATTGATCCAGTGAATTTTTATGTTATCACGAGGCCGGAATTTGCGGAGACGTATCAAGAATTAGCCACTGCGACTGATGGTAAGGTAGTGACAGATTTGGGGCAATTGGATTTGTTGACGGACTACATTATGGAAAGAGACGACTCCTTGCCAAGAGTAGAAGAAAACACGGAGCACGCAACGTACGCGTTGGAAATCACAGATGTAGCGAGGCAAGAAGATGGTAGTTTTGTGGTGAAGTTTGATAACGAGGGGGCTTTTGCGCTAGTAGTTTTGAATGATATGATTATCGGGAGGACTAATGAGAGCGAATTAATAATCAGCGGATTAAATCTTGATGCCGATAATGAGTTGACCTTAGTGCCATTGATAAAGGGAGGCCGTGGTGAGGCGGTGCAGACCGTATTAACAAAGAGCAATGAAATAAAAAATGAAAATGTGATTATTGGTGCGAGTGACTATGTGATTTTGCCTAAAACACCGAATACCGGCTCAAGATAAGCTTTATTGTAAAAATAGCTATTTTATGTTAAAATAGTGTTCATGGCTTTTAATAAAGACAAAATTCGAAATGTGGCGATTATCGCCCACGTTGATCATGGTAAAACGACTTTGGTTGATGGGCTTTTGAAACAGTCGCACACTTTTCGCGATAATCAAGCTGAAATGTCGCAGACCTTAATTATGGACTCGATGGATCAAGAGCACGAACGTGGCATTACGATTACTGCTAAGCAAACCTGTGTTTACTATGATGGCTACAAAATTAACATCATCGATACACCAGGGCACGCTGATTTTTCTGGAGAAGTAGAACGGACTCTAAATATGGCGGACGGTGTACTGCTGATTGTAGATGCGCAAGAGGGTCCGATGCCGCAAACAAAATTCGTTTTGTCAAAAGCCTTGACGTTAGGGCTCAAGCCAGTCGTCATCATTAATAAGATCGACAAACCTGCGGCACGGATTGATGAGGTTTTGTCAGAAATTGAAAGCTTGTTCCTGGAGCTTGCAACTGACGAATCGCAGCTTTTCTATCCGGTTTATTATGCAATTGCCAGGGAAGGAAAAGCGGGCAAAACTATCGACTTAGATAACGACCTTCGCGTAATCTTTGATTCGATCATCAATGATATCCCGGCACCTTCGGTTGATACAAATTCTGATTCGGCACAACTTCTAGTGGCGGCACTTGCTGGTGATAACTATCTTGGTAAGTATTGCATCGGCAAAATCTTCCGCGGAAAGTTCAAAAAAGGACAAAGTGTCAAGATTTTGCAAGGATCAGGTGAGGTCCGAACCTCAAAAATTGATTGCTTGTTTTCTTATCGCGGACTTGGTAAAGAGGAAATAACTGAAGCGGTCGCGGGCGATATCGTAGCAGTTACAGGTGTTTCTGAAGCTAATATTGGCGATACGATTGCAGCCGGCGATAATCCTGAGGCTTTACCGGGAATTGAATTAGAAGCTCCGACGCTTTCGATTTATATCGGGCCAAACACTTCGCCACTTAAGGGGCGTGAAGGCGATTATACGACTTCACGGCAAATTGCCGAAAGATTGGAGCGAGAGCTAGAAACCAATATTGCTCTTAAAATCCAGCCGGATGGCTTGGGTTATAAGGTTTCTGGCCGGGGCGAATTACACTTATCGGTCCTGATTGAAACCATGCGGCGTGAAGGATATGAGCTTGAAGCGGGTCGACCAGAGGTAGTTATTCGCGAAATTGATGGAGTCAAATGTGAACCGATTGAGGATTTGACGATTGAGGTGGCGCCAGAATTCGTGGGCGCAGTAAGCCAAGAATTAGGTATTAGAAAAGCCGAATTAAAATCACAAGACATCACATCTAGTGGCAGTACGAGATTTGTTTACGAAATCTCTACTGCTGCGCTGATTGGCCTACGTAACAATTTGTTGACTGCTACAAAAGGGACCGTGATTATGTCGAGTATCCCAAATGGCTATAAGCCTGTTGACACGAAATACAAACCTGAGCGAAATGGCGCTTTGGTGGCTTTTGAAAGCGGGACATCTACGGCTTATGCTCTAGACTCTGCACAAGCGCGCGGAACTTTGTATATTCCGCCTGGGGTAGAAGTATATCAAGGAATGATTGTGGGGCTTTCGAACAAAAAGGATGATTTGGATATCAATATTTGTCGCGAAAAACAACTAACGAACATGCGAACACATGCTTCTGACGGCGCTATTCAATTGACTCCTTATACGCAGCTAAGCCTAGAACAATGTTTGGATTTTTTGCTTGATGATGAACTATTGGAGGTGACACCAAAATCGCTCCGGCTACGTAAGCGCCAACTTGATCCGATTAAGAGGAAACGTGAAAATCGTCAATAAAAGTTGTGTAAAACTTGATAATTCTTATTGTTTTTTTGTTTCATAGTTGTTATACTTAAAATAGGGTGAAAAGTATTTATTGGAGAGACCAGAAGAACCCGAAAGTCATTTTGAAGCGAAAAATTTGCTTGGCAATGACCGTGTTTTTGCTAGCGATAATCAAGCTTGATGGCTCTGTTTTTGCTACCATCGACCCCAGTTATTACACACTTTCTGCGACTTTACAAAATCAAAGTCAGGCCATTGAAATTACGCCAATTTCGTGGAGCGAGGATAGATATGTTAGTACGATGCGCACGCTCACTGTTAGCACAAACTCGCCGTCTGGTTATAAAGTATTCTTGGATGTTCCGACATCTGAAGCTTCTGCTGGTTCTCTCGTTATGGCGGGTGGAGACTCGTCCAGACCCTCAATTGCACCAATTAATGCCACTCCCGCCACGGCAAATACTCTTAGCACAGATAATTGGGGTTTTGGGATTCCAAGTGGCACTTCTAATCTTCCAGTCAACAACTGGAGTAGTAGTTATACTTCTGGTACGCCAGCTACGAATAGTACCTATGCCGGAGTGAAGGTTGATCCAAATAGTACTTTGTTGCGCGATGTAACTGGTGCAGTATCAAATGATAGTTTCAATATCTACTATGGAATGCGGCTCGGAGCTGATGTACTTACGAACCCGGGGACTTATCAAACCAATGTTAAATACCGTATTATTAGTCAAGCTTCAAATATTGTAGGCGGCGAGGCTACGATTTCACCAACTTCCGGAGTAAAAGGCGGTGGCACCAGCGTCACGATTACCACTTCTTTGATAACTGAATCTGTGCCGTCTGATCTAAATGTCACGATTGGCGGAAATACTTGCACTTCGCCGACTGGTAGCGTTAGCTCCGGTGTATTAGTGATTACTTGTACGACTGCGGCGCACTACCCTGAGCCAACTGACGTAGTAGTGACTATTAACTCGCTTGGAACAAGCTATACAATTAGTGATGGATTTGAATTTATTGAGACTGGAGATGTTAAGATTACAAATATACAATATGTTAACGGTATTAATGTAAGCGGGACGCCGAATCCGTCCGTCGATAGTTCTGGAGACGTCGATTTTGATTTGACTTTCCTTGGTGGTAAAGATAATACCGATACGCTGTCGGCGACTTATAATTTGACCATAACTAATTCTACTGATGACAACTATACGTTTACGCCGCCAGCATCGAATCTGACGTTAAGAATATCGGCCAATGAAGTACGTGATATCACCTATACACTTAGTGGAATATCGGCCGGCGATACCATTCCGGCAAATTCATCAGTGACCTTTGCGATTACGCTTAGTGCAGACTATGTTTCGGGTGAACATGGGGCCGAAGGCGGGATTGATGTTGAACCGGTCAACCAAAGAGATCCGAATCTGGTGGGTAGTATTACTGGAGGAAATACGGGTGATTTGTCGGGTAGCAATACATTGACTCCGTTCCAGGTGACGGTAGAGAGCACTTTTGAAGAGTCTAAGACATTTACAATAAATTCGCTAAGCTCTGATTTTGAAATAGTAAATGCAAGCGGCAATCCGCTCGGAAGTCAAACCATTGGAGCCGACACTACGGGAACTTATACCTTCTATATGAAGAAAGCGAGTGGTGCCAAGTTTGCTTCTGAGACCGCAGCGGCTGGAATTACGATAAACTACGACAGTACTTATGCTAACGTCGGCGAAGTAAAAATCAAAGTTGATCGCGACCCATCATATGTCGACAATCAAGCTCCAACCATTAGTGGAGTGACGATTACAAAGAATAAAACTACTGTAGGTGAGGCGACTTTGACTTGGTCCGGGACAGATAATGTTGGTATAGCAAGTTATGGCATTTATAAATGTACTACTACTTGTGACAGTATGATTTCGGTTAGCGGTGTGACTAATTCTTATACCTTTACGGGGATGCCGGCAGATGCAACGACATATCATTTTGTGGTGGTTGGGTTTGACGATGAGGGAAATACTGCTTCGCAAGCCCAAATAAACAGTGCAAACACGTCGCCAGGTCCAGCATCAAGCACTGGAGACGTAGAATTAAGGTGGGTTTACAATGTTTCCTATGATATTACTAATGGTGGTATGAATAATACTTCTGGGACTACGGTACTGGCGGGTGGAACTTGGCAAGGAACTATTACAGCTGACCAGGGATATAACCGCCCAAGCAACAAAAATAGTATTTCGGTCGTAATGGATGGAAGTTCCTATACAGGCTTTGACTATAATAACTATCAAGTTACAATTAACAATGTCTCTGGTGACATCACGATTTCGGCCACTCTACAAGAATCATGCTTAATTGCAGGGACATTAATTCCGGTATTGGATGAGAACGGTAACGAAACTACAAAGCCGATCGAGGATATTACCTATTCTGACTTAGTCAAAGTTTGGAATCACGAGACTGGTACTATAGATTATCAGCACCCAGCCCGTATTGAAAAGGTTAGCGTCAAACCATTTTACCAGCTTGCTACTTTAGATGACGGTACTACGCTCGGTACCTTTGGTTGGCATGGCGTGTTTGATGTTAATGCTAATGAATTCATTTCCGTCGATGATTCTATTAAGTTCCATGAAGGGGTAGAGATTTACAAAGTAGAAGGAGACCAATTGGTTGCTAGAACGGTAGAAAACGTCGAGATTGTCAATGAAGAGGTTGCCGTCTACCATCTATTGTCTAGCCAATATTACAATGTAGTAGCAAATGACATCCTGACTACTGATGGGTTCGTACTGACTTCTAACTTCTACGGCTTTACTGAGCATAATATCATGTGGCCAGAAGCCAGGAATCAATTCATAGCTGATCCTAATAACCTCTACACTTATGCTGATTTTGCCGATATCGGCGTGCCATTCAGGATGTTTAATGATTTGCGCCTACGCGAGGCTTCATATCTCCAGAGATATGGCATTACACTAGAAATGTTTAAGCAGTATCTCGTTACTCAAGGCGTCATTGATGGTATGGTGCCGTATGACGATGAGTAGTCATGATATAATTGAACTATGCTAATAGATACGCATTGCCATTTACACGACCGAGAGTTTTTTGAAGCGGATGAGGCCGAAAAGATGATCGCTCGCGCAAATGAGGCGGGAGTGGAAAAAATTATTTGTATTGGCACGTCACACGAGGATTCGCTTGCGGCACGTGATTTCGCGAATGACCATAATAATATATATTGGACCTATGGCGTACATCCGCAAGAAGCGACTAGTGAGTTTCATTCGGGGCCGCGTCCGTCCGGCCCATCGCCATGGGCGGACGGCGCTAATTCTCGCGCTGCCGCGCTCCGAAATGCCCCGAATCAAAACTCTCTAGTCGCCGTTGGGGAAGTAGGGTTAGATTACCATTATGATGGATATGATCGCGAAGCACAAATCCGATTATTCGAAGAAATGTTACAACTTGCAGTCGACAATGATTTACCGGTTTCATTTCACGTACGCGAAGCCTTCGCTGATTTCTTTGCAGTCGTGGCAAATTTTCCAAAAGTACGAGGGGTCGTTCACTCTTTTACGGATAGCAAAAAGACTTTGAAGCGGATTTTGAACGAGACGGAGTTTTTTGTAGGAGTAAATGGTTTGGCTACTTATTCTACTTTGCCGTTACCACCCATTGAAAGGATTTTACTTGAGACCGATGCGCCATTTCTTGCTCCGGTTCCTCATAGGGGTGGAACGAATGAACCGGCATATATTGCAGATATTGCCGAATGGTTAGCCTCAAAACTGGATATTTCCGCTACAGAGGTAGCTCAAATCACTACAGATAATGCTTCTCGCTTGTTCTTATTGACTTTTTAGACGTTTTGTGCTATAATTAGGGCATGGATATAGAGGCCAAAAATTCAGTGTTTCAGATACCATCTTTTGCGGAACGTAAGAGTTATAATTTTGACGTGGATAATGATTCTCTAGAGATATATCGTGAATTAAGCTTAATTGGTGAGGAGATAGAAAAATGTCGCTTAAGAAATCTTTAGCAGTTTTGTTTAACCCACCGGCTTATTCTAACAAACTTAGTTTGGATGATTTGATTAACGCTGAGTCTGCAATTGGGCGTACTTTGTTTGGTCCAATTCCAGTAGGACACCAACGTGAATTTTTTGAGTATCGAAAAAACGTTTGGATTTGGCACGAAAGTTGGACCGATACGGTTCGTGGCCTCAATGAGATGACTGTACGCTACGAAGTGAGACCAAATGGAGTCTACAAAAAAATTAATAGAGGTGATTACCAAAAGGTCGAGGGTGAAGAATTAAAAAATTTCCGCCAGGCTGCAAAAAACTATCTCGTGCTTGTCAAATCAAAACTCTATTGCTAAAATGGAATTATGGAAGAGACTAGGGAAACAACTGTAAAAAAACCAATCAAAAGCGAAAAATTAGTTAAGCAAGAAAAGGTTAGAAAGCCGCAAAAAGATAAAAAGAAGATTTGCTCAATCGTTGTTTTTGCGATTGGGCTGTTTGCGCTTGTAGCTGGGCTAGTATTTTTGATTCTTAGCTTTTTGAAAGGGCCCGAGCTTCAGGACGGGGAATATTTGATTTCGGTTGATTACTGGAAGTTAGAGGACGGTTCTAACTGTCTGAAAGAATCAGAAGAAGCCGATATGAATTGTGATGCTAGCCAAGTATTTTGGAAATTTACCGAGATTGGTAAAGGCACATTGACCACTAACGGGCACGAAAATGACTATGATTTTATTTGGGCAATTGAAGACAACAAATTAAGGATCGAAACCGAGTGGCTTTATAATTTAGAAAATGAATATGAGTATAGCTTGAATCAAAGCGAAGGAACTTTGACCTTGAAAGAAGATGGCAAAGAAGTAAAATTCTTAGCCAAATCTGACGACTAGAAATTTGATAATAGCGTAATTTATGGTATAATATGTCCATGATTTATTTGGACGCTGCGGCGGCTACGCCGGTATCAAAAAAAGCGCTAAGCGCGATGATGCCGTATTTTACGGAAGAGTTTTTTAATCCTTCTGCGGCTTACCTACCCGCAAAAAAAGTTTCAGCAGACTATGAAAAGGCAAAGGGTGTGATTGCGCATGCGATTGGGGCAAAAGCATCTGATCTTATTATTACTGCTGGGGCAACTGAGGCGAATAACCTTGCATTTACGAGTGCAAAATCTGTGCTTTATCTTGAGACTGAGCATGATTCAGTACGACGCGTGGCGGAACAATATGACGGAAAACCGATTAAGGTTTTGTCGTCTGGGATTATTGATTTGAACGATTTTAAGCAAAAAATAACCGATAAGACTGAATTGATTTCGATTGGCCTTGTAAACAATGAACTCGGAACAATTCAGCCCCTTGCGGATGTTGCGGCGATTATCCGCGAAGTAAAAATCGATAGAATGAAGCGTGGCGTCAAACGACAGCTTTTGCTTCATTCTGATGCTTCACAGGCAATGAATTTACTTGACATAAATGTAGCGAGATTGGGCGTGGATTTGTTGACTTTGAATTCTGCAAAAGTATACGGGCCAAAAGGTGTGGGTGCGTTATACGTTTCGCACGAAGCAAAACTTAGACCCATTACTATGGGCGGGGGGCAAGAGAAAGGTCTACGCTCGGGAACGGAAAACGTGCCTGGAGTAATTGGGTTTGCGGAGGCGATTAGAATCGCTAAAGAACATGTTAAAAGTAATCGCAAAAAATATCAAAATTTGAAGCGGGTTTTGCTAAATGAGTTAAAGGATTACGAATTGATCAATAAAAAGCATGCGCTTGACAGTTTTATAGTTTTATGCTATAATGGTATCGATGCGGAACGATTAGTGTTCCTTCTTGAAGAAAATGGTGTTTATGTGGCAACTGGGGCTGCTTGTGCGGCTTCTAAGGGGGTGCGTTCGCATGTCTTAAAGGCGGTCGGCCTCTCGGATGAGCAAATTGCGGGATCATTGCGTCTCTCTCTTGGTGAATCGAATACCGTTGAACAGATACATGAAGCTGCAAAAATTATCAACGAAACCGTGCAACAAGAATTAAATAGAATTAAGGCTTCGTCACACTAAACTCTAAGATTGTGGCTTGCGACAAATCTTTTGAAGAGTCGCCAGTGAGCCCATCACCACTTAGTGAAATAGTGGCGCCATCTAGATTATCTGGAATATAGCTAAGATTGGTGCTATCGGTGTAGAAGCTACTCGACCCCGCGGAGACAGGCGTAAAGGTAGCAGAGATACTCTTGTTGGGCTCTGGTGTATATATAATATCCAGAGTGTATGTCTGTTCTCTGTTAGCCTGAACCCTCCAGCCACTACTGTTGATTCTGCTGCCGAATGCCGTGCTAGAAATAGTTGACGATTGCGAAGCATTGAGATAGAAATAAGTATTGCTACCGCAATAGAAATTGAAGCCTGCATATTGATTCGAATTGTTTAGTTGCTTGATAGCAGAAACAAGATATTTGCCATTGTTTCTGTTCGAATTCATAGTTAATTTGAGATGAATAGTGAATCCTTGTCCGTCGAAAGCTTCAATACCAGTATCTAGAGTGTGTCCAGTGGCAAATGAAATGCCAGTGGTGCCAAGATTCGTGTATTCAAATGAGATGATGCTGCCGTTGTCATCTGCTGTGACGACCGGGTTGCCTTCGATATTTGGATTGTCAAAGTAAACCGTGTAACCAGCCGGAACGGCAGAAGGACTATAAACCGTAGTAGTCGTATCGTGGATTATTCTGCTCTGTGAATCCCAAATGGCATAAAGAGTAAAGGCGTTTGCCTGGGTTGGCTCTAAATCAATTGTATCGCTAGGCTGATATGCGGGATCGCTAGTAACCGTATTATCGGTGTCCCAGCCGAGGAAATTGTAGCCGTTTCGCACAGGAGTATCGCTCGGTAGCGTAATTGTGCCCGATGGTGATACTGTGACACCCACATTGCTGGGCATGTTGCCTACTGAGTCCGTACCCGCATTAGCATTAAAGATAATAGAATACTGAGGATTGTTTGCCAACGCCGCAATTACAAGTGTATTTTGATAAGTACCTGGTGGGACGCTAGAATCAACCATGGCGCCAAAAGTCAGAGTAGTGTTGCTAGTACCGGCTGCGTTGGTGGTTTTTAGCAACGTGCCGCTACTCGACGAGGAGACAGGGTAATAGTCGGTATTGTTGGTCGAAAAACCATATTCGTTATTAAAATCATTCTGCGTAATAGAAGTACTTCCTTGCGGCAAGGTAATAGTAGGAACAACAAGGCTACTATCGGACACGTTGATTAAGTCTGCAGTATTTCCGGTTACCAACATGGTGAGGTTATAGCCAGTATAATTGTCGGTCGCGACAGTGATAGTTTGGCTTGTAGAGTTAAACAAGCCGGCGTCCATAGTCATTGGCTGTAAATTGGTAGCTGAAATTGATATCGACGAATTCGTGACACCAAAAACCGGCGAATCAAAAATTATTTGTCCGCTAATCAGAGTCATTAAAACCATTAAACATTTTGTGAATGTTTTTTGGTGGCTCACGCCTCGACTCCTATCTGTTTTTACTCCACGCTCACACCTTTGATGATTTTTTTTAATAACTCCAACAAGGCGCAATGCGCTTATTTTTATTGTATCACGAATAATTTTTACTTTTTTTAAAAAAAGCATTTTTGTTTTTTGGATATTTATGTTATAATATGTTTAATGAAAACTGTATTTGTTGGGATGAGTGGGGGAGTAGATTCGAGCGTATCGGCTTTGCTCTTAAAAGAGCAAGGTTACCGCATAATCGGCGTATATATGAAAAATTGGTCGCAAGATCTGCCTGGTATGAAGTGCCCTTGGGCGGAAGATTTAGCCGATGCGAAACGCGTGGCGGTGAAACTGGGGATTGATTTTGAAGTTTGGGATTTTGAAAAGGATTACCGCGAAAAAGTCGTTGATTATATGCTTTCTGAATTTCGCGCTGGCAATACACCAAATCCTGACATTATGTGCAATCAAGAAATCAAGTTCAAATTATTTTATGAAAAAGCTATGAAGCGGGGAGCTGATTATATCGCGACAGGGCACTACGCAAGGATAATTGACGGCGCACTAGCTCGCGCGATAGATGAAAACAAAGATCAGACTTACTTTTTGTATAGAATTTCTGAGGAAGCGTTGATGCACACGGTTTTTCCGATTGGAGAAATGAAAAAACCAGAAGTGAAAAAGTTGGCCGAAAAGAATGGCCTACATAATGCCTACAAAAAAGAGTCGATGGGGGTGTGCTTTGTGGGTGAAGTAGGCATGAAAGATTTCTTGAAAGAATACATCGATGTGAAGCCGGGCGAAATTCAAGAGATTGAAAGTAAAAAAGTACTCGGGTATCACGAGGGCGCAGTGTTTTATACGATTGGGCAACGCCACGGATTATATCTTGATGGTGAAAAGGGTGTCGTCAATGACGGGATGCCGTATTATGTCGTGAAGAAAGACGTTAAGAAAAATATTGTTTACGTATCGAAAAATTTGAATCACGAGGCGATTTGGACGAAAGAGCTGAAGCTGAAAGAACTTTTATTTCGCTCGGGGCCGCGTCCGTCCGGCCCGTCGCCACGGGCGGACGGCGCTAATTCTCGCGCTGCCGCGCTCCGAAATGCCCCGAGCCAAAACAAAAGTTCTTCCGTATTAGTTCGTCTACGCCATCGTGCGCCACTCATTCCGGCAACTTTTGATGGCGAAACTCTATATTTCGAAAATGAAATTAAGCGGCCGGCGAGTGGGCAATCTGCAGTATTATATGATGGCGAGATTTGTCTTGGAGGCGGGATCATTGCATAAAAAATGCCCCAGTCGGGGCATTGTTGATTGGTACTAATGCTTAAATAATCATCATAGCTGCATTTGCGCAAAGTAGAATACCGGCAATCATCGCCATTGCAGTTACGATATAAACATGCATTCTCTCAGACTGAGAGATTTGTTGTTTTTTGGCGGTACGAGTACTCGCACGAGAACCAGTTTTGCGTTGTGCGCTCGCTTTCTTAGTACGAGTCGCAGTTTTCTTTTTTGCTTGAGCCATATTTATTCCTTACTTTTAGTAATATTACTATTTCCAATTTAGCATAAGTTTTATAAAAAATCAAGTGTAAAAATGGTTGATTTTGCTTGTCGGCGTGATATAATCAAAGCATAACTATGAAGAAAAGTGTGGAGTTACACAAGAATAGGTTAGATTCCGCGTGGATTTTTAGCATGTTTACGTTTGGATTGTCTACGCTTTCTTTGTGTTCTTTTGGATTATTGACGTCCTCTTTTGCGGCCGCTGACGATACGGTAGTCGATTTAATTAATATTACGGTACCTGTAGCATGTTCGGTTGAATCTCCAACAACAGATAAAACATACAGTGTTTCTATGTCGAACGGCCAGCTGAAAAGCGATATCGGAAGCACTACTTTTAATGTAGTATGCAACGATACGGCTGGTTATGCGATTTATGCAATCGGTTACGGTAACAACACTTTGGGCGTGACCGACATGATTAGTAGCACTAATACTAGTTATAATATTGTAACCGGCACGGGAACAAGTGGTGGTACCTCGAACTGGGCAATGAAACTAGATCCAATATCTGGAACTAGTGCTCCTACTATATTAAATGGGTTCAATAATTTCCATAACGTTCCGTCATCGTGGACTAAGGTTGTGCAATTTACTCAAGTAGTCCAATCTACGGTTGGGTCGAGTTTTAAATCTACCTATCAAATATTTGTTTCTCCTACTCAGGCGGCAGGGACTTACACTGGCAAAGTGAGATATCATTTGATTCATCCAAGTACAAGTTGTTTGGGTTATACGGTGCATTTCGACGCCAATGGTGGCTCTGGAACTATGAACGACCAAGTAATCTGCTCTGGCACATCTACACCTCTTACCGCCAACGCCTTCAGTCCTCCTACAGGTTATGAATTTGTAGAGTGGAATACTGAGCCGGATGGGACTGGCGATCCTTACCAAGATAGTGAACCTGTGACCGATCTTACTGCCGTAGATGGCACCATTACGCTCTATGCTAGATGGGAAAGGCCTTCAATTAATCTTTACAATACTGTCGCTAGCATGACTAAGGGAGTCCAGTCTCGAACTGATTTGCAGTCTACTATTTCGAGTAGCAACTCCGGTGTCTACACATACAATAGTTCAGTGTTCGGCGCAGATACGGACGGCACCAAATCAGATAATACTAAGGCTACTATCTATTACTACCGCGGTATTCTGGACAACTCTTATAGTAGTTCAACTTACGGTTCTAGCGGCGATGGAGCTTTGTCGCCAAATTATGTAATTCTTTCTACAACTGGCACAAAGGCCACTTCTGATACCTGTTGGCGCATCATTAGGACCACCGGCTCTGGTGGGGTCAAGATGATTTACAATGGCAAGTGGACTGGCTCAACCTGTGCAAACGCTCAGAATAATGCGCGAATCGGAGCGAGCTATTACAACTCGACCAGCTCGACAAATGCTCGCGCAATCGCCAATGCTGGTTATACTTTCAATAGTTACGGCACAAGTACTAGTACGACGAATAACACCGCGCCTAATACTTTGTTTGGCAGTGATAGTAGTTTCTCGGGCAACAGCAACAATTCGACAATAAAAGGCACTGTAGAATCTTGGTATAATGGTAACAACAGTAATTTAAGAAATTTCACTAGTATTTTAGAACCTAATGCCGGTTTCTGCAATGACCGCTTGGTTCGTTCTGCCCAGAATGGCACTAGCGTACCATCCACGCTAAGACCGGTAGGAAGCACTAGCGGAACTGGAACTAATGCCTATTTCGCCGGGAACCAAAGGAACCTCTATAATAGCTCTAGCATGCCTCCTGGCTTAGGATGTTCTAGGGTCGGCACTACGGCTCCTACTCGTAGCACAGTCGATGTTTATAGCACTAGTACGACAAATGGCGGAAACGGACAGCTTAGTTATCCTATTGCATTAATTACTGCAGATGAATTGTCGTTTGCTGGAGCTGGGTCTCAAACCGCAAATCAAGGTTCTGCTTATAGTGGAAGTTCGTTCGTTCGTTCGGGTAATTCTTTCTGGACTATGACGCCGAGCTACCGATCAACAAGTAATAGCCGCGCTACTATGATGATCTTTTCATATAGTAGTGGATATTTGAATAGTGCAAGTATGTATACTTCTTATGACGTACGTCCAGTTATTTCACTAAAGGAGGGTACTTTGGCGGTTGAAGGTACTGGTACTGCTACTGATCCGTGGGTAGTACCGGCACCATAATTGCGAAAATAGAGAAGTTTTTGTATAATATTCTTTATGGATGCTAATACGATACGACAAAAATATTTAGACTTTCAGATTAAACATGGACACAAGGTGATTGAGCCGGCACCGTTAGTGCTGGAAGGTGACCCGACGACTTTGTTTACCGGTTCTGGTATGCAGCCACTATTGCCGTATTTGCTAGGTAAAGAACATCCTTTAGGCACTAGACTTTGCGATTCGCAACCTTCGATGAGGTTACAAGATATCGAAGACGTAGGCGATCCACGCCATACAACCGTATTCGAGATGCTTGGAAACTGGTCGCTCGGAGATTATTTTAAAGAGGAGCAGATCCGCTGGTTTTTTGAGTTTCTGACGCGTGAAGTCGGTTTGGACCCTTCACGGATTTATGTGACTTGTTTTATTGGGAATGAGAAATATGGCATTCCAAAAGATACTGAGGCGGCCGAAATATGGCAAAAGGTGTTTGAAGAAGCTGGGATTGAAGCCAAAATTGCCGAAATCGGTGAAGCATCTGATGGGGACAAGCGCGGAATAAAGCCCGGGGAAAGAATTTTCTTTTATGACGATCACGAGAACTGGTGGAGTCGTGGTGGTGGCTGCGAGACTACACCAATTGGCGATCCATGCGGACCTGACTCAGAGGTGTTTTATGATTTTGGCGATGATAAACAAGACGTAGAGAAATATGGGTTCGCCCATCCGGCTTCGGATGGCGCACGGTTTATGGAGATTGGCAACCAAGTTTTCATGCAATATCGACGATTAGAAGATGGGACCTTTGAAGAGCTTGAAAAGAAGAATGTCGACTTTGGTGCAGGACTAGAACGTATTACTGCTGCTTCAATTGATTCATTTGATGTATTCAAGATTTCGTTGATGAAGCCAATTGTAGATAAATTGGAAGATATCTCTGGCAAGTCTTACGACAATAATACCGATGAAATGCGTGTAATTGCCGACCATATTCGCGGGGCGTATTTGCTGGCGGCACAAGGATTGATACCATCCAATAAGACACAAGGTTATGCGATGCGAAGATTGTTGCGCCGAGCGATTTTAAGAGCTTTGGACCTTGGCATTTCAAATAATTTCTTAGCTGAAATTGTACCGATTGTGGCAGAAAACTACAACGATTTGCCGGATTCGATTTTGACGCACCGCGAAAGTGCGCTTGAAGTAATGCTACGCGAAGAAAATGCATTTCGCAAGACTTTGAATCGTGGTTTGAAGGAATTGAAAAAACTGACTAAGAACAATAAGATCTTGGACGGACGAGATATCTTCATGCTCCAAGACACTTATGGATTCCCGATGGAATTGTCGGTAGAAGAGTGTTATCGCGAAAGTATCGAGTTGTCGGAAAAATACCGTGAGGAATTTGATGAAGCCTTGAAGGAACAACGTGAAAGGTCGCAAACTGCTTCAAAAGGGATGTTTAAAGGTGGACTGGAAGATCATGGCGAGCAGACTATTAAATATCATACGGCGACGCATTTGCTGTTGGCGGCTTTGCAAAAATTAGTCTCGCCAGATATCGTCCAAAAAGGCTCTAATACCACCGCTGAAAGGTTGCGCTTTGATTTTAACTTGGACCACAAGATGACTGACGAAGAAAAGAAAGCGGTAGAAGAGCAAGTTAATGAATGGATTAAAGCGGATCTGCCCGTAGTGTTTGATGAATATGATAAAGAATATGCGAAAAATACCTTGAAGGCGCACGGACAATTCTGGGATAAGTATCCAGAAAGGCTGAAAGTTTATACAATTGGTGATTTCGAAAAACCAGTGTCTCGTGAAGTATGCGGCGGCCCACACGTAGAGCATACTGGCGTGATTGGCAAATTCCATATTAAAAAAGAAGAGTCGTCTGCAGCTGGAATTCGAAGAATTAAAGCCGTAATTGAATAAAGCTATTTCTGCAGCAATTTTGAAATCTTAGAAATGATCTTGTTTTCTTCTGGTGCGCCGGCAAGAGTATCGATGCCAACTCGAAGCAAACCAAGAGCGGTAGCAAAGGAGTGGTCTAGAAGACCTAAACCTTCGACATTGAGACGTTTAGTGTTGAGCGAGGGAAGCTCGGCGACGTCAATTAAGTGAATTATCGGGCGACGGGAAAATGGCAAATCCTTGTACCAATCAGAAATTGCTAGTTCTTCTTGTAATAATGAAAGGCTAGCGCCACCGCCGCACAATAGAATATTGCGTGGAAGACTGCCGAGATTGCCAAATTCTTCCAAAGCTACTTCTACACCGGCTAACCAAACACTAAGATTGCGTGAAATTGCAGTTTCGATTTTGGATTTTACGCGATCGTCGAGCTCGCCGGTATCGTATTCTAGTTTGTAGTTTTCGGCGGTTTCAAAGTCTACGCCCATGGATTCAGAAATCTGACGAGTGAAACTACGTCCACCGATTGAGAACATTTTGGTGCCTTCTACTCCGCCGTCTTCTACTACGGCGATATCGGTAGTGCCGCCGCCAATGTCCATCACGATGCCTGAAAAACTTGATTCTAAATCATCTCCGAGACAGGCGCGACAAACTGCAAATGGTTCTACGGCAACCGTTAATAGGTCTAGGTTCAATTCGGCGCAGACCTTTTCGATTGCGGCGACGTGAATAAGTGGCGCAAACGCAGTATAAAATTGAATCACTATATCAGAGCCCTTGAAGCCAATCGGGTTGCTGATTTTATAACCATCAATTGTGAGGGAGACAATTGCGGAGTTAATTAAACGTACTTCGACATTGTCATTACCAGTTTCTAGTGCGACGGTTTTTTTGGCGACTTCGCCAGATTTTTGCTGAACCTTTCTGATAATATCGCTCATTTCGGAATCGGTGATAGGCTTGTTGGGATTTTTGCGATTGTAATTAACTGTAGTAGTGCTACCTTTAATGAGTTCACCTGCAATGCCAACTACGGTAAGGTTGGCGCGTTCGCCAGCCTGTTCTTCTACATCCACTAAAGCTTCTTCGCAAACCGAAACCACTGCAGGAATGTCTGCTACGGCACCAGCGTTCATATTGCCTTCGGCCTGATGGGCTTTTCCGACGCCCAAAATTTCGAGCTCGCCTTTTTTGGTAGGCTTTGCTAAGACCGCCTTTACAAATTCGGTACCAATATCTAAAGCAAGAATGGTGCTCATGGTTTAATTATAACACATTTTCCGGGTTTTAGGTCGCCTAGTTCGTATTTGCCGAACTGAGTGCGATGTAGTTTGGTGACTTTGTAACCAAGTGCGGCAAACGTGCGGCGGATTTGGCGGTTGCGGCCTTCGGACAGAATTACAGTGTAGAGATTTTGCTGAACCTTCTTCTTCGGGACGCTCCTCGCGCCCGTCTTTACGGGGCTCGTCGCTGAGTCCTCGTAGCGACTGCGGATTCCCCTCAGAAGAGGTTCAGTAAAATCTCCACTTAAAATTTTGAATTTGGAGGTGCCATCACCGATTTCGACGCCGTAGTCGGAAATCATTTGCTGATGGAGGGGTTCTAGTGGCCTGTCTAGCTCTACCTCGTAAATTTTGTTTTTGCGAAACTTCGGATGAGTCATCTGGAATGCAAAATCGCCATCGTTTGTGAGTAGAATGAGACCCGAAGAATCTTTATCTAGACGTCCAACGGTTTTTAGTTTGTGATATTTTTTTGGTAATAGCTCGTAGAGTGTTGGCGTGTCGCCTTGTGCGCGTCGTGAACAAACATAGCCAACCGGCTTATGGAAGGCTATGTATTGATATTTGTTCTCAAATGGAACTATTTTGCCATTACATAATACTTTTGACTTACTGTCAATTTTAGTACCTAATATAGCTTTGGTTCCGTCTACCGTGACTTGGCCGGCTAGAATTATTTCATCGGCTTCACGACGAGATAAACCGAGTCGCTCGGCGAGAAATTTATTGAGCCGGAGTTTCTGGTTGTCCATATTGTGGCTCAGCTGGTGGAACTTCTGGTACTGTGGCTTCTGGAATTGGGGGGACGGCCGGTGCTGGGGTTTCGGCAGGAGCTGGAGCAGGAACAGGAGGAACTGGAGGTTCGGCCGGAGCCGGCGCTTCTGCTGGGACTGGGGCTTCGGCAGGAGCTGGTGGAACCGGGTTCTCGACGGGTGGCGCGACTGGCGCTTCTGGCGCAGGGGCCATTTCTGGGGCTAGAGCTGCTTCTGGGGCAGGTGTCGCTTCTGGGGTTGGAGCTGCTTCTGGGGCTGGCGCTGCTTCTGGAGTAACTGGAGCAGGCGCTGGGGCACCGGTTGGAGCTGGCGCTGGCGTAGATGCTTCTGCTCGGTCGCCTAATACCTCGTGGATAACGTTGATAACATCTTCGATACCAACTTGCGATTTGACTAGATAGCGGTCTGCGCCAAGTCTTTCGCCACGTTCACGTTGATCATCGGCGGAAAGAGCGGTCATCATTACGACCTTGATACCCGCAGTCTCTGGAGTAGAGCGCAAAATGTCCAACATATCAAATCCGGAAATTTTCGGCATCATAATATCTGACAAGATTAGATCTGGTTTTTCGCGCACTGCCATTGCTAGCGCTTCCTCGCCGTCGCCCGCGGAGACTACTTCGTAGCCTTCGGCGGTGATGCGAACACTGTATATTTCACGTAAAGGGGCTTCGTCTTCGACTACCATTATTTTACTCATTTTGCTTCTCCTTTTAAGTTGATATCAATTTGTTTTTGGTTTGTTTCGGGTGGCGAGGTCGTCACTGGCGGCGACGGATTTGGCGGCGCGGGTGGTTGAGTCTGAACAGGGGCTGTAGGCTGGGGTTGAGCTGGAATACTTGGCTGCGGTGGAACAGCTGATTGTGGCTGAGCGGCTGGCTGCACTGGCGCAGTAGGTTGTACGGGAATTGGTGGGATGTTTCGACTAGCTGCCTCGGCTTCCAGTTGTGCTTGCATTTGTTGATTTCGAACCATAATCATGCGTTTTTCGTATTCATCTTGCGAAAGCCTTGGTAGGGAAACGTAAAAAGTCGAACCTTCACCAAAAGCAGATTCGGCCCAAACTTTGCCGCCCATGGCCTCGACACGTTGTTTGACTAAATATAGCCCCAAACCGGTACCACCAATTGTGCGAGTATCGGAATTGTCTGCACGATAGAATTTTTGGAAGATATGAGTCAGATCGTCTGACGAAATACCAATACCCGTGTCAGTGACATTGATTAAGACTTTGTCGTTGTCGCCTCGAACATTTACATAAATTGAGCCACCTTCGGGGGTGTATTTGAAGGCGTTGTCGATGAGATTGTCAAGAACTTCACGGATAAAATTGAGGTCAATAAAGCCATAGGCTACTTGTCCTAGTTTGACATTTTCGCCAAAGGAAAGCGAGTCTTCTGAGCCAAATCTGAAATTGATTTTCTCGGTCTTGGCGCGTTCGAGATAATCATTGGAAATCGTCCTGACGACATTTACGACGTCTACCGGTTCAAAACGTGGCTGGATGTGGCCGTCGTCTAATTTGGTCACGTCTAATAAATCCTGAAATAGTTTGCCAAGATGTTTTGAGGCGGCCTGAGCGGCGGTGAGATAGCCACGTGCGCGCTCGTCGATGGTGGCAGTCTGTGGATTAATGGCTAGCGATAAATAGCCGTCTATAGTAGCGACCGGGGTACGCATTTCGTGAGATGCGGTAGAAATAAACTCGGCCTGTTCGCCCTCCTCAGCTAGTTCCTTGGAGATATTACGAAAGGTGATAATGCGATCTTGGCTCATGCCTTCAACCGGTAAGACGGAAATCGAAATCGGGATGCGTTTGTCGGATTGGCCTACGATGAGACTAGCTTGATGGCCTTCTAGCGGTTGGTTGGTTTTCATGGCTTGAATCAAGGGGTTTTCGTTTTCGGAAAGTGTGCGACCTTCTTTTGATTCGAGTTTGACTACTAGGCCGTAGTCTAGGCCTTTGGCGTTGTTTACGCCCATGCCAGTCATTGTGGCGGCGGCAGGATTCATGAATTCAATCGTGCCGGCTTTGTTGGTAATTATTACGCCATCATGAATAGCACCTAAAGCCATTTCGGCCAAAGCAGCCTGAGAACCAGTATTTTTTGCTGAATTGTTCCGCTTGAATAAGTTCATTTAATTATATTTTAACACAAGCTTTAAAAAATGTGGTAATATTTAAATATGAATAAAGATACTATTTATATTGAGCCGGAGGATGATATCACTGATATCATCACGAAAATCGAAAACTCCAAATCAAAAATCGTAGCTTTGGTCCCGCCTAAGAAGGCTGGCGTATTTAGAAGTGTGGTGAATATAAAGCTGATTGCGAAAGCTAGTAAAAGTGCGCAGAAAACTGTAGTACTAGTGACTGTGGACCCTTCGATTACCAAGTTGGCCGCCGTAACAAAATTACCTGTCGCAAAGGATTTAAATACTGCACCTGTGATTCCAACTATTGAAGATTCGAATGAAAAAGTCGAAACTGAATCGACAGAAGATATCGAAGAGCCCGCCGAGGAAGAAGCGCCCGAAGAAGAAGTACCAGCCGAGGAAGAAGAGGAGGCCGAAACCGCAGAAGAAGAACCTGAGGAAGATGAAGTAGAAGACGAGGAAGATCCCGAAGAAGATACTGAGACCGAGAGCAAGAAGAAACCCAAAAAAGAGAAAAAAGAGAAAACTGGCTTAGGAAAAAAACATAATAAGTTCATTAATTGGATTTTGACTCACAAGAAAATTGCAATTGCTAGCGGAATTGGATTAATAATACTACTTGTCTTCTTGGTTTGGGCAATGTTTATAGCACCAGCTGTGGATATATTTGTCTCGATTAAGACTGACTCGAATAACTTTTCTGAGGTGATAAGTTTCGTCAAGGAACAAAAGGACGAAAAGATTGAGGAGGGAAAAGTCTATCTGGAAGAGCGAAAAGTTGAAAATGTAAATGAAGTGACTTTTGAGGCGACTGGACAGAAGAATAATGGCAATAAAGCAAGCGGAGACGTAGTAGTTTATGCATACTTTAAAGAAGCTGGGAGTGTACCTATTAATGCTGGCACCGCCTTTACTATAAATGGCTTAACTTATTATGCGGACGAAAATGTCACTTTGGCGTACAAAGACGATGAAAGCGTGGTTTGTGATAACGCCGACAAGCCTTCTAGCCTTATCCGTTCAGGTTGCTTAGTTTCTGGCAGAGTTAAAGTGACGGCTGGAGGTGCTGGCGAGAAGTATAATATTCAAGCGTCCAATTCTGGTTGGAGTGCTGTGGCGCATATCGATGGAGTGTATTCCGACAAGGCAATGACGGGCGGTACAGATGATATTATCACTGTAGTACAACAGTCTGATGTCGAAAAAGCAAAAACCGAACTTCAAAGTGCCGACGAGGAAGAAAACAAGCAAAAACTGTATGACGAAATAAAGAAGACTAACCCCGAGGATAGCGTAATAATCTTAGATTCTACCTTTAGCCAAGACACCTCGGCGGCGACTGCTACACCGGCAGTAGATGAAGAGGTAAAAGACGGAGTAAAGCCTACACTTAAGGCGACCACTACTGCTAAAGTCTACATTATCGATAAAACGAAATTAGAAGAGCTGATTAGGACAAAAGCTAATTTGCCAGAGGATAAGAAGATTTTCAAGATTGACAGCGTCTATATTGATGGGTTTAAAGAGCTAGACAGCGGATTTACCGGCAAACTCAAGGCGGTTTACTTCACTGGTCCGAAAATCACCGAAAGTGATGTCGTAGAAAAGGTTAAAGGCAAAGGCTTAGGTGATGCCCAGAGAGAAATACGCGACATCGAAGGGGTAGTTGATGCAAAAATGGATCCTTCATATCCATGGGTAATGAAGGTGCCAACGGATTCGAACAGAATAACTGTAGGTTTTGAAATAAAAGACCAAAATGGTAACGAAATAAAGGAAGAGCAGGAAAACAAGAAATCTGATGAGTCTGAAAAAACCGAGAATACCGACGAAAAAACTGAAGAAACCAAGAAAACCGAAGAAAAACAATGAAGATAATTGGATTAGATGTAGGCGAGAAACGCATTGGCGTGGCGCAGGCTGATTCGAGCACTAGAATTGCAATACCACAAGGGTTTATTGAAGTAGACGGCTTGGAGTGGCAAAAAATAGCTCAGACGGCCAATAAATGCAACACGACCTTCTTTGTGATTGGCTTGCCCAGAAGTAATGAGGGCGTAGAGACTAAACAATCGCTCTACGTACGGAACTTCGCAAAGACTTTACTTGAGAAGATTCCAAATGCTAAAATTCGTTTCCAAGATGAATCCCTTACCTCTGTTGAGGCTGAAGACAGATTACAGGCTCGTAAAAAACGCTACGAAAAGGGAGAGATTGATGCGGAAGCAGCTTCGATTATTTTGCAAGACTTTTTGGAGGGTTTTAAGGAGCCAGAGCAAACTCCCTTGGAAGAGACAAATATCATCGAAAGGAAAGTCGATGAGGCAAAATTAAAGACCAAAAAGGCCGTAACCTGGATTTCTGGTGTATCAGGCATTTTGATTTTGGTTCTAATTGCTGTGGGCGCCTTCTTTTTGATTAAGGATCAACGAGCTCGCGAGAGAGCGGAATACTACGCAGAAATAGAGGCCCAGATGGAGGCGGATGTGTTTGATTTTACTATAAGGCCAGGGGAGACAATTTTTGACATCAAGAAAGGCCTCATAGAGGTTGGGTACGATGTTGCAGAGGTAGAAGAAGCATTTAATGCTACCTATGATTATCCTTTTTTACAGAATAGACCAGAAGGAGCCACTTTAGAGGGCTATTTGTTCGGCGAAACACATGAGTTTTATAAGTCTGCGACTGTTAAAGAAGTAATAAATGAGTATTTATCCGGAATGGATAAAGTGATAACAGAGAATAATTTGGAAGCAAAATACCTAGAACGGGGGTTGAGCCTGCATGAGGGCATTACTTTGGCCTCTGTAGTACAAAAAGAAGCCTCTTCCCCCGAGCAGCCTACTGTGGCACAGGTGTTTTTATCTAGAATTGCTTATGGAATACCGCTTGGAAGCGACGTAACAGTATCTTATGCGCTAGATGTAGTGGATCCCGATAGACAGACGTACAGCGACAATCAAAGTGCCTTAAAGGTCGATTCCTGCTATAATACGAGGTTATACGCTGGACTCCCCTGTGGACCGATCTCCAATCCTGGACTATCCGCCTTGCTTGCGGTAGCTAACCCATCAGATACCACTTATCTTTACTTCTTGACAGGTGACGATGGTATGATGTATTATAGTAATACAGAGGCAGAGCATAATCAGAACGCGGCTTTACATTGCCAGAACCTCTGTAATGTTTCATTATGACAAAGAAGAAGAAATTAGATTTAAAGAAATTTAAGGGGGGAATACCATATTTGGTAGTAGGATTATTGACCCTGGTGTTGGTTTTTGTCGGCTCAATCGATAAGCGCAATTCAGATGTAAACCTGAGCCTTGGTTCTTTTGCGGCCGAAAACTACAAAAACGTCTCTGTGGACCAATTATCCGAATTATACACCGTTGCTGACCTGTCGCATGCACTCAGTCTCGCTAGCGCGCAAGATGTAGCGGCGAACTATGTTATGATTAACGCGATGTATGATTCTGGGCAGACTTCTACCGGTAAGCTAGAAAAACCAAGCCTTACTGATGCTGGTAACAGGGAGTGGGTAATCGAATACGTAGTTGGTGATGGAGAAACTATAGATGACATCGCATCCAAATTCGGCCTTACGGTCGACCAGGTCCGATGGTCTAATGGTCTAAAAACTAAATCTATTGCGGCGGGCGACACTTTATACCTACCAAAAGAATCGGGCATTGTTTATACCGCAAAATCTGGCGATACGATTGAATCAATCGCCTCTAGATATGGTTCAAACGTCGAGGAAATCACGATTTTTAATGATTTGGATGTATCTGGACTAACAGAGGGAACTAGGTTATTTATTAAGGGTGGTACTTTGCCGGAAACAGAGAGACCAGAATATATCGCTCCTGTAGTCCGTCCGACCTATACTAATACAACTTATACTTATACTTACCTCGGCAATGCTTCTTCTAGGACCGATCTCGTCTGTAATAGAAGCCTTGGTGCAGGACAGTGTACCTCTTGGGGTTGGCTCAAACGACCAGATCTTGGATTCATTAAGGCCAATGCTAGTGGTTGGGACGATATCGCAAGGAGTGCCGGTCTTAGAGTGGATCGTACTCCAGCAGCAGGGGCGATTTTCCAGACCGATTCTGGTTGGTATGGACACGTTGGCTATGTGGAATCTGTAAATAGCGACGGCTCAATTAATGTTTCCGAGCGTAACTACGCTGGATGTTATGGTGTATTATTCTCGACTATTCCAGCCAGCGAAGTGGGGAAATTTAATTACATTCATTAATAATCTTCGACAAGAGTAAATTCTTTGCCGGCTATCTCTATAATAGAGTCCGGCTTGGCGCCTTGATTGGTAAGTTCGGCGCGAATACCCATCTTTTTCATAATGTCGCGTAATCTATTGACGCTAGCGTAGTTATTGAGGTCAGTTCTGCGAGCGAATTTCTCGATTTTTTCGCCAGTAACGATGAATTTGTCATCTTGTTTTTGGACTTGCCAAGTGTCTTTTAGGGCGTCTTTGCCAAGAGAAATAATAGGATAATCGGAATCGTCAACGTTTTCGCCTCGCTCGGGGGCGCGTCCGGCCGGCCCATCGCCATGGGCGGCCGGCGCTAATCCTCGCCTTGCCAGGCTCCGGACCCCCCTTCGCTGAGACGAAAGCGTTGCCTCTTGAGGTTCCAGAGAATTGTTTTTTCGGTTCTCTATTATCAAATTAGTTAATTCGCGCAAAAGCTCTTGTAGGCCTTGGTGGGCTTGAGAAGAAATTGTGAAGATTTTGGCATCTGGGTTTCTCTCGAGGATGGAAGCCATTTGCATTTTGATGATTTCGTCGTCTACGCCTTCGCATTTGGTAAGCGCGACGATTTCAGGGCGGTCTTTGAGGTCGGAATATTTGTCGAGTTCGCTGCGAATAGTTTGATAGGCCTCACCAGCATCATCATTATAAACGTCAACGAGATGCAACAAAACCGCAGTTCTGTCAACATGACGGAGAAAATCATGCCCAAGACCTTTGCCCTCAGAGGCTCCCTCGATTAGACCAGGAATATCGGCGATTAAAATGTCTTTTTCGTCTATCGTAGCGACGCCAAGATTTGGGGTAATAGTGGTAAAAGGATAATCTGCGATTTCTGGCTTGGCATTAGATACCACAGAGAGAAATGTAGATTTACCGGCGTTTGGTAGGCCAACTAGACCAACATCAGCCATAGATTTGAGCTCCAATTCGGCTTCAAATTCTTCACCTGGCTCGCCTACCTCAGCAATAATAGGGGCTTGACGGGTGCTAGATTTGAAATGAGCATTGCCGAAGCCGCCGGAACCGCCATGAGCGATAATAGCCTCTTGGCCGTCCCTGGTTAAGTCGGCCAAAAGAATTCTTTCTCGGGGCGCGTCGCCAGCGCCTGTCGTCACAGGGCTGGCGCGCTCGTCCTCGTCGTAACTCCGGATCCCCTCGAAAGAATCTTTTGAGCCGATTTTATACACAACCGTGCCGAGCGGAACTTCTACGATTAGGTTTTTGCCGGAGCGGCCAGCAGCGCGTTGGCCAGCACCATTCTTACCATTTTCAGCACTAAGAATAGGGGTAAAACGAAAATCTATTAGCGTATTAGTGTTGCGGTCGGCCCTAAAAATAATATCGCCGCCCTTGCCACCATCGCCACCATCGGGACCACCTTTTGGAATATAAATCTCATGCCGAAAAGAAACGGCACCATCGCCGCCTTTACCAGCTTTTAAACTAACTTTGGCTGTATCTACGAACATAGCCTAATTATACCATATTTAAGCATAAATACCGCCCCGATTGGGGCGGTATTAAGGTGCTAGCTTTTTGTTGAGAGAATCTTGTTTAGCGGAACAATGACCAATTTATTAATGACGGCGTTCCGGCGGTTCTTTCTCTTTAAGCTTTTTTCAATTGCAATGAGATCTGATGTGTACATCTCTGGTGGCACATGTCCGATGTACCAATCTGTTCTGAGCAGTTTAATCTGCATATTTATCCCTCCCTTACAGCTATTGCTCCGACCTCAGCGTGAAATAACTATAGCATTATTCTGTTAAAAAGTCAAAATAAAAAGTACTTGACAAATCTATGCTTATGCTTTATTATAGAGTTAAGCTGGTACGCTTCACAGGGGTTCCACTGATACTTAGTGGAGTGTGGAGACTTACATTAAAACAAACAGCGGATTAAAACAAACCAATGTGCCCCAAGGGTGGGCGCGTAACAGTGGGGAAAAGCGGTCGTAAGGCCGTTTTTCGTGGTATAATTATAGATATGATAAAGTTTACGATAATTACACTGTTTCAGGAGGCAGTGGAGCCGTATCTCAAGTCTTCGATGATGGAAAAGGCTGTGCGTAAAGGTTTAGCAGAGTTTGATTTTGTGAATCTGAGAGATTTTGGTCTTGGACCGCACAAGAGCGTTGATGATACGCCGTACGGGGGTGGTGACGGGATGCTGCTCCGCTGCGAGCCGGTGTTTGCCGCGATTGAATCAGTGAAGGCTAAGGACCCAGAGGCAAAAGTGATTTTGCCGACTCCGGTAGGGGAAATTTGGGATCAAAAGGCCGCGAGAGAGTTCGTTAAAGACGCTCACTATATTATCTTGTGCCCGCATTACGAGGGGTATGATGAGCGAATACTTTCGATCGTGGACTATAAGATTTCTTTAGGAAAATATGTGCTGACGGGCGGAGAACTGCCGGCGCTGGTGATTATCGATTCCGTGGTACGATTGATACCTGGAGTATTGGGGGGCGAGACATCGGCAGAAATTGAATCGTTTTCGGATGGCGATAATTTGGAATATCCGCAATATACTCGTCCGGAGGATTTCCGGGGGATGAAAGTGCCAAAGGTGTTGCTCTCTGGTAATCACGCTGAAATTGCGAAATGGCGCGAGGAACATACAGGAAAAAACCCAGGTAAATAATTCGCCTGGGCTGTAATTGGTGCGGAATTTTTGAGTCCACCCTTTCTAGAGGGTTCTGTAGGTGCCGTAGATTTTTTCGTTAGATTGCTCCTGTTCGGTAAATTCTAAAAAGTTTGCAGCGTCTCGAGAGGAGCTGAACCTCACAGAGACTTTTTCTACTCCCGCACAGTTATTTGCGTACCACCTGATAAAGCGTTCGATGTTTTTTGCGCTTTTTAGTTCGGCTACGTACTTCATAATGCCTCCTTAGGCCGTAAAGTCCTGATGCTAAACACCCCTCTTGGTGTGAAAGCAACCGTATATATCTTTATCATAATCTTGAACTTTTGTCAATTAACAGAGTGGTGTTGTATAATGTAATTATGGATTTCTTTGAAGGGGTAGATTCTTTGAAGGGCGTCGGACCGAAGACGGCTGAGGTGCTAAAAAAATACGGAATTCGCACGGTAAAGGATTTTTTTTATAATTTGCCGAGAGATTATGAAAACTACGCTCGCCCTACTACAATCGCCGAAATAACTCCTGGTAAAATCGTAATAAAAGGGAAAATTGATAAAATCACTACCCGCAAGGCTCGCCGACGAAATCTTTCGGTTACAGAGGGTATTATCAGCGATAAAACTGGTTCGATTAAGGTAGTATGGTTTAATCAAAGCTATCGCGCACGTCAGTTTGCTCCTGACAAGGAATACTATTTTACAGGTAATTACGAGCTCAAAAATGGCCGTTATAGCCTGATGTCGCCTTCGGCGGCCTTGGCATCCGATATTGATACCTTCAGTGGCTTAAACCCGGTCTACGTGGCTCATGGGAGCCTAAAATCGCATGATTTCCGTCGTTTGATGGAGAATTCAAGAGACAAGTTTGCTGGAATCCCAGATTTATTGCCAAGCGTAAAAGCAGGGATCAGAAAAGAGGCGCTGTTTAATGCGCATTTTCCGACTACCATTTCTGATGTTGAAAAAGCGCGAAGTTATTTGGCTTACGAGGAATTGTTTGAGCTAATTTTGGCAGCTAAGTTAAACAAAAGAGAGAATGAGAAGCTAAAAGCTCCTAAAATTCCTTTTGAATTGGATAAGATTAAGGCTTTCTTAAGCAAACTGCCCTTTAAGTTGACTAATGCGCAGAGGAGGGCGGCTTGGGAGATTTTTCAAGATTTAGAGAAGCCGACTCCGATGAATAGACTTTTACAGGGGGATGTAGGTTCGGGCAAGACGATGGTAGCGGCAATGGCGGCTTATGCGGCGATTTTGGCGGATGAACAGGTGGCATTGCTCGCACCTACGGCGATTTTGGCCGTGCAACATTATGAAGGGATTAAGAGCTTACTGGAGCCTTTTCGGATTACTGTGGCGCTACTGACTGGCGCTACTAAAGATAAGAAAAACCTTAAAACCAATATCAAAAACGGCAAAATCAATCTGGTAATTGGAACACACGCTTTGCTTACCGACGATACTGAGTTTCAAAATTTGGGGTTAGTGATTATCGACGAGCAACATCGCTTTGGAGTAGAACAGAGACAAAGAATAGTGCTAAAATCGCCCGCTGGCTTAGCGCCGCATCTTCTTGCGATGACGGCCACCCCAATTCCGCGGTCTTTGCAGCTAACAGTGTTTGGGGATCTTGATGTGTCGGTTTTGAATGAATTGCCAAGGGGTAGACGGCCGATTACGACTAAAATTTTGCAAGAGATAGAGATTAATGAAAAGTTATACCCGAAGATACTAGAAACGGTTGAGGCAAAACATCAAGTTTATTGGATTTGTAAGGCTATCGATGATAACCCGCGCGCCGAAACTACCTCTGTGAAATCGCGCTATGAGAAATTGTGTCGATTGTTCCCAAAACTAAAAATTGAATTTTTACACGGTCGGATGAAGCCAGCCGAAAAAGATGAAATAATGGAGCGGTTTGCGGCAAGAAAAATTGATGTTTTGGTATCGACTACGGTGGTAGAAGTGGGAGTTGATGTGCCGAATGCTACTCTTATAGTCATCGAAAACGCGGAGGGCTATGGTTTGGCGCAAATTCATCAATTACGAGGAAGAGTAGGGAGGGGTACAGCAGCTTCATTTTGTTATCTTTTGACGGCTGGCGACGCGCAACCATCTAGGAGGTTAAGAGTCTTGGAACAGTCGACCGACGGTTTTTATCTGGCCGAAGTCGACCTAAAGATGCGTGGACCAGGGGAAATCTATGGAGTGTTGCAACACGGAGCGATGGATTTACGGATTGCGTCGTTGTCAGATACGAAGTTGATTCACCGAGCGCAAGTTGACGTACTCGAATTCTTGAAAAAACCGGAAAATATGTTAAAATATAAGGAATTGATGGAAAGCATCATAAAGTATCAACAAATAACGACTTTGAACTAATGGACAACATAAGAATTACCTCTGGAAAATATCGTGGACGTAGTATAAAATCGCCCAAGTCTAGTTTGACACATCCGATGGGCGCGCGCGAAAAGATTGCCTTGTTTAATATGATTAGCGGAGATTTGTCAGGCGCTGCAGTTTTGGATGCGTTTTCTGGCTCTGGAGCGCTAGGCATAGAGGCCTTGTCGCGTGGCGCCAGGGAAGTAGTTTTCGTAGAGAAAAACCCACAGATTGCTAAAAACCTCAAAAATAACGTCGTGTCTCTTGGATTAGATGAAGTTTCAGAGGTGATTATCGCAGATGCCGGAAATCTTTCTTTTGAAAAAGAATTTGACCTTATCATTGCCGATCCGCCATACAATGGTTTTGACGAAAAGACTATAGCGCATCTGGTGCAATTTTTGAAACCTGAGGGAAAACTAGTTTTATCTTACCCTGAAGCTACTTTTGAATTGGAGAATATGAAGCTAATAAAGGACAGACAATATGCAGGCGCGCATATCGCTGTCTTTACTTTTTAGCTAAAGTATGTTATAATTGAGTTTACGCTCATAGAGCGAGTCCTTTTACGTATTCGTTTCCTTAGAAAAGGAGTTTGTATGAATTTGCCGTTTTTTCATTCCAAAAAGGGGGTTCAAGAAGAACCAGTTCGGCGGATACCAGCGCCACCTGCACCGACTAAAATAATCACTAGCGCGTCGGTCAGACGGGAAATGGTGCCGCCAATTCCTGAACGATATCAGGTTGAAACCTTGATGGAGTGCTTGGTGATTGCCTTTATTGAAGGATTATTCGACGTGGGGTTTGATTTAAAAATCCTAGCCGGCGAGCCTGATATTAAGGCGAAGCTGAATTCTCAAGACTACGAGATGCCAGAATACATTTGGGAAGAGATCAACAAGCTATCCTGCGACGAGCAAGCTCGCGTGATTTACGCCATGCTAAGAGCTATGCACGTCTGGTACGCATTCAAGTTGATTGAAAAACCGGAAACATTCAAAGGGAAAGAGTTTTTAGCTTTGCAGCTTGAACTTGCAGGCGAGGCAAATCTCTTGTCGCTCCTGGCAGAACTCAAGCCAATGCTGCCGAGATTTGGCCTAGACAAAGGTCGCACCCAGGGAGAAGAACGCAACATGGATTACCCTTCGGTAATTAAGGTGTTTCTAAGAACCCGTGCGCAGCTTTGTCAGGTCTATAATCTTGAGGACGATTTGTCTTTGGCGTGGTTTATTCTGGCGGCCGATACAAAACTAAACTATTGGCCAGGGGAGTTGGTAGAGCCGTTCAACTATAGCAACACTTTACTTAGCGCCATCGCTGGCGTTAAGCAGTACTTCCTCTCTCCCGATTTACATCCTAATCTGTTCCGACACTCGTCGGACTAAGGAAGCGGAAAACCGGAGCGAAAAGAGCCTCCCTTCCCTCTCTTCGAGCTCCGGTTTTTCAATGTTAATTATTTGGTTGCTTGACTATTTAACTTAAGTGTGATATAATTATAGTATAAGGAGTTTTTTATGTATTATCAAGAGGAAGCGGATCGCAAAGAGCGCCGCAAAATTATTACAGTAGCGACAATTGCAGTGGTTTTGATTTTGCTTTTGATCGTTGCGATTATCGTGGTGGCAACTAAGAAATCAGCTAAACCTGTGATTTCGAATAACGAGAATAGTTCGGTTGTAATCGATAACAATAGCGATTCAACTAATAAAACTGAATCGGAAAAATCCGAAGCTAACAAGTCTGAGTCAGAGAAGTCTGAGTCGGAGAAATCCGAAAACGAGGGAACTACGAGTGTGGCTTTGTCGACTGAGGCTAGTACTTCCAGCTCAAGTTCGGTAAACAGTTCCGAAACGAGCTCCGCTAGCGTTGCTGCAGCTGGTAGTTCTAATATGCCAAGTACTGGCCCTGAAGAAGCATTGCCTTTTGCTTTGATGGCGGGCGCCTTGGTAGCCTACCTTTCATCTAGAAAGTTGGTAAAAGAGGAAGCTTAATTAGTAATTATTCAAAAATAGGCCCGCCTGGGTCTATTTTTGTGTTATAATTGCCACAGGCCCGGGTGGTGGAACTGGTAGACACGCATGCCTTAGGAGCATGTGCCTCACGGCTTGCAGGTTCGATTCCTGTCCCGGGCACCATAACTGCAAAATCTTGAGAATTTTCGCCCATAGGGCGGTTTTTTATAAAAAAGGGGGGGTTGTTTGAATTTATAATAATTTAGTTCGGATAATGAAGAATAAGACTACAACAATGATTGCGCTAAAACCGGTCCAGAACACCGAGGATAGCTTGATGCCGCGTTTGATTTTTAAATATAACTCTCGGCCCATCACGATTAGACTAAGTAATACGGCAATTGCGAGGCATAGATAGCCGATGCCGCTGGGCAAACTAGAGATGATTGCCCCACCAAGCCCAAGATTAAACGACGATGTCGTCAACCCGCCGACGTAGCCAATGAGATTAAGTGTGATGCCGGCAATCGCAAAAATCAGCGCGCGGTTGCCCGTGCGTTCAGTACTAGCCATTACAACATCTGGGTCGTTTGACCAGCCTTTGACTTTGGTGGCTTTGGGATCCAAAAAGGCTAAGTTTGACTTGTCGGGCTTTTGATTTGCTAAATCCTCAATAGCTTTCATGCGTTCCGCTTCGATTTGTTTAGATTTTAACGCCCATTTTTCAGTCTCGCTGTCCGCCATATTCTTATTATAGCATTACTGTCATGAAACCATAAACAACACGCCTGATAGTTGGTAGTATTTTTGCTACCGAGTCTACTCTTTGACTTATTTAAGCATATGTGCTATAATATTTTTATTATAAACAAGGGCGCGAGCGATGAAATATTTAGTAATTTATGACTTAGGAAATGCTAGCTCGGCTTTTTGTTTTAATACTTACAATGAGGCTGTTGATTATGTCAATGCTTGTTCTAAATATGCCGAAGATTACACGATTAAGCTGACTGTCACCGACGATAATCATCTAAATATGACGCTAAAAAATGGTAAGCGTATTTATGTACATATCGAAACAGTGGCTGATAGCAAGGTTCGATTTGATTTATCATTTGACAAAAATGGTAAACATGTCGAGACTCGACGTTTTACCAAAAGGCACCTGGCGGTTAATTTTGCAAACAAAACCTTAAAAAATGAGTTTCATTATTCCGCTCGAAAAAAAGAGAGTGATCTTGGTAAGTGGTCGATAGAAAATACGGAGAAAAAGCTAAAAGTAGCTATGAGGCTGAATTTGGTCATAATTGACGAAGTAAAAATAGATGAGCCAGATTACGACACTCTCGGCGTCAAACCAACGGATTCGTTGACTAAAATAAAACGGGCTTATCGTAAACAAGCTATCAAACACCATCCGGATAAAGGTGGCGATCCTGAAGCCTTTAAACAGATTCATGAAGCCTACGAGCGCATACTGAGCGGCAAAACCGCAAAATCAGCTACCAAACAAATTATTATGCCGTTTCGCAATATCGACATGAGGTTTGTCTTTAAGGACTTTAAAAACATGAACGGTAGGACCGAAAGCATACTCAGTACTAAATCGGATTTATCTTTTAGACAAATAAGGAAGAAAGGTGCTCGCATGATGATTTATGGCTCAATAGGAATGGTAGTTAGTATCGTGCTGGCATTAACGCTTAGTGGTATTCACTCACAAACTAAGGATAATTTTATTTTTGTCCTAGTTTTGGTTGGGTTCTTTACTTTTGTGAGGGGGGCGATTTATTTTGCAGATTCAAAGGCTTATTTAGATACGGATTTATAGTTTAAGTTGGTTTTTGATATAATAAATACATGAGCAAGTTTGGCTTTATAAAGTTTAGAACTATCATATTGAATTTGATTTTGATAGTGTTGGTGGTTGGGGTTTTGTTTGTTGGTTATAATCTAGTGAAAGAAAAGAAACTTTTTGTCAATGAATGGTTTGTGGGGTCGTTTGCGAAAGGTGTCGATATTTCTAGTTACCAACACGAAGTAGATATGGAAAAATTAAAAGCGCAGGATATCAGATTTATTTATATAAAGGCGACCGAAGGAAGCAAGCACACTGACGAAAAATTTGCTGAAAACTGGGCTAATGCCAAGTCGGCGAACCTACTTGCTGGGGCTTATCACTTCTTTTCGTTTGAAAGCGATGGAAGAGCGCAGGCCGATAATTACATCAAAACAGTTGGTAGTTTAAAAAACCAATTAATTCCAGCTGTCGACGTGGAGATGTATGGACAATTTAAGGAAACTCCACCCGAAAAGGACAAAGCGGTGCGAGAATTGAAAATATTGATGGCGGTGCTAGAAGATGAATACAAGGTAAAGCCGATGATTTATGCGCAAAAGGATGTTTACGACCAATATCTAAGAGATGACTTCAAAGATTATCCGATTTGGGCGCGAAATGTGTATTTTCCGATTTATTTAGAGTTTAATAATGATTGGACGATTTGGCAGTACAAAGACCAAGGTGAGCTTGAGGGTTATGAAGGTGGAGAACAATTTATTGATCTTAATGCGCTAAATCCGAGTAAAAGCTTGGACGAAATCACGATTAAATAATTTTTGTGTTATAATCATTAGCAGGATGGGGAAAATTGCAAAATATTTGAATCAGTTGATTGTTGGTAATGTTTTTGATACCCCAGAAGTTTTAGAGCAGTATTCTACCGATTGTTCGGTGCTCAAGATTAAACCGAAATTTGTGGCTTTTCCAGAATCGACGGACGACATCCAAAAACTAATGCGATTTTTTAATCAGTTGGCGACAAAAGATATAAAAGTTCCGATTACGGCGCGAGGTGCTGGGCACGACAAGACGGGTGCCGACCTTTCGAACGGCATAATCATCTCTACCGAAAAAATCAATAAGATGCTCGAGATCGATCCCCGAGAAAGGTTGGTGCGAGTTCAGGCCGGAATTACCCTAAAAGAATTGAATACCGCGCTTTCGGTGTCGGGCCTGATGATTCCGATTGAGGGACACGACGACGAAACGATTGGCGGGCTAATTTCGAACTGCCCAGTGGATGATTTGGCTGGCAAATATGACGGAATCAGAAATTACGTTGAAAGAATTGAAGTAGTATTAGCCAGCGGTGATTGTTTGCAGACGAATCGTTTACGTAAATATGCGATGGCAAAAAAAGCAGCCGAAAAAACTCCCGAGGGTGCTCTGTACAGAAAAGTCGCTAAGCTAGTCCACGACCGTCGTGATTTGTTATTTGAGATTGCAGATGATAACAAAGATTTGGCTGGTTATCCGGGAATCGCGGAGGTACAAAAAAGAGAAACTACAGATTTGATGCCGTTGTTTTTTGGAGCACAAGGAACTTTAGGGATTATCTCGGAGGTGATTCTTCGTGCCGTGGTGCTTCGCAATAAACCTACACGCATAGTGGCGACTTTTAAGGAAATTGCGCCGGCTCTGCGATACATGAAGGAAGTTGCCAATTTGAAGCCAGCCAAGCTCAATCTTTATGATTTGAAAATCGTTATGGAGGCTAAGGAGACTGGGAAAAACTTAGATGGCGTTATTAAGAGATTAGAGGATGGCTTTAGCGTGCTGGCGAGTTTTGACGAAAAGGGTGGCAGCGCCATCAAGAAAATAACCGCATTAAAGGAGAAATATCCTCGTTCAACTAAATTTATTTTTGAATCGCCCGAGAATAAGGCGACCCTTAATGAATTTGAAAATTCTTTGACAAATTATTTAGGATATGTGAAGAATGGTGAAAGAGTACCGATATTAACTGACTTTTATGTACCACCTTACAATATTGAGAGTTTTTTGAAAGATTTAAAGGTACTAAGTGAAAAGCTTGGCTTAGAATTAGATATTTTTGGTTCGTATTTGACGTCGATCTATCATCTAAGGCCAAAATTTAATTTAGAAGATGATGATTTTAATAAAAAGGCGACTACATTCCTTCGGGCGGGAGCATATGTAATTGACCGACAAGGCGGAAAACTTGCCGGCGGGACGCCAGAAGGTAGGCTAAAAGCCGTAGTTACTAATAACGATATGTCTGATCCGAGGAAGAAACTCTATACAGACATCAAACAAATCTTTGACGCTAATGGGATTTTTAATCCAGACGTAAAACTGGGCGCTAATTCTAAATTCACCTTAACGCATTTTAGAGATTCCAATCAGCCCAAAATTATGATATAATATTTTTAATATAGAGGAGAAAATATGAAGATTAAGTCTAAAAAGCTTTCCGATTCGCGTGTAGAAATTACAGTGACTTTGGATGCAAAGGATTTGGCGCCGGCTCGCAAAAAGGCGCTCGAAAAATTAGCTAAAGAAATCAAGGTTGAAGGTTTTCGTAAGGGCAAGGTACCGGCAGAAATCGCTCAAAAATTCATCCCAGAAAACGATTTAAATGCTGAAACAATTGATTTTGCAGTTCGTTCTACCGTGATTGAAGCATTCAAGCAGGCCGAAAAATCCCCATTGGTCTTACCTAGCGTAGAAGTGACCAAATATGTACCCGGCGAAATGGCTGAATATACAGCGACAGCAGATATTATTCCGGAAATTACTTTGGGCGACTATAAAAAACTCGACGTCAAAGCACCAGTAGTTGAAACTTCTGCAAAGGATGTCGACACAGTGCTCAATAATCTTGCAGAGTCTTTTGCCGAGAAGAAGGCGATCAAGCGTGCTGCAAAACTGTCAGACGAGGTAATCATTGATTTTGTTGGCAAAAAAGATGGGGAAGCATTTAAGGGTGGCTCTGCTAAAGATTTCAAATTAGTACTCGGATCTAAAGCTTTTATCCCGGGTTTTGAAGATGGCATCGTCGGTCACGAACCTGGTGACAAATTTGATCTTAAATTGACTTTTCCAAAAGATTATGGTGTAAAAGATTTAGCCGGCGCAAAAACCGTGTTTGAAGTTTTATTGAAGCAAGTAAATGAAGTAAAAAAAGCGGAAATTGACGATGACTTGGCAAAGAAATGCGGACCATTTAAATCTTTAGAAGAATTAAAAAAGGACATCGAGAAAAACCTCAAAGCTCAAAACGAGCACAAATTGCAGGAAAAATACAAAGATGATTTGGTGAAAGCCTTAGTCAAAAAGTCAAAGGTCTCTGCGCCAGAAATCTTAATTGACGATCAAGTACGCGCTATTCGCGATGATATCACTAGGAATGCTGCGGCTCAAGGAATGGATTTTGAAGAATTTTTGAAAGCCAATAACGAGAACTTGGAAAACTGGGAAAAGGAAGCTCGCAAAATCGCCGAAGAAAGAGTAAAGGCCTCTCTCGTACTTCAAACCTTAGCCGTACAAGAAAAAATCACCGTTTCTGACGAATTAGTAGCGGCTAAAATTGCCGAGCTGAAGGATGTTTATAAAAAATCACCAGAAGCATTGAAGAGCCTGAAAGATCCGAACGTCAAAATGGATATTAAAAATCGGTTGATCATTGAAGCGACTCTTGATTACCTCGTAAAGGTTAACCAGTAACATATACGACAACACAATACTATAAATAGCACTATATTAATACATATTGTATGTGGCATCATTTTGTAGACTTTTTATAATATTTGTGCTATAATACTGTCAAGAGTTTCAGCTTGGTTTTGATTGCTGTGAAAAACTGAGCACCATATATTAATTATAATAAGGGAATATTTTAATGCCAACTATCAATCAGTTGATTCGTAAGCCTCGTAAAAAGGCAGCGAAAAAATCCAAATCCCCGGCGCTAGGTTCGATTGTGAATACACTGAAAACCAAGCGTTATGAAAAGGCTGCGCCTTTGAAGCGTGGGGTTTGTATTAAAGTTACTACTAAAACACCAAAGAAACCAAACTCGGCGATGCGTAAAGTTGCCCGTGTGCGCTTAACTAACGGCCAAGAAGTTTGGGCTTATATTGGCGGTGAAGGTCATAACCTTCAGGAGCACGCCGTAGTGTTAGTGCGCGGTGGTCGTGTGCCAGATCTTCCTGGTGTACGTTATCACGTAGTGCGCGGTACTTTGGATCTTCAAGGAGTACAAGGACGCAAACAAGGCCGTTCTAAATACGGCGCTAAAAAGGAGGATAAGTAATGCCACGTAAAGTTACCAAATCCTTACAAAGAAAAGTCAATCCAGATCGCAAATATCAATCGATCTTGGTCCAAAGACTAATCAATAAGTCTATGCTAAATGGCAAAAAACAAGTTGCTGAACGTGCAGTCTATTCTGCGATTGAAGGTGCAGCTAAAAAGCTAAAATCCGAAAATCCAGTAGAGGTACTAGAAAAAGCGATTGCGAATGTTTCGCCAGATTTTGAAGTCAAGTCCCGCCGTGTGGGTGGCGCTAACTATCAAATTCCATTCCCAATTTCGGGACACAGACAACTACATTTTGCATTTTCGTGGCTAGTACAATCGGCTCGTGCGCGTAGCGGTATGCCTTATGCTAAGCGTCTCGAGGCCGAAATTGTCGATGCCTACAACGAAACCGGTGCAGCCTTCAAGAAGAAAGAAGATTGTCATCGTATGGCAGAAGCCAACCGTGCATTTGCACATTTTGCACGCTAGACAACAAAAACCATATCTGGGACACGGGTCGCTCGCTCCCGTCGTCACGGGGCTCGCGCCCTAATTCTCGGTCGTGACCTCCGAAATGTCCCAAATATGGTTTTTTTGTTGTTTTTCTGTATTCTGTGGTATAATTAGCATAAGTAGAATTAGGAGGTAAAAAATGGTGAAGGTGGCAATTAACGGTTTTGGACGAATTGGCCGAAACGCTTTCAAAATCCTACTTGAGCGACATGATGTTCAGGTGGTGGCAATTAATGACGTAACCGACGCAGCAACGCTTGCGCACCTTCTAAAATATGATTCATCTTATGGCATTTATTCTAAGAAGGTTACAGCTGGGCCTAAATCGCTTTTCGTGAATACTAGAGAGGTGCCAGTTTTTGCCGAAAAAGATCCGGCTAATTTGCCATGGAAGCGCCTTGGCGTAGATGTAGTAATAGAGTCTACTGGCTTTTTCACAAAACCAGAGGACGCGAGAGCACATATAAAAGCTGGCGCTAAAAAAGTTGTTATTTCGGCCCCAGCCAAAGGCGACGGCGCAAAAACCGTAGTAATCGGCGTCAACGAAGAGACGGTAGAAAAATCCGATGAGATAATATCTAATGCTTCTTGTACTACTAACTGTATCGCACCGATTATGAAAGTTCTAGAGGATGAATTTGGTATCGAAAAAGCAATGATGACGACTGTTCACTCATATACGGGCTCGCAAAGAATATTAGACGCGCCGGCTAAGGATTTGCGCGAAGCGAGAAGCGCCGCCGAGAATATCGTTCCGACTTCGACTGGCGCCTCAAAAGCCGCGGCGCTAACAGTTCCAAGCTTAAAGGATAAATTCAATGGTTTGTCTGTTCGTGTGCCTACTCCAGTAGTTTCTTTAGCCGATATTACTGCAATTATTAAGCGTGACACCACTAAAGAAGAGCTGGTTTCGCTCTTTAAGAAAGTAGCTAAAGAGCCTTTTTATGAAGGTATTATAGGTGTAACCGAGGAAGAGTTGGTCTCGTCAGATTTTATTGGCGACCCACGTTCAGCAATCGTAGATTTGCCACTAATTGACGTAGTATGTGGAAATATGATAAAAGTTGTAGCTTGGTATGATAATGAGTGGGGTTACTCGAACCGACTAGTTGAGATAGCAGTAGATTTTGGGAAGGAAATTTGATGGAAATCTATTTGGGTGCGGACTATCGAGGATTTGAAAAAAAGCAAAAGCTACTTGGGTTTTTGAAGAATGCGGGGCATAATGTCATCGATGAGGGCGCATTTGAGTTAAGGGAAGGCGATGACTTTAATGATCCCGCAGTAGCAGTTTCTAAAGCAGTGCGTGAGAATATCGGATCGATTGGGATTTTGATTTGCGATTCTGCACATGGTATGACAATGCAAGCAAACCGTTTTAAGGGTATTAGAGCAGCTCATTGCGACAATGTAGAATCGGCTAAGTTAGCGCGTGAGCATGACGATGCAAATGTCCTTTGCTTGTCTGCGCATTTTATGAATGAAGATAGAATTCAAGAAATCGTGTTAGCATTTATGAACACTGATTTTACAAATTTAGAACGCCGAGTAAGGCGAATTAATCGTTTAGACGAAAGAGAGGATTATGATTAGAGAAGTCTCGATTGTACCAACTATTTTAACCGACAACAAGCAAGATTTTCGAACTCAAGTAGAAACTATCAATGCCTTTACTAGACGTGCACAATTCGATGTGACAGACGGAGTCTTTACTTCTGCGCAAACTCTTGATATTACGAACATTTGGTGGCCAAGAAACTGGATAGCTGATCTTCATCTAATGGCCGCTCGTCCATCTGATCATTTAACGACGATTTTGAAGCTATCGCCTTCACTTTGTATTTTGCATGCTGAAGCAAGCGAAGATTTGATGCCGTCTTTCCAAGCGCTAAAGGAAGCTGGTATTAAAGTTGGCGTAGCTTTGCTTCCTTCGACTTTCCCGGGTGCAGTCAAGCAATATATAGACGTAGCTGATCATGTTTTGATTTTTGCAGGACAATTAGGTATCCAGGGTGGGGGCGCTGATTTAATGCAAATGGAAAAAATATCTTTGATTCGTGCGATGAAACCAGAAGTTGAAATCGGTTGGGACGGCGGAGCCAACGCGTCGAATATACGCGCTTTGGCGCATGCGGATTTAGACGTAATCAATGTCGGCGCGGCGATCTCTCAAGCCGAAAACCCTGCGGCTGCTTTTGAAGAATTGGTTGCTGAAATCGACAAAAACGGAGTCGTGTTGTAATGGCGAGAATAGTGTCGCTAGGTTCAGCTCTGCAAGATATATATTTGGTAGACCATGATGATCTAGTCCCCACTACGATTGGCGGAGATGCTATTTTTGGGAAGGTTTTGGTTGGCTCAAAAGTCGATATCGACAAGATATCTTATGAAGTGGGTGGCGGAGGTATTAACTCGGCGATTACTTTTTCGAGACACGGCCATGAAGCAATTTTGATGAGCAATATTTCGCGTGATACGGCTGGCGCATCCATCATCAAAGCACTGTCTGAAGAAGGGATTGATGACAGCTACATTAATTGTCTCGAGCGTAGAGCGACTGGTTCCTCGATTGTATTATTAGACGAGAAAAGTGGTGAACGTACCATTTTGACTTATCGTGGCGCGAGTGTACAATTTGGCAATTTCGACGAAAAGGATTTGGATTTGATACAGCCCGATTGGCTTTATGTAACCACGGTGCGTGGTGATATGCATACTCTGGAGCGGTTCTTTAAGAAGGCAAAAAACTCTGACATCAAAGTGATGTTTAATCCTGGCGTGAAGGAATTAGAAAATCCAAAAGAAGTATTGAAGCTTCTGAAGTATGTTGATATTTTGAATGTCAATAAGTCTGAGGCGAGCAGATTGGTGCCGGGCGTGGTTTTGGAGGAATTGTTGTATCATCTAAATAGTTACGTTGAAACAGTTATCATTACGGATGGAGCAATGGGTGGCATCGCTGGGGATAGCAAGGAAGTGTACCGCTTTGGTATTTATGAAGATAAGAAGATAAAAGACGCTACGGGCGCAGGCGACGCATTCGGCTCTGGCTTTTTGGCGCATCTTGCGGCTGGGCATTCATTTAGGAGTTCTTTGATCTTTGCTTCGGCTAATTCAACTGCTGTTGTATCGAAACTGGGAGCCAATAAAGGTATTCTGACGGGCACCGAAAAACTACATCCAATGCCAATTCAAAAACTATAAAGGAAGAATATGTTAGAGACAGAAGAAGAATTATTACATCAATTATCGATTGCAGACCTTGAGCGTGCAGAGGCTTACGCAAAGGATTTAGGGCACGGCCTCACAACCGTGCGTTCTTTTGAACAAGGTGTAACGATTTTTGGATCTGCTAGGTTGCCACAGGATAATAAGCATTGTCGTGTAGCACATGATTTGGGTCGTATGTTAGCCGAAAACAAACATACGGTGATTACTGGCGGAGGGCCAGGAATCATGGAGGCCGCGAGTCGCGGTGCTTATGAGGTTGGTGGTAAATCGATTGGGTTTAATATTACTTTGAAACATGAGCAACACCCAAACCCATATCTAACTGAATGCGTTACATTTGAATACTTTTTTGCTAGAAAGGTGGCGCTCGCGATGGCGGCAAAAGTTTTTGTATTTTTCCCGGGTGGGTTCGGAACAATGGATGAATTATCGGAAATACTTTGCTTAATGCAAGAGGGGAAGATGCCAGTGATGCCCGTGTTTCTAGTTGGAAATAGTTTTTGGAAGGGATTCGATAGGGTAATTGGCAAAATGTTGGCACTAAAACTAATAAAAATCGATGATGTAGGTATTTTTAAGATTACTGATAATTTAGACGAGATCGTGGCGGCCGCTAACAAAATCGGGCATCCAAAAGCCTCGGAGAGCTTCTACGATGGTTTTCGCGAAGCTTCTGCTTTAGAAGGGGCTAAACAGGCCAAGTCTTGAATTGGTATCGGCAATACGAATTAATTCGTTGTATTTTGCAATACGCTCAGAACGGGAAAGGGAACCGGTTTTGATTTGGCCACTGCCTAAGCCTACAGCAAGGTGAGCGATGGAGACATCTTCGGTTTCGCCGGAGCGATGAGAAATAATTGTCTTGTAACCAGCTTTTTTGGCGGTCAATACCGCATCGATAGTCTCCGATAACGTACCAATTTGATTTGGCTTGACGAGAATTGCATTAGCGACACCCTCATCAATGCCTTTTTGCAACAACTCGACATTGGTTACAAATAAATCGTCGCCGACTAATTGGATTTTGTCTCCGAGGCGCTCGGTCATGTTTTTCCAATTATCCCAATCGTTTTCGGCAAGGCCGTCCTCGATGGATACCACAGGATAATTGTCGATAATCCACTGATACCAATTAATTAAATCGTCAGCAGACTTCCAATCGCCATTGGTTTTGAGCTCATAATGATTGTCGTGAAAGAATTCGCTGGCAGCGATATCCATAGCAATGACAATATCTTCGCCTGGCTTGTAGCCTGCTTTTTCGATAGCAAACTGGATGCATTCGAGAGGCTCGTTGTTGCCGTCACGAACTCTAGGAGCATAGCCCCCTTCATCACCAACAGTAGTTGGGTAATCGCGCTCAGCTAACACTTTTTTGAGGGCATGGAAAATTTCAGCGCCGTAACGTACAGCTTCGGCAATATTGCCAGCGCTTCGAGGAATAATCATATATTCTTGAAAGTCAGTCGCCCAGGAAGCATGCTCGCCACCATTCATCACATTCATCATTGGCATTGGAATAGACATTTCTCTAGTTGTGCCGGCGAGTTCCGCAACGTACTGATAGAATGGAATTTTTTTGGCTTTGGCGTTGGCTTTGGCGTTGGCTAGTGAGACCGCAAGAATAGCATTGGCGCCAAGATTAGACTTGTCGGAAGTACCGTCTAACTCTAGCATCATTTTGTCGACAGTTTGAGGATCAGAAGTGTTGCCAATTAATATATCGCTAATAGATGAATTGACGTTCCAGACGGCTTTGAGGACGCCTTTGCCGTTATAACGAGACTCGTCTTGGTCACGTAATTCTAGCGCTTCACCGGAACCCGTAGAGGCGCCTGACGGGACAATAGCTCTACCGAATCCGCCATTCTCGAGCTTTACTTCAGCTTCAACAGTAGGATTACCGCGAGAATCTAAAACTTGTCTTGCTTTAATTTGAGAAATGATTGAATTATCCATAAGAATATTATAGCAAAAATTAAAACGTATGATAAAATAAACGTAAGAATTATTAATTAAGGAGTTTTTTATGAATGGAAATAATGAGGGAACGCCGAATCCTCTAAATCCAAACCCGACGCCAGCTCAGGCCGAAACGCCTACACCGGCGCCAAAGCCGGCTTTAGAGGCGGAGCCTTTGGCTGAAGTTAGCCCGGAAGGCACCGTCGAGATTGAAACCGCCCATGAAGCGGCGACGAATCCATTAGATCGCCCAATGGAACAAGCACCAGTCGCGACAGCGGAGCCACCAAAGAAAAAGAAAACTGGCCTGATTATTGGTATTTTGGCATCGCTGCTCGTCGCGACAGGCTGCGGTGTAGCTGCAATTCTGTTATTCGCAAACAACAATAACGATGATGCTGTGGCTAAGGCAATGAATAAGTTAATGAGTGGCGACGCGTCGACTAATATGGTTGTTGACGGCACAATTAGTCTTATTCCACACAATAGTAAATCCGCCATTACGAACATGAAGATTGATTTGAAAAGCAATTTAGTGGCCGGTTCGATGATTAATTCTACAGTTGCTAAACTCTCCGTCGAGACCAAAAACAATGACAGTATCACGGCCGAAGTGGATGAAATCTATGGCACGGACGGAGATTTGTATTTCAAGATTAGTGGTGCAAGCGAGCTATTAAAGAATCCTAGCATTTTTGAATCATTACTAAATACTGATGCGCCTATAGTTGATTGCGATTCTATAAGTGCCGGGGAAGAGGCCAACTGTATCGAAGCGATTGACGAGGAAACTAAGACCGAAGAAACTACAACCGAGGTTGAAATTGTATCAGGAGAAAGTATTAGTAGTGAGGATGCGGCAGAATTCTCTAGCGTGGCTAAGATGTTTGAAGATCAATGGCTGAGGGTGTCTGTAGACGAATTGACGGACATGACTAGCGAAACCGTCGAGGAGAGTAATTTGAGTTGCTTGGTAGACTTAACCAGCAATGTTAACAAGAGTAGCAACAGTATTGCGGATAGTTACGCTAAGAATCCATTTATTATTTCGAATAATAAAGATCTGACGGTAACAAGCAAAGTAAACCCAATTTATGAAGTCAACTTTGATACCGAAAAATTCACTGGTTTCGTGAATTCGCTAAAAGATTCCGAGATGATGAGCGAGCTTTACAATTGTATGGGTTATGAATACTCTGATGTTAATACCGATAATGTAGTCGAGGCGATTAAGGAGCTTCCGACTCTTTATGTAGAGGTTGATAGTAGCTATAACTTTACTAGACTGTATTTCGTAAATGATTACAATGAAGGGGCGGCTACAATCGAAGTAGACCTAAGCTTTGGTTATCCGACCAATGTCAATGTTTCAGAGCCAGAAGAATACAAAGATTTGTCAGAAGTACTTCAAACTGTTTTTGGTAATATGTATGATTTGTCAGACGATGAAGCAAAAGTGGAAGTAGAAGCCACTACTACGGAATAGAGGTAAACTTGACTTTTTAGCGTAAGTGTGATATAATTAAAGGATGAATGAGTCTTTGAGACAAAAACTAAAAGAACTCCCGGCTCTTCCGGGAGTTTATTTTCATAAAAACGCAGATGGAGAAATAATATATGTAGGGAAAGCGGCGGTGTTAAAAAACCGCGTGAGGCAGTATTTCCAGAAGTCAGAAAAAGACCCAAAGACTGAGGCTCTGGTCCGCGAGATAGAGGATACGGATTGGATCGTGGTGGATACCGAGATGGACGCGTTGTTTTTGGAATCTGAAATGATAAAGCGTTATATGCCAAAATGGAATATCTTGCTTCGCGATGACAAAACGGTATCTTACGTGAGAATCGATATGAAATCTGAGGTTCCATATGTTAGCTTTACGCGAAACCCGATTGATGACAAGGCGACTTATATTGGGCCATTTTATGGTAAGTCGGCACTAGAAAAGGCAGTGCGAACGCTACGACGAATTTTCCCGTATTATGATAAACCTTACACTGGCAAAAAAACTTTGAATACCGACCTTGGATTGACGCCGGGAATTGAAGTGGGGCGCTCGACCGCAGCGGATTATAAAAGAAATCTGCGCAAATTAATCCGTTATCTGGAAGGAGAGCGCGAAAAGCTACTGAAGGAATTAGAAAAAACTATGAAACAGGCGGCGAAACAAGGAAATTTTGAACTGGCGGCTGAGGCGAGAGATCAATTATTTGGCCTGAGGGAACTAAAGAAAAAAATCGTCTTTTCGGATAAAGAGTTTTTGGACATTTCGTCGGACCAGGCTCTGAAGCAGTTGCAAGAGCTACTAGGGCTAGAAAAACCACCACGTCGGATTGAAGGATATGATATTTCGCATCAATCGGGCGAAAACACAGTGGGAAGTATGGTGGTGTTTATTAATGGGGCTTCGGCCAGAAGTGAGTATCGTAAATTCCGAATCCGCACCTCGACTAATGATGATTTGAAAAGTATGAAAGAGGTGATTTCGAGGAGATTTAAACATAAGGAGTGGGATTTTCCAGATTTAATAATACTAGATGGGGGAAAGACTCAAGTGAATGCTGTATTGCCTTTGGTTGAACCGTTCGGAATACTGGTGATTGGTCGTGATAAGTCGGGCGATCATTCGAAATCCGCGAGGATAAAAATTGTTTCGTCTGGAAAAATTATTCCTTTGTCTTCTAGTTCTCATATTGCAAGGCTGATTGCTAGGATAGACGAGGAGTCACACCGCTTTGCGATTACCTATCATTCTTTACTCAAAAGAAAAAACATGCTAAAATAGTTTTAGGAGTTATTTTATGCAGTTTGGAAGTTTCCTAGAAATTGTAATATTTGTGACGGCAATTTTGACCGTGCTTTTGATTCTTTTACAGCAACGTGGCGCTTCGCTCGGTGCTGGTTTTGGAAGTTCAGGTGAATTATATACCACTCGTCGTGGCCTCGAAAAGTCTCTTTTTGTGACAACGATTGTGTGTGCAGTGATTTTCACAATCTCAATATTAGGATTATTAATTTTACCGGCTTAAAGTATGGCAAATTCTCTAAAAAAGCGTGGGCAAAAATTCGTACAGAAGTTTTCGCGAGCGTCCATCAAAGCTAGCGAAGAAGGTAAGGAACACATCAAGGAAAACCTTGTTGATAGAGTTTCGCATATTAAAAATGTACGTCTTTTGATTTTTGAGTGGGGGCTTCTTGTCTTCGCATTGATTATGTTGGCGACTGCGCAGGCTTTTTGGTTTGGCGACTCTTATGCGGAGGATTCTTTTACGGATGGAGGAACATATACTGAGGCTACGATTGGTGATGTTAATTCAATGAACCCGCTTTTTGCAACTACAAATAGCGAGCGAGTTTTGAGCAAACTAATGTTTGCAACAATTGCGACGATTGATTATTCTGGTCATCCTGGCAATCAATTAGCCAAATCTATCGTTCCAGATGAAAATGGTAAGCGCTGGGTTGTTGAAATGAAAGAAGGACTAAAATGGTCTGATGGCGAACCAATTACAAACGATGATGTAATTTTTACGGCAGAGCTGATTAAAAATCCCGCCGTAAACACGATTTATGAAGCCAATCTTTCTAATGTCAAAGTATCAAAGGGAGAGAACGGGGAAGTAATATTTGATTTGCCAACGTCTTATGCGGACTTTATGTCGGCGCTAAATATCCCCGTGGTGCCAAAACACGTCCTAGAAAACACCGATCCTAAGACTTTGGTCGAAAACTCTTTTTCGAACTCGCCAATCACTTCGGGAGCGTTCTCCTATAACGCCTTACAAACAAATCCGGGGAACAATGAAAAGGTTTTCTACCTTTCGGCTAACTTGGACTATTTCCAAGGCCGTCCGCTCTTAAATTCTTTTGCTGTTCATACGTTCGCAAATAAAGATGACATCGTTAATGCCGTGAATTCTGGCTCGGTTAGCGCCACGGCCGAATTGTCTGATGCAGAGGCCGACAGAATAGGTTCAAAACAGTTTTATAAAAAAGATTCTTCACTTAATGCTGGTGCATTTGTATTCTTTAATTTGAAGCAAGACTGGGTTAAGGAGAAAGATTTTAGGGCGGCTGTGAGGCAGGGCATAAATCAAGAAAATATTCGAGCAGCGGCTCCTGACACGATAGCTCTAAATTATCCTTTGCTTAAAACGCAAATTCCTATTTCGACATATCCAGAAATACCGGCAACTGATACCGAAGCCGCAAAGGCTAAAATTGCTGAACTTAGCGAGGGAAACCCTATTCATTTAGAGATTGCGACAGTAAATTCGGGCTACTTGCCAAATGTGGCTAATAGTATTGCAGAAGAATTGAAAAATCTTGGGGTCGAGGCGGACGTAGTGACATATGACGAGAATCAAGATTTTATTACTAATGTCATTGCTAAGCGAAGCTATGATATCTTAATCTATGAGATTGAGCTAGGCGCAGAACCAGATTTGTTGCCATATTACCATTCGTCGCAAACTTCTACTGCGGGGTTGAACCTGTCAAATTACCGCAATAATATAGTAGATGATTTGTTGCTTGGAGCGCGCGACACTCTCGACGAAGCCCTTCGAGTCAAAAAGTATGAATCTTTTCTTGACTATTGGGTGAGCGACGTACCAGCGATAGGTCTTTATCAATCTAATTTGACTTATTATTACAATAAGAATGTACGAACTTATAGCAATGATGTAAAAATCGTTACACCAATTGATCGCTTTATAGACGTGACAGAGTGGGCGGTAAACAAAACCACCAAAAATAAAACACCATAACTATATTATTTGTGTTATAATTATCTTAAGCGCGCGTGGTGGAATTGGTAGACACGCTACCTTGAGGTGGTAGTGGCCGCATTTACGGCTGTGCTGGTTCAAGTCCAGTCGCGCGCACCAAGCTCGAATGGACTTGGTCGTCCATCAAAAAACGGACGCGCGGGCGTTGCCGGCGCGCATCAGTTATATAAGGAGGTAAATGAAAAGATTTGCAAAAGGTGCGCTGATTTTCAGTTTGATTACATTATTTGGTTTTGGAGTCTTGACTAATAGTACTTATGCCGACGAAGAGGAAGCAAGCACTTCTACTGGTACAAGTATTAGCTTGGAACCTTCTAGTAGGACTATGCAAATTAGTTCTGATTCAGTTTATGAAAGTTCATTTAAATTCAAAAATGATGGTGAAAATGAATTAGTAATTGAAGCCTATGCCGCTCCTTATGCTTATGTTTACTCCGAAGATGATGACCTTTATAAACTTGGCTTTAATCATGAAAACAATTTTACTCAAATTGCGCGTTGGATCACAATCATGGACGATTCTGGCAACTACGTCGAACGCCCACGCTTGACAGTGCCAGGACATGGGACCATAGATATTAATTATCGCGTAACGACACCTAGCAATATTCCGGCTGGTGGTCAGTATGCGGTGATTTTTGCTCAAACCGTTAGCAACACGACTACTGCAAGCGGCATTCGCACCGAAGCTAGCGCTGGGATGATTATTTATGGTCATTCTTCTGAGGGCGAAGTGACCATTGGGGCTGAAATATCTAACTTAGAGATCAAACAAGGCGGCAAGGATAGCGAAGGGAACAACAGGAGTGGCTATTATGCATCTGCAAAGGTCAAGAATACTGGAAATGTAGATTTTAATGCTGTTGGCAAACTTAAAGTTGAGCCAATAATAGGTAGCGCAACTTATGAAACATCTAATGGAATAGTTTCAGTGATTCCGGAGTCCGAAAGGATAGTGGAAGATGAATGGAAAGATACTCCCGGCTTTGGTGTTTATAAATTGACTTGGACGGTGACCGCGGGAGAAGAAACGGAGACGATTGATAGAGTAGTATTTATCTTTTCCCCAATAATCCTACTTATAACCATAATCCTATTGACAATTCTTGTGGTTTGGATTATAATAGGGATTAGGAGACGTAAAGAACGTCGTGCTAGATTGGCTGTCTAGCAGGCATATTCGTTGCGAGCGAGTCTTTACAGAACCAAAATAAAAACATTAAATAAAGAGAGTGTAGAGTATGAAAAAGGCACACAAAAAAGTCCTGGGTACTCTTGGACTGGTCGTAGTAGCTGCAATGACGGCTTTTGCAGCTTTTGTACCGGTACCAATAACTCAGGCAGTCTCAGGCGTGACTGACACCGTAGTGGTGAGGGTAGTCAGTGCTGACGCCAATATTTATGTCACCGACCCCGAAAACGAAACGATTTTCACTGGGCCGGAGCAAACAGCCACATATAATTACGATAATGTCAACCAAGCGACAGTGACAATAGAATATGTAAATGGTGACGGAACGACAGAGCCGCCTATTACAATAAAGACGTTTACGCCGAGTGAAGGATATGGTACAGATACGGCTAGCTTTAACTTTGATGACTTTGGATATGGATTTGGTGACTACATTATTCGCGTAATTGGCGAAGGGAAAGATGGAGTAACGCATAAAGATTCTGTAAAGGTTTCGTATCTTCCGGTTACGGCTGCCGTGGAGGAAGACGAGGAGACTGGAGATGCAGATGTAAGCTTGAATTATGAAATAAGTAGTTTGGATATTGATACACTGGAATTGAATGTTTATGATTTGGATGGGAACTTGATCACAGAGCTATCGCCAATAAAAGTCGCAAAACCAGGAAAGAATGTAGTTATTCCTTTTAGCGAAACGAATTTGCCGGCCGGAAAATATATTATTGCGGTGACAGCGCTTGACGGAAACGGTAATCCTTTGCAAGAGCCATATGATCTGATTTTTAACTATAGACCAGTTGAAGTACCTGACACGGGAGGAGGCTCTGATGCAGACGCACCAAATACTGGTGGAATAATGGCAACGCTAAATGTATCGAAGACGGACTATTTGATAACAGGACTTTTGGTATTTACGATTGTGGGGATAGTGGGAGCATCGGTTGTATTGAAGGAAAGAAAGACTGATAGAAAGAAACGACGTTAATTAGCTAATTTTATACTCTACAAGAATCAGGCGCTTTAAACTGCGGGGGCGCCTGATTGTGCTAAAAAAACGAGTTAGACATGGATTCTAACTCGTTTTTTATTAATTATTCCGTAACACCTAATTCTATTCTCTTGAACTGTCTAACTGTGATATTTTCACCAGTTTTGGCAATTGCCTCCTTGATGAATTGTTCAACAGTCTTGGAATCGTCCAAGATGTAAGGCTGGTTCATCAAAACTTTGTCAGAGAAAGCTTTCTTCATTTGGCCTTCGAGAATTTGGTCCTTCATGTTCTCTGGGCCCTTGAAGTTTTCTTCTAGCTCTTTAATTTTGGCTTTTCTAACTTCTTCTGGAATATCATCTTCGGAAACGTAAAGTGGGTTCATTGAGGCGACCTGCATGGCGATTTGATGAGTCAAAGTCTTGAATTCGTCAGTCTTTGCAACGAAGCTGGTTTCGCAGTTGACTTCGACAATAGCACCAAGACGGCCATCGTGGATATAGGCATCGATGAGGCCTTCGCGAGTTTCGCGATCGCCACGCTTTTCGGCCTTAGTGAGGCCTTTTTTGCGCATAGCTTCTAGGGCTTTGTCAAAATCGCCCTTGGCTTCGACTAGGGCTTTTTTGGCGTCAGTAAGACCAGCACCGGAAAGCTCTTTTAGTTTTTTGATTAGTTCGATTGTTACTTCATTTTTTGCCATTTTTGCCTCCTATTTTTTACCTTCTTTAATTGCTTCAGCAAAGTAGCCGAGCACTAATTTAGTTGCTTTGATTGAATCGTCGTTGCAAGGAATGACATAATCAATCAAGGTTGGGTCGACGTTAGTATCGACGAGTGCAAAGACCGGAATGTTTAGGACTTTGGCCTCTTTGATTGCATTCTTTTCTTCGTTGGCGTCAGCGATGATAATTGCAGCTGGTTGCTCAGTCATGTCCTTGATACCACCGTAGCGTTCATTAAGGACGTCAATTTCTTCTTGGAATCTTTGGACTTCGAGCTTGGAATAGCGATTTTCGAGCTCGCCAGAAGCCATACGGCGCTCTAAGTCTTTTAGTTTCTTGATTTGGCGGTTGACCGTTTCGACATTAGTTAAAGTACCACCAACCCAACGCACAGTTACGTAAGGCATTTCGACTGATTCGGCGATTTCTTTGACGGTATCTTTGATTTGCTTTTTGGTACCGACGAAAAGAACTTTTTTGCCATTTTTCACGATGTCGGTGATTTTTGGCAAAGCCTTTTCTAGGCCCTCGACGGTCTTTTCGAGATTAATAATATGCGCATTTTGGCGCTTGCTGTGGATGTAAGGGGCCATCTTGGGGTGCCAACGACTGGTTTTGTGACCAAAATGAGCACCGCTTTCTAAGAGAGCCTTCATATCGACATTTACTGCCATATACGATTTCCTTTCTCTTTGTTTTCGGGAACTTGAACGCGCCGAGCACGACAGGAAACCTCCCAAAAACTGTTTCGTTAAATTAATATACGTTTTAATTATATCACATATGCTTGAAAAATACAAGGATTATAGATAAAATATTTGTTTATGAGGGTGGCGCAACTTAAAAGGAGGTAGTGTATGACTACGGATAACTCTTGGCCTATATCGATAGCCATAAATAGTACCATAGAGGAAATTGAGCGCATTAACGCGCGTGAGATAAGGAGGCTGTTTCTTTACGGACAGATATTGTCGGTCGACGAGGATGAAGTTGGGCTCTTGAATTCTTCCATGATTTCGAATTTGATCGACGATATTCTTGACTACAATCGGATGGATATGGAGATTCCGCCGGAAGAGCGTGAGCCGATTTTGCTCTACATCAATTCTCCGGGCGGCGAGACTAATGAGGGTTTTGCGCTGATTTCCATAATGGAGCTCAGTAAGACCCCGATTTACACCGTTAATATGGGCGAGTGGAGTTCAATGGCATTTTTGATCGGTATTGCTGGTAAAAAACGTTTTTCATTGCCGAATGCTACGTTTTTGCTTCATGACGGCTTTGGTATAGCCGGCGGAACGCTGAACAAGCTACATGACAGGATGGAGTTCGAAAAGAGAATCGAAGAAGAAGTGATAAAACCTCACGTTTTGAAGTGTAGCCACGGCAAGATGGACAGTGATACTTACAACCAAAAGAAGCGTGAAGAGTATTATATGCTTCCAGAGGACGCCCTGGAGCTCGGCTTTATCGACGAAATTGTCACTGATATCGACACTATCTTGTAGTCTAAGAAGGGCAGGTTGTGTTTTGACCTGCCTTTTTCTTTACTTTTTTTTATTTTTCTGATATAATGACGGGAATTATGAGTAAAAAAGAATTACACCCCAAAGATTATCGTGATGTCGTTTTTTCCGACGAGGCTGCTGGATTCTCATTTTTGACTAAGTCCACTGCCAAGAGTGAAGAAACTATCAAATGGAAAGACGGCAAAGAATACCCATTGGTAAAGATTCAGATTTCTTCGGCTTCTCATCCATTCTTTACGGGCGAAGAAAAGATTATCGATACCGAAGGTCGCGTTGACCGCTTTAAGGCTCGCGCCGCAAAAGCCGCCAAGATGAAGGAGGCTTTGGAAAACAAAGCCAAGAAGGCCGCCAAAGAAGCCGAGAAAAAAGCCAAAGCTAACGATACAATCGAAAAGTAATAAAATCCGGCCTTTAAGAGCCGGATTTTTGATATAATATAAATATAATTAAGGAGTGATTATGTTTGACACAAAAGACGAACGCAAAAAGATGGAAAGTGTAGTCGAGCGCTTTGACAACGAGATGAAAAAGGTTCGTACTGGGCGGGCACACCCTGATATGCTTGCTGGCATCAAGGTTGAAGCGTATGGGCAATTTATGCCTTTAAATCAAGTAGCAAACGTAACCGCGGCAGACGCGACCCTCTTGGTAGTGACTCCTTTTGATCCGACCAATATAAAATCTATCGCAGAAGCAATTAGGGGCGATCAGTCATTAGGGCTTAACCCGGCAGATGACGGCCGTGTGATTCGCGTACCGATTCCTTCACTTACCGAGGAGCGAAGAAAGGAAATTGTCAAAAGTGCTTCGACAAAAGTCGAGGAAGCTAAGGTCGCAATCAGGAATGTACGCGAAGATGCGAGAAAGGCTTTGAAAATTGCCACCGAGATGGGTGAGGACGTCAAAAAGCGCGCCGAAAAAGAAATTGACGAGCTGACCAAAGAGTTCAATGACAAAGTTGACGCCGCATTTAAGAGCAAATCCGACGAAATAATGAAGTTATAAGGTAAATATGGAACTAAAGCATCTAGGAATTATCGCTGACGGTAATCGTCGTTGGGCTAAAGCAAGGGGTTTACCAAAAATCGAAGGGCATCGGCAAGGTCTAAAGACTATCGAGGAGCTAATCAAGGCTGCAGCTAAGGCTGAAATCCCATATCTCACTTTTTACGTTTTTAGTACAGAGAACTGGGGACGCGAGAAGAAAGAGGTCGACTACATCATGAAGCTGGCCGAGACCAAAATCTTGCAAATGGCCGAAAAAATGGCAAAGAATAATATTCGTTTGCTAATACTAGGGATGCGAGGAAAAGTCAACCCCACTTTGACTTCTTTGGGTGAAAAAGCCGAGAAGATTACCGAAAAATGCACTGGTACGACCGTCTGTTTTTGTTTTAACTATGGTGGAGAACAAGAAATTGCTGACGCCGCAAACAAAGCACTAAAGGCAGATAAGGAAATTACACCGGAAACCATTCGTAAACATTTATATCATCCCGAGATACCAGACGTAGATATGTTGGTAAGAACTAGCGGCGAAAAAAGAATTAGTGGATTTATGTTGTGGCGAGTGGCTTATGCGGAACTTATGTTTATTGACAAATATTTCCCTGAGATGAAGAGTGAGGATATCGACGTAATCCTAAAAGAATACGAGAAACGTAATCGAAGATTTGGTAAATAATGGTATAATAAGGTTATGGATATTTTTGTTGGCGTAGTCGTAGGGCTACTTGTATTAATGTTTCTGGTCACTATTCATGAATTGGGGCATTTTATTGCCGCACGAAGAAATGGTGTCAGAGTTTTGGAATTTGGGATTTGTTTTCCCCCGCGTGCAGTCGCCTGGGTGAAGGACCCAAAGACTAAAAAATGGAAAAAAATCCCCCGAAAGGATTGGAAAAAGCCGCAAGAAGGCTTGGTTTTTAGTTTGAACTGGCTGCCGATTGGCGGTTTTTGTCAAATGGACGGGGAATCAGCCGCCGATAAGCGTCCTGGAACATTCGGGAAGGCTAGTTTTTGGTCAAAAACCAAAATTTTGTTTGCTGGCGTCACGATGAACTGGCTAGCTGCTTTTGTGATCTTTACAATTCTTGCTTGGACGGGTATGCCAGAATTCCTAGAAGGACAATTCACGGTACCAGCAGATACTAGGACAAATGCGACTCCAGTAAGAGTAGCAGAAGTTGCGGATGACTCACCGGCAAAAGAAGCGGGGATAAAGGCCGGTGATTATATTATTGCAATTGACGGCGTAGAAATGACTCATGCGAGCGACATCACCGATTATAACAAAGCACACGCTGGCGAAGGAGTGACGTATACGATTGGACGAGAAGGTAAAGTGGGTTGTTGCCTAGAAGAATGTCCTGAATGCGATTGTGTCGAAGACTGTCGAATAGACATAATCAATCAAGATTTACTAGTGGTGTTAAATCCTGCTGAATCTGAATATTTACTAGGAGTAACGATGGCTAGCTCACAGGCCTTGTCGTACTCAACTTGGTCGGCGCCAATTGTAGGAGCTGGGTTGACCTTGCAACTTACGGGAGAGACCTTCCGCGGAGTTGGTATTATGCTGTGGGACTTAATCACTGGAGTTGGTTCACAATTTAGCTTTGATTCTGACGTACGCCAAAGCGGACAAGAAGCGATTTCGTCCGTAGGAGATTCAGTGGCTGGGCCTGTTGGGATTATCGGTGAGCTCTTTCCAGCCTTTACGGCGGCTGGACCTACTAATTTGGCGTTTTTGGCAGCATTGATTTCTGTTTCGCTAGCCTGTATGAACGTGCTTCCTATCCCGGCCTTGGACGGCGGTAGATGGCTTTTGATCGTGATTTATAAACTCCGTAAAAAGGAGCTAACAAAGGAAATCGAGGAACGAATCGTATCGAGAGCGTTTATTGTGCTTTTGGCTTTGATTGTAATTGTGACAATCTTAGATATTATTAGGATAGCTAATTAATGGCCGAAAAAGACACCACCAAGAAAGCGCGTACGGAGCTTCCGAAAAAACAGGGGTGGATGGTTGCGCTCAAAGTTTTTTTAATGATGACTTGGGTGGCGGCCTCAGTAATCGTATCGCAATTTACGATAGGCACTTTATTAGTATTTATAGTTGGGGCAGAAAATTTCGAAAGACCAATTTGGAGCGGTGTATTTGCGGCCTTGTCGTACTCTCTCGCACTCTTGTTGATTATTTTGCCTTTAAAACTAATTAAAAAGACTAGGGAACGCGAGACAATCGGTCTAAAGGGTCTACCGACTTGGACTGACATTGGACTAGCGCCGATTGGGTTTTTTGCTTATTTCTTGTTGGCGGCAGCTTTTATGTGGGTCTTTAGTTTGTTTCCGTGGTTTGACGTCGAACAAGCCCAAGACGTCGGTTTTAACGTTTTAGCTTCTGGCTTTGACAGGGTTGTTGCTTTTGTTACGCTGGTCATACTAGCGCCAATTGCTGAAGAGATTATTTTCCGGGGATGGCTATATGGTAGAATGCGTAACCAATTATTGAAATGCTTGCCGGATTGGGCTTCAATGTTAATTTCGATTCTGCTTGTATCTATATTGTTTGGTGTTTTGCATGGACAGTGGAACGTGGGTGTAAATGTGTTCGCAATGTCAATTATTCTCTGCGGGCTTAGAGAAATAACTGGAACAATTTATGCCGGGATACTGCTGCATATGCTCAAGAATGGGATAGCATTCTATGCTCTCTTCGTGCTTGGTATCGGGTAATATGGTATAATATTATTACTATGAGATTATCGAAGACTTTTATCAAAACATTACGTGAGGCGCCAAAAGACGAGGTAGCGGCAAATGGGGCATTATTGACTCGGGCTGGTTACATCCACAAGGAATTAGCTGGAGTATATGATTATTTACCACTTGGTCTTCGCGTAATTGAAAATATCAAAGGTATTATCAGGGAAGAATTAAACAATATCGGCTGCGAAGAGGTTCTGCTTTCGACTTTACAAAATCCGGAGTTATGGGAAAAAACTGGCCGATTCAGCGATCAAGAAGTCGATATTTGGTTCAAAACCGAACTAACTGCTGGTGGTGTTTTGGGATTGGCGCCTACACACGAAGAGCCAATCGTTAATATGCTAAAGAATTACATCTCTAGTTATAAGGACTTACCGCTTTATCTTTATCAATTTCAGACTAAATTTAGAAATGAACTGAGGGCAAAATCTGGGATTTTACGCGGACGCGAATTCTTGATGAAAGACCTTTATAGCTTTCATACTTCCGAGGAGGATTTAGATAGATTTTATGGCGAAGCCGAAAAGGCATACGGACGGATTTTTGAAAGATTGGGTATTGGCGACTGCACGTTTGAAACATTTGCAAGCGGCGGGATATTTTCTAAATACTCGCACGAATTCCAGACTTTCTTGCCCGTAGGCGAAGATACAGTTTATTACAATAAGGATAAGTCTGTCGTACTAAACAAAGAGGTTCTGACGGATGAAGTTTTGACGGATCTGAATGTGTCTCGTGACGATTTGACCGAAACTAGTGCCGCTGAAGTAGGTAATATCTTCAAGTTAAAATTCAAATACTCTGAACCTTTGGGATTAAAGTTCATTAACGATAAGAATGAGCAACAGACTGTTTATATGGGCTGTTATGGGATTGGCGTATCAAGGGTTATGGGGGTAATTGTCGAAAAATTTGCCGACGAAAAGGGTTTGGTCTGGCCAGAAGCAATAGCGCCATTTAAGTATTATTTAGTGGGTATAGGCGAAAAGGGGTTGGCTCGCGCAGAGGAGCTATATCATGGCCGTGAAGAAGAATTTTTGTTTGACGACAGAGATTTACGTCCAGGAGAAAAATTCGCAGACTCAGAACTCATGGGAATTCCATATCGAATCGTAGTGTCAGACAAGACTTTGGCTAATGATGAAGCAGAGATAACAGATCGTCGAACAGGCGAAACTAGGTTTGTCAAAATTAGTGAACTTTAGATATTGACTATTTTGTGTTTTTCAAGTAAACTTGTCTAGACTTTAATATAAGTTGGAGTTTTTATGATAAAGAAAACCGTAAATCTGACCGCCGAAGGAAAAAAGAATTTAGAGCAAGAACTCGAAGAATTAATTAAAAATCGCCCAGTAATCGCAGAGAAGATTGCGACGGCGAGATCCTTTGGTGATTTGTCAGAAAATGAAGAATATAGTTCGGCAAGAAACGAGCAAAAAGTTGCCGAAGGACGAATTTTGGAAATTCAAGAGCTTTTGAAGAGCGCCAAAGTAATCCGTGGTGGCAAAAAAGAGAAAGCAGTACTCGGGGCTTTGGTAAAGCTAAATATGGGCGGACGAAAAGTCGAATATACCTTGGTTGGCCCTACTGAGGCTAACCCATTGGAGGGAAAAATTTCAAACGAATCTCCAATTGGTAAAGCAGTATTCGGGCACAAAGCTGGTGATGAAATAGAATTTAACGGTAAAAAAGTTAAAATTCTTGAAGTGGAATAGTAAAAGTACCCTCTTGATGCGTTTATAGCCTTTTGGTTAGGCTTAGGGTATCTGAGGGTGCTTTTCTGCTTTTTTTATGTTATACTATACTCATGTTACTGGAAGATTATAGAAATGAGAGATTAAAAAAGCTATCGGAGATTCGAGAGCGCGGAATTGAACCGTACCCGTCGAAATCGGAACGAAATACCTTGATTGCTGATGTGGTGAACCACTTTGACGAGAAACAAGGTCAAGAAGTTTGCATCGCGGGAAGAATTGTGGCGATCCGCTCGTTTGGAAAACTAGTATTTTTGAAATTGCGTGACTATTCTGGCGAAGTACAAATCTTTATGAAAGCATCCGACGAGTCGCATGAAGGTTTGTTTGGTGCAAAAGAAGTTAAATTACTTGATATCGGTGATTTTATTGAGGCTAATGGTGTCGTAGATAAGTCGCAAACAGGCGAGATATCAGTATTCGCAGATTTCGTCAGATTATTGACCAAAACTTTACGTCCATTGCCAGAAAAGTTCACAAATAAAGAAGAGCGATATCGTAGACGCTACGTCGATATGAATGTAAATCCAGAAGTGCGAGAAAGATTAGTGCGCAGGTCTAAATTTTGGCAAGCTACGCGCGATTTTATGAACTCCCACGGATATATTGAAATAAATATACCTGTCCTTGAACACACAACTGGTGGCGCAGATGCGCAGCCATTTGTTACGCATATGGACGCCCTAGATGAAGACTTTTATTTACGTATTTCACATGAGTTGCCGCTAAAGCGTCTGCTAGGAGGTGGTTTTGAGAAAGTTTACGATATCGGGCCGAGATTTCGCAATGAAGGCGTAGATGATGAGCATTTGCCAGAACATATTGCTTTTGAGGCATATGCGGCATACGAAAATTACGAAGACGGTATGAAGTTTTATGAAGAAATGATGAAATACGTCGCCAAGGAAACTTGGGGGACTTTGAAATTTAATGTGGGTGGATTTGAAATTGATTTAGATCAAGAGTGGCCTAGGTACAAATATGCTGATTTGCTAAAAGAGAAGTTTGATGTGGACGTGTTTAATCCTGACCGAGAACAATTAATAAGAATCTTAAAAGAAAATGGCGTAGAGTCGAATTTTGATATGACAACGCCTCATCTCATCGATCACATCTGGAAACTTATCCGCAAAACTTCGGCGGGACCTTATTGGTTGATTGAGGAACCATTATCGCTCTCGCCTTTGGCCAAAAAGTCCACTGAAAACCCGTTGGTGACTGAAAGATTTCATCCAGTAATTGCTGGCACAGAAATGGGGAATGGTTTCTCGGAATTAAACGACCCATTAGATCAGCTAGAAAGATTTAAAGAGCAGCAAGCCGCTCGCGATGCGGGCGACGAAGAAGCCCAAATGTTAGATATGGACTTTGTTGAGATGTTGGAATATGGTATGCCGCCAGCTTGTGGATGGGGCAATTCAGAGCGAAATTTCTGGTTACTCGAGGGTGTTTCTGGACGCGAGGCGGTGCCGTTCCCATTGATTAGAGCTATCTAAAATTCAATTGTTTTGTGGTGCGACTTTGAGCCGCGGACAATTTTGATGGTAGTTTTTGGAATCTTAAAATGCTTGGCTAACATCTTGATAAGAGCAACATTGGCTTCACCGTCGTGTGGCTTGGCGCGAAGATATACCGTAATCTCGCCTGGGGAGATTTCAACGATTTTTTCTTGAGAACTGCCTGGCTTTACGGTAACGGTGTATTTCATGCATATATTATATAATAATTCGACGTGATATAATAATAGATATGGCTAAATTCAAATTAGTTTCAAAATATCAGCCGACAGGCGACCAACCCTCTGCGATTAAACAGCTCGTTGCGGGAGTTAATTCTGGCGTACATGAACAAACCTTACTTGGCGTGACTGGCTCTGGTAAAACTTTTACAATGGCAAATATTATTGAACAGACTGGGCGACCAACTTTGATTTTGGCACATAACAAAACTTTGGCGGCGCAGCTGTATTCTGAATTCCGAGATTTTTTCCCAGAAAATGAAGTACATTATTTTGTTAGTTATTTCGATTATTACCAGCCAGAAGCATATATTGCCTCAACTGATACATATATTGAAAAAGATTCCGCGATCAATGATGAAATTGACCGCCTGAGACATGGCGCAACTGAGGCACTATTATCGCGACGCGACGTGATTGTAGTAGCATCGGTATCTTGTATTTACGGTATTGGTTCCCCAGATAATTATTTAGAAATGTCGTTTGAAGCGACTCGTAACGGTGATTTGTCGCAACTTGATTTCATCAGAAAGCTCGTTAATATGCAATATCATCGAAACGATTTGGCCTTTGAGCGTGGGAACTTCCGAGTAATGGGAGATACAATTGATTTGTACCCTGCAAATGGCGAATATGCATACCGTTTTGAGTTCGGTTTTGATACTTTAGAAGAAATTAAAATTGTCGAGCCGCTGACTTTTGAAGTGCGAGAGCAGCCCGAAAGCGTACATATTTTTCCGAATACTCATTACGCGACGCCTATGAGCCAATTAGAAAAAGCTTTGGTGACAATTAGGGCGGAATTTGACGAACGTCTAAAATATTTCGAAAAGCATCAAAAATACCTTGAAGCGCAAAGATTAAGCCAGCGCACTAAATATGATTTGGAAATGTTAAAAGAGACTGGTTTTGTAAAGGGAATCGAGAATTATTCAAGACATCTAGATGGGCGAGCACCGGGTCAGCCACCATCTACTTTGTTGGACTTTTTCCCAAAGGATTTTTTGCTAATTGTGGACGAGTCCCATATGACCTTACCACAAGTGCGCGGAATGTATAATGGTGACCACGCTAGAAAAATGAGCCTGGTAGAACACGGATTTCGTTTGCCTTCGGCGCTAGATAACCGACCGTTGACTTATGGAGAATTTCAGAAAAGAATCAACCAGGCGATTTATGTTTCTGCTACACCAGGCGAATACGAGCTAGAAGCATCTCCAAAACCGGCAGAGCAAGTAATTCGCCCAACTGGGTTGCTTGATCCAGAAATTGAAGTCCGAAGCTCTGATGGGCAAATTGATGATTTGATGGAGGAAATTGACCGGCGCATTGCTAAAGGGCAGCGAACCCTAATCACTACTCTTACGAAACGAATGGCGGAAGATTTGACAGATCATCTGAAAGAACGCGGAGTTAAAACGGCTTATATTCATTCGGATATTGATACTTTGGAGCGTGGCGATATTTTGCGAGATTTACGTGAAGGGATTTATGATGTACTAGTTGGCATTAATTTGTTGCGTGAAGGATTGGATTTGCCAGAAGTTTCCTTGGTGGCGATACTAGATGCGGATAAGGAAGGGTTCTTGCGCTCTGAATCGGCTTTAATCCAGACGATTGGGCGTGCTGCGCGTCATGAGGAAGGAAAAGTCATTATGTATGCGAATTACATCACCGAGAGCATGGAGAAGGCAATTTCGGAAACCAACCGTAGGCGTGAAATCCAGAAAGAATATAATGAAAAACATAATATTACGCCGCATTCAATCCAAAAAGAAGTTAGCGCTGGGCTTCGCGCAATTATCCCAGAAAAAGAAAAAGCAAACAAGCTTGATATCAAACGGGTACCGAAAGACGAGTTGCCGGGCCTAGTCAAGCAATTGTCTTCTGAAATGCAACTTGCGGCAGCGAACTTGGAGTTCGAAAAAGCGGCAGCACTTCGAGACGAGATTGAGAGAATTAAAGAATTTATGGTATAATTTAGTTATGAGTGCGGTGGGCATTGCGGAAACTATGAGAATTAAAAATCGCATTGATTTGTGCGATTATTTATGTGTAGCAGAACTTTATCTACAAGATAATTTTCTATTGAATAAACCACTTCAAGCTGATGATATTAAACCGCGCCTACTTGGACATTGGGGGACTTGTCACGGAATAAATGTAGCATATGCTAACCTTAAGACGTTTTTTAGTGATGATAATAATTTTTCATTTGTTTTGGGGCCGGGACATGGTTATCCTGCTCTACAGGCTAATCTTTGGCTAGATGGTGAATTAAAAAAGATTGATGGCAGGGCTACTTTGAACGAGGCTGGCCTAGAATACCTCTGCAGGAATTTTTCTTGGCCGGATGGTTTTCCTAGCCACGCAAGTCCAATGACGCCTGGCGTCATTACTGAGGGGGGAGAATTAGGATATGCCCTTGCAAACGCCTATGGAGTTACTCTAGGACATCCAGAAAAGACCATCGCCGTGTTAATCGGCGACGGCGAATTAGAGACTGCCACAGCAATAGACTCTTTGAATCTTGCTCGTTTGCTCGAGGGAACTAATAACGGGAAGGTGTTGCCGATTTTACATCTTAATGGTTATAAGATATCGGCACCGTCACTTTATGCGCGAAAATCCGAGAGAGAATTAAATGAATTGCTGCGTGGTTTTGGTTTTACGCCGATTTGGATTGATGGGGAAAAGCCCGAAGAATTCCAGAATGCACTTTCTAGAAAGGACGAGCTGCCGTTTTATGTCATGGAAACAGAAAAAGGGTTTGGCGGGCCTAATCGACACCAAGAAGCTCATCAGATTCCGCTTAAAAACCCGAAAACGGACGAAGAAGAGTTGCGAAGGCTCGAAGAGTGGCTGAAATCATATAATTTTGTCGAGCTTTTCAAGGAGGCGGTACATGATTAAACACGTCGAAAACCCAGGAGCAGAAAGCTATTCACCGGCCGAGAGAATTGGCGAGTTGTTGGCGCAAGAGCTAACAAAAAACCCACGTTTTTATTTCTTTTCGCCAGATGAAACTACTTCGAATAAGTTTGATAAAGTTTTTGGGGTCGAAAAACGAGCCTGGGGACTGGAGCAAAAGCCATGGGATTTGCCAGAAAGCTCGAATGGACGCATAGTAGAAATGTTGTCGGAAAACGTCCTCTTTAGCGTAATGACTGGCCATTTAATGAATGGCGAGCCGGCGATGATGGGAAGTTATGAAGCATTTTTGCCAATTATTACATCGCAACTGCTTCAACAAATTAAGTTTATTAAGCAATCAAAGAACGTAACGTGGCGAAAACCAATTCCAGCCGTAAACCTACTGTCCACTTCAACTTGTTGGCGACAAGATCATAATGGTTTTACTCATCAATCACCAGCATTAATATCACAACTTCTGACACATCCGGCAAGCCTAGCTAATTGTATATTCCCGGTTGATGACGTGGCGGCCGAAGAAGCGTTTAAATATATGATAAAGTCTAAGAATGTTATAAATCTTACAACATTTAATAAGAATGAGATGCCGAGGTATATTGATTCGCATCATGCAAAATACCAACTCGATAATGGCGGGGCGTCGATTTTTGAATTTGCTTCCGACGAGAATCCTGATTTTATATTAACGGCAGCGGGTGATATTCCGACACGCGAGACAATTGAGGCGATTAAAATACTAAAAGAAGATTTGCCTGGCATTAAACTCCGGTTTGTTGGCATTGGCGCCTTAAGTTATCGTGCAATAGGGACCTGTGATCGCAAATTAACAAAGGAAAGGTTTACAGAATTATTTACTGCAGATAAGCCTATTCTGGCGAATTTTCATGGCTGGCCTGAAACATTAGAAAACATCCTAGAAAACTATACAGCCAGGAAACGTTTACGGGTGCATGGCTTTTGTGAGGAAGGTTCAACCACAACTCCTTTCGAGATGCTACGACGAAACGGCGCATCGAGATACGATCTTACAATCGACATCGCGAGAGTTCTTGGACGCAGTGATTTAGTGCGAGAATATGAGACTGTTTTGGCGCAAAACCATTTACACGCTATAAAATACGGCACAGATTTGATATAATTTTGGCATGGAATTGATTATTATATTTATTACACTCGCTATTTTGGCGGAAACAACATTTATTATGATAAAAAAATACAAGCCGATACGAAGCGGTAACCGGAAGATTTATGTTGATACTTCAGTACTGATTGATGGGCGTATATTAAATATTGCGAGAACGGGGTTCATTGATGGCAATTTAATTATTCTAAAAAGCGTATTAAGGGAATTACAGTTGCTCGCAGACGGCAAGGATAATGAAAAACGTAGTCGAGCGAGGGCTGGACTTAGTAATGTCGCCGAATTAGAGCGCATTGTTGAAGTAAATACGGAACTATTTGACGATGGCGATGAAATCAAAAAAGTAGACGAACAATTATTAAAACTCGCCAAAGAAAATAAGGGCGCAGTTATGACAATTGATTTCAACCTAATAAAAGTCGCTGAGGCGGAAAAAATTGAAACATTAAACATCAATGACCTAGCCCTTGCGGTGCGTACGGAATATTTACCTGGAGAAAAGATTCGACTCAAAATTACTGAAAAAGGCTCGAATCGTGGTCAAGGAGTTGGTCACCTGAAAAACGGGACAATGGTAGTGGTTGATAGAGCTTCAAATAAAATTGGTAAGGAAGTAACCGTGGAATTTGTGAGATTCCACGAAACATCTGCGGGTAGAATAGTTTTTGCAAAAATTGCTAAGGGTTAAGGTCTACTATTGGTTTCTGAACTTGGCGTGACTGGCTTCGTAGGAGTGAGCGTCATCTCGCCTGTCGCAGAATAGCCTGCTGAATCGGATATTACGAGTCGAACGGAAGTCTCAGTGCCATTTAATTTGTATCCGCGAATAGTGCCATCGCCTCCTAGAGAAATGCCGCCTTTTTCGGAACCATCAATATAGAGCGTATAGCCGGTGATGTCATAGGTACCACGACGGATGGTAGCTATTATGTTTTCGCCACTAACCGACAACGATAGGCGAGGGGGTTCGTAATCACAGGTATCGTTTTGATTGCGATCATATGGCTCAGGAACGCTATAAACGTCATTACCAGTCATAGGGTCGGTGGTCTTGGTAACTTCGATTGAGACTTTGTAATCTTCTGGAGTACAGGCAGCCGCTAAAAGATGATTGTATTTATTGAAAGTGAGAGTCTCCTTGGCGACGCCAGAATTTTTGGATGCATTAAACCAGCTTGGCCAAATATCCGTCTTGCCATTAATGGTTAGAGTCTGAATGCCGGCTGGTTTGGCTGGTTGATCGCCAAAGTGCCATTTGCCATCTGGTTCGTAAACCTCTTTGTGAACGCGCTCCATATAATTACCAACAGTGTAGCGTACGATGTCGTTAGAGTTGGAGGCTAGGCCGGAACCGTCGTGATTGCCATTCCAAACAAAGGTTGAAAGGGCGGTAGAATAGCTTTCGATTAAGGAGTCCTTGGTGACGGAAGCATTTGAAGTAGTAGTGGTACCGGTCTTGGTGGCGGTCCAAACATCTGGAACTACGAAACCGTCGTTGTTAAACCAACGCGCCGAGCGATCACTAAGAATACTAGAAACCATGTAGGCGACTTGTTCATCGACTACGCGCTCGCCTTCAGAATCTGTCCAGGTATCAATTACTTCACCAGAAGAATTCTTGATCTCAAGAACGTAGGCAAGGTCCTTGTAGGAGCCACCACGTGCAAGCGAAGCGTATGCATTGGCGTGTTCTACCATACGAACGTTACAACCTGAACCAATTGCGATTGAAAGACCGTAACCCTCACGTCCATCGCAATAAGTCTTGTCTCCTAATGCGTGCGCAACTTCTAGAGAATTGTCGATGCCATTAATATATAGAGCTTTTACTGCCGCGATGTTGAGTGAGTGGCCAAGCGAGAACCTAATAGTAACGTTACCATAGAACGTGTTGGTGGCGTTTGTCATTGTACACCCACGCGAAGCGCCGGCGCAATAAATCCTATCGATATTCTCGTCTTTCAAAATCGAACCTGGGCCATAGTTGACGCCTTCGCGTTGCATAAAGAGCGGTGAATAGTCTAGAATAGGCTTAATTGAAGAACCTGGTTCGATGAGGGAATCAGTAGTCACGTTTAATTCACCGTATTCAGCATTAAAGAAATCAACTGAGCCAACCATCGCGACCACTTGAGAAGTTTCAACGTCAACCGAAACTAGTGCGATATTATCGCTACGGTTCTTGTAGGTATGAGCTTGGCCGACCTTGATCGCATCTTCGGCGATTTTTTGTGCTCGGTAATCAAGAGTGGTCTTGATAGTCCAACCACCAGCACGCATAGTCTGGATGCCGTATTTGTCTTCAAGTTGTTTTTTGACCTCTAGGACAAAATGCGGGGCCAACATGCCTTCGTATTGACTTGATTCTGGTTGGATAGTGTCGAGAATAGCTACTTCTTTGGCTTCTTTTGCCTCATCAGAAGTAATATATCCCATGGAGACCATATCGTCTAGTACTTTGTGCTGACGCTCAATCAACCATTCATTACCATATATATTATATGGATTGAGTACGCCTGGGTTGTTGGGGATGGCAGCAAGTAATGAGGATTCTGCAAGGGTAAGCTCTTTGGCGTGCTTGCCGAAATAGGTTTGTGCTGCAGACTCGACGCCATTGCGACGACCACCGTAAGGAGATTGATTTAGATACATAGTAAGGATTTGATCCTTGGAATACATTTTTTCAAGCTCGATGGCGAGAATCAATTCTTTGATTTTGCGCGTCAGGCCACCGCGGTTTTCACTTTGAGCTTCGTCAGAAAAATATACTTGCTTGATTAATTGTTGGGTAAGTGTAGAACCGCCCTGGACACCGTGGCCGGTTAAGGTAGAAATTGTGGCACGAATTAGAGCGCCAAAATCTACTCCGGGGTGATTGTAGAAATTTTTATCTTCAATGGCGATAGTGGCTTTATACATGTAGTCTGATATTTCTTCGCCATCTACGACTAAACGATAATCGTCGCTACCGGTATCTTTCCAGAGTAATTCACCGTTACGGTCTAGATAAGTATTGACTGTCTCGGAAATGGTCATTTCGTCTAAGCGGATTTCATCGAGGTCTTTTTTATAATAAAGGAATAGGCCGCCAATGAAGATAATGCCGATTAGGACACAGGCGGCAAGGAACTTGAGAATAGCTTTTTGGCCACGCCAAGAAAACCACCATTTAAAAACACGCTTGGGATGTAGCCTAGCAAAAAACCTTTTAACGGGTTCTTTTGGTAGCTTGGCTAGCTCTTCGGCGCGACGACGTGAATTTGCCTCCTTTTTTGATCGATAATTATAACTCAAACTTGAGTATAAGTTCATATTCTTCTTAGATGATTTTTTGGACTTTTTCGCCGTCTTCTTGGACTTTGACGGCAAAATGACCACACTCTTCTTTTTTGCCATGTATTCATTATAGCATTATTGTTTTGAAAATGTAAAGAAAATCAACTTTATGCTACAATAATATATATGCGACGATTTAAGTTTCGTTCGGTTGTTCAGCTTGCAAATATGAGGCTGTCAGTTAAGTCTGCAGCGTTGGTTTTGGCGTCTTCGACTCTAATTTCGGCACTGCTCGGACTTTTTCGCGATCGTCTGCTTAATTCTTACTATTTAGGTACTTATCCAACGGGTATTGACGCTTATACTGCTGCATTTACAATTCCAGATTTTATGTTTTTTATTCTAACATCAGGAGCACTTGCAGTCTCGTTTGTGCCGGTTTTTAATCAAAGGCTAGCAACCGGCAACAAGAAGTCTGCGTGGGAATTATCATCCAGCGTGCTTAATTTAATGGCGCTTTTGACTTTGATTGCTAGTATTTTAATTATGATTTTTGCTGATCCTTTGATCCGCTATGTGGTTAGCCCGGGCTTAGATGAGTCTGGTATGGTGCTTGCGATTAATATGACCCGTGTAATCGCGATTAATCCATTTTTATTTTCGATTGCAACCGTTCTGACTTCTGTTCAACAAGCGGTGGGTAGGTTTGTATTCTATGCTTTTGCGCCCGCTATATATAATATCGGCATCATCATTGGTATTACATGGTTTACTGGCGGAATAAATCTGTTTGGTTGGCAGATATTCGACGGTGGCATCATGGGCGTAGCGATTGGCGTGATTCTTGGAGCAATTATGCAATTAATCGTGTCCCTGATTGGTTTATTCGGTCTCGGGATGGATTATGAATTCAAAATCTATTGGAAAAATCAGGGCTTTCGCTCGATTTTGAAACTACTGCCAGCTCGTTCGATGGATCAGGGAATGGACTATATTAACGGCATCGTGAATACGAACCTGTCTTCACGAATGGGAGCTGGCGCAGTCAGGTCGTTTAATCAGGCTTCAACACTTCATCAAATGCCGGTGAATTTGATTGGAGTGGCGATTTCGACGGCTTTCTTCCCGAAACTGACTGAGGAACTAGGCGCTGGAGATAAAAAGGAATTTTATAAGACTTTCCGACAAGCTTTACGTATGATTATCTGGATTGCTCTGCCTGTATCCGTGATTGCTTTCTTTACGCGAGGTTATGTGACGAGCTTTATTTCTAATATCGGTAATAACGATAGTAACGGCACAATTGCGTCAGTGCTCGGTGTTTTGTGTATTGCGATTTTTGCTCGCTCGGTATTTCATATTGCTTCGCGCGGTTTTTATGCTTTTCAGGATACTAAAACGCCGTTCTTTGTTTCAATTTTTGCGATTGGCCTCACGATTATTGTATCGATTTGGTTTTATTTGATTGGTTGGGGCGTAGACGGGCTTGGTCTAGCGCAGTCAATCGGTGCAATCATCGAGATAATCATATTATTATATATATTGCAAAAACGTGCCAAAGGAGAATTATTGACGCGTGGATTTTGGCAAGGAATTTTACGTATGATGTTTGCGACTTTAATTGCTGGTTGCGTGGCCTTCTCGATGACAAAATTTATTCCTTTGATGGCGACCGACGTTTCGCTCGTGATTACAATTCCGAAATTCTTGTTAATTGCCGCAGTCTCATCGATTGCGTATCTAGTAGCGAGTTACTTCTTGGATATTAAAGAAGTTAAGCCGATTATCGATTATTTCAAGAAAATCTTATTCAAAAACGTTAAATAACTGGTATAATTATAATATGGAAATAAAACGCGAGGATATTATTCATTTGGCTGATTTGTCAGATTTTTCTTTGAGCGAAAAAGAAATTGACTCTCTAGGAACAGATCTTGAGGGAATTATTAAATATATTTCGCAGCTAGATCAACTAGATACCGAAAAAGTTGAACCGACCTATCAAGTTTTTGAAATGGAAAATGTTTGGCGTGAAGATGAAATTTTGCCACAAGAGGCTGACCGCGAGCAATTGCTCGCCCTAACTAAAGAAGCAAAAGATAATCAAATAAAGGTGCCGAAAGTATTATGAAAATAGCTAATAAGAAAGTGACTGCCGAAAGATTAGTGAGAGACGCTTTAGAAAAGGCGAAACATTTTGAAGATTATCACATTTTTACTTTTTTGAATGAAGAGGGCGCGATTAAGAAGGCTAAGGAAATTGATGCAAAAATTGCGCGTGGCGAAAAAGTGGGGCGACTCGCCGGCGTACCATATGCTTTGAAAGACAATTTCCTGAGCCCCGAGGGTGAAACTACGGCAGCAGCACATATTTTAGAAGGGTTTAATTCACCAATTACTGCTACAACAGTGGAAAAATTGGAAGCCGAGGGAGCAATCATGATTGGGCGTGCTAATATGGATGCTTTTGCACATGGCTCTTCGACTGAAAATTCATATTTTGGGCCGACCTTAAATGCATATGACAAAGAACGAGTGGCAGGTGGCTCGTCCGGTGGTTCGGCGGTAGCGGTGGCACTAGACATTGTAGAGTTCGCAACTGGGACCGACACGGGTGGCTCGATTCGTCAGCCGGCATCGTTTAATGGCGTATATGGATTGAAGCCGACTTACGGTTGCATCTCGCGTTATGGCGTGGTGGCGATGGCGTCGTCTACGGATTGTATTGGTTTCTTTACTAAGACACCTGAAGATATGGATTTGCTGATGTCGGTAGCAAGTGGTCAGGATCCAAAAGATTTAACGACGTTACCAGATTATTATGATGACAGTGAAATTAAAAAAGTCAAAAAAGTTGGCATAATTAAAGATTTTGATAACGATTCGGTAGATGCAGAAATTCGCGGCGCTTTAAAAAAGAAGTGCGAATTATTAAAATCAAAAGGTTATGAAATTGTAGAACTTGAAATGCCAGCGTTAAAATATGCTTTGGCGGCATATTATATTATTGTGCCGGCAGAAGTAGCCAGCAACTTGTCACGTTATGATGGTGTGCGTTACGGTTTTAGAGCGAAAGATGCCAAAGATTTGGATGTATTATATAAAAATACGCGTGGTGAAGGTTTTATGCCGGAGAATAAACGCCGGATTATGATTGGTAACTTTGTGTTGTCTAGTGGCTTTTATGACGCATATTTCTTGAAGGCAGCAAAAGCCCGTACTTTAATTGTAAAAGAATACGAGAAAGCCTTTAAACAGTGTGATTTTATCTTGACTCCTGTATCGCCAAATCCTGCGTTTAAGCTTGGAGAGAAGGTCAATGATCCTGTAGCGATGTACTTAGAAGATGTCATGAGCGTACCTTTGAATCTTGCGGGTGTACCGGGAATGACTGTCCCGGCCGGCAAAACAAAATCTGGCTTGCCACTTGGTTTGCAATTGATTGGACCACGCCGAAGCGATAAAGCTCTAATTGAGTTTAGTAAGGAGTTGGTCTAATGGACGGTGGGGTAGTGACATTTATATTGGCGATTTTGATTGTTGCGGTATTTATTTTCGTAGCCATTCTTTTGACAGGGAAGCGCGGTTATACTTTTAATAAAGAAACTTATCAAACGAGGTTTTTGGAAATCGAGAACAAATTGAAGCCAGAGAACCCATCTAGTTTTACGGTTGCAATTATTGAAGGAGACAAATTACTAGATAAGGCTATGATGGAGATGGGTGCACCAGGAAAAACTATGGGTGACCGACTCAAGAAAACTGGAGATAGGTTTTCGAATCTAAACGCAGTGTGGCGGGCGCATAAATTACGTAATGCGATTGCGCACGAATCGGGGTTTGAGGTTAGTTTTAAGCAAGCGTCAAATGCTCTTACGGTTTATAAGCAAGCATTAAAAGATTTAGGAGCTATCTAATGAAATATATTCCAACTATCGGTATTGAATGCCACGTCCAACTTTGCACGAAGACTAAGTTGTTTTCTGAAGTTGATAATGATGCGCGTGGCAAAGACCCAAACGCGTGCGTATCGCCAGTCGATTATGCTCTGCCAGGAATGTTGCCAAGGTTGAACGGCGAAGCAATAAAATATGCAATCCGAGCTGGTCGCGCTATGAATTGTGAAATTAATGCTTTTTCGCGCTTTGATCGCAAGCATTATTTTTACCCTGATTCACCAAAAGGATACCAGATTACACAATTCTATGCACCAATTATTGGTGAAGGATATGTGAAATTGCCTTCCGGAACCAGGGTACGAATTGAGCACGCACACTTGGAAGGCGATGCGGGTAAATTAACGCATTTTACGGATTATTCATTGGTGGATTTGAATCGTGTAGACACGCCATTAATCGAAATTGTTTCAATGCCAGACATACACTCAGCTAAAGACGCGCATGATTATTGCAAGGAGCTTTGGCGGCTGATGACTTTTGCTGAGGTTTCTTATGGTGACCTTTATAATGGAAATATGCGCTTTGATGTGAATATTTCTTTGGCACCAGAAGGAGCAAAGGAGCTTGGCACACGGGCAGAAGTTAAGAATCTGAACTCGTTTAGAAGTGTAGAGCGCGCAATAGAATATGAAATTAAACGACAAAGTAAATTGCTAGACTCAGGGAAAAAGGTAGTGCAAGAAACGCGGGGCTGGAGTGATGCGGAAGGTAAAACAACCGGACAACGTTCCAAGGAAGAGGCGAAAGATTATCGCTACATGCCAGAGCCGGACTTGCCACCGATTAATTTGAGTACTGAATTTATTGAGGCCGAGTCGGCTAAATTGCCATCAATGCCAGCCGATTATCGCAAGAAATTTAAGAATATAATTCCTGATGATATTTTAGAAATTTTACTTGATTACCCAGCTTTAGCAAGAAAACTAGATGAGGTCGATAAGAAATATAGTAAGGATATTGCTAACTTGTTTACATCGGTGTTGCTAGCTGAAGAAAAATCGGCGGAGTATTTGAATGACTTACCGAGCGCGAAGGACCTGACTGAGCTTATCGAAATGAATGAAAAGAAGGAACTTTCGTCAACTGCAACTAAGGAGGTATTTTTACGATTATTTGATCCGCAGATGAAAGATCATGGCGCGAAGCAAATCGCTAAAGAGTTGGGACTAATTCAAGAAAATGATTTAGGCGCACTAGAAAAAATTGTCGATGTGGTGTTGGCTAAACCAGAAACAAAGAAGGCGCAAGCTGATTTTAGAGCCGGAGAAGAAAAGGTAATCGGCTTCTTGGTAGGGCAAGTAATGAAAGAGTCTCACGGTAAGGCGAATCCATCTGCCGTGCAGAAGATTTTAAGAGATAAGTTGACAAAATAAGTAAAGTGTGATATAATGTAAAGATAGAGCCCCAAAAGGGCTTTATTTTTGTGGATATTTGTGCTAGAATTACCTAAACATGTCTTTTTGAGCGTGGAGCTTTTAATTGACTGAAATAATTATTATCAATAAAGGAGCATATGGCTACAAATAAGGATTTGGCGAATATGCGCAACATCGGTATCATTGCGCACATTGACGCCGGCAAAACAACGGCTTCGGAAGCGATTTTGTATCGCACAGGCCTGAAACACAAAATTGACTTAGTAAAAGGCGGTACTGGTGGCGCCGACACTGACTGGATGGAACAGGAAAAAGAGCGCGGTATTACAATTACTTCTGCCGCAGTGACTGTTTATTGGAAAAACCATCAAATTAATATCATCGATACACCAGGACACATTGACTTTACCGCTGAGGTTGAGCGTTCTCTTCGCGTGCTCGATGGTGCAGTCGTAGTATTTGACGGCAAAATGGGCGTAGAAGCTCAGTCTGAAACTGTTTGGCGCCAAGCAACCAAGTATGGCGTACCTCGTATTTGTTTTGTAAACAAAATTAATCAAATCGGTGGTGATTTCTATAAATCCTTGGACTCGATTCATAAACGTTTGTCTAAGAATGCAATTGCTATCCATCTTCCAATTGGTTTTGAGAAGGATGTTTGTGGTGTAGTAGATTTGCTAGATATGAAAGCCTACACCTATAAGGATTATACTGATCATGAATTGACCGTGGGTGAAATTCCGGCCGACATGGTCGAAAAAGCTAAAAATGCTCGCTCCATGCTAGTAGAAGAAGCAGTGCAAGCCGATGAGGCACTGATGGAAAAATTCTTTAATGAAGGCGAAGAAGCAATTACAATTGATGAGCTAAAAGCGGCTCTTCGTAAGCGCGTACTAGATGGTGATTTCTTCCTAGTGACTGGTGGCGATGGTCGTGGTGTGATTGTCGAGAAGTTGCTCGACTTAATGACCGATTACTTGCCGTCTCCATTAGATCGCGACCAAGGACAAACCGTAGGTACTGATCCGAAAACTGGTGACCAAATTATTCGTAAGGCTGATGATTCAGAGCCTTTGACCGCGCTCGCTTTCAAGATAGCAACTGACCCATTTGTAGGTAAGCTAATCTTTATCCGCGTTTACGCTGGTAAATTGAAGTCTGGAGATACCGTATTAAATGCTTCGACTGGCGACAAAGAACGAATTGGTCGCTTAGTACGTATGCATGCGAACGATCGTAAAGATATTAACGAAATCGGCGCGGGTGATATTGCGGCAATCGTAGGGTTAAAGAATTGTACTACTGGTACAACTCTGTGTGCTCCTGCAAAGCCAATTTTGCTTGAGTCGATTGAATTCCCAGATCCACCAGTATCGATTGCAGTTGAACCAAAAACAAAAGCTGACCAAGAAAAAATGGGCATCGGACTTTCGAAGATGGCCGAGGAAGATCCAACTTTCCGAGTCCACACGGATGAGGAAACTGGTCAAACCATTATTTCTGGTATGGGCGAACTCCACCTAGAAATTATCATTGACCGTTTGAAGAGAGAGCACGGCGTAGAAGCCAATACTGGTGCGCCACAAGTGGCTTATCGTGAAACTATTCGTGGTACCGCAGAAGCGCAAGGTAAGCATATCAAGCAATCTGGTGGTCGTGGTCAGTACGGTGACGTTTGGATTAAGTTTGAACCAAATGAAGCAGGGAAGGGCTTTGAATTTATCGACCAGATTAAGGGCGGCGTGGTCCCGCAAGAATACCGCAAGCCGGTTCAACAAGGTGTAGAAGAAACTTTGGCTGGTGGTGTGATTGCTGGATACCCAGTAGTAGATATTAAAGCTACTTTGTATGATGGTTCTTATCACGATGTAGACTCTTCGGAACTCGCCTTTAAATTGGCTGGTTCAATTGCTACTCGTGAGGGTATTAAGAAGGCGAATCCAGTATTACTCGAGCCAATGATGAAAATGGAAATCACTACTCCAGAAGAATTCATGGGCGACGTAATTGGTGACATCAACTCTCGTCGTGGTCGCGTAGATGAAATGGAAGACTTAAATGGCGGAGCTAAGCTGATTAAGGCATTTTGTCCTTTGGCGAACCTGTTCGGCTATACCGGCGATCTGCGTGGTATGACACAAGGTCGTGCAGCTTCTTCTATGGAGCTCTTCGCCTACGAAGAAGTACCACCGAATGTGGCTCAGGATATTATTGAAAAAAGAAATTCTAAATAATATCGAGGCAGAATAAGCGAGGCAATAACCTCGCTTATTTTTGTGGTTTAGACTATTTTGATAGGAATTTCTTGCGTGAAATTAATCTTGAGGTAAAGTAGCCAGCAAAACCTATGACTGACGCCGTGATGATAACAAATAAGTTGTTGTTCGAGCTTCCAGCAGCTACTGTATCGCTTTTTGTAATAATACCAGTGTCCGGAGGTGGCAACTCGACATTAATAGATTCACCGACATTTTCAAAATCTCGATGCTCAAGAATTAACTCATCTTCTAGATAAAGGCTTTCGAAGATTACTAGCTCTTTACCGCCAAGATCTTTGGTATTCAATTGGTAAAACATTTCGGCGTCACCGCAACATTCTTCTGGCGTAAAGGTAAGCTCTGATTCTACTGGCATACTATTTGAGAGGATTCCTTTTCTAGTAGTTTTATCCATTACTACGCCTTTGATAGTGTATTCTTGATCTGCTTTAAGACAGTATTCGACATCGTCTTTAATTTCTACATCTTCGCCGAACGGCAAAAGCTTGTCTGAAGTTTCTTTGTTAGTCGCGTAGGTGGCGAGACTAATGATTTCGACGGTCTGATCTTCATCATCGATATCTTCGTGAGAGAGTATTAATTCTCCGTCGTAATATAAGTTTTCGAAGACTACAATTTCGTTCCAGGTCAGTTCGGAAGCATCGAAATCGAAAATCATTTCGACTTCGCCACAGGCTTCCTCGGGCTCGACCGTAATGGTTCTTTCGATTGGTTCGCCATCAATTAATAGAGGTTCATTTGTAGCTTTATCGATTAGGATGCCTCTGATTTCAAATTCGTGAGCTGCTCTGAGGCAATAGGAAATTGTATCTTTTAGCTCTACTTTTTCGCTCTTTTCGATGTATTTATTGCCGTCTAACTTGTCTGTCGCTGTGGTACCAAAATCTATAATCGTGATAGTCTGTCCTTCGTCGTTAATATCATTATGCGATAAGATTAATTTGTTTCCGTAGTACAAATCTTCATAAACCACTACTTCAGTACCGCCAAGCTCTGTTGCATCAAATTCGAAGATTATGTTGGTTTGGCCACAGCCGTTAGCGGAATTGATGGTAGCGGTTTTTTCGATTGTTCTACCATTAATCATAATTGGCTCACCGGTACTTTTATCCATCAGGGTCCCTTTGATGGTGAAATCAGTATTAGCCTTAACGCAGAAATCGACCGCGTCCTTAAGTTTGGCATCTTCGCCAGCTTCAATAAACTTATCGTTGTCTAGATTGTCGGTCGCTGTGGTGCCGAGGCTAATAACTGTGACCGTTTGATTGGCGTCGTTAATATCTTTGTGACTAGCTATTTCTTCGCCGTTATAATATAGATACTCAAACACTACTAGGTCGGTACCGCCTAGATTAGAGGCGTCGAGCCTAAATAACAATTCTGCGGTACCACAAGGCGTGCTCGGATTTATGGTAGTGATTAGTTCGAGAGTCTGTCCATCTACGACGACCGGCTGATTAGTTTTCTTGTTCATTAGTACGCCCTTAATGGTATATTGCATGTTTTCTTTGGCGCAGTAGTTTACCTTGTCTTTGATAGTGACGATGCCTTTTGCTTCGACAAAATGATCACCATCAGAATCGTCTGTCGCTGTAGTGCTGAGACTAAGCTCTGCACAATCATTATTCCAATCACCTAGGTTGACCATTTGACCGTCGGTCGTAATCTCAAAAGTCTTCTTTTGATCCGGAACGTCATAACAAAACCTGTTTGCTCGACAATCCAATTCTTGGACTTGATAGTTACCGATAGGGAGGGCTCCTACCGTATTATCAACTGCGACTTGGTTGCCGTTTTGGTCAAGCCCAAACCAAGTGCCATAACCTTGATATGTAATAGCTTGGCCAGGTTGGAAACTCGAATCGTAGCCATTGGTGTGATTCGAGTGCTGGTTGGCGGAAGTGTCTACGACTCCGTTGCCGTTGCTGACAACAATATGTGATTCTAAAACAGTATTATTGGAGCTCATAGCGGATATTCTGAAGGCAACATTTGCCATGGTGCTGCTGTTTGCGGGATCTTTTTTGACAAATTTAACATTGCCTCGTTTGACGCTATTTTGGAAGGTAAGATTTTTGGTTTCGCCATTCGTAGAGATTGTAGCGGTTTGGCTAGCAGAAGAGAGTGCATAGAGCGAGTTTGTGGCGGTTTCTTTAACGGTATAGGTACCCGCAGGTAAGTTATTAAATGAGACTTGACCACTATTATTGGTTGTTCCGGTAGCGACAACGGCATTATTTTCGTAAACTTGATCAGTTAAATCATTATAAATTCTTGTACCGGAACTATTATAGACTTTGAATTCTATACCAGCTAGGCTGCGTCCGGTAGTAGAAGTACAAGAGCCGGTCTCTTTGTCGCATTTTTGTACTTTGATGTTGCCATGGGTGAAATTAGGGCCCTCAATCCAAGTAACGTCTTGAGCACTATCACCTCCTTCGAGATAAAACATGTTGTAGGTTTTTGCGATTAGCCATACCTTGTGGTTGTTATTAATAAGTGAGCCTAAATATGACGACGTACTATTAATCCAATCAATCCCGGCTTGTGACATGCCATTTACGCCATAGTCGGCGCCATCCGAATCGTGCGCGCTAATAAAGGCGTGTGTCCATGCATAATAGGAATCGCTATCGCCACTCCAATTAAATACTGTATTTCTGATGTCGCTTGGGATAGAATCCATGTTTTCAAATAAATACATCATCAGCTTAATCTTGCCGTTATTGTCTCCCCAGGTCCAATGAATCGCCGAATAAGTACCTACCGGAGGATTTAGCTTACTAGCGTCAGTACAGTAGCCCAGAAATGATTGGCCGCCCGAACTTATATGGAAGCGATTGGTTAGGCCCCGAGTGGAACCCCAACTATCATCCCAGTCGTAGTTGATCCAAGCGTCGTCCGTCATATAGACTGAACCACCAGGCGAAGTAGCTTCGACGTCTTGATTGATTTTTTGCATTACTAAAAAACCCGCAAGAGAAAAAGTTGCGGCAATAATTATGCCAATTGTAGAAAACCTAAAAATGGTTTTTTTGTGGGACAAACTAAACATTTTGTTTTCCTTTTTGTTGTTGACCTTTGTCATTTCTCATTTTATAAACATAATCGGAATTTGTCAAGAGCTTTTCTATTTTTAGCAAAAAATATACCAAAACCATAATTTTGCCCTTTACAATTCTCAAAAAATAGTCTAAAATATAAATAGAGTTTTGGAGCTGGTTTTTTATTAGCGCTCCAACCGTAATAATATAAAAGGAGATTGAATGGCAAATTTTGACCGTTCCAAGCCACATATCAATGTGGGTACCATGGGTCACGTCGACCATGGTAAAACTACTTTAACAGCTGCGATTACTAGCGTTCTCGCGAAAAGACTTCCGTCGGACGTTAATAAACCAGTTGCTTACGATCAAATCGACAACGCTCCAGAAGAAAAAGCTCGTGGTATCACCATCGCGACTTCTCACCAGGAGTATGAGTCGGAAAAGCGTCACTATGCGCACGTAGATATGCCTGGTCACGCTGACTACATTAAAAACATGATTACCGGTGCTGCACAGGTAGATGGCGCTATCCTCGTAGTTGCTGCGAATGATGGTCCTTTGCCACAGACTCGTGAGCACGTTCTTCTTGCTCACCAGGTGAACGTACCAAAAATCATCGTATTCTTGAACAAAATGGATCTCGCTGATCCTGAACTAGTTGAGCTCGTCGAGATGGATGTGCGTGAGCTTTTGAACAAATATGGCTTCGATGGCGACAACGCTCCTATCATCAAGGGTTCTGCTACTAAGGCCTTAGAGGGCGATAAAGAGAATGAAGATGCTATCATGGAGCTCATCACTGCGATGGATGAGTACTTTGATATCCCTGAGCACGATCTTGACAAACCATTCTTGATGCCAATCGAGGATGTCTTCTCGATCAAAGGCCGTGGCACAGTTGCTACTGGTCGTATCGAGCAAGGCGTGGTCAAGTTGAACGACGAAGTTGAAATCGTTGGCCTTAAGGAAACTCAAAAGTCGGTCGTAACCGGTATCGAGGCCTTCCACAAGACCTTGGATCAAGGTCAAGCTGGCGACAACGCCGGTTTGTTGCTCCGTGGTATTGAGCGTGATCAAATCGAGCGTGGTCAAGTGATTGCCAAGCCTGGCACAATCACTCCTCACACCGAGTTTGAGGCAGAGGTTTACATCTTGAAGAAAGAGGAAGGCGGTCGTCACACTCCGTTCTCTAAGGGTTACAAGCCTCAGTTCTACTTCCGTACCACTGACGTGACTGGTGAAGTTGAACTTCCAGCCGACAAAGAAATCGTGATGCCTGGTGACCAAGTTACCTTCAAGGTTAAACTATTGCAACCAGTCGCTATGAACGACAATGACCGTTTCGCTATCCGCGAAGGCGGGAAGACCGTCGGTTCTGGTGTAATCACCAAGGTGATTAAGTAATTAAACACCTACAAAAATGAGTTGGCTGATGGCCAACTCATTTTTTTGGTTATACTATTTGTTGAAGTTGACTTTCTTTCGAGACAGACGAGGAAGGGAACGGATGATTAAAGCGCCTATCAAAACTCCGAAAACAGAGGTGACGATTTGAACCGCGTTGCTACTTGAGGTAGATGCGCCAGTGTTTGGTACTGCTGGTGATTCGGCTTCAAATATTGCCGTAAATTTGATGTCTTTATCTACGACGACCTGTTTAATTTGCGCGTCTGTGATGGGGTCGCCTGCTTTGATAATCGTTCCGTCTTTTAGGGTCACGTCAACGTCTGCAATCCAGTGACTAAAGATATACTTTGCTTTGGCTTGATAAGAAGAGCCATTTGGGTTTCTGTTTGGGAAGACTTTTTCATCGTTGATGCCCGTGATACTACCGTTCTCATCTGCACCGTATTGTATGTCGAATGGAGTAGCATAGAACTCTATGCCACTCGCTGCATGGCCAACGAAGCCAAAGACGAAATGTGTCCCTTCGTTTTGTGCCTCCGAACCTAAAGCCGCATAAATATCACTGTCCTGAACGATGCCTAGCCAAATATCATCGGTGTATTCAGAGTATATATAGTTCCCAGATGACACAAACATATTTCTTAGATTGGCGTCTGGCTCTTGGCTTTGAAGTGCCTCAGCGGATTTAGCATACATACTACTGGGCCTAAGTAGACTATCTTGGTTTAGAATCTTGTAAGACTGTCCTGCATCTATATCTGTTATTCCGAATAATAGATTTTTTGCCGTGTATGGCTTGTCGGAATCTTGTTCGTATAAAGAGACGCTCATTTCGATAAACGCTCTCATGCCATCGTTGCGGTTAAGAATAGTGATGTCTTCTACTGGCTGCTCACACGCTGTATCATAATACGGCTGCCAACCCACATAAACATAGCTATTATTGGGCATAAAGCCTATTGCGATGTTGTAGTCTGAATTGTTATTTTCTATGACCTCATCTAGAATAGTTAGCTCGGCGCGGAATTGATCATTTGAAATAGTGACTTGACGATTCGATGGGCTTGCTGACAAAAATATTTGTCGGTTTGTCACCGTATAGTAATAAATAGGAACACAAGAACCCCAGTCTTTAATGTAGGCTCTTGTCCAATTATGATAATCATCTGGAACCGTCTCTACTGAGCCTGCTTGCAAAAGAGGCGTCAGAGAATTAACGTAGCCTGGATTGATTTGTACATTGCTAGCGCCAAGTGGCTCGCCGCCAGTGTAATTGATGCCATAATTATTATCGGCAAAAGTATTCGGCGTACAAAACAAAGCTCCCGCTAAGGCTATTGCTACGACCGAAATCTTGATTAAATTGCTTTTCATTTTTTATTTCCTTGTTTGTGTATAACCTTTTACGCTTATAATTATGCGCTTTTTTTATTTTTTGTCAAGTGTTTAGAAATAATGTGCTATAATGAAGCCATAAGGAGAATTATGGCAGAAAAGAAGAATATTTATAAATTAAATATCAAAGAAATGAGGAAGCTACTTAGGGATTTTTCTAGCACATTGTATGGTAGAACGATTTTCTTTTTGGCGTATTTTGCGCCATTTATGGCGCTTCTGACGATGATTGGGCTAGTGATTGGTGCATTCATCGAGCAAAATGCTGAGCTTTTCTATCCAATAGTTGGTACATTTTTCTTGTTTATTGGACTGTTTATTCTGGGGAATATTTATTACTATCGCGAGCTCAGGACTTTTAGCGAAAAACGATAAGAAAAAGCCACCTGTTAGAGGTGGCTTTTTGTCGTAAACTAACGAGGGTCTTCGATATCTATCTTTTCGCTGGCGGGCTTTTCGAGCTCTTCGGGGTTTGAAAGGAGATACTGAAGCAAATCGGCGGATTTGGCAAAATAGTAACCATCCGCGATACGTTCATCGAAATTCATACCCCATTCGCAGATTTTGCGAATTTGTTTTTTGCCATCGATGATGACTTCTTTTTCTTCGATTTCGCCCATGGTGAGGAGGGAAGAGGAATTGCCGAAATCTGTAATATTGTGGAAAATCGCACCACAGCCAATAGAGCCGAGGTTTGAGACAATCATTGTACTATAATATAGATTATCCTCGGCTAGGGATGCTGGCAAAATGCCTTTTTTGTCGCACCACTTGAATGCGCCGACTAGAGGTACTCGAATCGGATTTGGTAATTTACCCAGAAAATCGATGGCAGAATTGGCGCCTTTTTTATCGACATCACTTGAACGTTTTTTGCGGAAGCTATCGACTTTTTGCTTGACCTTTTCGCCAATCGTGTAAATATTGTCATCTTTCTCTATCGGCACCATCACCATCATTTCTTCGGAATGATCATCAAAGCTAACCTTAGCGACAAAGGACAAGATGATTTTGTCGTGCTCCCAGACATGGCGGTTACAGACGAAACGGTTCATCTTTGGACGGTTGTAGACTGTTTTACCAATGGCAGCGAGGAAAGCGTGAAAGTAAGTCACACCTTCGCCGGCTTGTTTCTTTTTTTCAATATATTTTGCTAGTTCAGTTAGGTCCATTCTTTGGCAGATATAGACGTCACTAACACTACGGTGAGGCTTCAAATCGATGCTGATTTGAGTCATACCGGTGATATCTTTGACCCTGTGGGCACCTCCATATTTTTTCATAACCTCATTATAGCATATAATATAAGGACTTGCTCGCTTGACTGCAGTTTGAATTGTGATATAATAAAAACACGATATTAAAAATTATCAAGCCCGAACAACTCATGTCTTAGAGGTTATCGGGCGAGAAAGGGTTAAAATGGCAGAAGCAAAGAAAGAAGCCAAGAAAGAGAAAAAAGAAGAGGGTTTGAAGATTCGTATCCGCTTAAAAGCCTACGATCACCGTGTAATCGATCAGAGCGCAAGGCAGATTGTTGACACTGCGATTCGCACTGGTGCAACCGTGAGCGGTCCTATCCCTTTGCCAACTAAGAAAAGTACTTTCACTGTTGTAAAATCGCCACATGTCTACAAAACCGGCGGTGAAGCCTTTGAAATGAAGGTACACAAACGTTTGATTGATATTTCGAACGCTACCCCTAAGACAATTGAGAGCCTACAAAATCTCTCTTTGCCGGCCGGTGTAGATGCCGAAATCAAAATGTAGCGTCAAGAGAAGCACGCAAAATCCCCCATTTGGGGGATTTTTGGTGTATAATAACTATATGAGCTTTGCTAAGTTTAAGAAGCGATTTTACTTTGTTGCGGCAAAGTATTTTCGGCATTTTGCAGACCGCGCATTACAGAGGTGGAAGCCGCGCGTAATCGCAATTACTGGTTCGGCCGGCAAGACTACGATGCTAAACCTTTTGGAACACGAAATGGGGAAGAAAGCCCATTATTCGCACGATGCAAATTCGGCATTTGGGGTGTCTTTTGATTTGCTTGGACTCAAGGGAATTAAAGGGTCAAAACTGAAGTGGATTTACCTCTTGATTGCGGCGCCTCTGAAGTCTTGGTTTTATCGCCACAAGGAAAAGTTTTATGTAGTAGAGATTGACGGAGAACGTCCGCATGAGGCAGAGTTTTTGGCGAAATGGCTGAAACCAGAGGTAACGATCTGGGTATCAGTCGGACGCTCTCATGCGGTGCAATTCGAAAAAGAGGTCGAGGAGGGACGCTTTAAAAATCTTGATGAGGCAATTGTGGCGGAATTTGCGACTTTACCACAAAATACTTCAAAGTTGGTCTATATTGATGCGGGTTCAAAAGAGATGACGGTTGCGACCAAAAACATTGACGCAAAAGTAATCCCAATAGATAAGACTAAGATTAAAAAATACGTGGTTTATCCGGATTCCACCGATTTTACCTACGGTGATACGACTTTTCATTTCAACCATCCAGAACCAAAGGATTTATCCTTTAATTTATTAGTTTTGCAAGATTTAATGAAATATTTAAAAATGCCTTTTAATGGAGACTTTTCGGACATCAAAATGGCGCCAGGACGATGTTCATATTTTAAGGGGAAAAAGGGAATTGACATCGTGGATAGTAGTTATAACGCACATATTATCTCGGTGGCTTCGATTTTGGATATGACAAAAAGAATGCACGCTGAACATAAATGGCTAGTGATTGGCGATATTGTAGACCAGGGGTCAATTACTGGCGAAGAACATCGTAAGCTCGCACATTTGATTGCCAACGTGAAGCCCGAAAAAGTAATTTTGGTGGGGCGGAGAACTAAAAAATACACTGCGCCAGAGCTAAAAAAGCTTGGTGTTTCGGCGGTTGCAACGCTGGACCCTAAGAAAGCTCTGGAATATATCGAAAAGCGAATAAAGGGGCGAGAAACCTTAGTATTTAAGGGTAGTCAATACCTAGAATGGATCATTGAAAAACTATTAGCCGACCCAAAGGACGCTAAAAAACTATGTCGGCGCGAAAAGGCGGCGGTCGCACGACGTAAGAGTTGGGGGTTAGACTCATAATGAAAGGAGTGGAGTAATGGCGGATTTGTACATTGTGCATGGGTGGACCTACACGGTTGAGCCCTGGAAGAAAACATTGGAGTTGATGCGAGAAAAAGGCCTTAGTGTTAGAATGCTGCATGTCCCTGGGTTGACCGAAGAATCGAAAAAAGTTTTTACGATTGAAGATTACGTAAAATGGGCGGAAAAAGAAATCCCAGATGGCGCAGTTGCGCTCGGACATTCGAATGGCGGAAGAATTCTGCTCAATATGTGCGCCGAGGACCCAGACAAGCTAAAATATTTGATTTTGCTTGATAGTGCTGGAATTTATGAACCCTCGACGAAGAAGAAAGTAGTAGAAAAAATAGCTAAATTAGGTAAACCGCTCAAAAAAGTGCCGCTTATAGACAAAGCTTTTCATAAAATAACTGGCTCGACAGATTATTCTAAAGCACCAGATAACATGAAAGAGACGTTGAAAAATATGCTAGCGTCAGATAAGGAATTGGATTTGACGAAGGTTGAAACCAAAACTTGTATTTTGTGGGGTAAGAAAGACACAACTACTCCGCCCAGACAAGCCACAGCAATGTACGAAAAATTGCCGAACGCTGAATTGAAATTTTATGCCAACTGGACTCATGCGCCGTATATTTCAAATCCGGACGAACTGGCTCGAGCTTTGGTGACTCTGATTGAAAGGATGAAAAAGTGAAAAGATTCTTCCTAGGGATGGCTGCAAATTATTCTAGAGAAGATCGGCATTTCCAACTTTTTTCAATGGGGCGAAAAGAAGATTTGGACGACTTGAAACAGTTTTTGGCGCGAAAATATGACGGCGAACGGGTAGTTTTGACTAAAAATGGGCGCTCTGCCTTAGCGTTAGCGCTAAAAGCTAATTTTGACAAGGGTGACGCAGTGATTGTAAATGGATTTACATGTTACGCCGTATATGAAGCGGTCAAAGCCGCGGGACTTGTACCGATATTCGCAGATATTTCAAGAGAAAATCTGAATTTTAATGCTGATACACTAGGTGCAGCTTTGGCGGCAGCGTGTCCTTCGGACACGCTCCGGGCCGCTCGGGCCAAGTCCTCAAGGTCCGCAGAACACATTGCCGCCAAAGCCGCACCCAAAGGAATTATCGTACAAAATACGCTTGGGAATCCGGTAGATATAGTGGTGATTGAGAAATTTGCAAAAGAACATGGATTAAAAATCATTGAGGATTTGGCGCATTGTGCAGGAGTGAAATATCCTGATGGCAGGGAAGCTGGCACGGTAGGGATTGCTGCAGCGTTGTCTTTTGGTAAAGATAAATCAATTGATACGATTTCTGGTGGCGCAGTTGTTTTTCGCTACCCCTATAAAAACCTGATTGAAGCGCCTTTTCAAACTCCGAAACTATCTGACCATTTGCGCGCCAGATGGTATCCGACTTTTGGCGCTATTTCGCGTAGGCTTAGTGCCGTGCATCTTGGTGGTGCTTTGATGCGGTTCTTGGTAGCGATTCACTGGGTAGAAAAGTCAGCCGACAATAAGCTAGACTTAACCCGCAAGATTAGTAAGTTTGAAGCGAGGCGTGCTTTGCTCCAAATCAAGAGCTTAAATAAAAACGGAGAAAAGCCTTTAAGGAGCTTCGTGCTAGTCGATGACCGCTCAGAAGTCTTGGCTGAATTAAAAAAAGCCGGATACTATCTGGACGGATTTTGGTATGAAAAACCAGTTTCGCCAGCGCGTTATTATAAAAGAGTGGGTTTTCCGGAGAAAGATTGTCCAAATGCGGTGTTCGTAGCAAATCATATTATTAATTTGCCGAAATATTACACCAAAAAGAGCTTAGAGCCGGCGATGAAAATTATTCAAAAACATTTGATAAAGGAGGGTGATGGATTGGAATAAAGTGACAGAAGCATTTCCTGAGGCAAACTTTTTGCAGTCGCCAAGCTATGCCAAAATGAACGAGATTTTAGGAGCGAAGGTAATAGAAGAAGATTTTGGCGGCAAAGGGCGTGCGCTAATGGTCGTAAGAAATGCAAAAAGAGGTAGATATTTAGAAATACCATGTGGGCCATTGATTAATTGGCAAGACAAAAAACTAGTGAATGAAGTAATGAACAAGATTAAGGTTGTGGCCGAAAAAGAGAATTGTGTATTTGTAAGAATGAGGCCGCAGCTTTTTGCAACAAAGGAGAATTTGGAATTATTAGAGAGCTTGAGCCTAAAAAAATCACCTATGCATCTTGCCGCCGAGCACACCGTAATAATAGATTTAAAACCATCTGAAGATGAGCTATTAGCCGGAATGCGCAGACAAACCAGATATGACGTAAGACGAGCAAATAAATTAGGAATCAAAATATTGCGTGACGATTCAGAGGGAATCTTTAAGGAATTCCATAAAGTCCAGGCTGAAACCGCAAAGAGGCAAGGGTTTATTCCGCCGGATTTTAAAACTTTATTGGCTGAGCGTAAGGCTTTGGACTCCGAGATATACATAGCTGAGACGGCGGAGGGCGAAAAAATTGCTTATGGGTTGATTGTAAAAGACGGTAGAGAAGGTGATTACTATGAAGCGGCTTCGACACTTTTGAATCGCAAAATGCCTGGTGCCCACGCACTGCTTTGGCAAGTGATAAAAGATTTGAAAAAGGCTGGTTATGAGCGCTTTAATCTGTGGGGAATTGCTCCAGCTGGGCAACCAAACCATCGATATGCAGGAGTTACCACTTTTAAGACTGGATTTGGTGGTGAGATAGTAGAATATGTGCCGGCGCATGACATGATTATATCTCGAGTAGGATATCTGAAGGACTTAGTAGTAGAAACGGCACGCAAAAAAAGGAGGCATTTGTGAAAGACGCGGAAAACCGTGAGGAATGGGATAAGTTTATAAAATCACATCCAGAAGCAAATTTTCTGCAGTCATGGGATTTTTATGAATTTCATAAAGCTCGAGGCAAAAAAGTAGTTCGGCGATTAGCATATGAGGGTAAAAAGATCGTCGGAGCTTATGCTGGAGTAGTAGAAACCGCCAAGCGTGGTACTTATATGGCGATTGCGGGTGGACCAATTATAGATTGGAAAGATAAAAAGCTAGTCAAAAGTGTTTTCGACGACATTTGTGAACAAGGAAAGAAGTATAATTGCGTTTTTGTAAGGGTGCGACCACAATTGGAATTGTCCGAGAAATCGCTAGATTTGATGAAAAAGTTGAAGCTAAAAAAGGCGCCAATGTATTTGTCGGTAGAATATGCTGGGATTTTGGATTTAACTAAATCTGAGGAAGAAATTCTTGCTGGTGCTTCGCAAGGGTTTCGCAGGAAGTTACGAAAGGCCGAGAAAAACGAGATTGAAATAACCGCTGATGTCGAGGATGCTTCGATTGAGGCATTTTGCGAATTAGAGAAGAAGCACGCTGAGCGGCAAAAATATGTGGCGTTCTCTAGCGAATTTCTCAGGAAACAGTTTGAGGCTTTTCGCGAAAATAATGAGATTCTGATTTATACCGCTAGGAAAGATGGCGAGATTTTAGCACAAAACTTTATGATTTTTTATGGGCCAGAGGCGAGCTATCATTACGGCGTTTCTTCGCAACTTGGAACTAAATATTCTGCGGCGCCGCTTCTCCATATGGCGGCCATGAAGGAGGCGCGAAAGCGTGGCTGTATTCGTTATAATTTGTGGGGGATTGTGGGATTAGAAGAAACTTCACATCGGTTTTATGGTGTTTCGGAATTTAAGCGCTCGTTTGGCTGTGAAGAATTGAAATACACACCCGCTCATGACTTGATTTTGAAGCCGACTAAATACCAGCTTACTAAACTCGTAGAAACCACTCGCAAAAAAGTACGACACGTATAAAAATGTGATATAATAAGCATAAGTAATAAAGGAATTATTGTTTATGGCAAAAATTAATCGAAGATTTATTGATAAACATTGGTTTATGTTCGTGATACGCGGAGCGTTAGCGGCGATATTTGGTTGTTTTGCATTATTTGGCGGAATGTCGAATATCGAAAACGTAATTGCCGTTGTTAGTGTATTGCTACTTTTGATGGGGATCGTTGACGCCGTAGGTGCACTGTACAGCTCGACTAAGAAGCATGGCTGGATTAACTCGATAATTGATGCACTGATTGATGTATTTGCAGCGGTGGCCCTGTTATTCTTTGCTAAGAATAATCTCGTGCTTGGCCTAGTGATTATCTCGGTTTATACTATTATTTCGGGTGTAATTGATATTTTCCATGGCTTCTTGTCCACAGTAGATCCAACCGATCGTTTTATCCGCATTCTCGCTGGTGTTTGTGGTTGTGTGATTGGCTTGGTTATCCTGAACGCTGGTAATTTTGAAATCACAACCTTTATTCGCTTCTTTGGCGCTTATATGTTGATTGTGGGTGTGACAAGTTTGATTTATGGTGTACACAACCGCGAACAGGGAATTGAAGACAAAATCGCACGCAAGGAAGCGCGTAAAAAAGCTCCGAAAAAGAGCAGCAAAAAACGTTAGAACCGCACCAATAAAAGCACGCGACTCCGCGTGCTTTTTGGTAATAAATATGTTATAATGAAGTCTCAAGGAGAACTTATTTATGGCGAAAGTTAGAAAAGCTATTATAACTGATGCTGGATTTGCCAGCCGTTATTTACCAATTACCAAAACCATCCCTAAAGCAATGATTCCAATCGGCGCCAAACCAGTGATGCAATACTGCGTGGAAGAATGCGCCGCAGCTGGAATTGAAGAAATAATCATTGTGGCGACGCCGAACACTATGTCAAAAGAAATATACGAAAACTATTTCCATAGTAAGGCCGACAATGTAAAAGAACTCTTAGATAAACAAGGGAAAAGCGAAAGGTTTGAACCTGTCGAAGAGATTTTGAATTTTCCAAAAATCATCGTGATTGAGCAAGATCCGACTTTGCCGTACGGCAATGGCTCACCGATTGCTACTGCAAAGGAATTTGTCGAAGACGAAGATGCATTTGTGGTGCTTTATAGCGATGATTTGATTATGGGACCTAGTGATGTCAAAGTACTAATTGACGCCTACGCGGAACATCCTGAAGCAAAGGCAGTAATCGCCGCCCAAGAAATGCCAGAGGAAGTTTGGCATAAATATGGCATGATTGCGATGAAAGAAAATGGCACTTTGAGCCATATCGTAGAAAAACCAAAAACTCCAGACCTTAGCCCGAGCAATTTGACGAGCTATGGCAGATATTTATTAACGCCAGAAATCTTTAATTATTTGATACCGTCTAATACCGGTCTAGATGATGAGCTTTGGACTAGCGATGCTATTACGAAATTAACCGAAGACGGTGATGTAGTGATTGTGAAGAGCCAAGGCAAGTGGATTACTACAGGAGATCCAAAGAATTATTTCCTAGCACATCTCGAATATGTCCTATCTGAGACCGATTATGCTGATGACGTCAAGAAAATGATTGAGAATTATGAGAATAAATAATATAATGGCTTTAAGGAGAAATAATATATGAATACAGCTGAATGGATATTAGTAGCAATCTTAGCCGTAACACTATTTGTGTTTTTGGTGACGGCGATAATACTACTCATTAAATTAATCGGCCTAACTAAAGAGGCTAAAGAAATCATGATTGAGGGCAAAGATATTGCTAAAAACACTAACGGAATCGTGTCAAATGTGAAAGGTATGACTTCTATCGGTGGGACCGTAGAAATGTTTGTAAACAAATACATCAACCCAAAATTAAAGGAAAAGGCAAAAGAATCAAAGGAAAGGAGCGAAAATGGCAGAAAAAACGGAGAAAAATAAGAGTGGGGCTAGTAAATTTGTCCTTGGAGCAATCCTTGGTGCAGCAGTGGGGGCAATTGCCGGCAAATTTATCAAATTGGGTGAAGATGAAGGTGAAGAAATCGAGGAAGAAGAGCTCGAAGAAATAGCTGATTTCGGAGAAACCGAAGAGATTGAAGAAAGCACAAAAAAAGAAGCGAAAAAACCAGTAAAAAAGGCCGCAGAAAAGAAATCTAGCGAGAAGAAATGAAATTAAAGGCGAGCGATTATGTACACTTACATAACCACACGCACTATTCGCTTCTTGATGGGCTGACAAAAATACCAGAACTGGTAAAATTTGTCAAAAATGACGGCATGGAGGCGGTGGCTGTGACTGACCACGGCACAATGTCGGGACTTGTTGAGTTGTATAAAGAATGCAATAGTGCTGGAATCAAGCCGATTTTGGGCTTGGAGGCTTATGTGGCGGTTCGTAAAAAGACTGATAAAGACCCTGCGCACGATAAGCAGAGGTTCCATGTGACTTTGTTGGCTATGAATAACAAAGGTTATGAAAATCTTTGTCGCATTATGAGCCGAGCCGAGGAGTATGGTAAATATTACCGGCCGCGTACTGACCATGAAGATTTAGAGAAGTATAATGAAGGAATTATTTGTCTATCCGGTTGTATGGGCTCGGAGATTTCTGAAGCAATTCGAGCGGGAGACGATAAGCGCGCGATTGAATTAATCAATTGGTACAAAAAAGTCTTTAAAGACCGGTTTTATTTGGAAATGCAGGACCATGGTCATCCGAAGTCTTCTACGCATTCGGAAGAGCAGAAAAAGGTGAATGATTGGCACATGGCACATGCAAAGGAGCTAGGCCTGCCGCTCGTCGTAACTTGTGACGCACACTATTTGAAGCACGAAGATCAAGATGCACATGAGGTTTTGCTTTGCATTGGTACTGCTGCGTATTTGTCCGATACGAATCGGATGACTTTGAAAGATTATGACTTACACGTGATTCCGGCAGAGGAAATTATCGAACACTGGCAAGACACTTGTCCGGAAGCGGTGCTAAATACTAAAAAAATCGCTGAACGCTGTAATGTAGATTTGGAACTCGGGCGGATTTTGATTCCGAAATTTCCAGTACCAGATGGTGAAGACGAAAAATCATACCTAGACAAACTAGTATTTCAGGGGTTGGTGTATCGCTATGGGGATAAATCGCTGGAGGAGGCTGAGAAACTAGATATCGCTAAGTGCCGTAAAATGTTGGAAAAAGTAGACAAAGAACGGGACGACGAGCACAAAGTTTTGCCGCGCATCGATTATGAGCTATCGGTAGTAGATAAGATGGGTTATAACGGCTATTTCTTGATTGTGCAAGATTTTATCAACTGGGGCAAATCTCAACGTATTGTATATGGACCGGGACGTGGCAGCGCGGCTGGTTCGATTTTGGCCTATGCGCTAAGGATTACGGAGCTAGACCCGTTAAAATATGATCTGCTATTTGAAAGATTTTTGAATCCGGACCGAATTAGTATGCCAGATATTGATACAGACATCCAAGATACACGTCGTGATGAAGTGATTGAATATTGCACAAATAAATATGGCGAGGAGCGAGTGTCTAATATCGTGACCTTTGGTAAAATGATGGCGAAAAACGCGGTGCGGGATGTGGCTAGAGTGCTCGAGGTGCCGTATGCGGAGGCGGACAGGCTAGCCAAAATGGTACCAGATCCAGTACAGGGGCACCACATACATCTTGCGGACGCAATCAAAGAAGTGCCAGATTTGAAACAAGAATACGAAACTAACCCGACAGCCAAAGAAGTGATTGATTTTGCTTCACGACTAGAAGGTACTATCCGTAACCACGGCGTGCATGCCTGTGGGGTGATTATTGCACCAGATGATTTGGTGAAGTTTTTGCCCTTAGAGGTGTCGGCTAAAGGTCCGGTTGCAGCGCAATTTCCGATGGGACAGGTCGAAGAATTAGGGTTACTTAAAATGGACTTTTTGGGACTGTCTAACTTGTCAGTGATTAATAATGCACTCCGGATGATTCGCAAAGTTTATCATGATGATATTAATTTGTCAGCTTTGCCGCTGGACGACCCAGAAACCTTTGCGCTGTTACAGCGAGCCGAAACGACGGGCGTATTTCAATTGGAGTCGGCGGGGATGAAGCGATATCTTAAAGATTTGAAGGCGTCTACGTTTGAAGATATCATCGCGATGGTGGCGCTCTATCGCCCTGGTCCGATGCAATTTATTGATTCGTTTATTCGACGAAAACACGGCGAAGAACCAATTACATATCTCCATCCCGGTCTAGAAGGAGCTCTTAAGAATACTTACGGGATTTTAATCTACCAAGAGCAGTTCATGCAGATTTCGAGGACATGGTGTGGGTTTACTGGTGGCCAGGCGGATACTTTGCGTAAGGCTGTGGGGAAGAAAAAGATTGATTTGATGAAAAAGGTGAAGCCGGAGTTTATTGAAGGAGCGATTAAAGTAGGTGGCGCGACGAAGGAAATTGCGGAGACTTTCTGGGATCAGCTTTTGGAATTTGCTAATTACTGTTTTAATAAGTCACACGCGGCGTGTTATGCCTTGATTGCGTATTGGACGGCATACCTCAAAGCGCATTATCCGGATGCCTTTATGGCGGCTCTCATGACGGCGGATATGCGCTGGACGGATCGTTTGGCAATTGAAATCGCAGAATGTAAAAAGATGGGGCTTAAAGTGCTCGGTCCTGATATTAATCAGTCTTATGGCGATTTTGGTATTGTGGGCGGCGAAAACACAATTCGGTTTGGACTATCCGGAATCAAAAATATGGGAAAATCTTTGGTCGAAGACATCGTAATTGAAGAGCGAGACAAGAATGGACCGTTTAAGTCGGTGTGTGACTTCGCGAAACGAGTAGACTCCACTAAGTTTAATAAAAAATCTTGGGAAGCGGCGATCAAGACGGGTGCGTTCGACCGATTCAAGTCTAGCCGTTCGGATCTTTTGTTTAACCTGGAAGCAATACAGGCTTATGGGGCCAAAATTCAAAAAGATGTCGGCTCGGGACAAACAGATCTCTTTGGTATGATGGGCGAAGCGGGAGCGGTACCAGAGGTAGAAATCAAGCCGGCGCCAGTACAATATCCTGATAAGGAACTTTTGATGTGGGAGCGTGATTTGATGGGACTATACTTGTCGGCCCATCCACTAGACAAATATGATACGTACTTTGAGGAGCAAACGCATCCGATGTCATGCGTTTGTGAAGATAATGACAATAAAATGGTGACAGTGGGTGGGATCATCACGGCGGTGCGTTCGATTTTAACCAAAAAAGGCGACAAAATGGCGTTCGTAAAGATGGAAAACAAGACGGACGAGATAGAATTCATCGTATTTCCGTCGGTCTTTGCAGAGTTTGGTGGAAAATTGGAAGTAGATAATGTGGTGCGCGTACGCGGGCGCGTGAACGCGCGCGATAAAAGTGGGCGAATCACTTCGGACGTGAAACTATTGGCGGAATCGGTGGAGCTTATTTCGGACGAAGTGCTGGATTCATACAAACCAACCGGGACTAAACTAGCTGCACCTATAGCCGCGCCAGGAAGTAAACGTAGTTGGTCTTCTGCTGAGAAAGTTTACAGAGGTAATGGCGCGAACGGATCGCGTACGGAAACTCCGAAAACAGAGACAGTGAGGATATTAAAGGAGCCACCCAAAGACCCGCGCAAAGAAAGGTTGTATATCTTGATAGAGAATCCAGATGATACAGAAGTATTGACGGCGATTCGAAGACTGGCGGATATTTATTTGGGCGTACAAGAAGTGGTGCTCGTCATGAAAGACGGGGAGACGAAGAAGCCATTAAAAATGCCGTTTAAGGTTGAGGTGTCGGAAGAGCTGCTAAAGAAATTGCAGGATTTGGTGGGGGAAGAGTGCGTGAGAGTAGCGTAAATAGCTAATTATCATCTAAACTCGGGGACATTAGTCAGGAAAGGACAGACAGACAACACTAGATGATTTTTTGTAAGCATTTAGATATAGCTCAAGTGCATCTTGTTTGTATGGATCATTCAAAAGCCTTTTGGGCTGAAGTTGGCAGTCACGATAAAAATTACAAAGCTCATGAGAAAAAGTTGAAGATGTCCAGTCTTGGGGGGCGTGAAATGTTAGATGTGACGTTTATATTAATTACATTTTGTTAACACTTGTGTCATTAGTCATTATTTAACAATACAGCGAATAGGTTGACCGATTCCACCAATAGAGTCTGCGCCATCTATGCCAAACGAGCCAATCTCTCCATCTCCTAAAAATTTAAGCATATATGCGCGCGAAACGGTTTCGATTGATGCTACTTTGGTCCAATAGTTTCCATAATAGCCAAACGAAACTAAGCCGTCTGTATTTTTATAACCGTTGTAGACGAAATAAACAGGGGAGGCATGTATATTGCCATTAATACCAGACGTTAGAGAAAGCTCATCCACTAAATAACCAAACGAACCAGAACTTAAATCGTTTTTGTTTGTTCCCGGCAACGTCCAGCCGGCAGGGCAGATGTTGCCATTTATAACGTCGCCTACGTGATACTCATAACCGTAAACAAAATTTCCGAATGCAGCCGGCAAATTATAATAGTTACCTATATGGTAGTGATTTCCGTTTTGGGCACAAGAAGTAGTGCGGTTATTAAGAGCGCCGTTTTGGGTATAGATTGTACCATTCCAACACAAATCACCTGGGTCATATGACTCTGGAGATCGATACGAATTGGTCCAAGTAGTGTTATTGGTGGGATAGGTTGAGAGAGATGGAGTCCAACTGGAAGAAATATTTGTATCAGACGTAGTGTAAGTACGGGTAGAATCAATATCAAAATCTAAGTTTTGCGTCATCCAACAATTGCCATCAGCTAGTTTAGCCACATAATAAACTTTATTATCGCGAATGTCTATTAGCTGCGTTTGTGAGCTTTCACCATTTAACTCTACCGCACCGCAAATACTTTGATTCATGTCCTGCATTTTATAATAGCCATTATGTTGAGATTTACCAGCGCTCCCCAAAGCGTCAGTTATAGAAACTGGTGCGAAATTCGTCACCGCCGTAAAATTAATCACATTAGTATAATCACCAGCAGCTTGGGAAGAAGAGGCTTTGGCGCCAATTTTGAATAGGATGCTGGTAGTACCATTAGCATTAGTACTAGCTATTTCTTTCCAGGTAGTGGATGAAAAGATAGGGAGGCCTGAGTAATTAGACCAACTAGAACCATTATTAGTAGAAATAGAATATCCCCATGTATTGTCTGTAGTGAGTGATGCTTGACTGGCATTAGTAGCAATACTTGCAAAGTTATTAGAGCCATTGACTAGATTAGTAGTGTTTTTAGTACTATTACCTACAGAAGCAGTCAGGACATATCCTGTGGCATTATTAGAAGTAGTAGTTACTGTAATAATATTACTTTCATCAGAATTACCTGGCACTAGATTATAGATATGTAGATCAGAAGCAGAGACTGTGAGTGACAGGCCACGATTAAAGGTAAATGAGACTGGGATTTCTTCCTGGTAGGTGAGGGCGGAGGTGGAAGATGCAAAAACCAGACCTAACAAACCAACCGACATGCTCGCTAATAAGAATTTGTTTTTATCTTTCATTAATACCCTTTACTACTTAATTTTAACATAACTGGGATGGCTTTGTAAAGAGCTTTTATAGATATGATATAATTAAAATATGAAAAAACGGAAGACTCCTGATAGTGTGACAGTAAATCGTAGAGCGCATTACGATTATGTTTTGGGCGACGAACTGACGGTAGGAATGTCTCTGTCTGGTCTTGAAGTGCGAGCAATTCGCGATCATCGTGCGCAATTAAAAGGGTCTTTTGTGACGATTCGCGGGAATGAGCTTTGGCTGAATAATTTGACTCTGGGCGCAGATACGGCGAGGAACATCAAATTACTGGCGACCAAAAAACAAATTGCGGCGCTTGCGCGCGAGAAGGTGGCTGGGTCTACTATTGTGCCCGTGAGGTTATTAGGCGGTTCGCGATATATCAAACTCGTGATTGCGGTAGGGAAAGGTAAGAAAAAATACGATAAACGCGAAACAATTAAAAAACGTGACATTGAGAGAGGTAGATATGCTTAAGATTTTTTCATGGAATGTAAATGGGCTTCGTGCAGTGATAAAAAAGGGTGCGTTTCAGGATTTTATTGAACGAAAACAGCCAGATATTTTGTGCATTCAAGAGACAAAGGCTAAACAAGGCCAAGCGGAAATTGACTTGCCTGAGTACGAAGAATTATGGAACTCAGCCGAGCGACCAGGGTATTCTGGCACGGCGATTTTTACGAAGATTAAGCCGTTGTCAGTAAGTTATACTCTGCCGACCGAGCAGATTTTTGCAGACTCATTCGGCGATCCTTTGACTGAAGGGCGCGTTTTGACGGCGGAATTTGAGAAATTTTTCTTGGTGAATGTATACACGCCAAATTCTAAAAACGGACTAGAGAGATTAGGGCTCCGCGCAGAAAAATGGGACCCAGAGTTTTTGAAGTATTTGAAGGATTTAGAGAAGAAAAAACCGGTGGTGGTATGCGGCGATTTTAATGCGGCGCATGAAGAAATCGACATCGCGAGGCCAAAAACAAATCATCATTCGGCTGGTTTTACGGATGAAGAAAGACGGGGAATTACGAATTATATTGAAGCGGGGCTGGTCGACACTTTTCGAACTTTGCATCCGGACGAAGTGCGCTACACTTGGTGGTCACATTGGGGCCACGCGCGCGAAAACAACGTAGGGTGGAGAATTGATTATTTCTTTGTTTCTAAAGCTTTGCTGGCGCAGCTTAAATCGGCCGAGATTTACGAGAATGTGATGGGCTCGGACCATTGCCCGGTTTCAATAGAATTGGAGGTGTAAGTGGATTATTTTGAGAAGGTCGAAAAAAATCCTGATGAGGATCTTGGCTGGAATATTCCGGAAAGAGCACAAGGGTCGGTGAATATAATTGGCGGAAATGCAAATAGCTTTCGTACTGAGATAAAAGTAGCGGAGTTTTTGGCTAATCATTATAAAATCAGAGAAGTAAATGTGATTCTACCGGATGCTTTGAAGGGCAAATTACCAGATTTGCCGAATATCCAGTTTTTACCATCGACGGAGTCCGGTTCGTTTAATGAAAGCCAGAAGCTAACCGATATTTTTGGCACAGCTGAGTTTAATTTGGTTCTAGGAGATTTGTCCAAAAATTCTATGACGGCGCGAGCTCTAGCGGGCGCGTACAAAAGTTCCGAAAAATCTCTGTTAATCACGCGTGATGCGGTGGATTTGTTGACGGAGACGGGAGCGGAAAAAACTTTGATGAACGAAAACCTTGTCTTATTTGCCTCGGTAGTACAACTTCAAAAATTACTGAGAGCAATTTATTACCCAAGAATGCTACTTCTTTCACAGTCATTAGTGCAAGTTGCAGAAGTATTACATAAATTTACCTTGAGCTATCCAATTTCCGTCGTGACTTTACATAACGAGCAGATATTGATTGCTAGTAGCGGAAAAGTGCGAGCGATACCGCTTAGTAAAACTGGCTATGCGCCGTTAGATTTTTGGAACGGAGAATTGGCTGCCAAGGTTGCAGCGCTTAATTTGTTTAACCCGAATAATTTTATCAGGGCTACGACTTGCGCCGTGTTTGATTAGATTTGGAGAGTTGTTGTTCGAGCTCTACTGCATCGCGAGAAACGTTTTCGCGGCGCTGACGAAGGAAAAACCAAGCAAAAACAAAAATTAGACAACCGAGAGCGAATAAGCCATATTTGACTGGGTCGGGCCAACTCGTAGCAAAGAGAATTAGGGCGTTAATAATGCCTAGACAAATCGCATATAAATGGCGTCTAAAGAGGACGATGGTTTTTGCGAGTGGAAAATTGCGCCGCATGAGGGAATTTTTGGTGCAATCATCGGGATGACCAAAGAGTTTGCCGTAGAGAATAAATTCTAGCACGCCACAGATGATGACATAAAAGCCAATTACTACGAGACCAGCGATTAGGTTGACCTGAAGCATACAGAACAAGACTTGCGCACCCGCCAGTAAGACGTCCGAAATAATGTCGAACCGGGCAGCGTATTTGCGATATTTTGGCACTTTGTTTTTGGGAAATGGCCATTTGTGAGCACAAGTGCCGTCAAAAACATCGGTAAGTTCAGCAACTAGAAAAATAATGAAGGCGTTTTCGGCAGGACTACCAACAAAGGCCAGAGTTAGCAAGACGCACGCTAGAATAAAGCGCGATAAAGTAAGGAGGTCGGCCAAGTATCTCATTTTTTAATTATATCACTAATTGCTTTTTCTAAGATTTCGATACGGCGGCTGATTAGGACCTCCTCGCGATGAGCAAGCATAATTCTACTCATCTCTGCAATTCTTTCGGGGTGGCCTATTAAATCATCAAGCGCCTTTGCCATATCTTCGGAACTTTCGGACGTGCTCAAAACAAAACTGCCTTTTGGAACAACTTCTCGCATGTCTGGGTCGCAGAAAAAAACTGGTGTACCGTAAGCCTCGGCTTCGATCAAAGTCATACCAAAAGTATCGTAGTTATAAGACGTCAAAACATCTAGGTGGGCCTTTTCGATCGAGTCTTTTAGTGTTTCGAATTTGACATCGCCGTGGAATTTTACTTTGAGCCGATGGAGCTTAGCATACTGCTCGGCCTTGATTTTGTCTGGTCCGTCACCAAAAACATCAAGATAATATTCACCCTCTAGCTCAGAAAGAGCTTTTAAAAACGTCATGATGCGTTTTTCACCAGAGAGACGCGAGTGCCAGATGATTCGGAGTGATTCGTGAGGGGCGAAAGTGCGCAAGGCGGGGTTTTTGGGGTAATTTTTGTCGGCATAACCATTGGGGAAGACTCGGATTTCTTGCTTGACTCCATAATGTATTAATTTTTGACGGAAATGTTCAGAAGGAGTGAGGACTAAATCGGCGGCGTTTGCGTGATTGACCATCAAAGTCCACATTTTTGCTTTGGCGGCTGTATCAGCAAGATAGTTGTCGCACGAAACTTTAACTGGATGAGGTAAATACCAAGAATGGAACCAATTTAGCGAAGTGGCCACAAAAGTACGAAAACCGGCGGGGATAATATTGCTTTCGCCCATGTCTTCTCGGCCATGCATAACTTGAATGGTGGGGATATTGAGCTTTTTGGCTAGACGAAGGCCCGCGATTGAACAACCTGATTCGTAATGAATGTAAAAAACGTCAAAATCTCTTAGCTCGGGATGCTCACGAAGGAGCCATTTTTCTATAATGCGTGGACGACGTGAAACCGGCGTAAAGCCACGAAAGAATAATTTGCAACTGGGGACTTGGTAGATATTTTGCTTTGCGAGCTTCTGGTGCGTAGCTGAAGATTTGGGATATCCAGAGCTAAAAACGTAAACCGTGTGACCGCGTTTTTCGAGCTCGGCTTTTTGGGCATTGATTGAGCTAACAATACCGCCCGTTAGGTCTAAATAGCAATCCGAAAAGAATGCAATTTTCATGTTATAATTGTATCACGAATATCAAGAAGGAGCGAGGGAGCGGCCCCATGACCTCCTGCCAACCTAGCTTTGCCAAGGTGGTAAGTCCGACCAGAAAGGAAAGATATGTTCTATAGAACTGCGGAGAGCGTTTCTCCAAAACATCCAGACAAATTATGCGACCAAATCAGCGACGCGATTTTGGATGCGTTTTTAAAAGACGACCCGAATGCGCGCGTAGCAGCAGAAGCATGCGGAGGACATGGAGTAGTTTTTGTAACTGGCGAAATTACGTCGACTGCCGAAGTCGATATCCCTGCGATTGCGAAACGAATTGCCGGTGACGATGTGGAGATTCATACCAAAATCGTTAAACAATCACCGGAAATTGCAGCCGGAGTGGATACGGGCGGCGCGGGCGACCAGGGAATCATGATTGGCTATGCTTGCGACGAAACCGAAGAGATGCTACCACTCGAGGTGGTGCTCGCGAGAAGGCTTAACCAGTTTATTTTTAAAAAGCATCCGTATGATGGTAAAACTCAAATTACGATTGCACCCGATGGCACGATTGATTCGATTGTGGCAAGCTTCCAGAATGTATCGCATGATGAATTAGAGAAGTTAGTGCGCGATTTTATTACTGAACAAGAACTCGAAGGAAAACTGGAACTGCATTTAAATCCAGCTGGCGACTGGAACCAAGGCGGATTTGAAGCAGATACGGGACTTACTGGGCGCAAATTAATTGTAGATAATTATGGACCACGCGTCGCGATTGGTGGTGGTTGCTATTCTGGTAAAGATCCTTCGAAGGTAGACCGTTCGGCAGCCTATATGGCACGTCGCATCGCGGTGGATTATTTAAGAAAGCGCAAGGCGCATGAAGTGCTGGTGCGGCTAGCATATGCGATCGGCTACGCTGAGCCTCTTGAAAAAACGGTAATTGTCGATGGTAAGCCAGAGGAGATTGAAGGCTACGACCTCACGCCAAATGGCATTATTAAGTATTTGGATTTGAAGCGACCGATCTACGAAAAAACCGCAATGTGGGGACATTACGGCGAAGGATTTGACTGGGACAAATAAAAAATACAACCCGAATTTCGGGTTGTATTATTATATATGGGGTTTATTTTAGTTCAACACCATTAACGTACAATTTGTATCCATTTAGATTGATATTGCCATTAGTCGTATTAGTGTTGGTTAGCGATTTTATGTAAGTATCGCCAGTCAAAGTTAATGTACTAGAACTATCTAGGTTTAGAGATACCTCGCCTGCATTTTCGCTATTAATAGCGCCTTCAAACGACGAGCCGTTGCTTAGATTAATCGATAAACTCGAGATAGAATCAACAACAATGTTTCCGGTGGCAGACTGATTTGTCATATTTAGCGTGACCGTACCGCCATTGCTACCAGAATTGCCCCACGAATCGGCTTGAATTCTAAGAAAATTGCCAGTTGAGTCATGATTGATAATCTGATTATTTTCTAGATTAATAGTTGCGGTTGTATTTGTCACATAAAAACTGTCGCCTTTGTTAGTGGTGATAGTTGAATTCTTGGCAGTAAATACTGCTTCGCCGGAAACGGCATCTCCGGACATGGATTGGTATAAGAAAATGTTTTTGTAGGTCGTCGACTGGCCATTTAGGGTGTTGTTAGTATCGGTTAAAGTGACGTTTTCAAGCGTGACGCTGTTTTTGCCCTCAATCACTACCCCTTCGGAAGCGGATGAATCTAGCGTCGCGTTTTTGACGGTGATATCTGCCGTAGAGTAAATCGCTGGAGAACCCTTGCCGGTAGTTTTGTAAGTACCTTTGTCTACCGTGACCGTCCCGCCACCACGATCCGAGCGAATTGCTGCACTAGAAGTACCAGCGGTAGTAATAGTAAGGTTTTCGGCATTCATGATGCCGCCACCAGTGGTCATGATGCCACCAGAATTGTCTTTACTCGTAGTAATAGTGGAGTCGGAAATGTTTATCGTGGTGCCGTCAGATGTGGAATTATTTGTGGTCGCTGAACCACCATAGCTAAACACCCCATTTGCTCCAGTAGCGTCGGTAGTAATAGTTACATTCTTGATCGTGAGGTTTGCGCCACCTTTAGCGATGATTGCGGAGTTTGTGCCATAAAAACTCGTATTATCACCACCGTCCGAGTCACCTGTTTTGGTTACATTAATGTTGGACAATGTGGCCGTTATATTCCCCGAAACAGTGATAGCATTTTCGTCACTATTGGTTGATGCGAATTCTCCACCATCGATAGTTTCGTCTGTTGTAATCTCTTTGATTGCAGAGTAGGAAGCAGATGGGCTAATACTTGATGTATTGACGTCTCCAGCCATATTCCTGGAATTCACCGTGTCAATAATCAAAAACCATAATATACCTAGAGTTAAAACTAGTGCGACGATTATAGATGTATAAATAATAATCTGTTTCTTGTTCACTATAACCTCCTTTAACTATTGTCGTCTTGTGAGGTATTTTCGCTAGCTGGTTTTTCTGGCGGAGTGCCGCCTTGGCTGTTTTGTCCGCCCTCACCGCTAGGCATTTCTGGTGGAGTACCACTAGGCATCTGCATCGTTGTTGAGCCACTGGCATCGCTACTTGTGCCTAGTGTTTTCGTGTAGATGAGAAAAGCCGCCGTTGATATTACTGCTCCGACCAGCACACCGATTACGAAAAGAATTATTTTTTCCTTCGCGATGTCTTTTTTATTGTTTTCTTTGTCGTCCATATGTAATACTCCTTTTTAATTATTATACAGCCTATTATGACTTGTTTTCCTGAAAAGAACCTTAAACGTGATGCAAGAAATGTTTTCAGCTTCGTTTTAACTTTTAAGAGCAAAATTATAATATAATTAAACAAGGAGAATTATGAGAATACTATATGTAGAAGATGCTACCTTCCTGGCGGAGGCCGTGAAACATAACCTAGAAAAGCAAGGGATTTCAGTTGATTTGGCTAGCGATGGCGAGACTGGGCTAAACAATGCCATGAGTGATATTTATGATTGCGTAGTTTTGGACATTATGTTGCCAAAATTATCTGGTACAGACATTTTGAAACGTATGCGCGAGAAAAATGTCCAAACCCCTGTAATTATGCTTTCGGCCTTGTCGGAAGTTGAGACAAAAATTAGTCACCTTGATCATGGAGCTGACGATTATCTTGCTAAGCCATTTAAAACCGCTGAACTTGTGGCTAGAGTAAAGGCCTTGGTGCGCCGACCAAAACAGATAGATGTTTCAGATATTAGTTTTGGTGATTTAGTTTTGGACAAAACTAATGCGACTTTGAATGGCGAGCAATTAACAGCCAAAGAGATTGAGATACTAACCGAATTTTTGAAATCGCCAGAATCTCTAATTAGTAAAGAACACCTGCTAGCGAAAGTTTGGGGAGAAGATGGTCTCGGAGAGGACAACTATGTTGAATCGTATATTTCTAGAATTCGTAAATTGTTGAAAAAAATCCACAGCAAAGCTAAAATCGTCACCATTCGTGGTTTAGGTTATAAATTAACGAGTAAATAAAATGTTTAAGAAATTACGAAACCGAATTATTATTATTACGATGACTATCACGACCGCAGTGATAATCCTGTCTGGTGTACTAATTATGGTTTTTTCGTCTACGACGCGTCCAGAGCCAAAACCGCTTCCGGAGCCAGATTATAGTATGCCGGCTCCGACCACTTATGACGATCAGGAACTAAAAAGATTTATTCAGGATGATCGAAGAGAGGGTAGCGAACGTCTTCTTATTACCCTTTTGTGTGTCGGCGCAATTATAGAAGTTGCTACTTTTTTGATTGTGTATTTTGCCTCACAAAAAATCGTTGAACCCGTAAAAGATTCTTACGAAAAGCAAAAACTATTTATAGCTAACGCTTCTCATGAATTAAAGACGCCGCTTGCTACTATACAAGCGAATATGGAAGCGCTTGAAGTAGATAAAGAAAATGAGAAATGGAAATCTAATATTGAAGGTGAAATTGATCGCGCAAACAAGCTAGTCCTAGATTTGTTGCAGCTAGCTAAAATGGACGCGGGCAGCATTGAAAAAGGTATTTCTGAGGAGATAGATTTGGAGGCGGAAATTAAAAAACGTATTGAAGTATTCAAGCCGAGATTCAAGGGAAGTATAACCTTTAACTCCAATCCAGAAGAGAAGCTTGTCTTATTACCAAAACGAGATTTTCTGCAAGTATTAGATATATTATTAGATAACGCAACAAAATATGGGAATAAAAAAATCTCTGTTGTTTTAGAGAAAAACAAGTTTTCCGTCTCGAATGATGGAGCTAAAATTTCTAAGGGTGATTCGGAAAAAGTGTTTGATCGTTTTTACCAAACTGACAAAACGAAAGATGGCTCTGGGCTTGGCCTAGCCATCGCTAAAGCACTTTGCGTGCAGAATAATTGGAATATTAGTTGCGAAAGCGACAAAACATTGACGAAATTTACGGTGGTGTTTAAAAAATAAGCCTGTTGGCTTATTCTATGTTGGTGGGCGAGGAGGGACTTGAACCCTCACGGTATTGCTACCACAAGATTTTGAGTCTAGCGCGTCTACCAGTTCCGCCACTCGCCCAGTGCTGTAATTATATCATAAACTGATAAAATATGCTATAATCGTGTTATGAATTCCGAAAACGGTGGGCATAATTCTTCTGACCTGCAAAGACAAGCTGCCGCAGCATTAGCCAGAAAAAAGGTTCTGGCGGCTTATGCTGACCCTGCAAAAAAAGCTACGAAAGAAATTCAAGAAAACAATTCTCATCTCAAAAACGAGCCGGTCACTTCAAAAATCAACTCTGAATCCTGGAAAAAGTATCATTCAGCTTGGCAAGATTATTACCAAAAATACTATAGCGAATACTATTCAAAGGCCGCCAGGAATTATATTGAAAAGGAAAAGCTAAAACAAGCCCGAGAAAGAGCTGAAGAAGAGGAGATTTTGAGTTCGATCGCAAAATCGAGCGCCAAGATAAATCATGCTTCTGGATTGTCATTAAAAAACGGGATTAGTGTTCAAGACAGCGCGTACGAAAACTCCGAAAACGGGGAAGAAAGTATCCGTGATAATTTACGCCGATTAGTGCGAAAAAAGGCTACCGACAATGCCAAAAAATCGCGTCGGCGTCGTCATTTGATTCCGATTTTAGCAGGAGTTGCCGTGGTATTATTAGTGCTTTTCTTGCAGTATAACCGATTGATATTTGCTCCGATTATGGCTTATGTCTCGCCTGGAGATACACCGGCAACTGAAATCGAAGCGATCGACCCGACAATTACCCAGACGGTTTCGCCAGATCCACGCCTGATTATTCCAAAACTAAATGTGGATGTGCCGGTACATTTCGGCATTTCACTATCCGAGGTAATGCCGGCAATGAATAACGGTGTGGCGCACTATCGGATTGCTGGGGCGAGCGCATATCCGGGAGAAATTGGTACGACTGTAATTACGGGACACTCTGCGGGAGATATTTATAGCTCAAATCAATACAAATACATTTTTTCGGGACTAGAGAGGCTAGAAGACGGTGATTTGATTTATATAAACTACAATTCGGTGAGATACACATATCAGGTGGTGAAAAAGGAGGTCGTGGAGCCAACTAATGTAGCAGCTTTGGTCGTAAACACCGATAAACCATTGCTCACCTTGGTAACCTGTACGCCACTTGGAACTTCTAGGTATCGCTTGTTAGTGACCGCAGAGCAGATTTCGCCGAGCGTCGAGAATGCGACTAAATCAGAAAACTTGCCTACAGTTGACCAAAACAGTGGAGATTCTCTACCATCCAATGAGCCTTCCTTCTTTGAGGGAATCTGGAATTGGTTAACTGGAGCTTAGTTTATTTAACGATTTGTTCTCTAATTAACGAGCCGTCGCTAAAGTAATAAAGCCATTTGTCGTTTGTGATGGCGGCTGGAAAATGACTAGAAACGTTCTTTGCTAGCGCGCGACGATTGTTGCCGTCGAAATCGTAAGTGATTAATTCGCCGTCGGATACCGTGTAGACCATTTCGTTTGCTAGCCAGCCATAATTGCCATTATCAATCGTCCATTCATTAATGGCGATAGCCTCCATGTCGAGTGTGGCGATATGGTTGTCAGAATACATAAGAATAAATTCGCCCCCTTGACCGACTCTTTGACGGTCTGGCGTGAAGCTCAGTTCGAAATCCGAAACCTTGGTGAATTCTGGGGATTCTTTGAAAAGCGATACCGACTGGTCGTGGATTGTCGCGTAATATATTTCGTCATAGAATTTTGCAATGGCGACCATTGAGGGGTGTGAGGATGTTTTGAGCTCGGTAACTTCACCGTCGCCGACCTTGAAGACGCCTAGATAGTAGCCTTCGTCATTGCTGGCGGCAGAAAACAAAACTGTATTGTTGTAATGATCAAAATCGACAATATCTTCTACGAGTACGGCGGAAATGGATTTGCCGGAGACATCAATCTTGTGGAGATTGCCATTTTGGACGGCAAGGAGAGTATTAGAAGAATTATCAAGGATTTCGATCCTCGAGAAATCTGCGCCGAATTCTTTGGTGAGATTGATGCTGTTTTTGAGGTTTCTCACGTCAATAAGTACCCACTCTTTGGCTGATTCGCCCTCAATTTCGAAAAGGATATGATTGCCGTCGGCGTCCCAGTTTAGGTTAAGAATTTTGCCATTAAATAGGCCGGTGGCGGCATCTTCGGCGATGCTGACATCAGAAAAATAGGTTGCAATATTGAGATTTTTTGGCTCTAATGTTTCGTTTTCGAGGTTAACTAATTGCCATTTGGTAGTGCTATTGATGAGTACCATATCGGTAAAGTCTGGCGAGATTGTCGCAATGGTAGACGTACTAGTATCTAACACTTCTAGAGGAGTGCGGTCTTTTAGAAACAGACGCGGATAATGAAGGCGGTAGAGAAGACCCTCTTTTAGGTCGATAGTCTTAGACCAAGTATCGTAGCCATCTTTCGAAAGTGTGATGGTATGCTTGCCGCTAGTTAAGGTCTTAGAGGTGTTGGTGCGCTGAAGCCAAGACGAAGCTTCGCCGTCGATATCGATATTTGCTCCAGTCGGGATAGAATATACTTGAACTAGCCCCTGTCGTTCGACCTTAAAATCGGAATTTAGCCAGTAGCCAGAGACTATAAAAGCTAAAATAATCACAGTCACGATAACTGCAAGTACCATGATAGCTTCGGAAATGATTACTTTTAAGCTTTGGCGACGTTTTATTTTGTCTCGATCCATGACAGTTATATTATACCATATATTTTATAAAAATTAGCTCTTGCGTTTTTAAAACATAAATAGTATGATAGATATAAGAATAAGCGAGGTAATAATGCAACAATCCGAAAATCATCAGATGGCAAAGACTGTACGTAGGCAGACGCAGGCTTCAACTACGTTAAATCGTAAATATGTGAAGCGTCCTGTTCGCACTACGGATTCGATGGTTCAGGTTAAGAGAAGCGCTAAGGTGAAAAGATTTAATGATACTATCACGCAACAACAACCTCGTAAAGTTCAGGTCAGTACTACTGAAAAGGCTGTTACTCATCCGCTTCAGACTAAGGCTAACGAAAGAATGAAAGCAAGGGTTGTTTCCGTCCAGCAAACTACGGCGCCAAAAGTAAGCGCCAAAGAGTTAAAAGACCAGGCAATCAAGAAGGCCTTGATGCAGGCAGCTACTATGGATGAAACACCGAAGACTCGTACTACTAAGGGAGAGAAGTTGCATTTTGGTTTTGGCCGGGTAGCACTAGCTTTGATTTGTGCGGCGACAGCGGTTTTTGCGATTGCGTATTTTGTAAATTTGAGCATGCCGGATGTGTCGTTGAAGGTTGCAGCTATGCAAACTGGTATTGATGCTAAATACCCTAGCTATGTACCTCGCGATTATAATATTTCTAGCATCACGTCCGAGAACGATAAGGTGTCTTTGAGCTTCTTAAGGTCTGAAACTGGTGATAGCTTTACACTAAAAGAAGAAAGATCAGCCTGGGACTCTAGCGCATTATTGTCTAATTATGTTAAACCTGAATACGGAGAGAATTATACTATAGTTCGCGAGCAGGGTATAACAATCTATGTCAGCAATAGTAATGCATCTTGGGTGAATGGAGGTCTCTTATACAAGATTGAGGCGGCTCAAGGTACACTGACCGAGAAACAGATTCGCTCAATCGCAGTTTCGTTATAGATTTTATAAAGCTCTGGCCACTAAGTTTAATCTGGCCAGAGTTTTTTCTTTGTCTAGTACTTCCATGGTGAGATTAAGAGCAGGGGAGAATGGCGCAAAACTAATTGCGATACGAATTAGACTGAATAGCTCGGCAGGTTTTTTGGCGGTTTTTGTCAATAATTCATTTAAAACATCTTGCAGATTATCGGCGGTCCAGTCGGTGATTTCTGAAAGCGCAGAAATAGTTTGTTTTAGCATGTCTTCGAGCTCGGATTTTGATAGTTTTTTGAGGAACTTGTTGCTAACAAGAAAATCCAAATCTATTTTTGGTTCTGTAAAGAAATAGTCGGTCATAGTGCGAAGATCTGACAATGTTTTGAGACGATCATAAATGATTGAGAGTACTTGTTTCTTGTATTCGTTAGTAGCGTTTTTTGCGACTTCAGGCCAAAAACCTTCTGTACGGGCGTAAAGTGCATCTACGCCTTGCTCGTCGAATATTTTGCGAATCCATTGACCGTTTAGCCAGAGTAGTTTAGTGTCGTCGTAACGCGCGCCAGAGTTTTGAATCCGATCTAAGGAAAAGCTTTTGATAAGCTCGTCTTTGGTGTAAATTTCTTTTTCTGTGCCGTCATTCCAGCCGAGGCATGCTAGATAGTTTAGCATTGCTTCGGCCAAAACACCGTCATCGCGATGTTCGGTCACAGATTTGGCGCCATCGCGTTTGCTGAGTTTTTTGTTGCCTTGGGGAGCCAAAATATGAGGCAAAGAGACTAGTTTTGGGCGAGGAAGCTCGAGCGCTTCGTAAAGCGCAAGATAGTTTGGAGTGCTAGAAAGATATTCAACGCCGCGCATTATGTGTGTAACGCCCATTTCCGCGTCGTCTACGATATGTGCAAAATTATAGGTAGGAAAACCGTCTTTTTTGATTAGAATAATGTCGTCTAGGACTTCTGGCCCTGAGCTCATGTCTCCCATTACTTCGTCGTGCCATTCGTAGGATTTGGGCTCGGCCTTGAAGCGAAGAGGCATGCCTTGTTCCCATTTAGGTGGGTTTTCGGGGCGATAGTTGCGATACAAAAATGGTGTTTTGTTTTTGCTACATTCGTTGCGGTATTTTTCGATGGTCTCGGGCGGAGTGGGATCAGCATAGGCCCTGCCAGAAGCAATGAGTTTTTTGGCCCAATCGAGATATATTTCTTTTCTTTCACTCTGGAAATACGGAGCATTAGGACCGCCCACAATTGGGCCTTCGTCCCATTCTAGTCCTAGCCACTTTAGTGTATCTTCGATAAGCTCGGTAGCGTCTTCTACATAACGTGCGCGGTCTGTATCTTCGATACGCAAAATCATTTTGCCGTGGTTTTGACGCGCCAATAGGTATGGATAAATGGCCGAGCGCACATTGCCAATATGAATATAACCCGTGGGGCTCGGAGCAAATCTAGTTACAACATTCATGAGATGATTATATCACAGATTACTAGAGTTCGGGGGGTTCTTCGTCGTCTTCACCTTCTCTGCGGGCGGCAATGACAAGGAACATGCCGGAGGTCGCGGCGACGGTAGCGGTCAAGGCGAGACCAGTGGCAAGAGCAGAATTGGTGGAGATTTTGCTGGAAGTATTGCTAATGACGCCTTTTGGACCGGTATACATGTTTCTGTTGTCTCCGGCTGTGACGTCGGTGGTGGTGGTAGTATTACCCGAGGAAGAACTGCGCTGGGTATAAGTCGTAGTGCCACTAGTAGAGCCGCCAGTTGGACTGGAGTGATATACGGCGACATCGTTGGAAGGATTCGGAGTGGCAGGATTGGTCGGGGTGACGGGGTTGTTTGTGCCGGTCGCTCCGCTCACTACATTAATTACTACGATACCGGTATAGGTGCCTGATGGAAGCGAGGCATTACCCTTGGCGCCGAAATAAAAATCTTTGTTGCCGCTGTTGCCACTGCTCTGAATTAAAGTGATAGGAGTGGCATTTGAGGGGACCATAGCGCTATAAGTGCTGGTACTGGAGCCGGCAACCGTGTCGTTGAGCGAGTAGCCCCAACGATTTGCAGGGAAACTACCACGGGTGGAGTTACTTGCGAGCGTGGGTAGGGTATAATTACTATTCGAGGTATTGGTAAGCGCGGTGCTAGTGGTTTTTGAGCTCATGGTAGCAATAAAACCACCTGTGCTATTAGTGGTGACACTGACACTGACTGGATTCCGAAGGAATTCATCCATATCTCCACTAGCCCAGACAGTAGGCGTGGTGACAGAAACAGAAAGTGACTCGATAACATTAACTTCAAAATTTGTATTCGCATCAACAGCAGAAGCGTAATTGATGTTAAAAGACGTTAACGTTAACACGAGCAAACCCGCAAAAGATAAGATGACCTTCGGTTTTTGTTTAACCATAAGTTTATTTTATCACAAATAATGTTTTGTGCAAGAAAAACATAATTGTTTTGAAAAAACTTATGTTATAAGTTATAATAGAGTAAAGGTAGAATTCAAGATGGATGAGAATATTACAATCAACCTGAAGGAAAGCGACCCAGTTTTGAAAAAAGGCGGCGAAGGTCGACCGAAGAAAGTGGGTAGTAAAAAATGGTTGGTTTTTTTGATTTGTGGAATCGTAGGAATAGTAGTGGGTATAGCTTGTCTTTTGGTGGTGTTTTTGCGACCAAAAGCAGAAATAGAAGCCCTGTCTTTTCCGAAAATTCCATCCAAAACAGAAAATGAGGCAACTTATAGTCTATTGACCGGCGAAGCTCTTGCTGAGGGCGCTGACAAAAATGCGCCAGTTTTTTGTATTCAGACCCCTAATGGATTGGACGGCGCACGCCCGCAGTCAGGTTTGACGGAAGCTGGTGTGATTTTTGAAGCGATTGCCGAGGCGGGAATTACGCGTTTTGCGGCGATTTATCAGGAGCCAAGTGGTGCCGTGATTGGCCCCGTTCGTTCGCTAAGAATGTATTACCTGGAATGGGATACGCCATTTGATTGTACGATCGTACATGCCGGTGGCGCGGCGGATGCGGTGGCTGCAGTGTCGTCTGGTGGATATCGTAATTTTGATGAGAATTATCAATACATGTTTAGAGGGACCTATGGCGACCGTCTTTGGAACAACTTGTTTATTACGTCAAACAAACTAAAGCAATTTAATAGCGACCACGGCTATAATAGTTCTGATTTAAAGGGATTCGCGCGGATGACGCCGGAGGAGTCAGAAAAGGCAAGAATAGATAGACTTGTTGCAGAAAAACTAGAAATAACAACGCCAACCGATAAGAATACCTCTAAGCTCGAGGCTGAAGTGTCGTCGGTCAATCTGAATTTTGGCAATGTACCGAGTTTTAATGTGAATTATGAATACAATGCCGAGAAGAATGTTTATGAAAGAAACTATCAGAGCGGTGTGGCGCATCAAGTTTATAGTTGCCCAGAAGAAGATATGGGGGATCGTAACCCCGAAGATGTCTGTAGCCTTACCACGCTCAGTCCGTCGGTCGTAATCGCGATGATTGTCCAGGAGAGAAGGGCTGCTGACGGCTACCATGAAGCTATTACGACGACGGGTTCTGGCGATGCTTATATTTTCCAAAACGGAACCGCGACAAAAGGAAGTTGGAGTAAAGCCAGTAAGGCGGACCAAATTAAATTCTTTGACGACAAAGGTGAAGAGATGAAACTGGCGCCGGGACAAACCATTATTTCGGCCATCCCGAACTACGGAAGTGTTGAATATTAATTCGTTTTGTGTTAAAATTAGCTTGCGGACCTAACCCCCCTTGGGTCCGCACTTAGTATATTGTGGCTCCGTCGTCTAGTGGTCCAGGACGTCTGGTTCTCATCCAGAAAATCGCGGGTTCGACTCCCGCCGGAGTCACCAACATAAAAATAGACCTTTGGGTCTTATTTTTATGTTGGGTGGTTTCCGACAGGAAACTGAAGTCGCGAAGCGGGTTCGCTCGCGAAGCGAATAGCCGAAGCGAAGCGAAGGCTAACTCCCGCCGGAGTCACCATTTTTTATGGTATAATTATAGATATGAGTAAACTTCCGATTGTGGCATTAATTGGACAAACAAATGCTGGTAAATCTAGCCTTTTAAATCGTATGGCAAAGAAAAATATCGCGATTGTGGCCAGAGAAGAGGGTACTACTCGCGACAACGTGATGGCTACGATTGATAACGCGTTTGTCTTGATTGACACTGCGGGGCTAAAAAACCCGTCAGATGATTTTGAAGCTTCTATTCAAGACCAAATTGCCGATGCAATTGAGGTGGCGGATGTGATATTAGTGACGCTAGATTCTGCGAAATATTTTGACCACAAGGATGCTCAGATTGCAAAAAATGCCCTTAGATCAGGGAAGCCAGTCTACTTGGTTTTGAATAAATGTGACCTCGGCGAGTCCTTGCCGATTACGGAATTCCGCGCATTAGGAATCGCGCCAGAAAATATCTATTATGTTTCGGCGACTACGGGCGAAGGGATTCAAAAATTAAAAAGCGTCTTGCCGCGCGGAAAGGTAGACAAGAATAGTGATGTACTAAAGTTAGCCCTAATCGGACGACCGAACGTAGGTAAAAGTAGTTTGTTTAATTCGCTCGGAAAAAAGCAACAGGCAATTGTGAGCTCAAAACAGGGAACGACGCGAGACGTAAACCGTGTAAACGTAAAATTCAAGGGGCGCGAATTAGAAATTTTGGATACGGCGGGACTAAGAAAGCCTGGCAAGCGCGAAGTTGGAATTGAAAAGTTTTCTGCGATTCGGAGTTTAGCTGCAATTGAAGAATCGGACATTTGCGCACTCTTAGTTGATGCGACCGAGCCTCACAGTAAGCTAGACCAGTCCCTGGCTGGACAAATCGTCGATGCAGGTAAGGGGATTGTGGTGGTTTTGACAAAAGCTGATTTAGTAGAAGATACCGACGAAATCCTAGATGAACTGGAGCGTGATTTTAACTTTTTGCCCTATGCGCCGGTGCTAATTACGAGTTCAGAGACGGGTAAAAATGTAACAAAATTGTTTGAGTTGGCATTGGAGATTGACGAAAACCGACACCAGGAAGTAAAAACTTCTGAGCTAAATAAAATATTGAATGACGCAATTACTTCGCATATCCCAGCGGGCCTCAAAAACACTAGACCAAAACCAAAATACATCGTGCAAACCGACGTTTGCCCGCCATGGTTTGTAGTGCATGGTCATGACTTGGAGCTTTTACACTGGTCTTGGAAGCGTTTTTTGGAACGCAAAATTCGGGAAAAATATCCTTTTGTCGGCACACCGATTATGTTTTCTTTTCGAAATGATAAAAACGCCTAATTTTGTGCTACAATTGAATTAGGTGGGAGTATATTAGATATACTCTTTTTTAAACGGAGTATAAACGTACCTTAACAGGAAAGGAGCTATTATGCCGATCGAACGAAAAATCTACGTGGTCGACACGAACATTGTGGTAGATTATGTAGACATCATTCCCGGCAGCTCTAGAAAGCAGCCGGAAGAACCGACGGTGGACCTCAAGAATGCCCACATCGTCATTCCTACCGCAGTAGTGAGGGAGCTTTCTAGCTTCAAGAAGGAGAAGTCTGACCGCGGCAAAGCCGCGCGTGTGGCTCTCAAGAGAATCCGCGAACTTGTGGAAGGTAAGGTCGCGAATATCAACGACATCTATAGGCTAGAGGCCCCAATCTCCGTGGAAGAGGATGATCAACTCGTGTCGGTGCTTCCGGTACACAAGAATTTCAAGAAATGTCTGCCGTTTTGTCCTTCAGAAACCGACATGGACGGACAGATTATCTTGGCGACCTTGACCGCCTCTTTCTTGCAGATGGGATGGCCGATTGATGGTGCCGCTGATCCTGAGAAAATCAAGCGATTCGTCGCTTCGAACGTGATTTTGCTAACCAATGACAATGGCCTAGCGATTCGCGCGAGAGAGCGTGGAATCCAGACGATGCGTTATGGGTACAAATACCCCAAGCCCTACACGGGGCGTCGTGACGTAGTTGTACCGAAGGCGGTTTTCGATGAATTCTACGACATGCATCGTGTCGACCTCGGATATTGGGATGTAATGATGCCCGATGAACCAGACCTGATTGCCAATGAGTTCATCGTGATGGAGCTAGAACCTGGATATAATTATCCTCGTGATTTTGACCCTGATAGGAACCCATACTTCTCTCACGTTGGACGTTACGACGCGAGAGAAAAGGCGATTGTCAGCCTAAAGCACGTCCAGGAATTCCCGGTTCCCGTCAGAAATATTGGTCAGGCCATCTACGCCGAAGCGTTGATGAATCCTGACATTGCCGCAATTGTGTGCACTGGACCGGCGGGTTCTGGTAAGACCTACATGGCTACCATCTACGGTTATTATGCTTGCAAAGAGGGTTCATTTATCGGAGTCACGGTAGTGCCTTGCGACTCTAGTAGCAAACTCGGAGCGCTGCCTGGAGACTTAGACGAAAAAATGGACCCAGATGTCCAGCCGCTCAAGAACGCCTTGAGAAATTACCTTCTGAATGAGGATTCGAAGTTCCGCAAAGAACTGAGTGCCCTACAAAAATTCGGAACTGGAGACAAGAAAAAGGCGCGGTCGCGCGACTGCGACGATAATGGCATGCCCGAAAAGGTCCCGATTAAAGCCCGCCTCAAGGAACGCGTGGACCTGATTTGGTATAACTGGTTCTCTAATATCCCAATTGATCACGCAAGAGGTCGCGATTTTGCTTACGAGCTGGCAATTTACGATGAGTTCCAAGACCAGAGCGTGAGCCAAGCTGATACGTTGATAAAACGTTTGGGCGCGGACGGCAAAATCATCATCACTGGTGATATTGACCAAATCCATGCGCCATATATCGATCCATCTAGTAGTGGTTTGGCTTATGCCTCGAGGCAGCTGATGAATAGTCCAATGGTGGCGCAAGTCTGTTTCACCGAGGAAGAAGTCATCCGTCACCCCTTGGTCAAGATGATTACTCAGCGCCAAAAAGCCGAAAAAGGAAACGTCGACACAAAATAATGCTCCTGCCTGGAAGTGCCCCTGTTTTACAGGGGCATTTTCCTTATATGGTATAATTATCTTATGAAATTAGTTGTTGGACTGGGAAATCCAGGGAATCAGTATAACTTTACTCGGCATAATGCCGGCTTTTTGACGCTAGATTTTTATTTTAAGCTTAAACACCTTAATTGGAACGAAAAACCGCGTTTTGGGGCCTCGTGGGGCCGCATGGGTGATGTTTTGTTTATTAAACCTCAGGATTTTTATAACGATAGCGGTAAGGTAGTGCAAGAGTATATGCATTATTACAAGATACCGGCCTCTGATATTTTGGTGATTTGCGATAATTTTGATTTGGAGTTTGGGAAAGTACGATATCGTACGTCTGGGGCAGCTGGAGGGAATAACGGGCTGAAATCGATCGACGTAGCGATTTCTACCTCTGATTACCCAAGAATCAGAATTGGCACGGAGAATGATGACCTGAGGAAAAAAATGGGGGATGTGGACTTTGTATTGTCGAAATTTACTCCTGAAGAAAAGACTAAATTACCTGGTGTCCTGAGAGAAGTTGTAGAAAAAATTGATGAAAGGCTAGAATAGCCCCCAGTTATTAGCGCCGAGGGAGCGGATACGGCCTTTGATTTCGAGGATAGTAATAGTTTGGTTGAATACCTCTGGCGGGAGGTGAGTTTGACTGATGATTTCGTCGCCGTTTCTGAGGCCACCGGCAAGAGATTTGAGGATGAGCGTTTCTACGTCGGTATCGCCAATAAGATGATTTTGGCGCATTTTGCGGTGTTTTTTGAGGTATTCCTCGGGAAAAAGTTCACGCAAAACATCATCTGGCCCGGTATAGGGAATTGCGCCCTGTTTGATAAGCTTGTTACACCCCTGAGAATAGGGGTTGGTAATGTTGCCAGGGACAGCAAAAACGGTTTTGCCTTGTTCGATAGCGTGAGTGGCGGTATTAAGCGAGCCAGATTTTTCAGCTGCTTCTACCACTACGACTATGTCCGAGAGCCCAGAGATAAGACGATTGCGCTCTAGAAAACTAGTTTTGTGGTGGACCTCTACCCCTGGAGCATACTCAGAGATAATTGCGCCACCTTGTTTGACAATTTCTTGGGCAAGACTCCTGTGATTCCGAGGATAGATTTGATCTATAGGGGTACCCAGTACTGCGACGGTAATACCGCCAGCGTCTAGGCAACCCCGGTGACCGATAGAGTCAATACCATAGGCCAAACCAGATACGACCACTACTCCGTGTTTTGCGAGTTTATAGGCGAGGTTATAGGCTATTTCTTCTCCATACTTAGTATTGCGACGAGAACCAACAATCGCGACGGTTTTGGGTCGTATCTGTTTGTTGTTTTTTGACACATTTTGCGGCAATTTACCATAAAAATACAATATTTTAGGCTTAAGCGCAATAGTGTCTAACACCTCTGTAAAATTATGCTCTAGGGGTGAAATTTGGTTGATTTTTGTTAGAAAGTGTGAAAAAAGTATTGACATATTTTTGCTCCTGTGATATAATTAAGGCAGTTGGTACTCAAAAAGGTACCACACCGCACCTAAATAAGTTATAATTTCAGCTATACTACTCCTAGTGTAGCAGAGATTGCGAGCTTTTGAAACCCTTTCGGGCATTAAATTTCTTCATGGTTTAATGTTTTATAAGTATTACCTCCACTTTTGAAAGGTCACTTTCGAAGGCTTAGCAATCCCTCTAACCGGCGGGCCCCAAATTGTGTGAGGTGGGTTACGCTCCGGGGTCTCCCCGGTATAAAATAGAGAAGCGTTAGAGGGCCAAAATACCCTCAGGTGATGCCCACCCTTACCTGAGGGTTTTTTGATTGTAGAATATTCGTCCCAAATCGTTCTGTTGTAGCTCTCTTTATAAGTAATCATAAGAATAAAGCCGTTGTGATATAATTTAAACCATGAGCGACAATGACGAAAAAAAGTTACCGAGAACGATTCTGGTCAGAAAGGGATGACCGAAGGGGATCACGGGTTAATTTCTCTTGGACTTTATGGATTGCTCACAATCTTTCTTGGCGGATTAGGAATACATGATTTTGCTGCGAGACAATGGGGACGAGGAGTTTGCCATCTCACGCTGACTTTTTCCTCGGTATTGTTATTTTTTCTTTTACCGATTGACTCATTCTTACCGCCTACTTTATTATTTATAAACTGGGTCCTAAGTATCATCGAATTAGCCTTTTATCGTAAACACGTTAATACTGCCAAGTCTCAAATCAGCCAAAGAAAAACCTTTTTAATAAATGCCGTAGTAACTGATTTCTTGATAGGATTAGTAGTTATGGCGCCTTTTTATTCTGCGAGACGAGAGTAAAAACTATTGTGTTTTTTTCGATTGGTGTTTCTTTATAATTGCTTGGATTACCAACGCAATAAAGCCAATAGTAAAACAGAACGCCATAACTGCGCAAAGAAAAGAAACCATTTCCGGCAAAGCCCCATCTGATATACTCTGCGCGCCCAATTCGGCATAGTCACGCGCTTGAAGAAAAAATGTTATCGCAAAAAGTAAAGAAATAAATGCTAAAAAAATATACGTTGCTGGTTTGATTGGTTTTTTTGCTGGCTTTTCTTTCATACAATTATTATAGCGCTAAGTGATTGTACGTTCAATAGCTTTAGTGCTTTTACTGAATTACTTTGTGTTTTATCTTCAAACAGCGTATCTTTGACAGAATAGACTTGACCAATGTGTTATTATATAATATATGGCAAAAAATTTGGTAATAGTGGAGAGCCCGGCAAAGGCGAAAACAATTGAAAAATATCTTGGTAGTGATTTTAAAGTTTTGGCTTCGATTGGGCACATTCGGAAAGATACGAAAGTTGATAAGTCTTCTTTTGATGTGACTTACGAGATTGATCCGGAGCACAAGAGCATTATTTCCGAACTTAAAAAAGAAACCAAAAAAGCCGACAAAGTATGGCTCGCAACGGATGAAGACCGCGAAGGAGAATCAATTTCTTGGCATCTGTGCGAAGTATTGGATTTACCGAAGAATACCGCACGCATTACTTTCCACGAGATTACCAAATCGGCATTAGAAGAGGCGATCAAGAACCCACGTAAAGTCGATATGGATATGGTAGCTTCGCAACAGGCAAGACAGACTTTGGATATGCTTGTGGGGTATGATTTGTCTGGTATGGTACGCAAAAAGGTGCCGGGAGCGGTTTCGGCTGGGCGCGTGCAGTCGCCAGCGTTACGCTTGATTGTAGAGCGCGAAAAAGAAATCGAGAAGTTTGAAGGTAAGTCTAATTTCAAGGTGGCCGGGAAGTTTTCTAAAGGTAAAGAATTTGTGGCGACATTAGAAGGCGAACAGCCCAAAGACGAAAAAGCCGCAAAGGAATTATTAGAAAAATTAGCAAAAGCTGACTTTAAAGTAACTAGTGTGGAGGAAACTGAGGGAACGAGGACGAATCCGGTGCCGTTTACGACCGCGGCTTTACAAATTGAAGCCAATGCAAAACTAGGATTCGCGGCGCGTACCACGATGTCGGCAGCGCAAGGCTTATATCAAGCAGGCTTGATTACTTACCACAGAACTGATTCTTTGAATTTGTCCAAACAGGCCGTGGCAGGAATTGCGAAATATATTGAAGACGAATTTGGCAAAAAGTACCTCAAGGTGCGTGCGTTTAAGACCAAAGATGCTTCCGCACAAGAGGCGCACGAGGCGATTCGCCCAACAGATATTTCGCGCGCGACGGCAGGGAAGAATAATTATGAAAAGAAACTTTATGAGTTGATTTGGGCGCGTACGGTTGCGACGCAAATGGCTAACGCAAAAGTTGCTAAGACTACTGTTCATATCAGCCATGATTTTGTCGCAAAGGGTGAAGTTGTGGTGTTTGACGGCTTTTTGAAGGTTTATGGTAAGTCTAAAGATACGGAACTACCAAAAATGACTAAGGGCGATGCCTTGGATTGTGTAGAACTAGTCGCGAAACAGAATTTTGGCAAACCACCAGTGCGCTATACCGAAGGTTCTTTGGTGAAAAAACTGGAGGAACTCGGAATTGGTCGGCCGTCGACCTATGCTTCGATCATGACCGCGATTCAGGCACGAAATTATGTGGTAAAAGGCGAGTCTGAGGGTGAAGAGCGAGAATTAGTTGAGTTAAAAGCGCGTGGCGGTAAGGTTTCGCGCGAGATTGTAACCGAAAAATTCGGCGCAAATAAAGGCAAATTGATTCCGACGCCGATTGGCGAATTGGTTTCCGGATTTTTGACCGATAATTTTAAAAATATCGTGGATTATAAGTTCACGGCGAATATTGAAAAAGATTTGGATTTGATTGCGGATGCGAAATTAGAGCGCGTCAAAATGCTACGAGATTTTTATAAGCCGTTTCGTGAAACGATAGCGGTGGCAGATGGCGCCGAAAGATATAATAATGCGAGATTGCTCGGCCATCACCCTAAAGATGGTAAACCGATTTATGCTAAGATTGGCAAAAATGGCGGATTTATTCAACTCGGCGATAGCGAGAAAGAATCTGGCGAAAAACCCCAATTTGCGCCTTTGCCAAAGCGAAAATCAGTGAAAACTGTGACTTTGGAGCAAGCCTTGAAACAGTTGGATTTGCCAGCTTTGCCGCGTAGTTTGGGGAAGGCTCCAGATGGCACGGAGCTGGTGGCGGCGAATGGGCCGTTTGGGCCGTATCTAAAAGGCGGGAAATATAATATTCCGATGAAAGATCTGGATCCATATACGGTGAGTTTGGACGAAGCTTTGCCTTTGTATCAAAAGAAGGTGGATTCGATTATTGCTGATTGGGATGAGATTATGATTATTAATGGAGCTTACGGACCATATGTAAAGGGACCGGGGCGTCGCAATAATGTGCGAATTCCGAAAGAGATGGACGCGAAGAAGATTACGCTTGAGCAAGCAAAGGAAATGCTGGAAAATAAGCCAAAAAGCAAAACTAAAAAGGTTAAGACTCGAAGAGGGAAGCGAGGAAAGAAAGTTCGCTAGAATTGGTTATCCTAATTTGCGATAGTAAATGACCTACCTGAAGGTGGAGTGGCGGTAACTGAAGTAGTGTTGCCGTATAGATTTGAAGTAGTGTTAGTAATTGGCCCAGAAGCTGTTCCGTTATTAGTTTTTGGAATAGTGACGGACCAGGTGGTGGCGCTGTAGCCGGCATTTGAGAACATTTGAGACATACTTGTCACACTGGAAGTGTTCCAGGAGGAGAGGTCTATAGTAAAGGAAGATGCACTATAGCCGGCATATCGGAACATGCTAGCCATATTCGTCACACTGGAAGTGTTCCAGGAGGAGAGGTCACCAATAGACCAAGTGGTGGCGTTGTAGCCGGCGTAGTAAAACATGCCATTCATAGCCGTCACATTGGAAGTGTTCCAGGAGGAGAGGTCACCAATAGACCAAGAAGTGGCGCTGTAGCCGGCGTAGGAGAACATGCTAGATATATTTGTCACACTGGAAGTGTTCCAGGAGGAGAGGTCACCAATAGACCAGGTGGTGGCATTATGGCCGGCATCTTGAAACATACCGTCCATATTTGTCACATTGGAGGTGTCCCAGGAGGAGAGATTGCCAATAGACCAGGTGGTGGCACTGTAACCGGTATGGGAGAACATTTGAAACATAGTCGTCACACTCGAAGTATCCCAGTTAGAGAGATTGCCAATAGACCAGGTGGTGGCGTTGTAGCCGGCGTAGACGAACATTTGATACATACTTGCCACGCTAGAAGTGTCCCAGGAGGAGATGTTGCCAATAGACCAGGTGGTGGCGTTTTCGCCAGCACTGGAGAACATAGATTGCATACTTGTCACACTGGAAGTATTCCAGGAGGAGAGGTCTATAGTAAAGGAAGATGCCCTATAGCCGGCATGGGAGAACATGCTAGCCATATTCGTCACACTGGAAGTGTTCCAGTTGGAGAGATTGCCTACCGACCAGGTGGTAGCACTGTAACCGGCAGAAGTGAACATTTGAGACATATTTGTCACGCTGGAAGTGTTCCAGTTGGAGAGATTGCCTACCGACCAGGTGGTAGCGTTGTAGCCGGCGCGGGAGAACATGTCAGACATATTCGTCACGCTGGAAGTGTCCCAGGAGGAGAGGTCACCAATAGACCAGGTGGCGGCGTTGTAGCCGGCGTAGGAGAACATGCTAGACATAGTTGTCGCGCTGGAAGTGTTCCAATTGGAGAGGTCACCAATAGACCAGGTGGTAGCGCTGTAGCCGGCATAGGAGAACATGCTAGGCATGCTTGTTACGCTAGAAGTGTTCCAATTGGAGAGGTCTAATGCGAAGGTGACGGCGTTGTAACCGGCATGGGAAAACATGCAATACATATTTGTCACGCTGGAAGTATTCCAATTAGAGAGATCGCCAATAGACCAGGTGGTAGCACTGTAGCCGGTATAGTAGAACATGTAAGGCATACTAGTCACACTAGAAGTGTTCCAGGAAGAGAGGTCGCCAATAGACCAGGTGGGAGCGTTGTAGCCGGTATAGTAGAACATGCTACCCATGCTTGTTGCGCTAGATGTATCCCAAGAAGAGAGGTCAAGAATGAAGGAAGCTGCGTTGTAGCCGGCATATTGGAACATGTTAGCCATAGTTGTTACTTTAGTAGTATCCCAAGTAGAGATAGTAGATAGATTAGATAAAGCACGCATATTGTTAAAGAAATAACTGGAAGTTTTATTCATGATAATATCTGTAGCTTCAGAATAATAGTAGATAGTGGTGTTAGTTGAATCATACCAAGCATAGATTGGATATGGTGAAGTACTATCTGAGATAGTGTTCTCGGTAGCAGGAGTGAAGCCGTTTGGTAGAGTATTAGAACGAACTATTGCGGTAATAGTAGTATCCTGGGTAGAATAGGTAGCTGAACTATTGCCAGCTAGACGTTTTAGTTTTTGGTTTACATTTTGTCCAGTATCTAAGTAAGCTCCATCTGACCAAACAGCATAAAGAGTGATAGTATTACCAGTAGCAGTGAGGTTAGTGACTTTTTGCCCGTCACTATAGAATGTTCCAGTACCATCTGCTTTAGTGTTCCAGCCATAGAAGATGTAGCCAGTGAGGGCAAAGGTATTAGTCTTAATGCTGGTAGCAATATCTCTAGCAATAGTTTGGTTAGTCATGGCGCCAGTAGCAGAGCCAGCGGTGCCACCTACACTGGATTCGTTGGCATTAAAGGCTACGTAATAGAGTTCATCCCAAATAGCATATAGTTCTAGAGATTGTCCTGCATATAATCCGGTGCTAGAAACTGATGCCCCCGCAGCATAGCTCGTGCCAGTACCATCAGCACGAGTATTCCATTCTTTGAATTGTCTATTTGATTCTGATGTAAATAAGGTGGACGCAGCCAGTTTACCGGGGCCAATCTCCGCACTTTGTACTGAAGAAGCACCAGCAGTATTATTAGAATAATAGGTAACGTTAATTGCGCCTTGCGAAGCTATACATCTTATATTCTTCCTGTAATGTTTGTAACCACCATAAGTAGTATCCGCGGTAAAACTTGTCGTAAGCGCCGAGCTAGTGATTCTCGCTCCATAAGCTATCCCACCATCAAAAGAAGTAGAAGTCCAATAGAAGCCATACTCATAAGAAGATGGATAGAATGTAGCACCATTGGTAAACTTACCAGTAATTAAGAACTGACTTGGTAAGTCGGTGGTTGGATTAGAAGAGGAATAGGCTGATGCAGTAGCAAGAGCGCTGTATTGATTGTTAGTAGGTAAGTCCCAATTCTTTGGGCAAATAGACGTAGTGGGGATATCGCTCCTGGATGTGGTGCTAGCTACGGCAGCAGCCCATGAATAATAAACACCGTTGGTAGTACCACCGCTTCCATTAGTAAGACGTATTCTAGCATTAGTGCTAGTAGTACTTGAAGTAGTATCTCCAGCAGGCAAAGTAAAGGTAGTGCCTTCTTCTAGGTCTGTATCATCACTAGTAAGAGTAACTGCAGATGTAGTACCTAATGCAAGATTAGTAGTCATCCAACAGTTGCCATCTGCGAGTTTAGAAACATCATAGGATCTTACTGTACCATCACGATTATCAGTAAGAGTAACAGCACCA
>JAZUML010000012.1:0-53507 GCA_045603565.1 Candidatus Nanosyncoccus sp. | reverse complement strand
GTTTATATCCGGCATGATCGTTAGGAATCTTGAGGAGATCTGTCTCTAGTACGAGAGGACCGAGATGGACGAACCTCTAGTGTGCCGGTTGTGGTCACCTACTGCATCGCCGGGTAGCTATGTTCGGAAGAGATAAGCGCTGAAAGCATATTAAGCGCGAAGCCCACTCCAAGACAAGGATTCCCTAGGAGACTCCAGAAAGAAGATCTGGTTGATAGGCTATAAGTGGAAGCACGGTAACGTGTGGAGCTGAGTAGTACTAATAGGTCCATCGCCTTTTTATGTTCTAGGTTTTCGACGTGACTAATCGCGACGGAAACCTAGGAGACTTAGCTAGCAACCGATGTTTGATTTTTCAAATATCGTGCGTCATTAAAATCTTTATTTGGTATCTAATGGACATCAATTAAGACGGGGGCTTAGATTGGTGCCCATAGCGCCAGGGAAATACCTGTTACCATTCCGAACACAGAAGTCAAGCCTGGTAGCGCCGATTATACTGCAACAGCGGGAAACTAGGAAGGTGCCAAATTATCAAAAAACCAGCCGTAAGGCTGGCTTTTTGATTGACAAAAATGCCTATAAAGTATATCATAACCATAAGGAGTATCTTAAAAAATGAAAATGACAAAATTTTTAAAAATAGCAGTTCTTTTAGTGATATTTTCCATGGCTTTTTCGAGCTCAGTATACGCCTACGGAACAATAGACTCTGGCACTTTTGATGTTCCTCCGGCCGATGATGAATTAGCGGAAGGATATGCCGTTTATCAAGTGGGCTACAAATATGTAGTAGATGAGTCGCCAAAGATAGCAGGCGTTTATCCGGTTGTGTGTTCGCGTGGTAGTAAATCGGTTTTTCATAAGAAGAGTAACGACGGTATACCGGAGAATTATTTGACGTTTGCTAGTCCGACGGACAAGTATATTTCGTTTACTTCTGATGACGAAAATATTGCATCAGCAGATAAGACAGCTTTTTATTGTAATAATGTCGGTAGAACAATTATTCATGTTGATACTGGAGTTTATTCTCCCGAGCAATACAAGTATAATCAAAATTACGAAATAATTGTCTATGATGTAAATGTGAATGGGAATGGTTTGAAGCGCCAGATTGCAAAGACGATTGATAGAGCGATGTCGGTTTTGGCTAATGGTGGCGAAATGCCAAAATTTATTGATGAAAAAACTGCATATATACTTTATGATGTTATGGTGACAGGAAAAAATATAAATGCCAACCTTGGTGTTGATTTAATTACTGCAGATAATGTATCAAATGAGCATAAGAGTAAAATCGAGAAGAAATTAGAGAAAAATGACAATTTGATTTCGTATTATGATATTAACATAGAAACGTCTGAGGAAAATGTTGAGGGGGTTGGATACATTAGTGAATTGGATGATAGTATTGAGGTATCAGTCGATCTTCCTTCTTTGCCTGATATAAAGGAAGGATATACTCGTAGTTTTTATGCAATGCGCGTTCACGATGATGAAGTAGAAAAAATTGACGTTTCGGTGGTCGACGGAAGAGCCGTGTTTGAAACTGATCGTTTTTCCACTTATGCATTGGTATATTCTGACGTAGTGAATATAGGAGTTCCTGATACGGGTATATTTACAAAACATAATAAAGTTGAAATTGAGATGACGCTTGTTTCGACTGTGTTGGTTGTCACTTTATTGATTATGATTATCCGTCGATTGGCTTGACAAAATAAGCATAAGGGCGTAGAGTAGTAGATAGAAAAGGTCATGCGCTTTTGGTGCATTTTGTAAAATAAAAAGGGAAATACTATGAAAAAAACTAATAAAATGAGAGCACCACTAAGAAAAAGTGGCTTTTTGGTGCTTGGTAGTTTGGTGACTTTGGGAATAGCAGCTGTAGGTGGCAATTCTGAATCGTATGCTGCTGCTTGTAATAGATATGCTAAAACTATTGGCGAAGCGATTTGTCTGCAGGATATGAACGATAGCGTAAAAGCCAGCATGCAGCTTGAAAGACAATATCAGTTAAAAGATTTTCGTGACGGTAAAAGTTATTATATCGCAAAGTTGGCGGACGGCAATGTGTGGATGACGCAGAATTTGGATTTGGATTTGTCGACTAATGTTGCTTTGACTCCGGATGATTCAGATATTAAGGACAATTGGACGCCAAAGCGAGCTACTTACAGATTGATTAATGATTGGCAATCCTTGTCGGGAGAACCGGAATCTTTGGATGTGGGCGATTTGTATTGGGATGGAGAATTAGAGCCTGCGCCGTCGGGTGGAGTGGTGTACAATTCTTCGCGACCTCAGGGTTATGGCGCGATTGATTCTGGTATTTCTGATTCTGGGGATCCTCATTATCATCTTGGAAATTATTATAACTGGTCGGCGGCAATGGCAACGAATGACGTGACGCCATTTGTGGAATCTGGGAAGCCATCAGATCAATCGATTTGTCCGGCGGGTTGGATGTTGCCGGATGTAGTCGAGAAGGAATCGGGCCAAAAAGGAACTCAGTCTAAAACCATCAGTAGATTATTAAGTAATTATTTGGATACAGAGTCTCCTATTGAAAGTGCTTTTGCTAGTCCAGTGTATTTTAATCCGGCTGGAATGATTGACCCTTATGGGGGATATGGTTTTGGCGAAATAGAAACAATTTGGGGGAAGGTGATTGGAGGTACGGGCGGTGGCGATGAAAGATTGTCGAAGGATAGTGCAAAGCCGGCAATAAGTACATCATTGATGGCGACAGCTACAATGGTGCGGTCTCAAAATACGGAAAACAGTTCTGCTCCTGATAATTTGGGTGTCTCGGTGCGTTGTGTAGCCAGAGACAGGGCGGCAGAAGAAGTTGAGCCAATCGATGATTCAAATTGGAATTGGGTCGAAGGACAAGAATATGTATTAGAAAGTAAAGCAAGGTCTGTTCTAAGATTTAGTATTCCGCTTAGTGATTTTGAATCGGTCGCGGTTGATGGAAAAACTTTGACTAGAAATGCGGATTATGACGCGACAAACAATGGGACCACCTTGTCATTTAGGGCAGCTTATTTAGACACGTTGGCGCTTGGTGAGCATGATGTGACAGCTAATTTTAGTGGTGGAAGAGTGGTTGAGACGACTTTAACGATTTCAGATTCTCCGAGCGTGCCGAATACTGGCAATAGCACAAAAACGATAAATGGTGCGGTTGCTATAATGGGCTTACCGATGATTGGAATAGCAGCACTGGCCGCTGGATTTTATAAAGGCCGTGACAAGAGTCATCGTAAATTTGATTAATCCTCTTCGGAGGTTTCCTCGATAGCAGAAAGAAGCGAATCTTCAACGTTTTGCTTCTTTTTCTTTGGAGTGGATTTTTGAAGGGCGATGTCAATGTCGTAGCCGGTGAGCTTGGAGGCTAAGCGGACGTTTTGACCTTGTTTGCCGATGGCGATTGATTGTTGGTCTTCAGAGACATGAACTTTGGCTTTTTTGCCGTCGATATCAACTCTGGTGATTTCGGCAGGGCTCAAGGCTTCACGAATATACTCAGACGCATTGTCGCTCCAGGTAACGATATCGATTTTTTCCTTTTCGCCGATTTCGTTCATAACGGCTCCGATACGAATGCCGCGACCGCCTACAAAAGTTCCGACCGGATCAACGCCAGGGACGGTGGACATGACAGCGATTTTGGTGCGACGACCAGCTTCTCTAGCGATACCTTTGATTTCGACGGTTTTGTTTTCAAGTTCTGGGACCTCTTGACGGAAAAGGCATTCGATGAATTCTGGACAACCACGAGACAGTATTAATTGAGCACCGCGATCGCCGCGTTCGATGTTTTTGATGTAAACTTTAATACGGGAGCCAACGGTGTAATATTCGCCTTCGATTTGCTCGGAGCGTGGCATAATACCATTGGCGCGACCAAGATCAATTCGAACTAACCTAGATTCAACGCGAGAAACTGTACCGGTGACGATACTGCCAATTTTGTCTTCGAAAGCGGTAAGAACGGCATCATTTTCGGCTTCGCGCAAGCGCTGAATGACAACTTGCTTAGCGGTCATGGCAGCAACACGGCCAAAACTTTTAACTTGGAATTTTTCTTCAACGGTGTCGCCAACTTTGGCATTTTTACCGGCTTCGCTAGCTGGAATTTCAGTAGAAGGATTGTAGGCGAGGCCATCTTCGATGACTTCACGAATCACAAATACGTCGGCTTCGCCGGTTTTAGTATTAAGGGCTGCGCGAACATTCATGTCGCGGTCGCCGTTGTCTTTGCGCCAAGCAGCAGCGATGGCTTGTTCAATAACGTTGAGAACAGTGTCTCTAGGTAAGCCTTTTTCTTCGGCAATAATTTCTACCATAGTAGACATTTGTTTGAGGTCTAAATTCTCCATATTTACTCCTTTATAATAAAACGACCGGCCTTGATGGTCGGTTAAATCTGTATATGTTAATTATATCACACAATGATAAAAAAGTATAGATTTTTTCGTGTGGTGCCCGAGACAGGGGTTGAACCTGCACGATATTGCTATCACTAGCACCTGAAGCTAGCGCGTCTGCCAATTCCGCCACTCGGGCTTGTAAAGATATTATGACATGCTTCTAGGTTAAAAGCAAGAGTTTATTTTAAGCATAAAAATTGCTATAATTGTAGAATATAGATTTGGAGGTATTATGATCACTGTAAATTTTAGTCCTGAAGTCGATGCGGAAAAGACGGCAACTATTCTGAAAGAGATTGCGAGGGACAAGATGGGTGGGTGGTTAGGTTTGCCGCGCAGAGTAGATATGAAAGAATTTGTGCGAATTAAAGAGGCGGCTAAAAAGATTAATGAAGAGAGTGAGTATTTGGTTTGTATTGGGATTGGTGGCTCATATTTAGGGCATCGGGCGATGATTGAGGCTTTGAGGCCAAAGTCAGAGACGAAGATTATTTATGCGGGAAACTCACTTTCTAAGCGCGAGTTAGAACGAGCTTTGGAAAAAGTTGGTGATCATGATTTTTCGATTAATATTATTTCAAAATCTGGTGGCACTTTGGAGCCAGCAATTGCTTTTAATGCATTTAAGAAAAAGATTATTGAGAAATATGGCGAAGAAGAGGGGCTTGGTAGGATTTATGCGACAACTGATGCAAAAGAAGGACTGCTTCACGATGAAGCTGTGGCGGGGGGCTACACGCGTTTTGTAGTACCGAATAATGTAGGAGGAAGATATTCGGTGCTTTCGGCAGTGGGACTTCTGCCGATGGCGGTAGCAGGGATAGATATTGATAAATTACTTGAGGGAGCTTCGGATGCGGTGGAATCAGCGGTAGAGCCAGCTACAAAATATGCTTGGATGCGTTATAGTCTTGGCAAAAAAGGTTTTGACACTGAAGTTTTTGCAACTTTTGAGCCAGCGACAACATATTTTAATGAGTGGTTAAAACAATTGTTTGGGGAATCAGAAGGGAAAAATAAACAAGGGATTTTCCCTTCAGTTTTGACTTATTCAACAGATTTGCATTCGGTGGGGCAATTTATGCAAGATGGACGAAGGAATTTATTTGAAACAATTATTGATTATCCGACGGATGAATTGAATGGAAAGGCTGTAGCGGCGGTACGACTGGCACATATTAATGGTGGGATTCCGGTATTAAATATTGGTGTGCCAAGTTATGACGAAATTGGTTTTGGTGAATTGATTTATTTCTTTGAGCTTTCGTGTGCAATTTCGGCGAAACTATTTGGAGTAAATCCATTTGATCAGCCAGGCGTAGAAGCATATAAAGAAGAACTTAAAAAATTAATGGAGGGATAATGAAAAAAAGGGTGGTATTGGCGTTAGGTGGTAACGCGTTGCAAAAAAATGGTGAGGCGACGGCAGAGGCACAGAAAGCAGTTGCAACTGAAGTCGGGGAAATGGTTGCTGGGCTAGTAGATAAATATGAAATAATTATTGCACATGGTAACGGTCCACAGGTAGGAAACATTTTGATTCATGAAGAGACGTCGGCGACGGAGGGCGCACCAGCGATGCCGCTTGAAACGGCAGTGGCGATGAGTCAAGGTCAGATTGGCTATTGGTTGACTCAGGCGATTAATAATGCGTTTTTAAAAAAGGGAAAAAGTAGTGCAAAAGTAGTGACAGTGGTGTCGCAAGTGGTGGTAGATAAGAATGACGCAGCCTTTAAGAATCCAACTAAGCCGATTGGACAGTTCTATAGTGAAAAAGAAGCTAAGCAGTTGGCGAAGGAGAAGGGCTGGACCGTAAAAGAAGATGCGGGGCGGGGTTGGCGTAGAGTGGTGGCATCGCCAAAACCAGTTGATATTGTTGAGAAAAAGGCAATTAAGGAATTAGTCTCGGATGGTGTGATTGTGATTGCGGCGGGTGGAGGCGGAATTCCAGTTTATCGAACACGCGTTTTGAAACGCCTAAAGGGTGTAGATGCGGTAATTGATAAAGATTATGCTGCGGAAAAATTAGCAGAGTTGGTGAAAGCGGATATTTTCGTATCGGTAACGGCGGTACCAAATGTCTTTATCAACTTTGGTTTACCAGAACAAGAGGCGTTGGGAGAGATTAAGGTTGCGGAAATTCTGAGAATGAAAAAATATGGGTATTTCAAAGCTGGTTCAATGTTACCAAAAGTTGAGGCGGCAGCTAAGTTTGCCAGTAAAGGTGGAACTGGAATTATTACGGATATTGAAAATTTGAAATTAGCGTTAGCGGGGAAAGCCGGAACAATTATTCACAGAGGTTAACCTGCGAAAGGACGAACAAAGCTTTTATTTGGCGTGGCGGTTTTTAATGCTTGTGTTTTTTGATGAATTAGATATAATAAGTATTATGGATGGGTATACATTAAAGCACGAAACACCAACAAAAAAAGATTTTATTGATACTGGAGATTTTGAACAATCTGAAATATTAGACATTATTAATCTCTCTCGGACCGTGAGAAGCTTTATAAAAGGTGGTGGTTTTTTGAATCCACTGTTTCATAAAAATTTAGCAATGTTGTTTGAACAAAAATCGACGAGAACACGAGTTTCGTTCGAGGTGGCAATGGAACAATTGGGCGGACATGCGCTTAATTTAGCTCCAGGAGCAATTCAGCTTGGTGCGCACGAAACTATTGAGGACACGGCTGTGGTGCTTGGTAGAATGTGCGACATGATTATGTCGCGTGTGGATCGACACGAATCAATAGAAGCTTTAGCGAAATATGCTAAAGTGCCGGTAATAAACGGAATGAGTGATAGAGTGCATCCAACTCAGGGAGTTGGAGATATGATTACGGTATTTGATCACTGGCCTAAGGGTAAGCGTCCAGCAGAAATTAAATTTGTTTTTGTGGGGGACGCAACACAAGTTTGTAATACGTTATGCGAAATTACTACGAAGTTAGGATTTAATTTTGTGCATTATGGGCCAGCTAATCATAAAATTGATGATGAATGGTTAGAAAAAGGGCGACAAAATAATGAAAAATATGGTGGTTCTTGCGTGTGGAGTGAAGACCTGGAAGCTTTGAAGGGTGCGGATTTTATTTATACAGATGTTTGGTATGGATTGTATGATAAGGAAACACCAAAAGAAGTTTATATGAAGGATTTTTATCCAAAATATCAGGTGAACGAAGAGATGATGCAGGCAACAGGAAATCCAAATTGTAAATTTATGCATTGTTTGCCAGCAAATCGAAACGAAGAAGTGACGGATGCGGTGCTGGATGGCCCAAATTCGGCGGCGTGGGATGAAGCAGAGAATCGTTTGACTGCGCAAAGGGGGTTGATATTGTATTTTGGCAGAGTAGCTCAGGCTACACTCGATTATATAAAGCAAAAGAAGGAGGCTAAATAATGCCAAAGAAGAAATATAAATTCAGGCTGATCTCAGCAGTTTTTGCGACGGTCTGTATAATTTTGGTCGCGGATGCGGTAGCACCGACAGCGTCGATTGGCCACTCACAGTATCTGTGGTGGGCGATTATGCTGGTTGGGTTTTTTGTACCGTATGCGTTGATTTCGGCGGAGCTTGGGACGCAGTATCCAAGTGAAGGCGGAATGTATACCTGGATTAAGAAGGCTTTTGGTAAGAAATGGGCCTCACGTGTAGCGTGGTTTTATTGGGTAAATTACCCATTATGGATTGCCTCGTTAGCCAATCTTGTCACCAGTTTATTGATGACAATGATGGGTGTTGAGATGGAGGCTTGGATGGTGTTAGTAATCCAGGCAATTTATGTAGCGTTGATAACGATACTAGGTATGCTAAGAATTTCACAATCAGACTGGGTAGCCAATATCGGTGCGATAATTAAAATCTTGATTCTTGGCGGGATTGGTGCGCTTGGTTTTTACATCCTATTTACCAAGGGAACAGCTAATCCAGTAGAATCATGGCAAGATTTTATTCCGTTAATTGGCGCAGACGGTGGATTTGATTGGGCTGGTCTTGGTTTCGTATCATTGATTATCTTTAATATGCTTGGATTTGAAGTAGTCGGAACATTTTACGATGATATGGATAAACCGAAAAAACAGATTCCACAAGCAATTATTTTGGGTGGGATTTTGATTGCAATTTTCTACATTCTGCCTTCGTTTGCATTGGGTGTAGGAACAGATTTTTCGGAAATTTCTACTGATACTGGGCTTTTGGATGCCTGGGCGATTTTGCTGGCCAATGCAGGGATTGGTGCTAATGTGATACAAGCAGTCCTGGTCGTAGTCGGCGGATTGTTCATTGTAACATTAATATCAAATGTGTCATCGTGGAACTTTGGAGTTTATTCCGTGATTGCTTATTCAGCAGAAGATGGAATGTTCCCGAAATCTTGGACTAAACGCAATAAAGACGGCGTGCCTTATATGGTGGGAATTTGGACGGGCATCGTGTCGTTGATACTTGTACTTGCAGGTATATTTGTGTCATATGCGTTGCCAGAAATGGGAGTTTCTGAAGAATTCCTTGAAGGGTTCTCAAATATGTTCTGGGCATTCTTCTCGTTGTCCCTAGTGTGTTTGTTGTTGTCTTACATCCCGATGTTTGCAGCATTTATCAAATTACACAAGAAGGGACCACAAGTTAAAAACGGTTATTGGGTTAAAGTTGGCCCGGTATTACGTTGGTTGATGGGATTAGTGCCGCTATTTCTACTCTTCATCTCATTGTTCTTCACTTTGGTGATTTATCCAGATGATTTTGCGTTGACTTGGGAAGAAAATAATGTGCTAATTGTGTCTAGTATTATATGTATAGCAATTGGTGAGATAATGATTTTGAATATGGCGCGTAAGGATAGGCAAAAGAAATTAACACGAAAGAGTAGAAGGTAAGAGTTAAAAAATAGCTCCCTTTCGGGAGCTATTTTTGTGTTATTATATAGAAAAGAGGAGGTAATTATGAAATTAGGATCAACCCCAAAACGCGATGGATTTTATATGCCATCAGAACTATCTGAACATAAGTGTACGTATTTATTGTGGCCGGAGCGTCCAGATAATTGGCGAGGTGGAGCTAAGCCGGCGCAGAAGGCTTTTCGGGAAGTAGTGGAAAAAATTGCTAAACATGAACCGGTAGTGTTAGGTGTGAATCAGTCGCAATATTCGCATGTGTTGGGTATGAATATGGAAAATGTACGAATAGTGGAAATATCAAACAACGATTCGTGGATTCGAGATACTGGTGCCACTATGGTAGTAAATGGAAATGGTGAAATTCGTGCAGTGGATTGGGGATTTAATGGTTATGGTGGTTTGGTGGATGGGATATATTTCCCGTGGGATTTGGATGATATGATTGCTGCAAAAATGGCGGCAATTGAGGGTGTAGATCGATATCGGACAGGTGATTTTGTGTTAGAAGGGGGCTCGATTCATTCTGATGGCGAGGGAACTTTGTTGGTGACCGAAGAAACATTATTGGCTGAAGGTCGAAATCCGGGTAAATCAAAAGAGGAAATTGAAGAGATTTTGAAGGAATATACTGGCGCGGAGAAAGTTTTGTGGTTGCCATATGGGGTTTATAAAGATGAAGATACTAACGGACACGTAGATAATATTTGCCAATTTGTAGCGCCAGGAAAAGTGGTTTTGGCTTGGGAAGATAATCCTTCAGATCCTCAGCATGAGAGATCGGTGAAAGACCTAGAATATTTGCAATCTGTGACCGATGCTAAAGAGCGACAACTTGAGGTAATAAAGATTCATGTGCCAAACGTTGTGACGATTACGAAAGAAGAATCTGAAGGTGTGGACGTAGTCGAAGGAACATTTCCTCGTAATGAAGGTGATAGATTACCGGCCTCATACATAAATTATTATAACTGTAACGGGGCGATTATCTTGCCAGTATTTGATGATCCACACGATGAAGATGCGGTAAGAACTTTGCAGGAGTTGTTCCCCGATCGAACAATAGAAACTGTGTATGCACGTGAAATTTTGCTTGGCGGCGGAAATATACACTGTATTACTCAGCAAGTACCGAAAGTTTAATAAAATAAAAAATACGAGCTGGTTTTAGTTGGCTCGTATTTTTTATGTCTTTTATAATGCTTGTGCTTTTTTGAAAAAAGGTCTATAATAAAGATATTAAAAGAGGGTAAAAAATGGATTTTTATGGGCGTGATTTTCTTAGAATATTAGATTTTAGCGAAGATGAATTGCATCAGATGCTGACAGCGGCGATAAAATTTAAAGAATACAGACGAACAGGTAGATCTCATAAAGTTTTTCCAAATAAAAATATTGCAATTTTGTTTGAGAAGACTTCTACGCGAACAAGGTGCTCGTTTGAAGTGGCTGGATACGATTTGGGTATGGGAGTGACATTCCTAGATCCAAGCGGTTCGCAAATGGGACACAAAGAATCGATTGCGGATACCGCAAGAGTTTTGTCACGTATTTATGATGGGATTGAATATCGTGGTTTTGATCAAAAAATTGTTGATGACTTAGCCAAGTATGCGGATGTTCCGGTATGGAATGGTCTCACAGATGAATGTCACCCAACGCAGGCGTTAGGTGATTTTATGACGATTCAAGAACATTTCGGCGAATTAAAGGGCCTAACTTTGGCATTTGTGGGCGATACACGAAACAATGTGGCGAATTCCTTGATGGCGATGAGTGCCAAGATGGGTGTAAATTTCATTGCTTGTGGGCCAAATCATTTGCGCCCTTCAGACGATATTATTAGCAAGTGTCAGCCAATCGCCGAAAAGAATGGTTCGACGATTACGATTACATCTGATATTGCCGAGTTGAATGGTAGAGCAGATGTGATTTATACGGATGTGTGGCTATCTTTAGGCGAGCCACAGGAAAAGTGGGGTGAGAGGATTGAGCTTTTGAAGCCGTATCAAGTGAGTGCAGAGATGATGGCAAAAGCAAAGGAAACAACGATATTCTTGCACTGTTTGCCGTCATTCCATGATCTGAATACTTCGATTGCGCGAGACGTAAATGAGAAATTTGGTGTGGCAGAAATGGAAGTGACAGACGAAGTGTTTAATTCAAAACAATCATTAGTATTTGAGCAAGCGGAGAATCGCATGCATACAATAAAAGCAGTAATGTTCTTAACATTATATAAAAAGGAGGAAAAATAATGAGAAATTCGATTTCAAATTATAGTGAAATCGCGCCACTAAAAAAGGTCTTAATGCATCGTCCTGGTGAAGAGTTTTTGAACTTAACACCAAACACTTTGGAAAGATTATTGTTTGATGATATTCCTTATCTAAAAACGGCGCAAGAGGAACATGATGCTTATGCAAATGCTTTGCGAGCAGAAGGAATTGAAGTAGTTTATATTACTGATTTGGTAGCAGAGGCGATTGAAGCTGGTGGCCGTACGGTACGTAAAAAGTTTTTGGAGCAGTTTATTGCGGAAGCTGGCGTGACTTCACCAAAAGTGGCGAAACATGTTTTCGACTTTTTGAATTCGATTAAAGATACGCGTGATATGGTAAAAAAATGTATTGCCGGTGTAGACATTTCTGAGCTTAAGAAGCTAGGTTCGGTGTCTGGTTTTTATGCGACGCGAGATACTGGCCGTATGGTGATTGACCCAATTCCAAATATTTTGTTCCAGCGTGATCCAATGGCGACAGTAGGTCATGGTGCGACTCTACATAGAATGTGGTCAGTGACTAGGACGAGAGAATCCATTATGGCAGAGTACGTATTCAAATATCATCCTTTCTATGAAAAGACAAAATTATACTATGACCGCACAGAACCATATTGTATTGAGGGTGGCGACATTCAAGTTCTTTCGAAAGAAGTAATTGCGATTGGTATTTCGCAGCGTACCGAGCCAGATGCGATTGCTAATTTTGCAAAAGATTTGTTTAAGGACAAGAACAATTCATTTAAGTATGTACTTGCAATTGATATTCCGGACGAAAGAAGCTTTATGCATCTTGATACGGTAATGACGCAGGTCGATGTGGATAAATTTGCAGTGCAAGATGCGATTATGGATATATCGACAATATATGAAATTACACCTGGAAGAGGTGGTGAACTTGAAATTGTTGAGATTCGTCAAAGCCTAAATAAAGTTTTGGAGAAATATTTGCATATTCCACATATTGAGCTGATTAAATGCGGAAATGGTCGTAGGATTGACGCTGAACGCGAGCAATGGAGCGATGGGGTTAATCTTTTGTGTATTCGTCCGGGTGTTGTTGTAGCTTATGATCGAAACTTCGTAACGAATCAAGCTTTGAAAAAGCATGGGATTAAAGTGATTGAAATTCCAAGTTCGGAGTTGTCGCGCGGACGCGGTGGTTCGCACTGTATGACGATGGCATTAGTCAGAGAGGAGGCATAGCGTAGGAAGACAAATTTCTGGGGGTGCAATATTAAATTTAAAAGGATAAGAAATGTTTAGGAAGAAAAATCGTAGTAAGAAACGTAGTCGAGCGATGCTTTCGGCATACTCGATTATTATGATTTTGATTATCCTCCTGGGTATTTTGTCACACGTTTTGCCTCATGCGCAATATGCTGTGATCCCGCCAGAAGTTGAAGAAGTACCGAGTGTAGAAATCGGTCCTGGCGAATGGGAGGGTGAAGCACCAGCTGGTGGTCCTGAAGAATTGAATGCTGAAGCTACTGTAAGCCCAGAAGCTCAGCCAGAGCAAGAAGGAATATTAGCTGAACCAGTGTCTACGGAAGCGACAGAAGTTGAAGCCGTAGAAGCTACCGAGTCCGAATCTACTGAAGCTGTTGAAGCTGAAACTATTGGCGCAGAAGCTGCTGTAGTTGCTACAGCTGAGGAAGAAAGCACGGAAGCGGTTGAAACCTATGAAACACTCGAAGCCTGTGAAGAAGTTTACGGTGAAGGTGCTTGTGGAATCGTAGATGGTTCTGGCGTAGAAGGTGCTCAACTTTATCAAATTTTGATGGCGCCAATTCTGGGCTTTGCCGACGCGATTGATGTTTGTATTTTCATCATGATGCTCGGTGGTTTGTTAGCGGTTGTTGCCAGAACCAAAGCCTTGGAAACTGGTATTAAACTATTAGTCCAGAAGTTGCATGGAAAAGAATATATCTTGATTCTGCTTCTCATGTTTATTTTCTCGATTCTTGGTACTACTTATGGGTTCCTCGAAGAGAGTGTGGGCTTCTATGTACTAATTGCGGCAACTATGTTTGCGGCAGGACTCGATCCTTTGGTAGGTGTAGCCACAATCCTACTTGGTGCGGGTTCTGGTGTGCTTGGTTCCACGATTAACCCGTTTGCTACTGGGGTAGCAATTTCGGCAATGAAGGATGCAGGAATTGAATTTAATCAAGGTACGATAATTTTGATTGCTACAGTATTGTGGCTTACTACTCTTGCGATTTCGGCATTCTTTGTAATTAGGTATGCAAAGAAAGTTCAACGCGATAAAGGTTCGACTTTCTTGAGCCTGCGCGAACAAGCTGCAGCAGAAAAAGCCTATGGTAAATTCTTGAAGTCGCATGACGACGAGGCGAAACTATCTGGCAAACAAATCGCGACTTTGATTTTGTTTGGCATTACCTTCCTCGTGATGATTGTTGGGTTCATTCCATGGGGTGAATTTGGCATCACCTTCTTTGATTTGTGGACGGGCTGGTTGACTGGTTCGACACTGGGTAACTGGTGGTTCTACGAAGCAGCATTGTGGTTCTTGATTTGTGCAATCATCATTGCAATCATCAACCGTCAAGGTGAGCACGGATTCGTGGATGCGTTTGTAGATGGCGCTGATGACATGATTGGCGTTATCTTGGTGATCGCAGTTGCTCGTGGTGCATCTGTCTTGATGGGTGAGACCGCGATTGATAACTTCATTATCTTTAACGCTTCTAACTTCTTGGCAACACTCCCAGAAATGTTGTTTGTACCTTTGAACTACGGCTTGCACGTAATACTATCAATTTTAGTACCGTCGTCATCTGGCTTGGCTACTCTTTCGACGCCAATTATTGCGCCGGTGGCAGCCAATCTTGGCTACAGTACCAACGTAGCAGCTATGACGATTGTAGCGGCAAATGGTTTGGTCAACTTGATTACACCAACTTGTGGTGCGATCATGGGAGGTCTTGCCCTTGCAAAGGTTGATTACTCGACATGGTTTAAGTGGGGGATTCGGGTAGTTGGCGTGATTGCGGTCGTGAACATTATTGTACTTTGTCTGTTCTCTATATGATAGGGCAATAAAAAATACCATTCGGGACACGCGTTCGGCCGACCCGTTGCCACGGGCGGCCGACGCTGGTTCTCGCCTTGTTAGGCTCCGAAATGTCCCGAGATGGTATTTTTTTATTGTTCTTATGTTATAATAGAGTTATGGATAAACTACAGTATGATGGGCCTGTAGTGCTCGCAATTATGGATGGAGTGGGACTGGCGGTTGATGCGCCAGGGAATGCTGTTTCTAGGGCAAGGACGCCGTTTCTTGGGATGGCTTCGCAGCAATATTTACATGTATCGTTAGATGCTTCTGGTGAAGCGGTGGGACTTTTGCCTGGTCAAATGGGGAACTCTGAAGTGGGGCATAATACGATGGGCTCAGGTACAGTTTATAAACAGGGTATTGCACATATTGAAGAAGCCTTTATTAGCGGTGAGGTTTTTGGTTCTGATGCTTGGAAAGGCGCGATAACGAGAGTATTAAACGAAAAGAATGTATCGCTTGACAAATCTGATAATCCGTGGTATAATATAGAGGTTGACCAGCGGACTCTGCATTTCGCTGGGATTTTTTCTGATGGTGGGGTACATAGTCATATTTCTCATCTTGAACAGATGGTGGAACAGGCTTACAAAGAAGGTGTGAGGCGAATGCGAATTCATGCGATTTTTGATGGGCGAGATGTGCCGCCGCAATCTGAGCCGAAATTTATTCAGAGATTTGAGGCATTTGTGAAGCGTTTTGCTGGGGCTGATATTAGAATTGCTTCTGGTGGCGGCAGGATGACTACAGTATCAGATCGATACGAAAATGATTGGTCAGTGGTAGCACGAGGTTGGGATATGATGGTAAATGGTGAGGCAAATTATTATTTCCATTCGGCTGAGGAAGGAATTATGACACTTCGGCGTATTGACTCGAATGTGCAAGACCAATACTTGCCGGCTTTTGTGGTAGTAGATGACGATGAAAAGCCAATCGGAAGGATTGAGAAAGGTGATGCGCTGATTTATTTTGATTTTCGAGCGGATCGGGCGATCGAAATTGCGCAGGCGTGTACTTATTGGGACTTTCCATATTTTAATCGTGGTGATTACCGGCCGGATGATGTGTATTTTGTGGGGATGACAGAGTATAATTCTGATACGCATGTGCCCGAGCATCGTTTAGTAGAGCCGATTTATATTAAAGAGACATTGAATCGATTTTTGGGTGAACGGGGAATATCGGAATTGGCGGTTTCGGAAACGGTGAAATTTGGTCATATTACTTATTATTTTAATGGTAATAGTTATGAAAAGGCGCCAGGTGAGGAACATATTCAGATAGATTCTTATACGGAACCATTCGAGACGCGACCGTGGATGAGAACGGCGGAAATTACGGACGCAGTGATTGATAATATGGATAAGTATCGTTTTGTGCGATTAAATTATCCTGGCGGCGATATGGTAGGGCACACGGCGGATTTTGAGGCGACTGTGGTTGCGATGGAGGCAATTGATTTGTCGCTTGCGCGGATTGCGAAAAGAGTAGATGAAATGGGGGGAGTTTTGGTGGTCGTGGCAGATCATGGTAATGCGGAAGAATTGTTAGATAAAAATGGTGTCAAGAAGACTTCGCACACAACTAACCGGGTGCCGTTGATTATTTATGACAATACTCTGAACCGAAAGAGATACCAATTGAATCAAGTTGAAAACCCGGGACTTAAGAATTTGGCGTCAACGCTGGCGGTTTTGCTTGGGCAAAATGACTACCCTAAATCATGGGAAGAGCCTTTGATTTCTGTGTTATAATGAATTTATTATGATTACGAAAGCTATTATCCCGGTGGCCGGTTGGGGGACAAGACGGTTGCCAATTACGAAAATTATAGAAAAATCAATGCTACCTGTAGGGAACCGACCATTAGTAGATTATTCGGTGCAAGAATTGATAAGGGCGGGTGTAAAAGACATTTATATGGTGATATCGAATGTGGAGCCGTGTCAGGTGCGGGAATTTTATAAGGACAACTTGGCTCTAAATCAATATTTGATGGAACGAGGCAAAGAAGATAGGTTGAAACTTGCCAAAACTTTGCCGGATGACGTGACAATTCATTATACGGTGCAAGATCCGGCAGGAAAATATGGCACGGCGGTGCCGATTGCGATGGTAGTAGAGGAGTACAAAATTGACGAGCCGGTCTTAGTGTTTATGGGTGATGATTTCATTTGGAATCCTGGTGGCGAATCGGCGGCGGAAGCTTTGATAAAGGTAGCCGGCGATAATGAATCGGCGATTCTTGGCGTAGAAATCGAAAAAGACAAAGTAGAAAAATACGGTGTATTGTCGGCAAAAGATGGCAAATTAGTAGGTGTGGTAGAAAAACCAAAGCCAGAAGAAGCGCCTTCTAATTTGATCAATGTTTCTAAATACATTATGGCACCGGATTTGTTGGAAAGAATCGTGAAATATGTAAATGAACATGACTTTGGGCCAAAAGACCAAGAATATATGGTGACGGATCCGATTGATGAATATATCAAAGATGGCGGTGTGATGAGGGTAGCACCAACAACTGGCGAATATTTGGATGGTGGTTCGGTAGAAGGTTGGTTACACGCAAATAATGTCGTGTGTAATAAGGGATAACACCCTAAAATCTTTTATCCCATTTCACGTGCCATGCGTTCGAGTTTGCGGAAATTGATTTTGTCGGCATCGGTTTGAGGAAATTCGTCGAGGAAAATGATTTTGCGAGGGATTTCGGAAGGTTTTAGAGTGATGCGGTCGCGACCAATATTGAATGTTTCGCCAGCGGTTTTTAAAATGGCGCGACGGGTTTCGTTGTTTTTGGGAATACCTTCTTTTAGAATAATGAAGGCGTAAGCGGCGGATTCGTATTTTTTGTCTGGACCTTTGACGATACAGCAAGATTTGATTAAATCTGAACGCATAACGGCAGCGCGAACATATTCGTAGTAAACTTTGGCGGGAACGTTATTGATAAAGAAGCGTGAGCGACCAACGAGGGTAACGAAGCCGGAGGGGCTAACTGAAGCGAAATCGCCAGTTAGTAGATAACGTTTGCCTTTGATGGTCATAAATTTTTCTTCATTGAGTTCGGGACGATTGTAGTAGCTTTTTAGCATGTGACTACCGTTGACGCAAATCATGCCGACGCGACTAAAGTTTAGCTCTTCGCCGGTTTCGGGATTAATAATCATGACGTGGACACCATCGGGAATTTTACCGACAGTACCAGGATGATAAGTTTGACCGACGGAGGTAGAGATGAGGCCAAGTACTTCGGCGAGGCCATAGCCGTTACAGAGAACAGCGTGAGTGGCGCCGTGGTCGTTCAAAAGTTTGATCGCGCGGTCGGCGACATCGGGATCTAATCTTTCTCCACCGGAGGCAAACATTTTGATTTGGTCGAGATTGACATCTGGAGAAAGGTAATTTTCTAATAGCTCGATGAGGGCAGGCACGGCAAAAATTGTGTTAGGATTTTTGCTCATATAGTAGTCGAAATTCGAAGAGTTAATGTCAGGGGTGAGGATGACTTCGCCACCACCGAGAATGGGCGACATAGTTGAGACCCAGAAGCCGTAAGGGTAGTTGAATTTTACAAATTGCATCCAGGTGTGGATGTTTTTGTCCCACATTTTGACTTTAGCGGCGGTTTTGTTGAAGATGGCGCCGGAAACTAAGGCTTTGTTGGTGAATTCTAGAGGTTTTGGTCCGGAAGTAGAGCCGGAGGTAAAAGTGATGAGAGCAACTTTGTTAGCGCTGAAGGTGTTTCTCGGGACGCGGCCTTTGTGTTTTTCGGCGAGCTTTACGATATTGGTTTTGCCAACTTGTGCTCCTTCTAAAGTGGAAGAGCCATCAAAATTAATGATATGCTTGATAGTTTTGGCTTCTTTTTTGAGGGTTTTGATGCGGTTTTCGGTTTTTTCGTGAACTACGAGGACAGTAGAGTTAAATTCTTCGATATATTGCAAAAGAGTATTTTTGGGAGTAGTTTCATCAAAGTAGGAAATCGCAGCGCCGATTTTGTTGGCGGCGAGAAAAAGGATAATATTTTCGTAAACGGGGCGACCAGAGGCGACGGTGATGATGTCACCAGATTTGACGCCGAGCTCTAAGAGGGCTTTTGCGAAGATTTTGCGATCTTTTTTCATCTCGCGACGCGTGAAATTAAGGTCTTTTTGATTGACGGCGACGTCGTCATTATGCCTGAAACACGATAAGGTGAACAAGGCGGAAATACTGATGGGCGGAACAGCTGGATCCTTCTTTTGTCCCTGTATTTTTAACATAATACCTCTCTTTTAGATAATTATAATTATAGCATAATTTGAATAAAAAACCCCGAGATTAAACAATCGCGGGGTAATTTAGTTGCAGAGCCTAAATGGGCGTGCTTTCGACGATTGGCCATTGTCCACGGAAGGGGAACCAAAAGCTGTATTTGCGAAGCTTTTGGGTGTCGGAGTCGTCGAGTCTGACAGCTTCGAACAGAGGCGCTTTGCTGGTTTGTCGCCAAATTATTTCGGCGAAATCCAGAATGACGCTAGCGGCTTGTAGCTCGTCGACGCAGAGGGCAAAGCTACCGTCAGTATCGATGGGGACTAGCCAAGCGCCGGTCTGTGCACGCAGAAGGTCGTGAATGGGGTAATCGTTTTTCCATTCAACGGGCTTCTCGATGCTTGAGCCGTCGTAGCCGGAGATGAACAAGCTGACGACTTGTTGGTTGTCGTGAGGGCGATGACTAATCCGATTGGAGTCTTCGACCCATTCGCCGAACCTGTACGTGGCTCTGCTGTCGATTTCGGGTGGACAGATTGCCAAGTCCAATTGGTATTTTTCGCCGATATTCATAAAGACTCCTTCCTGAGTGATATCGGGGAGGCTCTACAACTTGGTAAGTTGCAAAGCAAGATTTTACTTATCTGGTAATTATACCACACTTTAGTAAATAAGTCAACTGTACATTCTTTTTTGCTTATGCTAAAATAGGGGTAAATAGATTAATTAATAATTAGGAAGGAGTTTTATGGGACCAGAACAAGGTGTTTCAAGTCCACAAGCTGCTGCGCCAGCGCCAGCGCCAGCACCTGAACAAAACATGATGACGCAGGGAGTTAGTGCTAAAAAGGGTAAGGGTGCTTTGTATGGCATGGTACTCTTGGGTATTTTGGCGATAGGTGGAATTGGCTTTGGTGTTTGGACGATGATGGATAGTAATTCTCAGAAGGAAGCTTTGAACTCACAAATCAGTTCTTTGAAGAAACAAAATAGTGAATTATCGGATCAAATAGCGTCTTTACAGGGTGAAATTGATAACTATAAACAATCGCAGACACAGACAGATACTGTTGTTTGGAGCGCTGATAACACTGAGGTAGTTGATGGCGTGTTTTATATCAAAAATGCTCAAGGTGACAGGCTAGCTCAGAGTACGGTCACTAATATCACTAGCATTACTTCTTGTGAGTATCAGGAAGCAAGTTCCGCTTTGCGATGTGTGGTGGTTGCCGCAAATGGTGAAGGTTGGTTCCAATACGACACAGTTAAAGGCGAATTGACCTCTAGCTTTGACGCTGAATAAAGCAGTCTAAAAATAGTAAATTAGCACTCTTGACTGAAGAGTGCTAATTTGCTACAATAGGGGTATGCAAGCAGAATTTAGTGAAATAATGAACAAATTGTCGGAAAATGCGCGTTTTGCGTTGCAAAAAGCCGACTTTTATAGTAAGCGATATAATAACGGATACATGGGGACTGAACATCTGCTACTTGGTATTCTTTCGATGGATAGTTCTACTGGCGCGAGATTGATACGTGAGCAAGGAGCTACGATTGAGGAGGTTGAGAAGGCCCTTAATAAGGTGGCGGTGGAAGTGCCGGGTTCGGATATGGCGATGATGTCTCTGTCGGAGGCGGTGATTTTGACGCTTCGAATGGCGCAAAATTATGTAAAGGAGCAGGGATTAGGCGTGATTGGGACAGAGCATATTTTGTATGCTTTGCTTAGTCAGCCGAATTCGCGAGCTTCGTTGATTTTGGTAGGACTCAAAGTAGATAATGAGAAGATTTTGAATGAAATTGAGGCGCTAGTTGAGGAACAAACTAAAGATGAGAAGTTGAAAGCTGAAAAAGCGAAGTATCTTAAAAAGACACCACTCAAATTTTTAAATCGCTACGGTAAGGATTTGACGGAAGAGGCGAGGGCGGGCAAATTGGACACCGTGATTGGGCGTGAAAGCGAAATTGAAAGAGTAGTAACGGTGTTGTCGCGTCGAACGAAGTCGAATCCAGTACTGATTGGTGAAGCGGGCGTAGGTAAAACTGCGATCGTGGAAGGTCTCGCGACGCGAATTGCAAAAAATGAGGTGCCAGGGAATTTGATTGGTAAGCATATTTATCAAGTGGATCTTAGCTCGGTGGTGGCGGGGACAAAATTCCGTGGTGAATTTGAGGAACGAATTAAGGGAATTATTGATGAAGCGACGGGTGACGATTCGATTTTGTTGTTTATTGATGAGATACATCTATTGTGTGGAGCGGGGTCTAGTGAAGGTTCGATGGATGCGGCGAACATTTTGAAGCCGGCATTGGCACGCAATACGATTAATCTGATTGGTGCGACGACTTTGGACGAATATCGCAAGACGATTGAAAAAGACAAGGCGCTCTCTAGGCGTTTTCAGACGGTGATGGTGGAAGAGCCATCTGCGGTGGTGACGCTTCGGATTCTGAAAGGAATTAAGAGTCATTACGAGAAACATCACGGTGTGGTGATTCCGGATACGATTTTGGAAACGGCGATTACGATGAGCCAACGTTATATCAATGACCGTTTTATGCCGGATAAGGTGATTGATATTATTGACGAGGCGTCGGCGATTTGTAAAGTTGCGGCGGATAAAAAAGGTGGTGGCAAGTATAAGAAGATGAAAATTGAAAAGTCGAGCTTGGAGGACAAGATTGCTGAGGCGGCTGAAAAGGAAGATTATGAAAAAGCGGCCGGGTATAAGACGGAGCTGGCGAAATTGGAACAGGAAATTAAAAAACTTGAAAAAGCCGGCGTGAAAGAAACTGAAAATCCGAAACTTTCTGAGGAGCATTTGGCGACGGCGGTATCTCTTAAAACTGGTATTCCCGTGTCGAAAGTGCACGGCTCGGAAATGAAAATGTTGATGAATCTTGAAGATGAGTTAAAGAAATCGATTATCGGACAAGATGAGGCGATCAAGGCGGTATCAAAGGCGATTCGTAGGGGTCGTTCGGGAATTGCCGACGCGCGGCGTCCGATTGGTTCGTTCCTATTTATGGGTCCGACTGGCGTGGGTAAGACTGAACTGGCACGGGTAATTGCGCGAGAGGTGTTTGGTGGCGAGAACGCGTTGGTCAAAATCGATATGAGCGAATTTGGTGAAAAACACAATGTGTCGCGACTCGTAGGTGCTCCGGCTGGCTATATTGGCTATGACGATGGTGGTAAATTGACTGAGGCAGTGCGCCGCAAACCTTATTCGGTGATTTTGTTTGACGAGATCGAAAAGGCGCATCCAGATGTATTTAATTTGCTTCTGCAGATTTTGGAAGATGGCGTACTCACAGATGGTCAGGGTAACAAAATTAAATTTAATAATACGATTGTGATTTTGACATCCAATCTTGGTTCGGCGGATATGTATCGCGAGTCGGAGCTCGGCTTTACGGCAAAAACCGCAAAGGATAAAAAAGCTTTGGAAGAGGAATATGAGGAAAATAAATCCTATGCGATGAAGGCGTTGAAAAAAGTGATGCGGCCAGAGTTGATTAATCGTTTGGATAATATTCTCGTATTCCATGCTTTGACTAGAAAAAATGTAGAGAAGATTTTTGACAATTTGATTGATGAATTAAGGAAGCGTTTAGCGACGAAGGGAGTGGGATTAAAAATTGATGACAAGGCTAAGGATTATTTGATTCGCGAAGGTTATGATCCGAAGAACGGCGCAAGGCCGCTGAGGCGAAAGATTGAGGACGAAGTGGAATCGTTGATTTCGGAACAAATTATCGCGGGTGAGCTGAATAAAGGCGATATTCCGACTTTGAAATTAGTAGGAAAGAAACTTAAATTAGTAAAGGAGTAAAAATGGCAAAGAATTATTTAGTACCGACGGTGGTGGAAGAAACGAATAAGGGGGAACGTGCATATGATATTTATTCGAGGCTTCTCAATGATCGGATTGTGTTCCTTGGCGAGGACGTGAATCCGCATACGGCGAATCTCGTGATTGCGCAGCTTTTGTATCTTGCGCACGAAGATCCGAAAAAACCAATCAAGTTGTATATTAATTCGCCTGGTGGGTCGGTGTATGATGGCCTTGCGATTATTGATACGATGAATTATATCGAGCCGGACGTGGAAACGATTGGGATTGGTTTGCAGGCTTCGATGGGGGCGATGCTGTTGTCTTCTGGCGCAAAGGGTAAAAGGTATTGCTTGCCGAACAGTAGGATTATGATTCATCAGCCGTCGTCTGGGACCGAGGGTAAAATTACAGATCAGGAAATTATGTTACGCGAGGGCGTGTTCTTGAAGAAGCGCTTGGCGGAGATTTTTGCGAAGAATACTGGAAAGGATTTGAAGCAGGTTGAGGAGGACATGGACCGTGATAATTGGATGAGTGCAGAAGAGGCGAAAAAATACGGAATTATTGACGAAATTATTAAGTAAAAAAGTTGTGGAAAACTAAGGGAAAAACGCTTGTGTTTTCCTCTTAAATAGACTATAATTATTTTGAGCGTAGAGTTTTTTGGTAACAAACAAAAAGACAATACATTAAAAACAGAGGTTAATACATACAACAAATGTCAGAGTTTTTGGGAAACAAAACAGGTGTTTCTATTGTCGCATTGTTTTTTGCGTCCTTTTTGTTTTCCGCGCTATGTCCTGTTCTTCTTGCTACTGATGTGTTTGCCTATACTGCCTCACTTTCTACTTCCGGCACAGTCACAACTAATGTCACTCCTAATACAGAAGGAGATAAAAGTATTAGTATTAATCAAGATTCAGTTAATGTCATCACAGACTGTAGAGCAGGCTATAACCTTACTATCTCTTCATCTGTTACTGATAGAAATCTATACAAAGACGGTAATAGCAGTAATAATACTTCAGGACAATACTTCACTCCAGTTAATGGTACAGCACAACTAAATAATACTACTAATCAATATGGCTATTCTTTAACAGCTAATACTGAATCAGGTGTCTTTACTCCACTTCCGCTTCCTTCTGCTCCTACTTTCCTAAGAACTCCATCACAAACCGCTAGCCAAACAGACATTGATGACGACATTTCGGTTTACTATGGTGTATCTACTGCTAATAGCGTAAATCCAGGATTATATAAAATGTCTAATAATGGCTATATCCTTTATCAGCTTACCCTAGATGAAAGCTGTGCTGGCTATACTGTAGAATTCAATCCTAATGGTGGCACTGGTACTATGCCGAATCAAAATATAAGAGAAGATGAAACTGCCAACATAAAAGCCAATTCCTTTACTGCTCCAGCTCTAGGCCAAACCTACCAAGACGCAGATGGCACTACTATCCCAGCTACAGCTAACAAAATGTGGACCTTTTGGGGTTGGAACACTACTATAGACGGTACGGGTGATTGGTATAAAGACCGTGAATCAGTCACCAATCTTGCTAACGATGGCGATACTATTACACTCTATGCTCAATGGAAACAAGCTACTCTAGCTGATCTTACTACATCTACTCCAGGACAAAACAAAACAATTGACCACAACACTATGCAAGATATGTCTGCTGCTATATGTTGGAACTCAGATAAATTCACAGCCATCGGTACTCCATATGGACAAGCTACCTTAGTAGATACCCGTGATGGTAATACTAGGACTTATACCGTAGCTAGACTTCCTGATGGCTACTGTTGGATGACTCAAAACTTAAATCTAGGCACCTCCACTCCTATTACCCTCACCTCAAACGACACAGACCTAGAAGAAGGCACTACCTTTACTCTACCCGCTTCTAATCCAACAGATTTTTCTACTAGTACTGACAGTACCAACATTAATAAAGCTACCGTCTTAAATGATATGACTATTCCAGATTACACTGTAAACGGCACCACTTATTCTGGTAAAGTCACTGGCTACTACTCATATGCCGCCGCTACGGCTGATACGAGCACATATAGTAAATCCAGCGTTACTGAAGTAACTACTTCTATCTGTCCTAGGAATTGGGATTTACCCACCAATACCCGATATCACAATTTAAGGACGACGGGTAGTATTGAAACTTATAACAACACAACTGCAAGTTATGAGGGTAAAAATGCTGGTAATGAACCATATTATTTCATTTATGGCGGTTATCGTAGGGCCGCTGGTGCAACGATTGATACGACAACTTTCTATAACCCGACTACTTATGGCTATCTATGGACGGCGAATAACGACAGTTCTGTTTATGGTCGTGGTATATATGTGTATTCTGCTGGTTTATATGATAGTTCTGAGGGAATTTCCTACTATAAATATAGGGGTCTCGGAATAAGATGTGTATCAAACATGGATGAAGCTATGGCTAAAGTTACTTTCGTGAATACTGAGACTGGCGAAACACAGACCCAAACAATTGGTGTAATTGGAGAAAGTAATACAATAACATTACAGCAGCATCCCACCACTTGGACTAAAACCGGCTATAGTATTGCCGGCTGGGATACTAATAGCGCTGCAACTAATGTAGTTTATACTAGAGGACAATCTATCACTCTGTCGAATGACACAACCTTATATACTGTTTGGAAACCAGCTTATACTGTTCAATATGATGGCAACGGTGCCGATGCTGGAGTAATGACGAATGTAAAACATACTAATGTAGGAGAAGGTGATGTCTTTGATCTCTTCGCTAGTAACTATAGTAAAGCCGGCTATGGCTTTGCCGGTTGGTCCTTTGATCCTAATGCCTATCCGGGTGGTTCATCTAGAATTTATGGTCCAAATGAAGCCATCACTGCTCCAGCTGGAACTTCAGGGGAAACCAAGACCCTCTATGCTGTATGGGTACAATCTGCAGGTAATCTCCAAGATTGGCAAGGTTGTTCCAATATGAGCATAGGAGATGTTACGGCACTAAAAGATACAAGAGACAACCAAGTTTACACAGTAGGTAAATTAGCCGATGACAATTGCTGGATGATGGAAAACTTAAGATTAGACACAACAAATTCAAGTGATAGTACTAAAGCTCAAGGCTTTGGTGGAGTGTTTACCGGATTAGCTGACCCAGAAACATCTAACTTCTCCAACACCACTACTGCAAATTCAATTTATAGTACTACTAATATCATTGGCTCCTATCAATCTACTAGAATTCCACGTCATAATAATACTAATATCACCTCTAGGTCTGCTAATCCAAACGTAACCGACAATCGTGCTACAGCTATTTCTACACATGAGTCAAGCCTTGATGTCGCTACATACTCTTACGGCAACTATTATACTTGGGCTGCCGCCAAAGCCAACACATCGGTATTAATTGATATTAGCACATCTGAAGATGCTAATACTTCTATTTGTCCTTCTGGTTGGAAATTACCATATGGAACGAGTGGTGCCGGCACTATAAATGGTGGATTTTATTATTTAGGTGTACAATTAGGAGCTACTGAAAACAACGAAACAAGTTCTCGTATCTGGCGTACTTATCCAAACAATAGTATTTATTCTGGGTATTATTCTTCTTCAGCTTCTAATCGTGGCAGTAGTCTATATTATTGGTCTGCTAACGCTGCCACCCAAGTTAATACCAATGCTTATTATCTGAATCTTTCGAGTACGACTGTTGACAGAATTGCTCAGAGGAAGTATTATGGTAGTTCCGTCCGCTGTGTAGCAGCCCAAGGCTTAGAAGTGAAACTAATGTTTAATGATGGAACCAATAGGGTGGGGGGACGTGTTTATGGCGAAGCCAATTCCACGATAGCCCTACCAACAACTTTGCCTCGCGATGGCTATCATTTTAATGGTTGGAACACGGCCGCTGACGGTAGTGGAACTAGTTACACTGATTCTTATACTTTAGGTTCTACAGGGGCAATTCTATATGCTCAATGGACGCCAATTTATACTATTCAATATGATGGTAATGGTGCCGATACAGGCGTAATGACAAGCATAAAACATGCTAATACTTTTGGAGGCGCCGTTTTCAACTTATACGCTAGTAACTATAGCAAAGCAGGTTATGGCTTCGCGGGTTGGTCCTTTGACCAGAACGCTCAACCAGGTGGAGCTTCTAGAATCTACGGCCCAAATGAAAATATTACTGCTCCAACAGCATCTACTCCGGGTGAAATTAAAACTCTCTATGCCGTTTGGGTACAATCCGCAGGTAATCTCCAAGACTGGCAAGGCTGTTCCAATATGAGTATAGGAGATGTTACAGCACTTAAAGACACAAGAGATAACCAAGTTTACACGGTAGGTAAACTAGCAGACGGTAACTGTTGGATGATGGAAAATTTAAGACTAGATGCGGCAAATTCAAGTGATAGTACTAAAGCTCAAGGCTTTGGCGGAGTATTCGCTGGGTTGGCTGATTCTGAGCCTTCAGCGAATTTTTCCACTAATTCCACCTTACCAAATAGTCTTTATACAACCGATGTTACTTCTACTACACTTATCGTTGTTTCTAGTGGTGGTATCCCACGCTATAATAATACTAATACTAGTACTAGAGCCAATAATCCAACTAGTGGAACCACCAATATCTATTCTTATGGCAATTACTATAATCTATATGCTGCTTTAGCTGCTACTAGCAATACAAATAATACTTCTATTTGTCCTTCTGGTTGGGAATTACCATATGGTGGTAATACTGGTAGTGGCAGTGTTAGTGGCGGCCTCTATTATTTAGGTGTACAATTGGGGGCTACTGCATCAAATGAGACAAGCTCCAAGATTTGGCGGGGTTACCCTATAAATTATCTTTATGGTGGATCTGTTGGCGCAGACACTGGTAGTAAGGGTATTTATTGGGTGGCTAGTGGAAGTAGTGCCTATTTTTTCCAAATTAGTAATACTGAGGTTAGTCCAGGCACCGCCGCCACAAATCCAAATTGGGGTTATCCTATTAGGTGTGTTAATGGTAGTGTTAAAAATATTACTCTCGATGGCAATGGCGCTACTGTATCGGGCTCGGCATCTACTACAGTAAGAAAGGGGAATACTGCGTTGGGGGCTATAACTAGACCATCTCGCTCTTATACGATTTCTGGCTTCACTAAACCAGCAAGTAATAATGCAGATGGTGCTACAGTCTCATCTACTTCTGCATTAACCTCTACTTATACTTTCAATGGTTGGTATAAAGAAGTAGCTGCAATTAACAAAATTGCATCTAATGCTGCTACACCTACATTACAGGCTAATACTGATTATACTGATGCTAGCGGTAAATGGGCATATAACGATGACGTAGTATTATACGCTGGCTGGACTGGTCAATCTAAAACGCTACCTACTATTACTAAGACTGGTTATACTTGTGGTTGGACCACAGTCCCCACCGGCGCTACAGACATCACTTACGCTTCTGGTAGTAGTCTAACTCCGTCTATTGATACTACACTTTATGGTGTATGCACGCCAAAGACCTATACTATTACACTTAATGGTAATGGCGCTACAACTGCTGGTTCTACTTCTGCTACTGTAGAATATAACGCAACCTCACTTAGTACGATTACCTTACCACAAAGGAAATACACACTCTCCGGTTTTAGTCTGCCTTCATCTAACAATGCTTCTGGAGCTACTGTATCATCTACTGCTACGAAGACTTCTACATATACCTTTAATGGTTGGTACAAAGAATCAGCTGCCACTAACAAAGTCGCAGGGAATACTACTACTCCAGCCTTAGAGCCGAGTACGACTTACACAAATGCATCTTCACAATGGACTTACACTACGTCTGGATCTCTTACCTTCTATGCTGGTTGGACACCACAAACTGTGACTCTACCTACTATCACTAAATCTGGCTATACTTGTGGTTGGACTGAGACTGCTACTAATGCCTCATTTGTTCAATATCTTTCTGGTGCTTCTATTACTCCAGACGCAGACAAGACCTTATATGGTGTTTGCGTTACTGCTCTTACGGTGAACTTTAATGGTAATAGTCTTGAGTTTGCCGATGGTACAACTACTAACACTATGCTTTATCATAACGACTGTGGCACTAAGTATGTCTCTGCTCCAGAATACTCGCATACATCCAACGTAAATGACGATGGTACTCAAATAGGAACTACTGTATATGATAATAACCTAGCTACTAAAGACGTCATCACGGTTCCAAATGCTGACTCTCTTCATGTGACCATTACTTATGCTACAGAAACCAACTGGGATTATCTTTACGTATTCCAAGGAGAATATACTGGTAGTGTAACAAAGAATATGTCTGCCGGACAATTAGCTACATATAATGGAAAAAGTAGTAACGTCACTACGACTGTAACTCTAGATATTCCTGGCGATACGGCGACCTTCGCTTTCTATTCAGATACATCTAATGCGTATTATGGTTATCACGCTAAAGTGGAAGGCTATTATAATACTCAACCAGCTAGCTATGATCACACTACAGAGGCCTGCGTAAGAACACTTGCTGGTGGCGAATACAAAGTACCTGCTGTTGGTACGCTTCGTACTTTCTATGGTTGGAGCGAAAGTCAATCCGCTACTACTGTAGATTATACTTCTGCAGAGGATGTATTGAAGAATCTACCTGGCAATAATGGTGAGACTAAAACCCTCTATGCCGTTTGGAAAAATAATTTAACGATTAATTATAACGCTAATAGTGGTACCGGCACTACTGCTAACCAAACCGTAGCCGCAGGCACAGCTATTAACTTAAGAAGCAATAGCTTTACTGCGCCTGCTAATAAAATATTCAAAAACTGGAACACAGCTCCAGATGGTTCTGGAACATCCTATTCCGCTGGTTCCAGCTTTACTGCCCCAACCAGTGTCAGCTACAACCAGTCACTTACGCTTTATGCGATTTGGGATGACGCTTACTATATAGCCTTTAATGCCAATGAATCCAGCGTAGGTGGCACTTCTGGCTCTGCTACTGGTACTATGACTAACCAAACCGTTGCGAGAAATACCGCTACTAATATTAAAACTAACACTTTTGCTCTTACTGGTTATATCTTCCTCGGTTGGAATACTAAAGCAGATGGTACGGGTACACTTTATAGCGACGGCCAAAAAGTCACTAACCTTACTACTACAGGTAACACTATTACTCTTTATGCAGTTTGGTCAGATGGTGCCTACTTAGATACTGGTTCTAATGTAAACCGAAAACTCAAACGTCTAGCTGGTAATAGCTCAGCCACCTATTCTACTCAGGATAATACTATTACTGCAATAGTTCGTTCTAACTCCCTACCAAATAACTTCACTCCTGCCACCGAAAACACCATCTCAGACAGTACTTCACCATATCCAATCTATGCTTGGTATGATTCAACTAATACTACTATCTACTATTATTCTGAAGCTACAGATATTATCATGAATAAAACTTCAAGTAATTTCTTCTATCAAATGCGTGCCTTATCTAATCTATCTACTATTTCTACTTGGGATACGACAAAAGTGACAGACATGTCCAACACGTTCTTCTCTGCCGGCTACAACGCATCTTCCTTCACCCTAAATCTCTCTTCTTGGAATACTTCTAGTGTGACAACTACGAATAGCATGTTCGCCTATGCCGGCTACAACGCATCTTCCTTCACCCTAAATCTCTCTTCTTGGAATACTTCTAGTGTGACAAATATGAGTAGCATGTTCTCCAATGCCGGCTACAGCGCATCTTCCTTTACTTTAGATCTCTCCTCCTGGGATACTTCCAGTGTAACAAGTATGTCTCAAGTGTTCCTCCATGCTGGCTACAACGCCACTTCTGTCACTTTAGATCTCTCTTCCTGGAACACTTCCAGCGTGACAAGTATGTATGAAATGTTCTGGGGCGCTGGCTACAGCGCCACCACGTGGTCTGTTGGCGATCTCTCCTCTTGGAACACTTCCAGTGTGACAAATATGTCTAGAATGTTCTATTGTGCCGGCTATCACGCCACCACATGGTCTATTGGTGACCTTTCTAACTGGAATACCTCCAGCGTGACAACTATGCAACAAATGTTCTCCTCTGCCGGCTACAGCGCCACCACCTGGTCTGTTGGCGATCTCTCCTCTTGGGACACTTCCAGCGTGACAAATATGTCTTACATGTTCTCCTCTGCCGGCTACAACGCCACCACCTGGTCTGTTGGCGATCTCTCCTCTTGGGACACTTCCAGCGTGACAAATATGGTAGGCATATTCTCTTATGCCGGCTACAACGCTACTTCTTTTGCTTTGAATCTCTCCTCCTGGAATACTTCCAATGTGACAAGTATGTCTAACGTGTTTTCTTATACCGGTAACAACGCCACCACCTTTACTCTAGACCTCTCCTCCTGGAATACTTCCAATGTGACAGACATGACTAACATGTTCTCCCAAGCCGGCCGCAGCGCTACCACCTGGTCTGTGACTATTCCAAGAACTAATAATGGCGCTACCACTGGCCCAATTGCTAACACTACTTCTCGTCTTTATGGTAGTACTACCTCAACTTACGCCACCCCGTATTCAACCAAATCCTTCACCCTCGCAAACTAAAACAGCATCCCGCTCCATTATGTTCGACAATTCCACTCTCACTACCCCGCTCACAAACCAAAACAAACCCTCTTGATAAAACCCCATAATAGGTGTATACTATAACTAAATTAAAGCGAGGTAAATTATGCCAGAAGTTAAACCAACAGAGGTGGAAAGCAAAGCAAGTATCAAGGTCGTAGGTGTAGGTGGTGCCGGTGGTTCAGCGGTGGAGCGCATGAAAGAAGTGGGTCTTTCTGGCGTGGAATTTGTAGCCATTAATACCGATGCGCAAGCATTACACCATTCGCCCGCTGATACCAAGGTCCATATCGGCAAAGGCCTAGGTGCCGGTGGCGATCCAGAAAAGGGTCGCGAAGCCGCCGAAGAGGGCAGGGAAGCAATCGACAAAGCTCTAGAAGGCGCAGACATGGTCTTTATTACTCTAGGTGCTGGTGGTGGTACCGGTTCTGGTGCTGGCCCCATTGTCGCCGAAGAAGCCCGCAAAAAAGATATCCTCACCGTAGGCGTAGCTACTAAGCCGTTTACTTTTGAAGGTGCACGTCGCAAGGCTAATGCCGATGTCGCGATTGACAAGCTCGCCCGTCAGGTAGATGCCCTTATCACTATTCCAAACGACAGACTATTGCAAACCATCGATCCTCGCACCCCACTCTTAGAGACCTTTAAGATTGCAGACGATGTTTTACGTCAAGGCGTCCAGGGTATTTCCGAGCTCATCACTGAGCACTCACTCATCAACTTAGACTTTGCCGATGTTAAATCCATTATGAAAAACGCCGGCTCTGCTTTGATGGGTATTGGCCGCGCTTCTGGTGAAAATCGTGCCGTCATTGCCGCTCAGCAAGCTGTCGAATCACCTCTAATCGAGGTCAAGATCGAAGGCGCTCGTGGCGTACTCTTCAGTGTCGCTGGTGGTTACGATATGTCCATGAGCGAAGTTCAAGAAGCCGCCGAGGTTATCACCGGTGCCGTTTCTCCAGATGCCAACATTATCTTTGGTGCATCTATTCGTCCAGAATTAGAAGATGAGATTGTTGTCACCGTAGTCGCTACTGGATTCGATTCTGAATACTACAACGAAGAAACTTACACCAAACCAGAGATAGAGAACGAAAAGCCCGAGGCTGAGCCCAAAGATTTCGCCGCCGAGAACAAGTCCAACATGTGGGATTCCATCAAAAACGAAACTCCCGAACCCGCCCCTACTCCAGCTGAGGAAGACGACATGGATATTCCACCATCCTTACGTGAAAGGCTCAAAAAGAAGAAAAAATAATTAGGGAGGCAAAATGGAACGACAGTTTAGAATCGGAGATAGCAAAGTCCTAGAAAGTCGCGAAACTGTCGACGGTAAAATGATTCGACGCCGTCGTGAATCATCTGATGGCCATCGTTTTACGACTTACGAGCGCATCGAAATGCCACCTCTTACCGTCACCAAACGTAGCGGAAACAAGGAGATTTTTGACCGAGACAAGCTTCTACTTGCTATCCGTCGCAGCGTCGGCAAATTCTTTAATTCAGAACTAGAAGTAGAAGACGTCGTCAATCGCGTCTCTGATATTCTTTTTAGCTATAACACCGATGAAATCACTTCCAAGCAAATCGGCGAGGCTGTTCTCGACGTTCTAGCCGAAGTCAACGAAGTCGCCTATGTCCGTTTTGCCAGTGTCTTTCGCGAGTTTAAGACCTTAGAAGATTTCGAAGACATCCTAAAAGAACAAAAAAAGAAAAAGCGATAAAATATGCGGGTGGTTTGTATTTATAGGGACAATCAAGACTATTCGAGGTCTGTCAACGAGTGGATAGAAAACATTCGTCGCCAAACTGGCCGCGAAATTGAGACTATCGACCCAGACATAGACCCGGGATTTTGCGAAGCCTATGACATCGTCGAATACCCCACTATTATAGCTCTAAGCGACCGCGGCGAAATCCGCGCTTTCTGGAGTGGCAGAGATCTCCCTCTCATCAACGAAGTATTATACTATATGATATAATTGGCACATGGATTTGATTAAAGATATTATAGATAATATTTGGGTTCAAAGAGCTTTTTGGTCTTTTGTGGTCATTCTGGTAAGCTTCATCATCTACGGGATCATCTCGGGTATTATTAATCGTCGCGAGCAAAAGAAATCAAAGCTCCTCGCCAACAAAAAAGGCCATACTGTAGTCCGGATGGTTAAAAGCATAGCAAGATATGTCTTAATCATCTTAGATATATTGATTATTCTCCAGATTTTCGGTGTCGATATTTCCTCGATGCTCGCCGCTGCCGGTATCGCAAGCGTAATTTTAGCTTTTGCTATCCAGGACGCCCTAAAAGACATTATCCGCGGCTTCGATATCGTTTCCGACAACTATTACAATGTCGGCGATATTGTCAAAATCGGCACAATCGAGGGCAAAGTCCTCACCGTTGGGCTAAAAACCACCAAAATTCAAGATATTAATACTAATAACTTGGTTTCTATCGCTAATCGTAACATTGTCGAAGCCGAAGTATTATCTAACATGATAGACATAGATGTGCCTTTTCCATACGAAGTTAGCCTAGAAAAAGCTGAGAAGGTCCTACAAGAGATGGTCGAAGAGATCAAAAAACAAGACGACATCACTGATGCCGAATATCGCAAATTAAGTAATTTCTCCGAGTCCTCAATGGATTATAGGATTAAAGTATTTGGCTCCCCGGCGCTTCGCCCTCAAATTCGTCGCAATTCTCTAGAGGCTATCGCAAAAGTGTTCGCTAAGCACAAGATATCTGTTCCTTATCCTCATCTAGACATTCATAGCGACAAATTATGATATAATATACTCTATGAAATATAGAGCGGGAGAGCGGCGAAAAGCCGTAGAATACGAAAAATCCATCACAGATTGGTGGAAAAAAGATCAAACTTTCGAAAAATCAGTCAACAATCGTCCGATTAATAAGTCCTACGTTTTTTATGATGGCCCGCCATTTATTACCGGCAATCCCCATCACGGCACTCTGCTTAGCTCTGTTGTAAAAGACGCTGTTCCGCGCTATTGGACCATGAATGGTTACAGGGTAGAACGTCGTTGGGGTTGGGACTGCCACGGCCTTCCAGCCGAGAACTTTGTCGAAAAACAGCTTGGCATTACCGATCGTCGTGAAATCGGCACTAAATGGTCACTCGAAGAATACATCACCAAGGCCCGCGAATCTATGGTCGCAAATTCCGAGACCTGGCGCGGCACCATTGATCGCGTCGGTCGCTGGGTAGATTTTGATAATTGTTATCGCACCATGAACAAAGATTTTATGGAATCCGTCTGGTGGGCTTTCAAACAACTCTATGACGCCGGGAAAATCTATGAAGGCCGCAAAGTCTTGATGTACGATACCAAGTTCGCTACACCTGTATCTAAGGCCGAAGTCACCATGGACAACGAAGCCTACCAGACCGTCACCGACCCATCGGCGTACGTCAAGTTTAGGATAATAGATGGGGAAGCGCTAGACGCTACGAGTCCTGCGGGACATAAAGACTCGGCCAGAGCGGCCCGGAGCTTGCCCGAAGGGCACGCAGCGGCTAGCGCTTCCTCTCTATATCTTCTCGCTTGGACCACTACGCCCTGGACTCTGCCCGCCAACATGTGTTTAGCTATCAATCCAGAGCTTAGTTATGGCATTTACGATGTCGATGGCGAAAAATATATTTTGTCTACAGAGCGTGCAAAAGTTTTATTCGAAGGCAAAAAACCCGAAAAATCTTTCAAAGGTTCTCACCTAATAGGAAAAAAATACGAGCCAATTATCGAGGTGGCTGACGGGCTTTACGACCTCGGCCTCCGTGGCGACAAGGGAACTGTGGTTCGTAAAGATACTTATACGGTTCTCCCTGGCGATTTCGTTTCTGCCGAGGACGGCACCGGTATTGTTCACATTGCCCCCGCTTATGGCGAAGACGACTACGCCCTCGCTCAAAATTTTGAAATTGATTTCGTTGATTGTCTCGACGAAAACGGCTATTATCTCCCGGAAATGGCCGAGGAGTTGCATAAACTCGGCGTGCGCGACACCGACGAAAACGGTATTCAAGTCTGGGCCGGCAATAAATTCATCGCCAAATGCCTAGAAGAAAAGGGAATTATCTACAAAATTGATTATATCCAACACGAATACCCCTTTAATCCGCGTTCTAAAGAGCGTATCATTTACCGCGCATTCCCGTCTTGGTTCTTTGACATAGATGGCCAGAAGCAGTTAATGCTTGACGAAAACGAACACATTAATTGGTTCCCAACATACTTGAAACATGGCCGTTTCGCCAAAAATATCGAGGCTGCTCCTGATTGGAACCTCTCTCGTGATCGTTTCTGGGCTACCGCAATGCCAGTCTGGAAGGGTGATAAGGGTTCAGTCAAGGTGGTCGGCTCTTACGCTGAGCTCAAAGAGCTTTCTGGTAAAGAATTAGACGATTATCACCGCCCCTGGGTAGACGCAGTAGAATTTGATATCGACGGCGAGCATTTTACTCGTATCGAAAAAGTCCTCGATTGCTGGTTTGAATCCGGCTCTATGCCTTTCGCTCAGCTTCATTACCCCTTTGAAAACAAAGAGAAATTCGAGCGCAATTACCCCGCCGACTTTATCGTGGAATACGTCGGTCAAGTCCGTGCCTGGTTTTACTATGTCCACGCAGTTAACACTGCTCTAGCCTCCATCGGCGCTTTCGGCGAAAAAGCCAAGAATGGCCATAAAAACGCCTATAAGAATGTGATTACCACCGGCACTCTAGCAGGGAATGATGGCCGCAAAATGAGTAAATCTTTAGGCAACTACACCGATCCAAATATTCTAATGGACCAATATTCCGCTGACGCATTGCGCTTCCTTTTGCTCTCTAGTCCAGTGCTCTCTGGCGAGGACTTCGCTCTGCTAGACAAAGACGTCTCCGATGTCCATCGCAAGCTTGCCATGATCTGGAACGTCTATGACTTCTTTACCACCTACGCTGAGGTAGAAGACATAGACTCAGATAGATTTGAGGATATTTGTTTTGAGGGGATCCGGAGTTACGACGAGGATGAGCGCGCTCGCCCTGTAACGACAGGCGCGAGCGACGCGCCCCGAAAAACAAATACCTCAAATCCTTTAGATCTCTGGATTCTATCTAGAACCTATCAGCTTCGCGACGAAATCACCGAAGGCATGGAAGAATACAATCTCCCCAAAGCTCTCGCCGGCGTTCTGCCGTTTATTGATGATATGAGCAACTGGTTCGTGCGCCGCTCTCGCCGCCGCTTCAGCAAAAACGACGACACCGAGGACAAAATGCAAGCCTTTGCCACGCTTCACTACATCTTGATCTATCTCGCCAAGCTTCTCGCTCCGTTTACCCCATTCTTATCTGAGGAATTGTATCAAAAAATGACTGGCAGCACCGAATCCGTCCATCTCTTAGACTGGCCAAAGGCTGGAGCCATTGATACAGAGGTGTTAGACAATATGGCTCGCACCCGTCAGATTATTACCGATGCTCTAGCTCTTCGCATGCAAAAGTCCGACACCGAAGACCAGATTAAGATTCGCCAACCTCTCTCCAAGCTTACCTACGACGGCGATCAACTAGACGATTTTTACGAACAGATTATTGCCGACGAGGTGAATGTTAAAAAAGTCGAGCATGGCCAAAAGCTATTCCTCGACAAAACTCTCACCAAAGAGCTAAAAGAAGAGGGAACTGCGCGCGAAATCATTCGTGCCGTCCAATCGGCCCGTAAGCACGCGGGACTCCGTCAAGACGACCAAATACGCCTTTCCTTGTCTATCGCGCCTCCTGCGGCCTATACGGAGCTCGTTAAATCTGAAGTCGGTGCTACCGAGGTCACAAAAGACGCCAACTACGCTCACGACGAAGTCGCCAAAATCAACGGCGACAACATCACTATTAGTCTAGAAAAGATATAAACATATTTCTCCAGGTTATTATCGTCGCGAGCTGGAGAAAATTGTTTATTTTTATCTCTGTTAATTTGACAAACAATCATTTTTTTAGCATAAACAGTATTGACAAAATCACAAAAGTGTGCTACACTTAAGACAAGTTAGAAAATAAAATAAAAATTCTAACAAATAAACAAAAACTAACAAAAAGGAAAACAAACAAATGGGATTTGAATTATATCCACAAGAGCAAGAGTACGACTCTTCCGAACAGACAAAAAATGTAGAAATCAAAATAGGCCACGCCGCTCTGTTCGGCAAAAACGACAAGATATAATTTAGGTCGAAATCCCAACGAAAGGAGTACCTTATAAGATGAGTATCTTTATATCAACTTTAAAAGAAAGGATCGCCAATGTAAAACAGTCACAACTTATGAACTTCCAACTGTTCTACGAATTAGTCATATTAGCCATAGACTTGCTTATCTAAACCACAAAATTCCTATAACAAAAAACCGAACAAAGTGTTCGGTTTTTTATCTGTGCAAAATCAATTAATTATCTTGACACTTTCTAGCATAAGCATTAAAATAAAACCAAATAAGGTTATATTTCAACTTAAAAGAAAGGTCTCCACAACTATGGAAAACAACCAAAATGCATCGCAGGGCAACTTAACCGATGATGAAGTCATCGATTTATTCATCGACGGCATCATAGAAGAAAAGGGCATCAAAGCCCCTACTGACGAAATTAGGCAAGCACATCACGACGAGCTCAAAAATCAGCTAGTCACCGAAATCGAACGCTCATTAGTAGGCGAGCTTCCAGACGAAAAACTCGATGAGCTCAACCAAAAAGTTTCCGCCGATGGCAAGCTTGATCCTGCCGTAGTTGTCGAAGCCATCAAAGAAGCCAATCTCGATACTACCGAAATTATCGGCGTCACAATGGAGCGCTTCCGCGAGCTCTATCTTGGGCAAGCCAAAAACGACGATGAGGAGGCCTAAAAATGGAAAAAATACCAAGCCCAAATCAATCGACTGTACAGCCAGACCAGTCCATCCCGACCGAGCAAACTCCGCAGCCAAATCAGCAAGGTCAGACTGAGCAGCTTGATCAACCCGAACAACCCGACCTTTCTCGACAAGAAAAACAAAAATTAGGATCAAACGTAATAATCGCCCTTACTCATAGCGAAGAAAGTCGCGAAAGCGCCGCGCTTGAAGCTGCCAACCAAGCATTAAACGATTATTCTAAAGAACATAAATTTCTTACCGGTTTTCCACTCATCGGTGGTGCGGTAAAAGCCGGAATGGCATACAGGTATCTCAAAAAAGCTAGAGCTGGCATTAGCGAAACTGGCAATTTAGAGGGTGCCTTCGAGGCACTAGGTCTTGATTCTTCTCAAGCTCGTACTACCGAAGGTGCTGAGGCTACGAGAGAACGTGCCTGGCAGGCTTTACAATCAGCAGGGTATAGTGAAGACAATCGCGACGTATCTTACGAATCTCGTCTAGACGAAGAGAGTGTCAAAAGGGACGAAGAAACCGAAGCAAAAATCAAAGAGGCACTTCTGTCCCATTACCAAAGCTTAACAAATCTACCTAAACACGCCGACCCAGAAGATGCACGTAATAATGCCGGGACTGAACTAGACGAAGCAATCAAAAAGATTGCAGAAGAGAGCAATCTAGGAGCCATTAATCTTGAAGCGCAAAAGCAAGGCATACAAGAGCTCATAGACGCCGGAGAATCGACCGAAGAAGCCGTCCGGTCTTATCTCGACGAACATGTAACTCTCTACCGAGCCTCAATGCAAGAAAGCATTCATACTCAACAAAAAGTCAACGGCGTCTTAACCGCTGTAGCCACATTTGGGCTTCCGGCGGGTATATTAGCTGGCATAAGCTTATCTGGAGGAGCCGGAATGGGTCTGCGAAATGTCACTGGAGGTGGCATCGGTGGCGTCGTCACTGGCGGCGTCGCTGGCGCTTTGCGCGGCCTAGAAAAAGCCAACATCGACCTTTCCAACGCCGAGATAGAAGCTGCGACCAACTTTGATGAAGTAGCCACCAGTGAACCCCAAATATCTCCAGACGCTGCTACAGATCCAGAAGCTGTGGCGCAGCACGCCGAAGATTTAGTAGATCATTTTGAAAATGAATCAGATCAAGACGAGACAGACGCCGAGTCTAAGAAAAAACGCGGTATCTTGGCAGCCATAAGCGAATTTAGCAACAAGCATCTAACCAAAAAAGACGAATTACTGGCCAAAATCGAAGAAAAACGCGATCGCAAAACCGCCAAAGAGCTCATCGATGCCATTGAAAATATCGGTGCAGACGATCCTGATCGCAGAGCTAAACTTCAGCATATCTATAGCGAAATCAAAGCGCGTAGTCAATTTTCTCGTGAAAAGCGCATTGATTTAATTAAATATCAAGAAAGCGACGACAAGTTAGCTCTCGAGCAAAAACTCGCCGAGATTGAAGATGGCCTCTTTGACCAGCCTGAAGATAGTAGAAGATTACTAAACGAAGAAATAGCAAAACTAGAAGACAACTATGCAGCTGCCGAAAAGCTTCGCACCGAATATAAGATTCGACAAGCTGCAGTAAATGCTGTCGCTGGCGCCGCTGCAGGCGGAATTATCGGTGGCGTTATCGGTGGTATTGCTGGATTTGTAAATGGTTCAGGACTAGCCTCTGCCGCTACAGCTGCAGGCGGAGCGGAAGGAGTACTAGGCGGCCTTAGCGATGCTAGCCCTACAGAAGCTGTTTCTACTGGTGTTTCGCCAGAAGCTCTAAACGGTCTCGGCAATAATTCAGCTGAGCTCGTGCCTGATCCAGACGGAGGTTATTCGCTCGTAATTGACGGAAAAGAAATGATCGGCGAAGGCGATAATCCTGGCATCACTTTTGGCGAAGACGGTTCTTTGACTAACGAATCAAAAGAAATGTTCGAAGCTGCAGGCATCGAAATCGAAGAAAAAGTTATACCACACACCGTTGAGGGTGCTCATACCAATGTCAGTCTCACAGAATACTTTAATGCCGACAATCAAGTAGCCAACAACCTAGTAGAAGCGTCTAGTCGTGCCTGGCATTCCGACATGAATGGTTACGCCCTAGGTACTATTGGCAACTCATATCTTGATGGAGCAGGGAATATAGTCGTTCCAGTTGACGTCACCGAAGGCTCGAATCTTAATATCGATGACATGAAGCTATTCATTACTCCAGGTGACGGCAACGAGAGTCTAGGTATTGCTCTCGACGTCAACGCGGACGGCAACGTTGTTATTCCTGCTGACTCTCCTGCTGCTAGCTTCTTTAATGGCGATGGCTTCCAAGGTGGATATGCCGAACTCGTCCAAGAAGGCGCCGATGGTCACATGGATGTCTACTCCACTATTGGTGATGGCCATCCAGGAGTAAGTAGTGTTACTGTCGATAACCCAGGCGCTACATATAATACATATGAATATACAATAACCGCAAACGACCAAACCTATGAAATAGCTGATCCGGGAGACAGTGCTGCCGCTGCTCGTATGGAAGCTACTACGGGTATTGAACCAGTAAAAGGCACAGGTGAACCTGTTGGAACTGAAGTGGTTGCCGGAACCACCAGCCTTCAAACTACAAGTGGCGAGGCAGTTGAAGTTGAGCATCTTAGACACTATGGTGGCTACAATGATGCCTACGATTCCTACTTCGGCGAAAAAGACGGTGTATATAATAGTGGCGAGTCCGTAGTCCGCTCCATGGTTGGCGAAGACGCAAACGGTCTCAGCGCGCAAGAAGTAGACCGCATCTTCCTAGAGAAGGTAAATAGCGGCGAGATAGCAGAGGGAGATATCGTAGAAGAATTGCTCAAAACCAAAGGTAATTCTCCGGAATCGATCGTAACGACTCGCGCCCTACTTGGCGATTTCTATATGGATATCGATGGCGATGGGGTTGCAGAACTAATTGATACGCAAGACGAGCTCAATGCGGCCGCTGACATCCTCAGCCGCGACCCAGAAGCCTACGATGCCTTCGTTAATGACACCTACGATTTGTTCTATAGCAAAATCGAAGGTGGTTCCATTAGAATTGTCGACTACACTCAAGAACAATACCAATACACTACTTGGGGTGAACTCGGCGAAGATAATAACGTTTTGCAACGTCTTGGCCTAATCGGCAACAACCAAACCGATGGTGTAGGTATCGTTTTCACCGACAAAGATGGCAACTCAATTTATGACGAGAATATTGCACGTAGCCTCTGGCGTCTCCCAGCCGAATATGATATCAGCTACATTGGTGATCGTCTCAACTGTATTCAAAATACCATAGCTGGCGACTTCACTACCATAGATGTACCTCCGACTACAACTACCACAACTCCTCCGGTCGTACCGCCAGACACTCCACCAGATACTCCACCAACTCCGCCAGACAATCCACCAACCCCACCAGACAATCCGCCATCCATTGAACCAAAGGACGCAGAGAATCTTACTAGAATTGACCAGAATATTGACAACGACATAGCAAACAACATTGGAACTGATGAGATTCAGCATCACACCGATCTAGGCGTCGGAGAGCAAACCTCTCAGCCAACAGCAGATGATTATCAGGGCACCTCGGCAACTACCGTACCAAACGATCAAGCCGCTGCCGCCACTCCAGTTCAAGACACTATAAGCCAAGACAACGATTATAGCCAAGATCTTGGTGGCGCCAATGATGGAGCCTATAGTCCAGTCCAGCCAGATGATGCCGGGCAAAATGAGGCAAATGCCGCCGAACAACCAATCGAATCAGCTCCATCAAATGACGGCGGCGCAATCTTTGAAGACATAATGGCAGAATATAACAATAACAACAATAATAATTAGGAGTGGGAAGAAAGGACCATATGAAAACATCAAATAGCAAACTAAAAGCCCTAGGAGTATTCGCTACGGCTGGCCTTAGCCTACTGGCCGCAGCGCAAGTATCGGCTTGGGGGCCCGAACGTTCCACTTTTACGATGGAACAGCCAGCCACTTATCCAACTTTCAACTCAATCACCAATAATCCAACTATCGGTGATGAGCGAAACTTTGTCCGCGTTGGCCAAATAAATGCAGATGTCACAGATTTAACTGATGAAGTAGAGGTTTTACCTGGTCATCAGTACCTAGTTTATATCTATTTCCACAACAATGCCTCAGCTACATTCAACGATAAAGCTCATAATTATTCTGGCGTTGCCACCAAAGCTCGCATGGCAAGCTCTTTCTCCACAATACTAACTCCTGATGAAAAAGGTAAAATCACCGCCACGATTACAGCAGAAAATACCAATCCTGTTTCAGTCTGGGACGAAGCTTACATGACTACTAATACTAGCAAGGTATTCATGCACTACGTGTCGGGTTCAGCCAAGATTTACAACGACTGGAAGACCAACGATACGATAATGCCAATAAGCCTATTTACCGAACAAGGTACTCTTCTTGGCCTTAATTCGCTAAATGGCGTTATTCCAGGTTGTGAAGAATATCACGGTGTAGTATCTTATGTGCTTCAAGCCGAAGAACTTAGGGGCTCTGTAGACAAAGCCGTATCCAAAGACGGCGCCAAATTCAGCGAAAGCGTCAATCTTGCTCCAGGTGAAAAAGCTACCTACCAGTTGACTATTGCAAACACGGGCGATGTTGCGTTGACTAATGCCGTAATAAAAGATGCTTTACCAGATGGACTTAGTCTAGTTCCTGGTAGCGTTAAACTCCGTGCAAATGCATCTGAAACTTGGGATCAATTAACCGACGATATCTTCGGTAACGGGTACAACTTAGGCACCATTGGTACCGGCAATACGGTTTATATCCAATACCAAGTTACTGCAGGTTCAGACTTTGACTGTAAAGGCACAGAGCTTACCAACAAAGCAACGCTAACTTACGATAGCGATGAGGCTTCTGGCGAAACTAGAGAAGACACTACTACTATCACCGTTAAACGTACGGACTGTGAAGAGCCAACTCCTACACCAGATAACTGTGAAACCAATCCAGGCTTGCCAGAATGTAAAACTTGTGCCACCAATCCTGAAATGGAGGGTTGCCAAGAACTTCCTAATACTGGTCCGCTCGAAATTGTTCTAGCTATAGTTATCATCATTGGTATCTGTGGTGGTGGTTACTACCTCTATCGTACAAAAAAGGTCTTAAACAAAGTAGAGAAGAATGCCAAAGGCGAAACGACAACAGAAAACCCTGCCGAAAATGCCGAAATTAAGGCAGAGCCAAAGGTCGAAGCTAAAGACTCTTCCCAAAAACCAGATAATATGGTAAAATAGTCCCAATAATAAAGGATTAATATGAAAAAAGCAGTCATTTTAGTTGGCGGCAAGCAGTATATGGTCGCCGAAAAAGAGACCCTACGGGTGGACCTCCTCCCGGCAGGCACTAAAGAGCTCGAACTTGACGCTTTACTCGTAATCGACGGCGATAAAACCACCGTCGGCACACCTACGGTAAAGGGCGTAAAAGTTTCAGCCAAAGTCAAAACGCCCGAGGTTAAGGGTGATAAACTCCGCGTAATTCGCTACAAAGCCAAAAAACGCGTTCACAAAGAAACTGGCCACCGCCAGAAATACTCCGAAATCGAAATTACGAAAATCGGCTAGTAGCTAGAAATTCCAAAAATGTGTCCTAAGGGACATAAAGACTTGGCCAGAGCGGCCCGGAGCGTGCCCGAAGGGCACGCTTTTGAAATTTCTAGCTACTTTTCAAATTTCATGTTATAATCGTAAGTATTATGGCGAAGGTAATATGTGTAACTAATCAGAAGGGCGGCGTAGGGAAAACCACTACAGCTGTCAATCTTGCCTATTATCTTGCCAAAGACAAGCGCAAAACCCTACTCATCGACTTTGACCCCCAGGGCAACGCCACGTCCGGATTAGGCATAGAAAAAACCGACAAAGAATCTCTAAAGACCACCATGGTTGACGTTATAGCCGGCAACGCTCCTTTATCTGAAGCCATTCGTCCTACCAAATACAAAAATTTCGACCTCGCCCCCACCACGCCAGAATTGGCTAACGTAGAGGTCGAAATGGCCAACATGGCTCGCAAATTTGTTCGTTTACGCGACGCTGTTCGCAGTGTAGAAATGAATTACGAATATATTATTATTGATTTACCGCCATCTCTTTCGCTACTTACCGTCAACGGCATGATTGCGAGTAACTATTTACTCTTACCAGTTCAGACCGAGTTTTACGCATTAGAAGGTGTCGCTCAGCTTCTAGAATCAATGAAACTAGTGATGAAACAGGCCAATCCAAATCTACGCCTTCTTGGCGTTCTAGCTACTATGTACGACAAGCGTACCAGTCTTAGCGCGCAGGTTTATAATGAAATCAAGAAATACTTCAAGCAACTTACCTTCAAGACGACAATTCCACGCAATGTGCGCGTAGCCGAGGCTCCCTCTCATGGCGTACCAGTAGGAGCCTACGACAAGTTTAGCAAAGGCGCCAAAGCATACAAAGAATTTACCAAAGAAGTAGAAGAAAGGACAAAATGAAAGGTTTAGGACGCGGTTTTGAAAGTTTAATCCCCACCGAATTAATCGATGATGAATTTGACCCCACAGCCCAAGAGGATAAAAGGGAAAGCGAATTAAAACAAATCAAGCTTACCGATATCGTGCGCGACGAAGAACAGCCACGCCGCGATTTTGATCAACAAGGCATCGAAGCTCTCGCTGGCTCTATCAAAGAACACGGTGTATTGCAGCCCATCGTAGTCACCAGAGAAGACGGCAAATACAAAATCGTCGCCGGTGAACGTCGCTGGCGCGCTAGCAAAATCGCCGGTCTAGACAAAATTCCAGCCATTGTCCGTACTCTAGACTCTCAGAATCGCCTAGAACTTTCCATTATCGAGAATGCTCAGCGCGAAGACCTAAACGCTATCGAGCTTGCTACTGCCTATGCTAAGCTCAAAAACCAATTCAACCTCTCTTCTGAAGACATCGCCGCCAAGGTCGGCAAATCCGAAACTTCAATCCAAAACACTCTACGCCTTCTCAATCTCCCAGACGACGTCAAAAAAATCATGGTCAAAGAAAAACTCTCCGAAGGTGTAATGCGTCCACTCGTTTCTCGCGACGAAAAAACCATCAAAAAAGTTCTTCCTAAAATTATCGAAGAAGGCTGGACCGCCCGCAAAGTCGAACGTTACTTCTCTGAAAACAAGAAAAGATCTAGCGCTATGGCTATCAAACGCGGAGAATACCTCAAAGACGAAAACGCACTTAGCGCAAAATACAATGCTACTGCTCGCATTTCTGGCCGTAGCCTGACCCTTAAATGCAAGAATCAGACCGAATTACAAAATTTGATCAAACAATTAAAGAAATAAAAAAGCGCCCAGAAGGGCGCAATTTTTATCTAGAAACCCCTCATCTTGTCTAATGGGAATAATCTAAATGCCACTGGTCCTATTACGCGACAATAGGGGATTGTGCCAAGTCCGTTTCTGGAATCCCAAGAATTCGAGCCTTCGCGGTTATCGCCAGATACGAACAGCTCTCCTTCTGGTACGGTCAAATCAACCTCGCCAGAAGTGTGTTCTTTTGGCCCGTCATTTTCAGAAACGCGCCACTCATCATCATACACGAATCCGTCTGGATATTCATCGTTGTAAATTTTCATTACTCCATCCTTCACAGTGACTCTTTCTCCGGGAAATGCGATTACGCGCTTGATAATATACTGGTCACTTACATTAGAGGGAACAGAACAAGTCAAAGGATGTGCCACGCCCTGACTTTTGTATTCTTCCACTTTTTTCTCATCTTCATTCAAAAATACGATAATCTGACCACGCTCTGGTACATATTCTTGTCCATTAAAATGCGCCCAGGATACTGCCGCACGATTAACGATTACCCTATCATCTTCATGTAATGTGTTTTCCATGCTACTTCCGACCACATTATAAGAACGATAGACATAGGTATTCAAAAACAACGTACCAAGCACTATCAAAAGAATAAATGACGCCAGGCTGAGTAAATCCTTTAACATCGGGTGTTTCTGAAAAAAAGTCGGTTTCATAGATGACATTATACCATTTTTTAAGCTTAATTTAAAATATTTGTTATAATATAAGAATATGGCAGACTATATATTAGCGCGCAAATCGCGTAATATCGCAAGTAGTATGGTTCACGTTTTTCTGAACCTATTACTAGGCATTGGCGCAGTATTGATTACGGTTTTATCTAGTAGCCCTGCCTTGGGGTTAGTGCTTGTAATCGCCTCAAAATGGCGTGTTTTTGCTGTTCGTTCACGTTATCTCTGGCTCAACATCAAATCAAACTTAGTCGATCTGATCGTTGGCATCAGCGTTGTTCTTATAGCTTACTATGCTGGACCAGCCTTTCTTTTAGTGGATTTCATTTTGATGGCCTTTTATTGTATCTGGCTAATCATTATCAAGCCACTTTCATCCGAGAGAGCCACTCTAGCGCAGTCCCTTATAGCAGTTTTTCTAGGTATTTCAGCCACCACCATTATGACCGCAAGCTTAGATCCAATTTTCGCTACGACTCTAGCCTTCTTAGTCGGTTATGCCGCTAGCCGTCACGTCTTATCTCAAAGCGACGACAAAGATTATACTCTCACCACACTTGTTTGTGGCCTAGTTTTTGCCGAAGTTGCTTGGCTTTCATATGTTTGGTCAATTATTTATACCTTTGGCGATACCGGTATCCGTATCCCTCAAGTCGCAATTATTCTTACAATTTTTGCCTTTGTTTACAACTATGCACGTCAAGCTATGATAAAATATCAGGATGACTTTCGGTTCAAACACATTCTTGGACCGGTCGTATTTGGCGTAGTACTAATCAGCATTATCGTAATCTGGTTTAGCAACCCTATATTTAATATCTAAAGGAGGTAAAATGGAAGAAAATAAAGTGGGTAAAGTTGTTGACGAAAAAAATGAGGCCACGTTAGAGTCTTCAAAGTCTCGCAACAATTTGGTTACCGTCTTGGCAGTTTTGGCACTTGTATTTGGCGCTAGCGGGCTCGGTATGGGCTGGTACGCAATGGAAAAAGCCAATACTCCAATTACATTTCTAGGCAGTGGTACAGATGGTAATTCTGCGAATTTCACTGAAGGTTCCATCGCCGAAGTAGCCGAAAAAGTATCAAAAAGCGTAGTCTCAATTGTGACCTCTACCAAAACCACTAATTTCTTTGGTCAAAGCTATGACTCTGCCGCTGCTGGTACAGGTGTTATTGTTACCGCAGACGGTTACATTTTGACCAACAAGCATGTTATTAATGGCGCTACAAAAGTTACCGTCGTGTTGGATGACGGTACCACTTACGAAAATGTCGAAGTTATCACCACCGACCCCCTAAATGACATTGCTTTTCTCAAAATCAAAGACGTTTCCGATTTGCCAGCTGCCACACTTGGTGACTCCAAAACTATTTCTGTTGGCCAGCAAGTCATTGCAATTGGTAACGCTCTCGGTCAGTATCAAAACACTGTCACCGCCGGCATCATCTCTGGAACTGGTCGCTCTGTTACTGCATCTGACGGTACCGGAGCCAACACCGAGACTTTATCTGATATGATTCAAACCGATGCCGCAATTAACTCTGGCAATTCCGGCGGTCCATTAGTCAATGCTATCGGAGAAGTAATTGGCATCAATACCGCTACTTCCACTTCTGCCGAGAACATGGGTTTTGCAATTCCAATTTCTAGCGTCAAAGGCATGTTAAAACAACTAGTCGAAACTGGCAAAGCCGAAAGAACCTACCTCGGTGTTTACATGGTAGAAATCACTCCAGAAGTTGCCAAAGCCTATAATTTACCAGTAAGTGAAGGTGTTTATCTTTACAGTTCGTCTAATTATTCCGCCATCGTCAAAGATAGCCCAGCCGCCAAAGCAGGCCTCAAAGAAAAAGATATCATTACCAAGGTTAATGACACCAAAGTCGGCCAAAACGGCTCCTTGCCAAACATTATCGGCGAATACAAGCCCGGTGATACGGTCCAACTCACTGTGCTTCGCGATGGCAAAGAAATTGCCGTCAACGTCACGCTCGAGGGCTATCCAGACTAAAAACTAGTACAAAACCACGAGTTTCAAATAGGGAATAATCGAATTCGGCAGCGTATTCGATTATTTCTTTGTGTTGACATGGGTCAGCTTCTAAAACGAGGTATTTAATCTTACGCATGGCGACCTGGCTAATTAGTTTTTTTATTAATTCCAGCCCGCCATCCTCGGCGTAAAGGGCTATCCTCGGCTCTTTTGCCAAGGCCTCTTTATCTATCCAATCCCAATTTTTGTCTACATAGGGAAGATTAGCTACAATTACATCATAATCACCAGAGACATCGCTCAGTAAATCCGATTCTATAAATTCCACTTTAGCATTTAATAGTTTAGTATTATCTTTCGCTACCCTTAAAGCCTCTTTCGAAACATCGCTAGCCGTTACAGAAGCTTCTGGTAATTCTAGAGCTATACTTATCGCTAAACATCCAGAACCTGTTCCTACGTCTAATATTCGTGGATTATTCGGTAGTCTTCTACGCGTCGGTTTTATTCCTGGCAAATACGCTTTCCCGACCAGATTCAGTACCGCATCTACCATCATCTCCGTCTCAGGACGGGGAATTAAGACATCTTTCGTGATGAGAAAATCACGTCCGTAGAAATTAACTTTGGAGTCCTCGCTCATGCTTAGCTAGCTCCTGGATAATATCTTCAATATCTCCATCCATCACTGCCGGGATATTAGATCTAGAATAATGAATTCGGTGGTCCGTTACTCTATCTTGCGGAAAATTATAAGTTCGGATTTTCTCAGATCTATCACCTGTACCAATCAGTGATTTTCGCGCCTCACTCGCTTCTTTCATCTCTTCCTCTTTCTTCTTTTCGAGTAAGCGTGATCTCAAAATATTCATAGCCTTTACTCTGTTCTGCTGCTGGCTTCGTTCATCCTGCATCGCCACTACAATACCAGTCGGAAGATGTGTAATGCGTACCGCCGAATCTGTAGTATTCACCCCTTGGCCACCATGCCCGCCCGAACGGTAAATATCAATCCTGAGGTCTTCTGGATTTATCTCTAATTCTTGTTCTGACGCCTCTGGCAACACTGCCACCGTCACCGTAGAAGTATGAATTCGTCCCTGTGATTCTGTTACTGGCACTCGCTGCACTCGGTGTACGCCTCCTTCGAATTTTAGCTGTCCATACGCATTATCACCCGATATCTTAAAAATTACCTCTTTGGTGCCACCAGCCTCATTGAGGTTCTCGGAAATTGGCTCAAATTTCAGTCCGTGCGCTTCGGCGTATTTTAGATACATGCGGTATAGCTCGCCCGCGAAGAGGGAAGCCTCGTCGCCTCCTGCGCCAGCCCGAATTTCTACAATCGCCGGCTTGTCGTCTGCTGGATCCCGCGGAATCAAAAGTTCTTCCATTTTTTCACGCGCCACTTTGAGCTCATTTTTTAAATTCTCTGCATCATCTTTTGCAATCTCACCAAGCTCTGGGTCATTAAGGAGCGCTTCCGCCTCTGTTAAATTTTCTTCAAATTGAGCAATTTTTTTATTCAAATCCAAAATCTCACGAAGCACCGTGGCGCGTTTTGACTTACTCGCAAATTCTGCGTCCGCATACGCGTCCGGTTTTGCCAAAAATTTTTCAATCTCAGCTAGCTCCTCTTCAAACTTTTCCAAATTCATGGTATAATTATATCACACAATTGGGGATTTAGCTCAGTTGGCTAGAGCGTACGATTCACATTCGTAAGGTCACAGGTTCAAGCCCTGTAATCCCCACCAGAATAAAATAAACCCCGTAGGGGTTTAATTTATTCTGGTAAGCATACAGGGCGCGAACCGTAGGTTCAAACGCGGTAGGAGCCGAGTGAAAATCCCAAACATAGTTTGGGATTTTTTGAGGCGACGCCCCGCGGGAATATTTTTTGCGCCAGCAAAAAATATGACGCCCTCTAATCCCCGATACAACATCCACAATCAGTATTTCTAGACTATGCTATAATCAAATTATATGGAAACAAATATCGTTGGGACTATAGATTCAAAATGGAGAATCGTTAATGCTATTAAGGTAAACGATATTTGCATTATCAATCCCCTTGAACAAGAATTTCTTTGCGTATACAAAGTTTCGTATAAGCAGTTTGAATATCTCTATTTTAGTAGTTTTGATTTTAAAGACACAATTTTTGCAGTTCAAACTAACATGAACGACCAAAACTATGTAAAAATCCTAGATAAAAAACCAGAGAAAATCTTCGCCTTTCGTTTGTACAAGAAAGCGAGACAAAATGAACCATAGCGCAGAACAATTTTCGCCATCTACTGAAGAGTCGATTGGCACTGAATGGGACGGTCTAGCAATCCCTATTGAAAAGACGGAACAAGAACCTAATAACCTAGAACTAAAAGACAATAAAAGTGGTAGCAAAGATCAAAAACCAGAGTATGCTCCCGAAGGTTACTTAACTATTAGAAAAATATCCGCGGATTTAGGCCTTAGTAAGGCTCCAGTTCAAAGAGCAGTCAAACATCTGGAATTAGAAGGCGAAAAATTTAAGGATGCGAAGAATGGTCATGTGAATACTTACTATTCCCCAGGACAACGAGTGCAAATTGAAGAATACTTAAGTGATCTTCTTTCCGCCTCAGAGCCCCCAGAAGGCTATTTAACCATTAATGATCTATCGAAGAGATTAAATCTTAATTATGGCACCGTTCAGAAAGCAATTAATAGATTAGGAATCGACGGAGAGAATTATAAAGATAAAGGCAATAAATTGTCTACTTATTATTCTCCAGAACAACAAGTACAAATTGAAGAATATTTAAGTAATCTTCTTTTCGCCCCAGAAGCCCCAGAAGGTTATTTAGTTGCTGCAAAAATTGCAGAAAATCTAAGTATCGCTGAATCAACCGTCCGGAAAATAATCAACGAACTAGATTTAAAAGGTGAAAAATTTAAAGATGCAATTGGTAAAATGTCTACATTCTATTCTCCAGAGCAACAAGCACAAATGAAGAAGCATTTAGGTGATCGCCTTTCTACCTCAGATGCCCCAGAAAACTATTATACTATTTTTGGATTATCTAAAAAATTAAATCTTTCTACTCTAACCATCCGAAAAGCAATCAATGAACTAGGCCTAAAAGGCGAGAAGTACAAAAGTGCGGGTAAAAAAAGCATTAGTCAGCGTATTTATTACTCCCCAGAACAGCAGATACAAATTGAGGAATATCTAGGCGATCTTCTTTCAGTCCCAGAAGCTCCCGAAGGATATCTTACTTTTAGTGGTCTAGAACAAAATCTAGGTATCAGCAAAGGGCCCATTGAAAAAGCAATACGGGAATTAGGGTTAGAAGGACAAGATTTTAGAGATAAAAGTGGTCATATAAATATTCACTACTCTCCAGAATCTTGTGATCAAATAAAAAATCATTTAGAAAGTTTTATTTCTTTTCCAGAAGCTCCCGAAGGTTATTTAACTATTTCGGGTCTAGAAAAATTACTAGATTTCAGCAGAGGCCCTATTGAGAGAGCAATCTATACTTTAAAAATAGAAGGAAAGGAATATAAAGGCAAAAGCGGTCGTATAGAAATTCTTTTCTCTCCAGAACAACAAGCAGAAATCTCTGAAGCCGTCGAAAGAAATTTTTATGGTTCTAGTATTCCAGAAAATACAGTAGCCTTTTATTTTGAACAGGTTGGTTTAAACATTCAGCAAGATATTAGACCAAATTGGATGAAAAATCCAGAAACGGGAAGATCTTTAGAGATCGATATCTATATTGAAAATGACAATCCACCTCCACCAGGGATTGGTATTGAGTATGATGGTTCTCATTTTCATCAAGACCCGGAACGTGATATTAAGAAAAATTCACTTGCCAGACAACATGGTATCGAAATAATCCATATAAGAGAACGGGATTGTCCAGAACTCCCAGACGACATTCCTTGCATAAATAGGCAAGGCTACAACAATCATGATCTAGCAGATTGTATTGGTCAATGTTTCGCAATGCTAGGCATTCCTTTACCAGAAACAGGGATAAATATCCCCCGAGACCAATCAGAAATATATTCCTTTATGGACGCTAGAGGAATCCGTAATATCGATAATATCACAGAAGAGGCAATCGAAGACGGTATATTAGCGGTTACATAGCCATCGTACTATACGTGCTATAATAACAATATGGACAACGACTACACTATCGCCGCCACTATCAGACCGGAATGGACGCCAATAGATAAACCTATTCAACTTAGCGATATCTGTATTCTCGCTTCCCGTGGACAAGAATTCCTCTGTGGATATAAACTGCCATATGAACAATTTGAATATCTCTATTTTGGTAGTTTCAATCGTAAAGACAAACTCTTCGCTATCCAAATCAAACACAACAATCAATATTACGTTAGAGTCTTAGACAAAAAACCAGAGCAAGAATTCGCCTTCCGTCTTTACAAGAAAGCGAGACAAAATGAATCTTAGTTCACCAGAACAGCCACGATCCTCACTATCTACTGAATCTATCAGTACTGAATGGGACGATATAACTACTCCCCTTGAAGAAACATCAACCAGACCCTTATCTCCAGAATCCTTACAAGATATAGGGAAGAAAGCATTACAAGAAATCACGTCCCCAGAATTAGAAGAAAACAACGCAAATGAAGAACAAAACGCTGAATTCGCTCCAGAAGGCTGGCTCCCCATTGGAGGTAAAAACGGACTAGCTAAAGAATTAGGGCTCAGTGAAGACACTATCCAAAAATACATCAACCAAAACCACCCGATAGAAGGAAAAGATTATAAGCTTAAAGGTGGTCAATTAGTTACACACTACCCCCTATCTGAAGTCGCAAAACGCGTAGAGCATCTTACTTCCGCTGAATCAGCTCCAGAAGGATGGCTTACAATTGAAGGGTTAGTTAGAGAATTGGGGCCCAGCAATAGAACCATCCAAAGCACCATCAATCAAAATCCGCCCATAGAAGAAAAA
>JAZUML010000011.1:0-12161 GCA_045603565.1 Candidatus Nanosyncoccus sp. | reverse complement strand
GGTGCGGGAACTGTAGCGACACAAACTTGTACGATTGACATAAATCATCCAACTTGTGCTGTGACTATTCCAAATACTACCCCGACTAGAAATGGCTATAATTTCCTAGGTTGGGCTGATAGTTCTAGCGCAACTGTTGCGACGTATAGCGCTGGTAGTAGCGTTAATATTAACAGTAACAAGACAATCTATGCAGTTTGGGAGCTGATAACTACGACTGTGTATTTGAACTTTAATTTGAACGGCGGTGCGGGTACGATGGTGGCGCAGACCTGTACGACCGATATAAATCATTCGACTTGTACGGCTACTATCCCTAATACTGTCCCAACTAGAACTGGATACAGCTTCCTAGGTTGGGCGGATAGCTCTAGTGCGACAGAAGCGGCTTATAGCGCTGGTGATAGTTTTGATTTGAGCAGTGATAAGACGATTTATGCGGTTTGGGATTTAGTGATTACAACAATCGGTCTTAGCTTTGATTTGAATGGTGTGGAAGGAGAGATTCCTACGCAAACCTGTGAAGTTGACATCAATCATCCTACTTGTTCATTTGTTATTCCTGAAACGGAGTTAACTAGAGAAGGATATAATTATCTAGGTTGGGCTGAGAGTGCGACTGCGACTGAGGCCGTTTATCAGAATGGAGATACGGTGACAATTTCTGCTGACAAGACGATTTATGTGGTTTGGGAAGAGATAAAGAGTGAAGATGATGAGCCGGATGTTCCAGTACCAGATACTTCTGCTCCGGATACTGGTGCAAATACGATATCGGACGCGGGTGCAGTATTTAGCCTTGCAATAGCTCCAGCTATAATAGCGGTTGTTTATAAGATAGTTCGTCGCCATAATAAAAAGAATTCTTGGGGTTTGTAGAATTTATAGATTGACCTAAGGGGGCAGGTGTGTTATAATAGGGCGCATGATAACAAAAGAGAATAAAGACAAGGCTATTGCCAAGGTTGCCCGTAACAAGGCGGATGTTGGTTCTCCTGAAGTTCAAGTTTCGATTCTCACTGAGCGGATCAAAGAAGTGACCGAGCACGTGAAGAAGAACAAACATGACTTTATGGCCAAAAGAGGTTTAATTCAGATGGTGGGGAAGCGCAAGAGATTGCTGAAATATCTGGAAGAGACGGATTTTGAGCTGTACAAGAAGACCATCAGCAAGCTTGGACTCAGAAAATAGTTTAAGAAAAAACCCGCTCTAATTGGCGGGTTTTTTGTTGAGGATTTCTGGATGGGCCTTTAAATACGCTTCACTGGAAGCGCGTTTCTCGGCCTTCGTCTTTTTTGGCTTCTTTACCTTCTTCAAAGAGGGCATCGTGAGGCCGTTGTTTTTGACGAATTCCTTGATGCCGCTGTTTATCTGCTGGCAGGTCATCCGGTATTCGTCGGTATCCTCATTTACTTCGTCGAGATAAGCTGATAGGGACAAATAGGCGCTCATGCCATTTTCGTCGAAGAAGTACTTTTCGAGGATCTTTTGATATTCAACTAAGACCCCCGGATTTTGGCTGTCGCCTTTTAAGGCGATGAGCGAGACTTTTAAGAGTTCTTCGACTGTGCGGTCCCTTCGATTTGAGGGTATCAAGTCGCAAAGTACACATCCATTCCTGTGATAGGTGAGGATAGTGAAGAATACTTCGTCTCGATACTTCAGCCGGATTGGTCGAAAAAGTTCGACGATGGGGTCGTCTGCTCCATGATGAACAGGTATTTCTCCGTCTATGATAATTCGGACAGAGCCCGACTTCTCATCTAGAGAAACACTAGATATATCCATATTTTCCTCCTAAAGAACTAATTTTGGTAAAAACCAGGCATCTTTCCTATTATAGCATACTTTGCCTAAAAAAGCAAGTTTTGATATAATATAAAAGACATTAACAATTGGGAAGACGGCAGATACGTGAAGCTGGAAACCAAATAGTCCTTTCCTCGAGCGCGCGACGCTCGCGCCCGTCGTTACGGGGCTCGCTGCGCATGCTCCCCGTTGGTCGCAATGCTCTCGAAAAGAACTATTTGGTTTCTGGCCACATATCTGAGGTTTTCCCAGAAAGGAACATTTTTATGGAAATTATAAATCCTAACGGCAAGAAGACGGTGAGGGTTTCTTCGGAGTGGCTTGGGAAAGAGTTGACTCTAGAGATAAATAGGGTAGGTTTTAGGACTACTTCGTCCGTGTTAGTAACTTACGGTGATACTGTGGTGCTAGGCTCGGTGGTAGTTGGGACGAAGCCAGTAGTTTTGGACTATTTCCCCCTATCTGTGGATTACGAAGAGAAGTTTTATGCTTCTGGGAAAATCAGTGGTTCGCGCTATGTCAAGCGTGAAGGCAAGCCGGCTGATGAAGCGGTGCTTGTCGGTCGTTTGATTGATCGACCAATTCGACCTCTTTTCCCTAAGGGTTATCGTCAGGAAATTCAGGTGGTTTGTACGGTGCTATCAATGGACCCTGCATTTAGACCAGATTGTGTAGCGATGATTGCGGCGTCTTCTGCTTTGATGAATGCAGGTGTGCCGTTTGATGGGCCGATTGCGGGGATTAGAATTGGACAAGTTGACGGGAAATTTAAAGGCTTCTTGAGTCCTGAGGAGCGCGAGGCTTCTCCGCTTGATTTAGTTGTGGCTTGTAAAGATGGTAAGGTGATGATGGTGGAGGCGGGTGCGAATGAAGTGTCTGAGGAAACTATCATTGACGCAATGAAATGGGCAGTAGAAAATGTGAAGCCAGTTTTGAATTTGCAGAGGGAGTTGGCTAAACAAGTAGCTGCGCCAGCGCAAGAATACGAATTGGTTTTGCCAGATGAAGAGATTTTGAAAGAAGTAACTGATTGGACGGCTGACAAATTTGGTTCGAAAGTGCGTGGTAACGTGATGGAAAGAGCGCAAGTTTTGGATGATATTAAGTATGCAATGCACGATGAGTTTGCGCTTGCTAAGGGGCAAGGTGAGACAGACAATGAAAAAGTGGCTTGGTATGATGAAAATTTGCGTGATGTATACGATCAAGCGTTTGAGTTGGCGGTACACAAAGAGGTGCGTCGAGGAATTGTTGAGGAAGGTATTCGTCCGGATGGACGTAAATTAGATGAGGTGCGACCTTTGTCGTCTCAGGTAGGGATTTTGCCAAGGACGCATGGTTCGTCGCTATTTACTAGGGGCGTGACTCAAGCGATGAATATTGTGACACTCGCGCCTTTGTCTTATTCGCAAGAGGTGGATACGATGGAAGTGACGGACGGCAAGCGTCGCTATATGCACCACTATAATGCGCCGTCTTATACGGTGGGTGAGCCGGGTCGGATTGGTTCGCCGGGACGTCGTGAGATTGGGCACGGTTATTTGGCGGAAAGAGCGCTTATTCCAGTGCTCCCGAGCGAGGAAGATTTCCCTTACGCGATTCGTTCGGTGACCGAAATTATGTCGCAAAATGGTTCGACTTCGATGGCGGCGACTTGTTCGTCTTGTATGGCTTTGATGGATGCCGGTGTGCCGATTAAACGACCAGTATCTGGCGTGGCGATGGGGCTAATGGTAGATGTACCGAAAGGTACGGAGATTAAGGCTGATGATATCGACAAAGCATATGTGTTAACGGATTTGATGGACGCAGAGGATTTTGCGGGCGATATGGACTTTAAGGTGACTGGTACTGAGCAGGGGATTACGGCTCTCCAGATGGATATGAAAGTGCATGGTTTGCCGGTAGAAATCATGGAGAAAGCTTTGAAGCAGTCACATGAGGGCAGAATGTTTATTTTGAAACATTTGGTTTCCGTCATTCCTGAACCTAGAGCTGAGATTTCCAAATATGCGCCTCAGATTGAGAAGCTGATGATTAATCCAGAGAAAATTGGCGCAGTAATTGGTAAAGGTGGCGAGATGATTAATAAAATTACTACCGAGACTGGTGCGGGGGTGGATATTGAAGATTCGGGGCTTGTGACAATTTCTGGTAAGGATCCAGAGGGAATTAAGAAAGCGCTAGAGTGGGTGAAATCTTTGACTGAGGAACCAGAAGTGGGCAAGATTTACGAGGGCACAGTGGCGACGATTAAGGATTTTGGTGCGTTTGTCACAATTTTGCCGGGAGTAGATGGTATGCTTCATATTTCGCAAATTAGCGACAAGAGATTAAAGTCGGTGGATGAGGTTTTGAAAGTTGGTGACAAGGTTAAAGTACGCTTGATTGCGATTGACCACGGGAAATTGTCCTTAACGATGAAAGGGTTGAAATAGGCTAATCTTTATCTTAGAAAATACTCCGAAAAATCGGAGTATTTTTGTATTTGGGAATATTTATGAGATAAGTATTGACATTTTGAGTAATGTGTGATATAATTAAAGCATAAGCTAAAAGTGGGCTTATCTAGGCGAAGGTCTAGCACCTTAACATCGTTGGGAGGTTCTAAACGTCCGACGGTCTATGCTGGCGGGCGCACGCAGAGAGGAGTGGTCGTAATGACTACTAATGTTGCTTTGACCCAGAACGAACAGTACGAACTTGGTGACGCAGTTTACAATATTCGTGAGTTGTTGTCCGAAGAAGTCTGGAGGATGACTGAACAATACGATTTCGAGCGAGTTGCCGATGTGGTAAAAGCCGAGCTTGAGAAGTTCCGTAAGTATCATTCGGAAGGAGTTACTCGTATCCTGGCTGAAAAGATTTGTGAATATGCAGTCTTTGATGTTAGAGAGAATGCTTTGTGGCAGATAGATGCTTACGAGTATGCGTTCGAGATGTCTAGTTGGACATACGGATTGTCGAACAGTGAGTATTCTAGGGCTATCGAGTGGACGAGAAATGGTTTTCGAGTCGATATAAGCTCAGAAAATGGAACTGTTTTACGTCTGTTTGCTACTGTTGATGGTAAAAGCGTGATTGTGCGCGAAGCTGTTGTTTGGTAGCCGATTTGTAAAATAATGAAAATATGTAGTATGTTGGGTGAGCTGAGAGGCTTTTGTAGTATATTGTTGCGTGATTTTAGAGCTTTTTCTCTACGGTTCATCCCTCAAATCTATGTTGGGGGATTTTTCTTGTTAAAAAATTGGTGAGCGTGGAAAAGTTGCGGAGTTGAGGTGATTTAGAGAAAATGAGTTGCCAGAGAATAATTCACTATTGACTAAAAGCATAAACAATATTGACTTTTTTGGAAAAGTGTGATATAATTAGGTTATAAGATTGGGCTGGGCTCTGTCTTAGAATTTTTCGGTAGCCAAGATGGGAGGAATCATGTTTGGTTTTGGCGAAATAATTGGAAAGCTATATTTGCAGTATTGTTTGATAGGTACGCCAGAGATGTCATTTGTCTCCGATGAGGCTTGTCGTGGTTTTAGAGACGAAATAGATATTTTTAGGCGATGGGCTGGTGATGCCGGGATCGGTAGCGCTGCTAATGGGACTATCAAATTCGCTAAGAATTGGGCAAGACTTATGGAAGCTGAGCTTGAAAAAGGTCATCCCTTAACTCGGGAGGTTATTTATCATTGTGAGCGACTTGCTGACGTTTGTGGCGAATCTGGTGCTTCGTATGGCATTGCTTGGAGTCTACTTGTTGAATACTGGAAATATGGGCAACATTTGTTGTCATACTAAATCAAGGGGCGCCGTGGGAAAAGGACATTAGCCTTTTCCGGGGCGTCCTTTTCCATGTCTTGAAAAATAAGCATAAGCGAGGGGTGGGGAGTTGAAATGTTTTTGATGGCGTGATAGTACAGAGGCCGTGGGGTTGGCAGATTAACAATTAAGAGCGATGAGAAGAAAGGAGGTTTATGAAGGTTGAACTAGAAAACATAAAGTTGACAGTGAAACTAAAAATTACTCCTGCTAAGAAGCAGAAGTAATAACAAATAAACCAATTTGATTCTACCGCACACCAATTTAAAAGTCAACCCTACATTAGGGAAAATATTGTATAATATAGAGAATGGAAAGAATTCGGAATTTTTGCATTATTGCGCATATTGACCATGGGAAGTCTACGATCGCGGATAGGATGATGGAGCTTACTGGGACGGTCTCGAAGCGAGAGATGAAATCGCAACTTCTTGATTCCATGGATTTGGAGCGGGAAAAAGGAATTACGATAAAGCTTGCGCCGGTGACAATGCAGTGGAAGGGTTATACTTTGAATTTGATAGATACGCCGGGGCATGTGGATTTTTCGTATGAAGTGAGTCGGTCTTTGCAGGCGGTAGAAGCAGCGGTTTTAGTGGTTGATGCGACGCAGGGGATTCAGGCGCAAACATTAGCGAATGTTTATTTAGCCTTGGAGCAAGATCTTGTGATTATTCCGGTAATAAATAAAATTGATTTGCCGGCGGCGGATGTAGAAGGCGTTGCGGCGCAGATTATGAATTTACTGGGATGCTCGCGAGACGATATTATTGAAGCTTCGGGAAAAACCGGTAAGAATGTAGATAAAATACTTGATAGAATTATTGAATTAAAAGAAATAGAACATATCGATAGTTCTGAAACTAAGGCTTTAATATTCGATTCGTATTTTGATGATTACCGTGGGGTGGTTTTGTATGTGCGAGTTTTTGAAGGGGAAATCAAGAAAAACTCGGAGATTTTAATGATGGCGGCGGAGACGAAAGGTTTGGCTTTGGAAGTGGGAGTATTGACGCCAAAAATGAGTCCGAGGGAGGCGCTGAAAGCGGGTGAAATTGGCTACATTGTGACAAACCTAAAAACTACGCGCGACGCAAAGGTGGGCGATACGGTGACGTTGGCTAAGAATCCAGCGAGGGAAGCGCTGCCGGGTTATAAAAATGTCTTACCATTTGTATATGCTGGGTTTTTCCCTGTTTCAAATGATCAATATAAGGATTTAAAGGAGGCAGTGGAAAAGTTGGCGCTATCTGATTCGGCGCTTAGATTTGAGCCAGAGAATTCGCCGGTGTTGGGATTTGGTCTTAGAATTGGGTTTTTGGGGCTTCTTCATATGGATATTATTCGTGAGAGATTAGAACGGGAATTTAAACTGGATTTAATCGTCACGAACCCTTCGACAAATTATGAAGTGGTGATGAATAATGGCGAAGTGATAGAGATTAAATCTGCTTCGGATTTGCCGGATGCGAGCGAAATACAAGAAATTCGTGAGCCATGGGTAAAGGGTGAAATAATATTGCCAAAATCAATGATCGGAAATGTATTAAATTTGATTAATGAAAAACGCGGACATCAAACCAATGTTTCTTATATCGAAGATCGAGCGGTAATTGATTTTGAAGCGCCGATGGCAAATCTTCTGACGGATTTTTATGATCAACTTAAATCGGCGACAAGTGGATATGCATCATTTAATTATGAATTAAATGGTTATAAGCCGGAAGATTTGGTGCGAATAGATTTTTTGGTGGCGGGGCATAGAATGGATGCTTTGAGTGTGATGGCGCACAAAAGCGAGGCTGAGGGAATTGGTCGAGAGGTGACAAAAAAACTAAAGGAAGTAATTCCCCGTCAAAACTATGAAGTGGCACTTCAGGCGGCGATAGGTGCGAGGATTATTGCACGTGAAACAATTGGGGCGTATCGTAAAGACGTGACGGTAAAGATTCATACGGGCGATCGGGATCGAAAGGCAAAACTATTGGAAAAGCAGAAACGCGGAAAAGCGCGGATGAAGAGATTTGGTAAAGTTGATATTCCGTCCGAAGCATTTACGGTGATGTTAAAACGTGATTAAAGATAATAACTATTCGCGTTATGATATAATCATTAGTATGAAACGGTTTTTGATGGTTTTGATGATTTTGGCGTTTAGTTTTGTAGCTCTGCCGGCTTTTGCGATTAGCGAATCTCAAGAAACGTCTATTGTTGAACATTGCGATGCGATAAAAGATGATTTGAAAAATGTGCAGAGAATGGACTCACGGACGAGAGTGTATTTGGGAGGATATTATGAATCGATTTTATCTAAGTTTGTTACACCGCTTAATATGAGATTGGTTGAAAACAATCTTTCAACGGCGAGTTTTGTGGAGAATCAAAACAAATTTGCAGAGGCGAAAAACAATTTCGTGAATAGTTTTATTAGTTATCAAAAAGATCTTGAAGATTTAGTGTCGATGGATTGTAAAAAAGAACCAGCAGTGTTTTATGAGAAATTAGAAAAAGTTCGTGAGAAGCGCAAAACAGTAGGGCAAGATGTATCAAAAATTCGTAGTTTAGTTACTGGACATGTGAAGCTGGTAAGTGAGTTGAAGGGGAAATTATAATGGAGCAGGAGACTAGTAAAACGACAAAAAAGAATCGTAAGTTCACAAAAGGTGGTCAAAATTTGATTTTACTTGGTTTGGCTGCTACGTTGATTGCCGTATCTACGACTGGTGTTTCTTTGGCCGTTTATCATAATTCTGGTGATATTTATTTGGACCGTTCACGACCGGGATATTTGCCGGATCAGACAGAAATAGAAAGTGATGATACGGAAGGGGAATATGAATTTTCGAAAACTGGTACGATAAATACTGGAGTTTTGGATGAATACTTGAAGAATTTGAACGAAGAAGTGGAGGGAATTGATGCTTATGGGTCGCCGTTTGGCGCTGGGGCATTGTCGGATGAATCTTTGGGGATAATGACCGAGGAACCAGAAGCGTTAGAACCTTGATTTTTACCAGAAAAAGACTTATACTGAGAATGAGGTATTATATGAAAAAGAATTATAGAAAGTCTCAAATCGCAAACAGAGTAATAATCGGTTTGTTGGTTGTGGGGCTGTTTTTTACAGTTTTTGGCTTGTCAAAAACAATCACAAGTGTAGATGAAATAGCAATTTCTAAAACGCCGGAAGCAATTTTGGCGAGCGCGGGGGTGAGCGAAGAGAATAGTATTAGTTTGCCGGTGGCATATTTTGATCAAAAAGCCGATCCTTGCATTAATATGTTTGATTTTAACACGGCGAAGGATTTGAAAAACAGGCAGTTCGAATGGTCTAGTTGTGATTATTTTAATAAGCAAATTGAGCAAGGCTTAGTGGACTATGAATTGGGGGAAAACTATTTGCCCATCGCAAAAGGTGGCGAGCTAGCTCCGAACCGCGGTCTCATAAATATGGATAGATGGTTTAGTGCAGTAGAAGGTAAAAGCAAAGCATATTCTGGTACTTTGGACTTGAAATATAAGTCTGATTCAGCAGAATTTTCATTTGCTAGCGATGAATTCTATCCATTAGATGAAGTGAACTTTAGTGAAGGAGATGTAGTAAATAGTGATAAGCACAACCATTTATTCACGATGAGTTTTGCGATTCCCTTTACGGTAATGGCGAGTGGTGATGAGGTATTTGAGATTGTTGCCGATGATGATACTTTTGTATTTTTGGGTAATGATTTAGTTATTGATATGGGCGGTGTCCATGAGGCGACGAACGGCAAGTTTGTAATTCATGAAAATGGCGAAGTATATGCGGCGACGGAAAATATGGAGCTTGCTTATACTGGCGTGAATGTGCAAAAGGGTGATGGACTAGCGGTTAGAATATTCCATGCAGATCGAGATTCAGCTGATTCGGTGTTTGAGATAAGGTTTGCAGAGATGAATCTGAATATAGTTCAAACTGAGTTGGCTAATGCAAAGACGGGCGTTCAAGTGGCATACGATCCTACTGATCCATCTTATATTGGTCCTTTGGGGCAGAGCTCAGTTGTGCGTCCGGATAGCACGAAAGGGTATATTGTTATTGCGACTGTAGAAGGAGTAATGATAGTAATACTTGCAATTTTCTTGGCTGCGATTACACGTTCGGTCGTGAAACAAAGAATAGAAAAATAATTATTTCTTAGGCTTAGAAATGTTGGCTTCGCGGCCATAGTTGGGGATGATTACTTGGTGTTTTTTGCCGTGATGGTCGTAGAGCGGGATGTTTAATTCGTGTGCCAGGGTGTTGACAATGCTGGCGCCAATGCGAAGCCCGGTGAAAGAGCCTGGGCCAGACATGAAAGTGATTTCGGAGATATCTTCGAAATCTTTTTTGTTTTCTTGCAGTTTGTCATGGATGAATTTTAGGAGCTTTTCTGCCAAATCATTATCAAAATCATATTTGTATTCTTTGTTATTAATTCTGAGAATGGTTTTAGGTGAGCTAGTGTCTAGAAACAGTCGCAACAGCGCTTCTCGGGGGCTTTCGGAGGTTACGACCGAGAATGAGGGCGCGAGCCCCGTAACGACGGGCGCGAGCGACCCGTCCCCCGAAAGTGCTGTTCGACTGTTTTTGACGATAATTTTTCGAGAATCATCGTTATTTTTAATAAAATTGATAATAGTATGATTTTTAGGAAGAAGATCCTTGACGGAGTTGCCCCATTCGATGATGATAATATTTTTGGGATCGGTGAGGTTTTCTTGTAAATCTTCAGACATGAGACCTGGATCTTGAAGGCGGTAAAAATCATAGTGAATTAGACGACCACCGTTTTTGAGAGCATAGGATTTGGAAATAGTAAAACTAGGGCTAGTAATATGTTTTTTGATATCAAGTCCTTTTGCGAGACCGCGAACGAAAGTGGTTTTACCTGCACCAACGTCACCGATTAGTTCGATGATTTGTGGGGCTTTGAGCTCTTTGGCGAATTTTTCGCCGAGAGCAAGCATTTCTTGTTCAGAACGAATTTTCATTGTATAATATATTATATCATGAATATATATATCTCTGGAATATCTGGAACTGGTATGGGGCCTTTGGCTTTGATGGCCAAAAAGGCTGGTTTTAATGTGTCTGGTTCGGATTTGAACCGTGGTGCGATTTATGATGAGCTAAAAAAAGCCAATCTAGATGTAGAGATAGGTGAGCAAGATGGAAAGTTTTTGTCAAAAAAACTAGAAAAGGGTATTGATTGGTTTGTTTATACATCGGCATTACCGAATGATCATCCAGAATTAAGGATTGCGCGCGAGGCGGGAATAAAATGTACAAAACGAGATGATTTTACAGCATTTTTGGTATCTGAATTAGGACTAAAGATGGTGGCGGTAGCCGGTACGCACGGCAAAACTACAACTACAGCAATGATTATTTGGGCAGCTTTGAGACTAGGTTTGCCGATATCGTACATAGTGGGTACGACTTTGGGTTTTGCGCCGAGTGGAGCCTATCATCAAGATGATAAATTCTTTATTTATGAGGCAGACGAATACGATCGAAATTTTTTGAAATATCATCCATGGCTTGCAGTTATTCCGGCAATAAGCTATGATCATCCAGATATTTACCCGACAGAGGAGGATTATAAAAATGCATTTAGTCAATTCAAGTCGCAAAGTGAAAAAGTGATTGAATTCGGAAAAGATAATATTGATTTTTTGCCTGGTGATTTTAGCCTAGCAGGGGAAGCAAGAAGAGTGGATGCTAGTCTTGCTGCGGCGACAGTACAGGAAATGACTGAAAATGCGAAGAAAGACGAATTAATAGAAATTTTGAACGAATTCCCTGGCGTAGGAAGAAGATTTGAACGAATAAGGGAAGGGGTTTATACGGATTATGCGCATCATCCAGAGGAAATTGCGGCTACAATTGATATTGCAAAAGACGAGGCGAAGATAAGAGGGTATAAGGGTGTAGTGATTGTTTATCAGCCGCATCAAAATACGAGACAACATGAGGTGCGCGAAGAGTATCGTGATTCATTTTTGGGAGCAGATAAGGTGTTTTGGGTGCCGACTTATTTAACGCGTGAAGATCCAGATTTGGCTGTTTTGACGCCGGAGGAATTAATAAATGAACTTAGTAATAAAGAGATTGCGGAATCAGCAGAGTTAAATGAAGAATTAGCGACAAAACTAAATAATTATTTGAGTGATAATTATTTAGCATTGTTAATGACGGCTGGTCCAGCCGATGATTGGCTGAGAGAAAACTTTTGCTTATAGTCTTGGAGCAATTTCTCGTGATGAAGTGATAGTGAGGTTGGATTTTTCTCCGTTTTCACCTTCGCTTCCGCCTTCTGGTTCGTCGCCTGCGTCGTCTTCTTTGTCGCCTAGTTGGCCCCACAGGTAGAGTGATGGATCAAAGTTGATGGTTTCTGCGGAAACCATAGAGTTATTACCAGGACCAGCACCATAAGTACGATTTGGAATAATTCTACCAGCGATAACTGCACCGTTAATTCTGAGGGGGTTAGAGTTTACTCTAGCATTAATA
>JAZUML010000010.1:0-68132 GCA_045603565.1 Candidatus Nanosyncoccus sp. | reverse complement strand
GATTGGTGCCAAAGCTTCTTCTTCCCAAGCTGCTGGTGATTATACTAATGTGATTAATTTTACGGCTACGACTAACTATGCACCTACAACTATTGGAGACCTTACTTATATGCAAGATTTTGCCTCATTAGATTCTACTGATAGATCTACTGTACTAAGTTCTATGACTACCGGAAACCGATATTCGTTGATAGATTCACGTGATGGCGAAATGTACTATATTGCTAAATTAGCGGACGGTAATATTTGGATGTTAGATAACCTTCGCCTTGATCTTTCTGATTCTAGTGTTCAGAGTAATCTCACCAGCTCTAATACGAACGCGACTAGCACATCTCTAAACTATCTTCTGAGTGGCGGCGATGCTTACACTGCGCAATATGCGACTAACGGAATTTGTAGTTCATGGACTTGGAACGCTGACACCTTCTACTATACGCCTTGTATATGGAGTGGCTATAAGAATACCATAGCAGAAAATAGTTATGGAGTTGGTTCTGGCAGGATTGGGATTTATTATAATTTTTGTGCGGCTTCAGCTGGTTCTTATTGTTTTAATGGAAGTTATGGAAGCGGGAACGCTACAGAAGACGTTTGTGCTTCTGGTTGGCGATTGCCAACCAGTAGTTCATCTGGCGAGTTTGCGACCCTTTTTAGCGCATATTCTATTAATGCAGAAAACTTCAAAACTGCTCTATCTTTAGCTGATAGCGGATATATTGCATCAATAGTTCCTCCTACGTTGACAAGTTTTGGCGGGAATTGGTGGTCGTCTACTTATAATAACTCATCAAGTATGCTTTATCTATATACTGGCCGTGGTAGTATTTATACTTCTTATGGAAGTGGACAATATGATGATAATAGTAATCGTCATGTCGGCCAACCAATTCGTTGTATAGCTAAATAATTAATTTTAGTTTTGATTAAAGAGGAATAGTTATTTGGTATAATAGAATTATGGATAAGACATTTTTCTTTTATGATCTTGAGACGTCGGGGTTAAATACCAATAAAATCACACCCCAGGGCTAAACATCTTCAACTTTTTCTCGTGAGCTTTGTAGTTTTTGTCATGACTGCCGACTTCAGCCCAAAAGGCTTTTGAATGATTCATATGATTAAGATGCGCTAGTTCATGCAAAATCACATAATCACGCAATGTTTCTGGTACTTTCATTAATCCGATATTCAATGATATAGTGCGGTTCGACGAACAACTTCCCCACCGAGTGTTTGCATGCGACAGCCTACATTTATCATATTTATAACCGTACAACTTAGCGTAATATTCTAAGCGATAAGGCAAATACTCTTTCGCCTTTTTCATAAGCAACTTCTTCTGATAATCACGTGCGCGCTGCTCCCTAGGATCCTTTAATGGTAATTTTTCTCGAATCATCTTACGATTAGAATTCAAAAAACGTTTCGCCAAAAATTCCGAAGTGTATTTTGGCACAGACATCGATAATCTCCCAGAAGTAGACACCGAAAATTTAATCCCACGCGACCAGGCATTACGCCGAACAATTACTTCACCAAATTCTTTGTCTATGATTTTCATTTAACTTCTACTAAGTCAGCCAAGCCTACAACTACATGTTTAGTCTGAGTCTCAAAAGTGTGCTTACCAGAAAGAATTATTGGCCTTTCCGATTCTTCCGGAGCTTCTATTTCAGAAACTGCAGAGTCGTAAAAGCTTTTTGCCTTAGAAACAGACTTGAATTTCGTCTTTAACCTATTACGGATAGTCGCAACATCGGTTTGAATCCAAATCAAAGATGGCTCATAGCCAGAATTCCGCATCAAATTACGAATTTCAATGCGCTCTCTTTCTGTATTAATGCCCCCTTCAATCACAATCGTTTGACGAGTCCGAGCAATCAATTCAAGAATAACTAGTAATTTATCTCGTGAAAAATCGTTCTCGCTTTCAACCTGATCTAAATCATAATATGCCAACCCAAATTTCTTTGCAAACTTCGTCGCAAAAGTAGTTTTACCACTGCATGGCGCACCAAATACCAAAAGCGCACGTGGTTTTGTCTTGTTATTACCTTCCATCATAAATTAATTGTATCATATAATCAAGATTTGTGGTAAAATAAAAGCAGCACATTCAAAGGGGTATAGCTCAGTTGGTAGAGCACAGGTCTCCAAAACCTGGTGTCGGGGGTTCAAGTCCCTCTGCCCCTGCCACATTACGGCTCAAGCTAGCCGTTTTTTTGTTGGGAACCCCCGAAACTATGTTGCGGGGGTTCAAGTCCCTCTGCCCCTGCCATAACACGGCTCAAATTCAGCCGTTTTTTTGTTAAATCAAAATTTTTGTGCTAAAATAGTATGGATGAAAATACTTATGTTAGGATGGGAACTACCACCGCACAACAGCGGAGGGCTCGGTGTGGCCTGTTTGAACATGGCCAGAGCGCTTTCTCGCGAAGGCGCGAGTATCGATTTTGTTATTCCCTACACCGCTTCGCATCCTCAAATAGATTTCATGAACGTTGTCTCAGCTACACCTATCGATCCGTTGTTCCGCTATGGTGGAGGAGCCTATGAGTCACTCAAGATTTTCGAACAATTTATTCCAGCAATCGACCACGATAGCCTAATGTCTATTCGTGACATTCAAAAAGAATATTGTAATTATGTAGATAAATACCTCATCGATCATCAACCAGACATCGTTCATGCCCATGACTGGCTCACCTACGAAGCAGGCATTTTGGCTAAAAAAGAACATAACATCCCCTTAGTCGCACACGTACACGCTACGGAATTCGATCGTTCTGGTATGCACAGCGGCAATCCACTAATTCACGAAATCGAATATGAAGGTTTGATGATGGCCGACCGAATTATCGCCGTATCAGAATCAACTAAGCGCATCATTCACGAAAAGTATAAAATTCCACTGTCCAAGATTGATGTCATTTACAATTCACTTGACGAAGATTACGAAAAAATCAACTACGAGTTTAATGACAGCACATATAACTATATAAATAATTTAAAAAGCAAAGGCTATACAGTAGTATCTACGGTTGGACGATTTACAATTCAAAAAGGCCTACATAACCTGATGCAAGCTGCTGCCATGGCCATTTCTAAAAATCCAAAATTACTCTTTATATTTGCTGGCGACGGCGAAGAACGCAATGAATTAATCGGTCTCGCAGCCGAACTAGGAATCTCAAAGAACGTTATCTTTACCGGGTTTATCCGTGGCAAAAAGCTAAGAGATATTTATTCTATTTCTGATATCTTTGTCATGAGTTCTATTTCAGAACCATTTGGACTAACTGCACTCGAGGCCGCGCATCATGGTGACGCGCTCATTCTTACAAAACAATCGGGGGTCTCGGAAATCATCTGGTCCGCCATGAAATACGACTTTTGGGACCAACAAAAACTAGCCGACGAAATAGTATCAATATCTGAAAACAAAGACTTGAAAGAAGCCCTTCAGAATAATGTTTTAGCCGAATATCACAAAATATCATGGGACCAAATTGCCAAAAAATGCCTGAAAGTGTATAATAGAATAAAGCATAAGAGGAAATAGATGCGAGCAATCTGTTTATATTTACACATCCATCAACCAATCCGCTATCGCGAGTATTCTGTTTTTGATGTAGCAAACGACTCCAACTATTTCAATGGCGAATACAACGACCGTCAATCAAACGAACGTATCTTTCATAAAGTCACCAACAAGTGCTACAAACCAATGTTAGATCTCCTAGAGACCAACATGAAAAAACATCCAGACTTTAAAGTTTCATTCTCTATTACCGGGACCTGGATCGAGCAAGCCGAAAAATGGGCACCAGAGTTAATTCGACAAATCAAACGCATGGTAGACTTAGGACAAGTAGAAATAGTCAGCGAAACCTATTACCATTCATTAGCCTATTTTTATAATCTAGAAGAGTTCAATTCTCAAGTCGATCAACATATAGCCAAGATTAAAGAATTATTCAATGTCGAACCAAAAGTGTTTCGTAATACGGAATTATCTTATAATGACAGCCTTGCTGCCTGGGCAGAAGCTCGCGGCTACAAAGGTATCGTAGCAGAAGGCTGGGACAAAATCCTCGGCTGGCGTAGTCCTAATCACGTTTATCGCCCAATCGGCTGCAAAAACATTAAATTATTACTCAAAAACTATCGCCTGTCCGACGACATCGCATTCAGGTTTTCTAACCGCAGCTGGTCCGAATGGCCGCTCACTGTGCCAAAATATCTTGATTGGCTTCATATGGATGCATTACGCGGCAACCTTATCAACTTATTCATGGATTTCGAGACTTTTGGTGAACACCAATGGGCGGACACGGGTATATTTAACTTTATGGACCAATTAATCTCGAATTGGCTTTCAGAATACGATAACAAATTCGTCACCACCTCCGAAGCATGCGACTTGATGGAGCCCGTCGACGAAATCTCAATGCCAGAAACCGTCACCTGGGCCGATACAGAGCGAGATCTATCCGCTTGGGTATCAAACGCCATGCAGAACACCGCCGAAAAAGAAATCTATTCAATGCGAGAAGATATCCTAAAAACAGAAGACAAGCAATTAATCTCGGACTGGCGCCTACTCACCACCTCAGACCATCCATATTCCATGTGTACTAAATATTGGAATGACGGCGACGTGCATGCGTATTTCTCTGCTTACGCCTCACCCTACGAATCATTTATGTATTTTATGAATATTATCCGCGACTTAGAATATAGAATCGACATCAAAAAATAACCCCCTTTCGGGGGTATTTTTAACGCTTCTTTTCTTTTACTTCATTACGGCCGAGATTCTTCTTAGTCTCAACGAATAAAACATGTTTCCTAAGTACTGGATCATATTTACGCAAAGACAACTTATCTGGCGTATTCATTGTATTTTTCTTGGTATAGTAAGCTCTGACCCCAGATTCTTCCGAAACGAGCCCAACTAGCTTTCTCTTAGTATTATTCTTCTTTGCCATAACTCTATAAATGATACCACAGTTCATAAAAAAAGTAAAGAGATGGGGCGCAACTTTTTAGTCACGCCCCTTAGATGGTTACACCTTGCCTTTTCCTCCGCACCGAGGACAGTCAATGTTTGGACCAAGAGATTGGACAATTACACCACTTCCCATACATCTCGGGCAAGTAGACATAATCCTTCCAGCACAAACATGACGTTTATAGTCCTCCTCAGTCAGGAGAATCTTACCGCACCTACGACATTCCCAATGCAATCATCTCACCTCCTTCAGAAGGTACAAACTGTTTTTACAGATTATGCAAGTATTATAATAAATCTACTAATTTTTAGCAAGCAGTAGCTTAATAAATTCCTTTATATCTTTTAGGCCCTTATTATTATCTGCACGAATAAATACTTCCGGGTCATCGACAAAAGATAAAGAAGAAATCATTTCATAAATCTTTTTTATTAGGCTTATTAGCTGTTTCTCGTCTTCATCATTAAATTCATAAACTTTATCATGAACTAAATCGTCTCCATCCGGCGTTACAAATAAAATGTGTGCTTTCTTGACCTTATACTTCGCATAAGTAGGAGAATTATTTAGAAGTAATTTATAAAAACCCAATTGAAGCATATATTTATACAAAGTCGCATGGGACTGCCATTTTTCTTTGTGATAACCACCAGTTTTGAAATCATAAATCTCGATAGATTTTTGATCCTCATCAATTATCATATGATCAATTTTCCCAGTAACAGGAGCTCCCTCAATGGCCAACTTCTCCGGACCAAAATTCACCTCCGCCTTCCCTTGTCGCAAAATATCACCAAATTCTTTTAGTGAAACCATCAGATCATTCGGACCCTTTTCGCGGATTTTTTGACTAACATCAGATGACAATTCTCTTTTATCTAATTCCGACAAGAACAATTCAACTGCTGCCTCATCGCTGAGGTTTTTATTAGTTACTGCTTCAAAAGTAGTGTGAATCAAATTGCCAAACGCCAATGCTTCAGTCTCCGGTTCCCGCGGAACGCCTAGAACATAATTCTTGAAAAATTCCTGTGGACCAGCATAGACAATATCAATAAATGAAGTCAGCCCAGAAGCAGACAAACGGTAATTTTTTACTCTATCTAAATAGATTGCTCTCATGTCGGGCGAAAGCTTAGCATAAGGAGCTAACCAGTTTCTCAAATTTTCAGTAACCGTAGCATCTTTTTCAATTGCATATTCACAGGTCACCTTTTTTGACGGCAAAAACGGAGAAATTACATCATCTCCATCAACATATTCATCAAGATATTCCAAGCGCTCAGGTGATTTTCCATTAAAATCATGCAATGAATTAGTCAAATACAAAGCAAATTTGGCGCGAGTCAAAGCGACATATAGCACTCTAAGTCTTTCGCCATCCGTCATACCAGTATGGCGAATTTGGGTCAAATTCTTAGGCAAAGAAAGCAAATTATTATTCCCTTTACCTTTACCCCAAGCCGTATGATCTACCGAGATCATAAAGACATATTTAAACTCCAAGCCCTTAGCCTTGTGAGCACTTAAAATTTGCACCGCCTCGTCTGCTTCCTTATAAGGGCTAATCATGTTAAGCGGCATATCGGCATTAGAATAATCGTCAATCATATTGATCAAATCAACCAATTTCAAAGCCTTGTCGCCAAAATGCTTTTTGAGCTTACCCCTAAGCGCAGCCAAACTTTCATACAAAGAAAAAGCCTCATACTCACCTTGATTCGTATAATATTCAAGAAGAGGTGAACGATACCCATCCAGCTCACTCGCACCAACCAAATAATCCAAAAAGATCTCTAACGGCTCATTAAAAGATTTTGCTACCAAATTTGCCAAAAACTTAGCCACATCTGTAATTTCGGAGTTTGAAGACGCGCTTAAATAATCAAATACCGACTTTTTATCGCGCCTAGCGGCGCCAATAATATTAACTACCTCGACCATCGGTAATTTAAAGAACGGGAAAGATAATATCTCAACGATAGAAGTATTTTCATTCTTCTCGTTCGCAAGTTCATAGACATAACGAGCCAAAGTCAAAATCTGATGGATTTTTTCATCTTCTAGTAAGTTATCTTTTTTCTCATAAGCAATCTTGATTTCTGGGTGAGATTTGAGAAAAGGCAAAAGTGGCATAAAATATTTAGTTTTATATGAAATGACAGCGATTTCACTCTGTGGTACTCCACTTTTTATCAGTTCAGAAATTCTATCCGCCACAAAACTATATTCCATTTCACTCGACAAGAATTCAAAGCGATGTATTTCAGACTGTTTAGGCGCAGGCTGATGAGCTATCAATTCCTTATCCGCAAATCTATCGGAAGCCTGATTGATAATTTGCCGAGAAAAATCCAAAATTTCTTGAGTACTACGATAATTTTCTATTAATGGCACGACATTTGCTTGGTAGTGTTTTTGAAAATCTGTAAGATTGGTCGACAAAGCTCCTTGGAATTCATAAATAGCCTGATCGTCATCCCCGACTGCCATTATCAAAGGTTTCTCATAATCAGTCAAAGCCTTGATAATAGCAAATTGCGAAGGATTAGTGTCCTGAAATTCATCTAGCATAATAAACTGGTAGCGCTCCGACAAAGTCGCCTTAAATCCAGCATCATTATGTAAAACTTTTACCGCTTCTTCAATCATATCATCAAAATCAAACAAACCATTTTCATTTAAATAATCATTGTACTTTTCCATCACCTGAGCGACAGACAAAAGTTTTTTATTAGCGACTCTATCCTTTAATCTATAACTACCCCGACCATCCTTTTCAAAATATGCATCCTTCCACTGAGATAACGGTTTAATTTTTTCGCTAGATTCCGCCTCGCATATTGCATTCTTCAAATCCTTAGCCAAATTCACGATCGAACGTTCAATACTCTTGACTATTGGAGGAAGATCCGTATAGTCCTTTAGGATTTCAAAAATTGGCTTATAGGCATTCTCGTAAGAATCTTTAAAAATTCGAGGCACAATGTTTTTAAGAAGTGGTGAAATAGCCTCGGATAAAATTTTAGAATCTTCTAAGTTTTGCTCTGCAATTTTTGTCAAATCAGAGGACGAAAGACCGGCAGATTTGGCAGACGAGATTACACTAATAATATCTTTTACGTTATCTTTCCTGAGAATATCCGTTCCGGGTAATTTATCTTGAATGTTTTTTACTATCTTAAATTGCGAAACTTCATCTACTGGAGAATCTATCATTCTGTCATAATCTTCAGCATAATTTTTGTACTGTGCTAAGATATCCGAGCCAAAAGCATGATAAGTCCCTATATTTACTTTTTGCCCCTCTTTGCCAACAATAGATTTTAATCTTTCCCGCATATTCGTGGCACCCGACTCAGTAAATGTGAGACACAAAATGTTTTCTGGATTCGTATCAGTCTTTTTCAAAATATAAGCAACTTTTTCAGACAGCAACTGAGTTTTTCCAGTTCCGGGACCTGCCAAAACCAAAAGTGGCCCATCTAGATATTCTACGGCTTCCTTTTGTTTTTCATTTAAGCCCATCTACCTCCTTTAAAAATGTCTTTAAGATTACTGCACTATCTGGTAGATCTATCACATCATCGCGTATTTGACGTAAGGCCGAAATACCCTCAATGGTCCGATTGAACGCGCGATCAGAACCCTCAGCAAGCGTCTGTCCAAATTCGTAATTTCGAGATGGGGAACCACATGTAAGCTCTAAATCGTTCAGCCCACAAGCAAGCGAAAAAGTTTCCGCATCTGCAGAATTTAAAGCAAGAATCGACCGTATTTCATCTGAAGCGTCAACAATAAATCTTTTCCAAGCCTCGGAGTCTTTTGTGAGTTTATTATATCCAGCTATCATAGCATAAACATTCTTCAATGCTCCACAAATCAAAACACCTAATCTATCATCAGTAAAATCAAAACTAATATAATCAGCCGTAAATAGTTCAGATAAAAGATTATCTGTAATCGTAAACTTTGTAGGTTTATGAGCTTTGATATCATCCGCAAAACCGACACCAGCAAGCACCATCCAGTTTTCAAATTTAGCAAACGAATCTAAAGATAAAAACCCTTTCGAAGCAATAACGAGTGACATTGACGCAGGAACATTAGCTAGAATATCGTTACTAACTTCAGAAGGAGCCGCAAAAATAACCAATTCAGAACGCTCTAATACATCCATCAGATTGCTTTGCTCTATAATCGGATCATAATAAAAAACTTCATGGTTATTAGTTTTTAAAATATCACCAAGCGCCGTACCAAAAACTCCTGCACCTATAACGCCTATTTTCATACTTCTCCTATCAGTTTTACAGATTCCGCCTCGGGCAATTCCTCAACATCTCTAAGTTTGCGCTCAATCGAACGCGAAGTAGTTTTTGCAGAGTCAATTTTGTTAGCCGATTCTTGCAATTTCTTCTGAACACCTTCCAATAAATCCGAGAATTTACCAAATTGCGTCTTAACCGCGCCAAGCGTCTGCCATACTTCTGCGGAACGCTTCTCGATAGCCACCGTTTTAAAGCCCATCAAAAGACCATTGAGAGCTACTGGCAAAGTTGAGGGACTAGTAATCGAGACGTGATATTTTTGTCGAATCTCGTCTGACAAACCTGGTATACGTAGTATTTCAGCATAAAGTGATTCAGTTGGCACAAACATCATACCAAAATCCGTAGTCATCGGTGGATCTAAATATTTTGTAGAGATCTTTTTGGCTTGTTCTTTTACATCCGCCGCAAGTGCTTTTGAAAACTTTTCAATCTCAGTTTTATTTCCATCATCATATGCAGCGATTAAACGAGAATAATTCTCTACCGGAAATTTAGAATCTATAGGAAGATAGACCAAGCTATCCGCATCCTTTCCTGGCATTTTTATCGCAAATTCAACCCTGTCCGAACTACCCTTTTTAGTAATTACATTCTCTTCGTACTGAGATTTATTCAAAATGTCTTCAATGATAGCGCCAAGCTGAACTTCGCCATATATTCCACGGGTTTTTACACCTTCCATAACCTTTTTTAGATCACCTACGCCATTCGCCAAATTCTTCATCTCGCCCAGGCCTTGATAAACTTGAGTAAGTTGGGTAGATATCGATTTAAAACTTTCATTAAAACGTTTTTCTACGGAAGCCTTCAACTTTTCGTCAACCGTTTCTCGCATTTCTTCTAATTTTTTCTCATTCCCAGTTTGCAATCTCTCAAGATTATCAGCAATTTCTTTACGATTTTCACGAAAATTGCGATCAATCGCTGGATTAATCTTGCCCACTTCGCCTTCCATACGAATAAGACGTTCACTCATTGCCTTAAAATCAGCACGATCGCCCTTCCCCCGTCCGCTCTGCACGACAAGAATAATTAATACAATCAATAATACTACAATTATCCCCCCCATAACACCTAAAAATATATCCATAATTACATTATATCATAGATTATTCATCACTTCTGCTACGCCTAAAGGAGGTTGGTATGCACGAGTCAAACTCAAGTTAATCTCGCTTGCGGTTGCGGTCGCGTAAGCATTTTGCGAAAAAACAGGGGAAATAACACCTACAAACATAAAACTTGATTTTTCCACACTCCCAAATCATACATACCGTTATATCATTTACATAAGCAAAATCAGATAAAAAATCTCTGTTTTCCACAAGAAAAATATGCTATAATAAAAGGGCGCCGTGATAGCTCAGTTGGTAGAGCAGCCGCCTTGTAAGCGGCAGGTCACCAGTTCAAGCCTGGTTCACGGCTCCATAAAAATAGCCCCGCAGGGCTAATTTTTTTATTCCCAAGATTTTGCTAATTTCTTATTGTACTTCGAAGAACCAAAGCCAAGAATTAGTAGGAAAATTGGCGACAAGAAGATTAAGCCTATCGCAAACCCAACTCCATGGCCAAACACCTTTGAGAGTCGAATACTAAACCAAATCTCGATGACCGCAGCGAAAATACCTGTTAAACAATATACAATTGCACCGAACAGATTCGCACCAGTATAAGAATTGTTTTGAATGTTGCTAGAATTAAAGCCAGTTACCGCAGAAATAATTCCAGTTAAAAAAGCTAAGCCAAGTATTATCCAAAACCACTTCTTCATCCCAGCGATTTTAAAGAAGATATAAGTATTGTAAAACGGAATCAAAGCCTTCCAGCCTTTCTCACCTGCCTTCTTGAAAATTTTCCAACCAGCAATCACTTGTAAAACATAAAATATAGTTCCACAAATAATTAGTGACATTAGAATGCTACCAACAAATCCGCCCAAGAATGCGGCCTCACCCGTTGATAATCCCTCCATATTATTCTCCTTTTATTAATTAAGCTTATCATAACACATATTAATAATTTTGCGCTTTTATTTCAAAGTAAGCTTGCGGATGCGCACATACCGGACAAATATCTGGAGCTTCCTTCCCTATCACAATGTGCCCACAATTTCGACAAACCCAAATTGCATCACCATCACGAGAAAAGACTTTCTTTTCTTTTACGTTGTCAAGCAACTTTCGATAACGTTCTTCGTGATGCTTCTCAATTTCAGCAACCTGCTCAAATTTAACCGCCAACTCCTCGAAGCCCTCTTCACGAGCCGTTTCGGCAAAACCTTTGTACATATCCGTCCATTCATAGTTCTCGCCATCCGCTGCAGCTTCCAAATTAACATCAGTAGATTCCACAGCTCCGCCATGTAGCTCTTTGTACCACATTTTGGCATGCTCTTTTTCGTTCGACGCTGTTTCAGCAAAAATCGCCGCAATTTGCTCGAAACCGTCTTTTTTTGCTTTAGAAGCAAAAAAGTCATACTTATTGCGCGCTTGGCTCTCGCCAGCAAAAGCCGCTTCCAAATTTTTTTCAGTTTTTGTGCCTTTATATTGATTTTTCATAATTCCTCCTTTTATTAAATTGCTGTATAACCACCATCAACCGGCAAAATCGCGCCAGTCACATATGAAGCTTCATCTGAAGCCAAAAACACCACTGCAGCGTCAAGTTCACCAGGCTTACCATACCGCTGCATTGGGACATGATTTTTCGCAAAATCCTGAAACTCCTTAGTATCCAAAGTGTCCTTCGTGAGTTCTGTCTCGAAATATCCTGGACAAATTGCATTACAAGTGATACCGCTAGTTGCAAGCTCTGCAGCAACAGCTCTTGTGAAATTCACCACAGCTCCCTTAGAAGCATGGTATGCAATTGTATGGATCTCAGTGTTTCCAACCAACCCATACATCGATGCAATATTGATTATTCGTCCGTAATGATTCTTCTTCATGATAGCGCCAAAAGCCCTCGTCATTTTAAAAACGCTTGTTTCATCCGTCCCAATCGTAAAATCCCATTCCTCATCAGTCATGTTTAATACATCATTATTTTTTGCAGAACCAGCACAATTCAACAGAATATCAACTTTACCAAATTCCTCTTCAATTCTTTTTGCAACTTCATTAATATTTTGCGTATCAGTTACGTCGCATTTATAAGAAACCACTTTACCAGAGCCCGCTTCAAGAAGTCTAGGCTTAAAATCCTCCAATCTCTCAAATCTACGTGCCAAAATCGCCAAATCAGCACCTTGCCTCGCTAGTGCCAAGGCCATTTGCTGTCCAAGACCCGACGAAGCGCCCGAAACCACGGCAACTTTTCCCTTCAAATCAAACATTAAACATTCTCCTTTCTTATCACCATTATAACAAAAAGAATAAAAATCAATCAAAAATGGAGCCGCGAATCGGGCTTGAACCAGTGACCTCATCCTTACCATGAAAAAGAACAGCCTAAGGAAAATTGCGTCTGATGATATAATTAAAGTATGGTAAAAGACGATTACCAAGATCGAGCTCGCGGCATGCTCGTCGGCCTTGCGGTTGGCGATGCTCTTGGTGCGCCAATTGAATTTGGATATTATTCTTTTGACATAGAAGAAATGGGCGATAAAGCATTTCATTTTTATGATAGCCCACGCAGAAATGCTGGAGAATGGACAGACGATACCTCAATGGCTTTATGTATAGCTGACAGCTTACTAGAGAAAGGCGGCTATGATTCATATGATATAATGGATAGATTCTTTAGGTGGGTTAAGGGTGGTTATCGCAGTCACGATGGGCGGCCTGCTGACGACGTCGGCAATCAAACTAGATTAGAAATAGTTAAATACTACAGGAATCCTGTACGCCCTAAAAGTGATCCTAAAACAGAGTCCGCCGGGAATGCATCGATAATGCGCCTAGCGCCCGTGATTATAGCTAATACATTTCCGCCAAAAGATAATAAAGGAAGAATTCCGGATAAAGATTTATGGCCTTTGGTCGACATGGCAGTTTTATCGTGTCGAGAAACACATAATTCGGTTGCGGCTGAATGTGTCACTGATTTATTTGCCACGACGTTATATAGTGCAATTTTAGGGTATAAAAAATCAGATATTATTAGCTACGCAGAAAGAGGCTCGTATCGTGGCATTGAAGAATACGATAGATTCTGGGTTGAAAATGTTGATCAACTAGTAAATCGCTGGCGAGACAAGAATGACGGAGAGAATCTCAAAGATTTAGGTGGATACATAGTAGATGCGTTCACGATCGGAATGTGGGGATTTGTAAATTCCGATAGTTTTGAGGATGGAATGAAAAAAGTACTTCGCCTTGGCGGAGATGTCGATACGAACGGTGCAATCTATGGGCAAATAGCCGGAGCGTACTATGGGTATAGCGCAATTCCGGATGAATGGAAAAACAAGGTCTATTTATCTGAAGAACTAGTAGCAATTGCTGATGACTTATTGGACATGAAAGAATGCCCGATAATCAGAACTCGATTTGAGGATAACGAATACTTCAAAAACCCAGACGAAGAATACGAACCATTTCAACAAAAGAAAGAGAATAAAGATTCACAGACGAACAATAACTCCAATGAGCCAAGCAGCATTCAAAGCCTCGGCGAATTAATAAAAGAACGCTTCAAGAAATAAGAGGAATTGAAGTAGCCTTTCCTGAGCCGACACATTTATAGATTACGACAAAAAACACCTCATTTCACAAAGCAATTAGCTGCATGAAACAAAGTGTTTCCAGACACTATATGGAGCCGCGAACCGGGCTTGAACCGGTGACCTCATCCTTACCATGGATGCGCTCTACCAACTGAGCTATCGCGGCAAATTATCAATGGCTCGCTTCGAGCGAAGCGAGAACCGAAGTCCTGCTTTTTAATGCACATTCGAAGAATGTGGTGCTGGAGGTAGGACTCGAACCTACGAAGCGCGAAGCGCGAGAGATTTACAGTCTCTTGTCATTGCCACTAGACGACTCCAGCAACTATCTTTATTATATCAAATCAAATGAATATTTCAACAATATTATGTTATAATAAAAACAATTAGGAGGTCTGATGAGAAACAACGAAAGTATACATAGAAGAAATTTCGATGCAAAAAACAACAGAGAAAAGTCCAATGAATTCCCAATCGACATTAATAAAACAAGCCGAGCATTTGATAGGCATTTCGAAGTAAGCGAGTCTAATCGAGCTCCACAAAAATTCAAAAAATACAAATTAAATCCAACCTTCGTTGGCATAGTAACGGCGGCTATTTTTGCAATCACAATCGTAGCAGATGTGATACATAATGGCCCATCAAGCTTCGTGGTTAACAATCCGGAAGCAGCTACCACACTACTGGCAACTGGAGCAGCAACTGTTGGCCTAGGAGCCGCAAAAATTACGGAAGGGGCAAACGCCAAGGAGCCCGCAAAATCAGATCGCACAAGACAAAAAGAAAGGAGAATACGATGATAGAACCCGGCGAAGGCATCAAACTTGAAGACGGACAAGAATACCTCTGCCTCGAAAAAATCGAATTCGAAGGAAAAAACTACGTCTATCTCACAACTATAGAAGAACCCTATTTGATCTGTTTTGGAGAAGAAGTAATAATAGACAACGAACCTCAAATCATCATAATCGGAGAAAAAGAAACAAAGCTAAAACTACTGCCTCTTTTTCAAGAAAAAATCAAAAACTACAATTCTTAAATCCTTTTCCGACCTGCATGCGGTTTGATGATTTTTGGAGCGGTTTTTCCATTTCTTGAAACAGTTTTACTAGAAATCGTTTTTTCACTACGTTTCAAAACGCGACTTTTAGCGGGTGTAGTTGGCGCTTTTGCGACGCGCTTCTTAGCCACTGCGCGCTTCTTTTTAGCTTCATTATCCATGATTATCTGTTTCTCAATTCGTGCCGCCGTAGCCGTCGCAGCTTCGGTATTAGCGGAATCCTCATAAATCGCTAAAATTTCACGCAAAGTAGAAACCTTTGGATCTAACTCATAAGCGTTTTCTAATGCATCTATTGCTTTTTTGGTATTCCCTAGCTTCTCTTCAGCCTTAGCGAGAGCGATGTATCTCGTCGGCACGTCACCCTCAAGTTCAATCGCTTGACTAAACGCCATTGCCGCTTTTTCGTATGCTCCAGTCTCAAGATATATCAAACCCGCATTATGAATAGAAGCAGGGTTGTTGTCCAAAGATTGCGCAATTTCAAAGCATTCTACCGCTTCGTCATATTTTTGACCCTTCGCGTATAAAATACCCAATCTATTATAAGCAGCTGCGTTTTTCTCATCAAATTTCAAAATCGTGAGCAAGGCTTTTTCAGCCCTGAAGGGCTTACGTTCCTTCATAGATGTCTGGGCAATTTGCCACAATTTCTTCATCTGTGCCTTATATTTTGGTGATTTTTCTTCTTCTTTTTTTACTCTAGGTTCTAGCGGGAAGAAGAAAACAAGGTATACTACAAAAATCAGTATTAAAAATATTGCACCCATATTTTTATTTTAGCACAAATCTGCCACTAAGTGTAGTTTTATGTGACCATTATGGCTAATACAATCACATGCTTTCAAAAATTTTGGTATTTTTTTAAGAAAAATCGACTTATTAGTCAAAAAATATGACTTATAAAGCATCTCGATAGCCACGCTTAAAACATCCAAAGTAAAATTGCGTACTCCGTCTTTTTTACTAGTAATCTCAGTCATAATAGGAACTAGTTCAGTCGATTTTGCCGTAATTAATTTTTTTGCTAATTCCCGAGTTTTAGGCTCGGCATTGATTTCCAAACTAAATTCATCCCCTGATTTCAAAAAATAAATCATCGCACGACTCAAAATCGTCGGTAGAAGTCTTGAAGGTTTATCCGTAATCAATACAAAATGCAATTTTTCACCCGGCTCCTCCAAATTTTTTAGTAAAGCGTTAGCGGCTTCGAGTCCTAATTTATCAGCAGGTCTAATGACCACAAATTGCTCTTCTGTCTGCTTCAAGCTAAGTTTTAACAGTAATTCTTTCACCTGCTCAATCGAAATTACGCTCTTAGAAATTGGTTCCAAGACCAAAGCATTCTTCAAATCAACAACAGCATCACTTGGAACTACAAAAATTGAAGTCCCGCTTTTTTTCGCAATCTGCGGAATTTCGCCAACCGAACTAAAGTACATCCCCAAATTCCTTAGGCAACTTCGCTTCAAACACGCGACGCTCTCCACCCGGCAAAGTCACTTCTAGTTTGTGAGCGTGTAGATAAAGTCTGTCCGCCTTTTCATTGCCGTAAACTTTGTCACCCAAAATCGGATGCCCCAAAAACTTCATATGCACACGCAACTGATGCGTACGACCAGTTGTAGGCCTAAGCTCCACTAAAGAATACTTATCATTCGCTTTTATTACCTTATAAAAAGTTTCAGATGCTTTACCATTCGCGTCTACCCGAAAAGTCGTCGGATGCTTCAAGTCACGTGCAATCGGCAAATCAATTTTCGCTGCGTCTAGTTTTGGTCTACCCTCTACAATAGCAAAATAAGTTTTGTGAGTCTTGCGATCCTGGAACTGTTTTTTCAAAAATTTTTGCACTTCCGGATTTTTTGCCATAATCACCACACCTGAAGTATCGCGGTCCAAACGGTGCACCAACAAGCCATATTGCTCCAAAGTGTTTTCCGGGCAATACTCGCCCTTAGCCATCGACAAAAGTCCCGCTGGCTTGTCTAGAACTACTACATTTTCATCCTCATAAATCACTTCTGGCACCAAATCCGCGTTTTTCATTTCGTCAGGAATTTTAAGCTCAATTTTTACCCCGCGTTCAAATTTTTGATTAGATTTTTTTGCCAAAACTCCATCTACTGTTACAAAACCAAGCTCGATAAATTTTTGCAAGGTCGAACGATTGTAGCTCTTATAAATCTCAGTCAGCAAAATATCTAATCGCACTTTTTCTGGCTTTTCCGGCGCATCAGACAACTCGATGTCGCCATTCACGACGCGCGACATCTCGGGTTTACTAAATTTTTTACCAGTCCTAATCATCTTAGTCCGACAGCTTTTTGCACTTCTAATAGTTTTGCATTGGCCACCTCGTTGGCGTATTTTTCACCGCTCTCTAATAATTCATAAACTTGCTCGTCGGAAATTTCTGTTAATTTAGCCTGGAAAACAGTGAGCAAATCAGAAACACTCGCCGCCACTTTTTTCTTCAGTTCACCGTATTTTGTTTCGCCATTCCACTTCGCAATTACTTCTTGCAAAGGAATGTCATTCACTAATGATTCAATCACCATCAAGTTAGAAATACCTGGCTGACCCCACATATCAAACTTTATCTTGCCGAGAGAATCCGTCGTCGCAGACATAATTTTCTTTACCGCACGCTCCGGAGTATCGTCAAGCATAATCTTCGAGTTTTCCGCCACCGTAGATTTACTCATCTTTTTCTCTGGATTCAAAAGATCGCGAATCCGAATACCTTCTTCAAGACCCATGAATTTTACTTGTTCTTTTGTAGTCGCCGGCACAGTAAAAATATCACCAAAACGATTATTAAATCGCATTGCAAGATTTCGCGTCAACTCAATATGCTGGAACTGATCTTCGCCTACCGGCACATACTCTGCCGAATACAGCAAAATATCACCCGCCATCAACACTGGATAATCAAATATTCCTACATTCACCGAATTTTTACCTTCAGATTTTTCCTTGTATTGCGTCATTCGATTCATTTCGCCCATAGTCGCCACACAGTTTAATATCCAACATAATTCCGAATGGGCCGGTACTCGAGACTGTCGATAAATATGCACATTTTTTCCAGTCGGCATTCCAGCCGCTAAATAGCACTTGATGCCTCTCAAAATATTCGCCTGCAAATCGCCTCCGTCAACTTCCGAAATCAACGAGTGCAAATCCGGCACAAATAAATTTAAATGATAATCGTCGACGTGTTCCTTAGCGAGTCTTACCATCGGCAATAATGCCCCGAGGTAATTCCCTATCGTAAACACACTGTTTGCTCTAAGTCCTGTAAGAATAGTTTTCATACTTTTATTTTAACATAATTTATGCTAAAATAAAAACATGGGGCGTTAGCTCAGCTGATTAGAGCGCTACTATGGCATAGTAGAGGTCATGAGTTTGAATCTCATACGCTCCACCAATTTTAGTTTATTGTCAAAAAACTCCCCAAATTCGGGGAGTTTTTGTTGAGGCAAAACTAATGTCTTCGCAGCCACGATTTGAATCTTTTGTACAAGCTTTTGTTTTTCTTCTGCGGCGAATGAACAGAAGTAGTCACGGCATGCCACATCAAATCTCGTCTCACATCAGAAAAGTCTATTTCTGTCACGCCATACGCTTCCATGCCGACCACTTTTAACTTGCACGAGTTCGAATCTTCAAGTTCAATGTTATCACGAAGAGCAGAAGAACTTGACATATCAAATGCATAATTCTTTGACGCAGAATCGTATACGATGAAGACCTCGTTGCAAAGAATCGCAATCAGAGATAGTAATTGATTAAAGCTCAGCTCTCGCTGAAAGTACTCAATTCTCACTTTTTCCTTCAGAATCTCGCCAAGAATCTCAATGCCTTCCGTGCCGTGAATATCCTTAAGCAAGCGGTCAACATCAGCAATAATTTTATAAATCACCTCTCTTAGATTACGAATTTGACTTTCGCGTAGAACATCAGATACCATTGCCATAAGCAACCCCTCTCTATTCCACGCCTAGCTAAAACGGTTAGCCTCAACCATAAAGAGCTAGACACCCACTAAATCATCTCATTTATAATTATAGCATAAAAAGAAACTGCGGTCAAAATTAGTAAGCGTAAGCAAACAGTACCAATCGGTGCGAAGCATCACCGTTCCCATAAGAAGTACCATAACAGGTCATAATCGATAAATCATAATTTACGCCATCGCTGACCGCATTCGCTACGCCACGCATATAATTGCCACTACCATTAAGCTGCAAACGACCATTTTCGACATTTTTCTCGTAAATCATCACCTTAGCTACTCTATAATTCGTCACTATACCGCCATAAGTCACCGTGAAAGTACTTCCAACACCCATATTTACCAAATTACCAAATACCGCACTGGTATTATGCCCATAAAGAAACTTGCTACCATACTTATTAACATGATCACCAGAGTTAACAGTAGTATCAGCGACATCAATAATCTCAAGAGTACGACCAAAAATAGCAATATTATTAGCAGGAGCCGTATACGAAGAAGTAGCATAAGTCACACCAGTACCACTATTCGCAGAATTAGCACGCGCAACATACAAAGCCTGAGTATTTTCACCCGTAGAATCCGAGCTAACTTCTTCCACCGTCTCAACCGCATTAAAATCAGGTTGACCCGCCACAGGCGCATCATCAGCCGTCAAAAACTCAACGGAGGTAAACGCTCCAATGACACTCAATATTAAAAACAAAAAAAGGCGCTTCGCCATATCAACTCCCATTTGACCAATTTATGCCTTCATTATATCACACTTTTGCTTATTTGTCAATATTATTCTTAAGTTTATCTTATAAAACCAGTTTTCTATGCTATAATAGAGGAAAAGGAGGCTCATGAGTAAATTTGACGATCAATATATCGACCTCTGTCGCCGTATTCTCAAAAACGGCGAATCTATTGTCAACTACCAAAAAAATGACACCAGGAAGTCCAAAACCACCTCTGCTATACCAGATCATGCTGCGCAAAGCTCCTCTGGTGCCGAAACTATCCGTCTACCACACCAAGTGCTCCAATTCGACCTCGAAGAAGATTTCCCTATCCTTGTCTCTAAAAAAGTAGGGTTTAAGGGTGCAATTCTTGAAATCCTTTGGATTTACCAGGTCGCCTCTAATGATGTTAGATGGCTAAAAGAGAGGAATGTCAAAATTTGGAACGAATGGGAGGTAGCAAGAGACGGCACATATCAGGGGCGCAATCTCAACCAAATTTTTGCCGAAAAACACCCCAATGAGCCAAAAGAAGATTTTGCCCACACTATTGGCACAGCTTATGGCTGGATTGTAAACAAGTACCATCTAATAGAGAATCTTATTGACACCCTAAAAAACAGCCCTGGTAACCGCCGGATGGTACTTTCTCTCTGGCAAAATGAATGGCTAGAGACCGCCGCACTCCCCTCTTGCGTCTGGAACTCGCAATGGAACGTCGTGAACGGGCGTCTCAATTTACTCGTCACTTCGCGCTCTACAGATGTACCACTGGGACTTCCCTATAATATCGTCCAATACGCCACCCTCTGTCATCTAATCGCTGCAACCACCGGCCTAAGGCCTGGTCAATTCACTTTTATCACCAACGACGCCCATATCTACAAAAACCAAATTGACGGCATCAAAGAACAGATTAGCCGCTACGACCAAGCTATCAAAGATGGCACTTTGCCGCCAGCCCCTACTCTCTGGATTAACCCCAAAATCAAAGATTTTTACCAATACGACAACTCTAAAGAGCTCAAAGATATCAAACTAGAAAATTACGAACATCTAGGCATAATCAAAATGCCAGTTACGGAGTAAAATGATCAGTATTATCGCCGCAATCGGCAAAAACAACGAATTAGGCCATAATAATCAATTATTATTCCATATCAAGAAAGACATGGAGTTTTTTCGCACCAAAACAGAGGGACATAAGATAGTTATGGGTCGCAAGACCTGGGACTCTCTACCTAACAAACTAGAAAATCGCGAAAACATCGTCCTCTCAAGCCACGAAATCGAAGGCCCAGATCAAGTTATTCATGACAAAAAGGTTATTATCGACAAATATCTAGAATCAGAAGAAGAGGTTTTTATTATTGGTGGCGGTACAGTCTATTATCAATTCCTGCCCTACGCGCAGAATATCTATCTTACCGAAGTAGATGCATCTTCGAGCGAAGCTACGACTTTTTTCCCCGAATTCGATCGCAAAAAATATGATAAAATCATTCTACAAGAAGGCATCGAGAACGGCTTAAAATACACTATTAACCAATACAGGAGGAAGGTATGAAAGATTTAGTATTTGACTTAATTGAAAACGAAAAAACCCGCCAAAGCGAAGGCCTAGAGCTCATACCTAGCGAAAACTACGTCTCAAAAGCTGTTTTAGAGGCCATGGGGTCCGTGCTTACCAATAAATACTCCGAAGGATACCCCAATTTCACCGGTCTAACAGATTGGGACGAAAATAGAATTAGTAAAGAAATATTGCCAAATCACCGCTATTACGGAGGACAAGAAAACATCGATCGCATCGAACGCCTCGCCATCTCACGAGCCTGCAAGTTGTTTCATGCCGACCACGCCAATGTCCAGCCTCATTCTGGCGCCAACGCCAACGAGGCCGTATATTATGCTTGGCTAAACCCTGGCGATAAGGTTCTTGCTATGGACCTCGGTCACGGCGGCCACCTCACTCACGGTTCCCCCGTAACTCGAAGCGCCAAAATCTATGATTTTATCTCATATGGCACAGATAAAGATGGCGATCTCAACTATTCCGAAATGGAAAACCTGGCACTAGAAAACGATATAAAACTAATCCTAGTTGGCTATTCCGCCTTTATGAAAATCCCCGATTTCGAACGCGTCGCCAAACTCCGAAAACAGGCAGAAGAAAAATGGGGTCATGAGATACTTTTAATGGCTGATATGGCCCACGTCGCTGGCTTAATAGCCGCCGGCGTTCATCCAAACCCCTTAGATTACGGCTTTAATGTCGTCACTACTACCACTCACAAAACTTTGCGCGGTCCCCGCGGCGGCTTAATCCTCTCTAAAGGCAAAATCTCTAATCCTCTAAAAAAGATCGAGGAGAAAGCCCTGGAAAACATTCCTACCCTGATAGACAAAGCCATCTTCCCTGGTACTCAGGGAGGCCCTCTAGAGCACATTATCGCCGCCAAAGCTGTCGCCTTCGGCGAAGCTTTGCAGCCAGAATTCAAAACTTATGCAAAGAATATCATCAAAAACGCCAAAACCTTAGCAAATGAGCTGCAAAATCGAGGTTTCGTACTCCAAGGTGGCGGTACCGATAATCATCTTATATTAATCGATATGAAAAAGAGCTTCGGCATCGACGGCAAATTTTATGAAATCACCCTAGATAAAGTCGGCCTCACCCTAAATGCTAACGCTCTCCCTGGCGACAAGGGCGGCGCCTTCAAGCCAAATGGCGTCCGTCTCGGCACCCCCGCAATTACTACGCGTGGCCTCGGTGAGCCTGAAATGAAACAACTTGCCGAATGGATGCACGGCGTCGCCATTATCTGTCAAAAAGCTAAATCTATCGAAAATCTCACGGGCTATACTAAATCGCTCACCAAAATCCATAACGCAGTCCGCAAGACCGCTCAAAAACACCCAATTAATTACTAGCTCATCAACAAACAACACAAACCAAAACCATTTCAACCATAAAACAATATAGAATGGATTTACTGTACTCCTCCATCTAAATGACAGCGGACTGCCCTCCCGTAATACTTGGTGTAGCCGCCAGTACCAGGGCTGACGCTAGAGCTGACGAAGTACAAGCTGTAGGCGTTGGAGTTACTGCTCGCCGTAGACAACCAATAGTCCCCGCTTGAGCCACGAGTGTTAAGCGAAGCACCGTAAACGTCGCCGGAGTACACAAAGTTATTTGGATAGTGGCGGAGTCTTTCATTCATTATGGTACCAGTAGGAGTGGTAGAACTAGACATGTATTGAGCTACGTCGCTAGCGTTCTTCAAGCCACCTAGGCTATTACTAAGGAGACCAAATTCGCCAGAGCCAGCACCGGTAGGTAGATGCCAGCCGCGTGGGCAAAGGTCACCTGCGGTATTTCCACTAGTCATGCCGTACGTACCGTTACCTGCCGTAGCCGAGTACCAGTTGTAATAGTTGCCGTAGGAGTAGAGACTATCATCAGTATACATAGATTGAGTGGTGGAGTAGGAGACACGGTTGGCGGTGTTATCAGTGCGGAGACGGGATTGGTCGTCACAGGCGGCGGAGTTGGTGGTACACCAGCCACTAGGAGCAGTGTCAGCATTGTAGGCTACGCTGGATGTAGCAGAGAGGTTAGTATGGGTATCCGTGTCTGCATAGTTGTGTTTGAGAGTGACATTTGTGCCATCATTTAATGGATTATTGGTATTGCTTAGCGTAAGTGTAGCGGTATCGTCTAGGCGTAGATTTTCTATCATCCAACAGCCTCTATCACCAAGCTTAGCGATAGCATAAGTATTTCCGTCACGCTCATCTGTAAGCGCAGAAACAGTATTTGGACCCACATCAATAGACCAAGTAGATTCATCTGAGTCTCCTTTATCATCATATGTCGCACTATAAAGGCCATTACACACGTCATTGGCATTTGCTTGCATAGTCCCAGCAGACTTCACCCAGACCGCATAAAGTGATAGGCCATTAGTCATACTGCTTGGAGTAGTAATGGTTTCATTAGGACCATAAATATGAGCATCAGGGTTAGATGAACTACCTTCATTTATCACCCAATCATATGCATCAGACCAACCCGCAAAACCATAGCCTTGTTTAGAGAAATTAGAAGCAATCAGAGTGGTTTCTGTGTTTGCGTTGGCCGTTTGTTGTCCCATAGTACCTTCGTAAATGCCATTAGCATTAGGCCAGTAGCAGATTCTGTTTGCAGTACCACAGTTCTTTGGTTCATTAGGTGTAGCAGTAGCCGGATGCACCATAGTATATTTCACAATACCACTATAAGTACCAGCCGGTTGAGTGCTTTTAATGTTGGCTCTATATGTAGCACTAAAAGCTGAACCAGTGGCGTTATTCCCTGCATCAGTAATACCATTAAAGGTAGCCACTTTAGTACTAGTACTTGGTACTACATGGTAACTAACAAAGGATCCATTAGTGTCACTTTGAATAGTAGGAGCATAAGTGCCACTTACTGCAGTTAGTTTCATAGCCCAAGAGGATGTATTAGCATCCATAGAGAGTCCTGTTTCTATATCATAAGTAGGATTAAGGGTTCCATTTACTGAGGCTAGGAGTTTAGTATTACCTATTTCATAGTTAGCATATCCTACCGCATAGACTGAGAATCCTTCAGCATCATTACATATTACTCTAAATGTACTAAGACCTATATCAGACTTATTGGTACCAGCTGGAATTACTGCAGTATGTGGGACATAAGTACTGTAATCACCATCCATTGTACAAGCCTCAAGCACTGATACTGTAGCATTCACTGAAGTAGAGGCGGAGATCTCTGCGGCAGAAGATCTAGAAGAAGAGAGAAAGAGAAAAGAAACAAGAGTCGCGACAAAAAGACCTAAAGTTAATTCCACAAAAGGACTTGGTAAACAATCGCTCCTTCTATACATTAGTTTCTAAACCCTTTATATTTTAGATTCTTATGGTTATATTATAGCACAAGTTTTCGAAAAGTAACAAAAAACGGGCCAAACCCGAATTTGGTGGAGTGCAGGAGACTCGAACTCCTCACCTCGACAATGCGAATGTCGCGCTCTACCAGATGAGCTAGCACCCCGTATTCTTATATTATACCATAAAAATAAGCCCCCGAGGGGCTTATTTTTAACGCTTTGAAAACTGCTCGCGTCGACGAGCCGAACGCAAACCGTATTTCTTGCGTTCTTTTTCACGCGGATCACGCTTCATCATACCAGCCTTCTTTAGAACTGGACGAAGGTCCGGAGCTTCAGTAGTCAAAGCTTTTGAGATTGCAAGCTTAATCGCGTCTACTTGACCTGCCAAACCACCACCTTTGACCAAGATCGAAATATCGTAATCTTTTTGCTTTTCGGCAATCGCTAATGGATCGGTAATTTCAGCAAGATAAGTCTTGTTACCAGAAAGGTATTCTAACGCTGGCTTATCATTGATAGTGATTTCACCCTTCCCTTTATAAAGTCGTACGGTAGCCGTAGCAGACTTACGACGCCCCAAGCCATAGGTATATTTCTTCGTAACCATTATTTAATCTCCTTTGGGTTTTGCGCCGTATGAGCATGTTCTGCGCCTTCAAATACGCGCAACCTAGCCAATCTATCCGCCGCTAATTTATTCTTTGGAAGCATTCCTTTTACAGCTTCAGAAATCACACGAGCTGGCTCTTTTTCGAGCACTTCTTCAAGCTTTAATTCCTTCAAGCCACCAGGGTATCCACTATGACGATAATATTTTTTCTGAGTCATTTTCTCGCCAGTCACTTTGATGTCCTTAGCGTTAATCACAACTACATAATCACCATTATCAATATGCGGGGTATAGGTCACTTTGCTTTTACCCATCAATTTATCCGCGATAACGACCGCCAACTTACCTAGAGGCAAAGTAGAGGCGTCAATCAACCACCATTCGCGTTTAATTTCACCTGCTTTTTGAGAATAAGTTTTCATTATTTATCCTCCTTTTTCTCTGCTTTTTTAGCAGGTTTTTTAGTTTTTTCAGTTTTCTTTGGCTCTACGCTGAGGTCAATTTCATCTACAAAACTAATCGTACCCATTTCGGCGTTATCACCACGACGAAATCCAGCACGTTCAATCCTGAGATAACCAGAATCGCGCTTAATTTGCGGAGCAATTACATCCATTAAAAGTGTAGCTGCTTCCAAATTATTCAATCTAGCGATAATCAAGCGACGTCGTGCAAGACCACCCTTCTTTGCCATCGTCACTAATTTCTCAGTGCTACGACGAATTTCTTTCGCACGTGCCAAAGTAGTCGTAATCGACTGTTCTTTAATCAGAGAGCATTGCAGGCCTCGGGTGAGCGCCAATCTCTGATCGGTTTCTCGGCCAAACTTGCGGCCTTTATATCCGTGCCTATGCATTTTAAATATTTAACTCCGTTAACTTTTCTTTCACTTCGTCTAATGCTTTCTGACCAAATCCTTTCAAGTCTTTTAAGTCGGTCTCGGACAAAGTCACGAGATCGCGAATCGTCTTGATATCATTGTTTAGTAGTGCATTAGCTGTACGCGCCGACAAATCTAGTTCTTCAATTGGCAACATCAAGCCAGAATCATCTTCATCTTGACGTGTACCAGGAACTGGAGCAGATTCGACCTTCGTGCTCCCTGCGAGCGCAGTATATTGGTTAACCAAAATTGCTGCAGCTTCTTCGAAAGCTTCTTTTGGCGTAATAGTGCCGTCGGTCTCGATAGTCATCGTAAGCTGTTGCAAATTAGTATCTTGTCCCACACGAGTATTCTCTACTTTATAACGTACTCTAAGAACTGGCGAAAATACTGCATCGATCGCAATCATATCTGAATGTAGTCTCGAATCACCAGCATCTTCAATCGTGAGGTAACCACGACCAGACTCAACTACAAAGCGCATCTTCAGAGTGAATTTCGGGTCATCAATATGACAAATTACCTGATTAGGATTTGCAATTTCTACCTCAGCTGGGAGTTTAATATCACCAGCTACCACACGCTTTTCGCCGTCTTTTTCAGAAGATTGCTTATCACCCTTCATTTCCAAAGCCAACTCAACTGGAGCGTCCGTATGCATCTTAAAACGAATATTTTTAAGATTTAGCATAATATCTACAACATCCTCACGAATGCCAGGAATTGCAGCATATTCGTGCGTAGCACCTTCAATCGAAAAGGCAGTAATTGCTGCACCTTTTACGCTAGAAAGCAAAACTCTACGCAAGGAATTACCGAGAGTATTTCCATAACCTGGGTAAAGCGGCTTAATGACGAACTCGGCACTAGTATCGCTAAGTTCCTTTACGTTAGCAAGCATTGCTTCGTGTATATTCTTTGTTGTCATTTCTTCTCCTTACCTTAGCGTGAGTAATACTCAACGATTAATTGTTCATTAATTCCAGCTTCCGCTTCTTCGCGCTTCGGAAGCCCAGTAATTTCAATTTTCATTTTCTTGCCGTCGACCTTGAGCCATGAAAGCGGAGTTACATTGGCTGCTCCCATGATATTCGGTAAATTCTTGAAATACTCGGTTTTTGCTGATTTTGGACGAACCTCTAAAACATCACCCGGGTTCAAACGAATCGATGGAATATCAATTCTATGACCATTTAATAGAAAATGTCCGTGACTCACAAGTTGCCTTGCTTGACGACGCGTCAAAGCAAAACCTGCCCTAAAGACAACATTGTCTACGCGCCTTTCCAAAAACTCCAAAAGCTTCTCGCCTGTAAGACCTTCAGCTTTTTGAGCTTCTTTCATTAATTTAGCAAATTGCTTTTCAAGTAAGCCGTACATACGACGTACTTTTTGTTTTTCACGAAGCTGAGTCAAATAGAGACTACCGCCTCGTACTCTTTTATCGCCATGCTCACCCGGAATACCAGATTTCTTAGCCATTACTTTGTGCGCTTTTGGCGCCAAAGCAAAACCTTCACGACGACTTTGTTTTACAATTGGAGAATGATCCCTTGCCATTATGGTTTCCTTTCTCCCTTCGGTCGCACACCGCCGTGCGCAATCGGGGTTACATCAGTAATGCTATCAATCTTAATTCCGACTGTTGAAATTGCGCGAATCGCCGCATCTCGGCCAAGACCGATTCCCGATACATATACATCTACCGAGTTTAAGGCGTGATTTTTCTTAGCAATTTCAAGAGCTTTTTCTGCTGCTACGCCAGCCGCAAAAGCCGTACCTTTCTTTGAGCCACGAAAACCATTTGCCCCCGCACTCGAAGCTGAAAGTACGCCACCATTCTTATCGGTCACACTAATAATCGTATTATTAAATGTCGCCTGGATATGAACAGCGCCTGCATTAACGATTCTTTTAGTTTTCTTAGACTTTTTAGTCTTTGTAACTGCCGCTTCTTTGACCTCAGGAGTCTCCACGGTAGCCTGATCTTTAATTTCTTCTTCTGCCATAGTGTCTCCTTAAGTCTTACTCGCTGCCTTTGGTTGTGCACCACCGACCGCGATCGCCTTACCCTTACGAGTACGTGCATTCGTTCGAGTACGCTGGCCGTTGACTGGCAATTTCGCCTTGTGACGCATTCCCTTATAGGAATTAATATCCTTAATTCTTTTAATATTATTGCTCACGAGACGTCGGAGATCACCTTCGACATGATATTTCTTAGAAATAATATCGTTGATTTTCTGTTCGTCAGCCTCGGTGAGATCTTTCACCCGAGTGGTAGGCTCGATTTTAGCCTCCGCAAGGATTTTTTTACTGGTCGTACGACCAATCCCATACACATAAGTTAGTGCAATCCACACTTGCTTATCCGACGGGATTACTACACTAGCTATTCTAGCCATAAATTTAACCCTGCCTTTGCTTATTCTTAGGTTTTTTCTTATTGATGACTCTTAGCACACCTTTTCGGCGCACGATGATATCATCTGGGGAGATTTTTTTAACACTAGCACGTACTTTCATTGTGTTAAAATCCTTTCCTTGTTAGCGCTGTAATTTTTGCGCATTAGTATAAAGTTCACACTAAATACTTTTGCAACTAGTATCTAGTTCTCCTACTTAAATACTAATGTTGTAAAAATCACAACAATTAATATTAATCCTTGAGCCTAAAGCTGATTCTGCCCTTTGTAAGATCGTATGGGGTTAACTCAACCTCGACTCTGTCACCCGGAACCAAACGAATGTAATTTTTGCGCATTCGCCCGCTCATATGGGCAACAATAATATGACCATTCTCGAGTTCAACCCGAAACTGGGTATTCGGTAGTGCTTCAACAACACTACCTGTGAGCTTAATCACTTCCTTTTGACTAGCCATAAATTACCTAATAAGTTTATCACAAAAAAACTACTTTGTAAAGATTAAAATTGTAGATTTCGGATATTTAATCTTCCACAATTACGGCTCTTGTGAATTGCCTAGAAAGATAAGTTCCCTGCTGCTGCGACCACTCGCCAGTACAAGAAATCAAAGTAATCGACTCTTTGCCAGGCTCTGGTGATTTTGCCGCCGTTGCCATATAGTCGTCTGAATCATCCAGCGACACCGCAACGTTTTCGGATACAGCATAATGGTAAATCACGCCATCACCCCTCTCAATCGTAATAATATCACCCGCAACGAGATTCGGAATGTTTTTAAACACACCGAGAACATGCGGACCACCGTTGTGGCCATCAATTATCAAAGTGCCTCCCTGACCAGGCTTACCGGACCCCTCATACCAGCCTACATCAAAAATATTACGCGGAGTGTCTAATTCCCCCTTTGCATTTACACCCATCGGCAAAACTCTCGCTTTGTTAATTCTGAGCTTTTCTATAGATAAATAACGTGGTCGATCGGGTGCGACTGTATATTCCTTTACCTCTTGTTCAGTTGGTTCTTCTTCAATTAACTCTTCATCGTCCGACACAATCTCTGCGATAGCACGTTCAGAACCTTCTTTTCCATTGTAATAATTATTCTCAAATACTGCCACGCGAATCAAAAACACTAAAAACAAAACCAATATTACCGACCAAAACGCCCACTTTGTAATTTTGCGCCACCCTTTAATCTTCAAGCTCATCTCCGAAATCGTCGTAAGTTATCATTAGTGCTCTGGAATCTATCGACCGTAGATTCTCCAACGCCACCGTCACTACGATAAGAAGACCGGTACCCGAAATCGAAAGACCAATCGGCGCCCCAGTCACCACGATAAATACATAATCCGTAATAAACGGCAACATTGCTACCATACCGAGCGCCAAAGCACCAAACAAATCTAGTCGATTCACAACCTTATTTAGATATTTAGCGGTGCTAATACCCGGCCTTACACCTTCGATAAATGCGCCTTGTTTTTGCAGATTATTAGCGATTTCTTTTGTATTGAAGATAATCGAAGTATAGAAATACGTAAACAAGAACACTAAGACAAAATACAACGCAGGATATGCAAACCATTGCGCAGTAATACCATTTGGATAAATAGTCGAGAAGTTACTCGCAGATGGGGCCGAGAATGTCGTCACAAGCGCCGCTCCAGCTTCACTGCCAGGATCAATCGACATCATCACCTGACCGATAAGAGCAGGTAAGGACAAGAATGCTGTCGCGAAGATAACCGGAATCACACCCGCAGCAATCAATTTAATCGGTAGAATCGACTTAATGCCGCCATAAGACGAGTTCCCATGTACACGCTTAGCATAATTAATTGTAATTATGCGTCGAGCTTCATTTAGCTTTACCAAGAAGTATATTACAGCTAGCATCGCAATACAGAAACCAAGTACAATCCAGAAGATTGTCGGATTAACCGGTAATTCAAACCAACCGAATAGATTTAAAGTACCCTCACTAGTATCAAACAGCGCACCCCCAAGAGCAGCCATTGTATTTGGTAATTGAGAAACAATTGACGCAAAAATCATGGTAGAAATACCGTTGCCGATACCCTGTTCCGTGATTAATTCACCCATCCACATCAAAATCATCGAACCAGCCGTCATCGCCGTCACCGAAAGCGCCCAATCACCCATCGTCGGCGTGAAATCTGAAGCTATATTCGAAGTAATTGTCGACTGATACAAGATAAAGATATAGGCAATCGACTGTACAATTGCTAGAGGTACTGTCAGAATCCTAGTCCATTGGTTAATCTTTTTACGCCCAGCACCGCCATCATTCGACAGCTCTTCTAAGCTCGGAATCGCCTTTGTAAGAAGCTGCACCACAATCGAGCTCGTAATGTAAGGCGAAAGACCAACCAAAATAATACTAAATGACGCCAAACCACCACCAGAAATCAAGTTCAAGAAGTTCGAGAAATCTGATTTATCCAAAAGATTAGAAACTGCTTCCTTGAAAGTAGAGGCATCACCCATCGGGACCGGAATCTGTGCCATTAATCGATAAGCTACAATAATCCCAAAAATCACCAGCACGCGCTTGAGCATGTCTTTGTTTTTTAGAGATTTGAAAATAGTCTTATAATGCATAGTACCTCTTAGTCATTGTATCTAGTTTATCACACTTTTAAAGATTTTCAAGCTCTGCTTCGGTTGGAACTTTCGTGTTCGAAACTTCATACTCAACCAAAGGAGCAGCACCCGTACCTACCGGAATCTTGCGACCAATAATCACATTTTCCTTAAGGCCACGCAACCTATCAACTCTACCATTGATTGCCGCATTAATCAATACACGAGTAGTATCCTGGAATGAAGCAGCCGAGAGGAAGGAATCCGAAAAGATAGATACTTTAGTAATACCAAGCAACAAATTGGTATAAGTTGCAGGAGCCTTACCTTCTGCTTCGAGTTCTTTATTTTCCAAAATCGCAGCCGACTTAGAAACAATGTCACCCGAGACAAAGCTAGAATCACCTGGATCATTAATCTGTACTCTTGAGAACATCTGGCGTACCAAAATCTCCAAGTGCTTTGGCGAAATCTCATGACCTTGCGCCGCATAAACGTTCAAAACATCATTCATAATGTAACGTTCAGTCGCCTCGATACCCTTATATTTCAAGAGATCTTGTAGATTCAAAGAACCAGTTGTGAGCCTATCACCAGCGGTCACGGAATCGTTCGGTTTTACTACCAATTCTGCATCACCAGGAATCTCAATTTTAACTGGAGCGCTAGCGGCGGTTACTAAGACTATAGCATCTTTAACCAATTCAACTACACCCTCCTTTGGCGCTTTAATTGCGGCCTTATCTCCGCTCTTTCGAACCAAAGTAGTCCCTACTTTTACTCTTTCTCCATCTTTAACTACCGGCTTTCTACCATCAAGCTCAATTTTTATTATTTCGCCTGATTGTGGAGTAATTTGTACGACATATTTATTACCATCTTCCCAAACATCCACTACGCCGTCAATCGAAGAGACATAAGCTTGACCTTTTGGCGTACGAGCCTCAAGAAGCTCTTCAACACGAGGAAGACCTCTTGCGATCGCACCAGAACCAGCCACGCCAGAACCGTGTTTAGTATCAAGTGTAAGCTGAGTACCAGGTTCACCAAGAGATTGCGCCGCAATCACGCCAACCGGCTCATTAGCCGCAACTAGTTCACGCTTCGACATGTCAATACCATAACTCTTGCGAGGAATACCATCTACGGCAGTAGTAGAGAGAATTGATTGGATTTTGACTGCGTCAATCTTTTCATCAGCCTCAATTTGATTCGCCAAATCTCTCGTAATCAACTCATCTGCTTCTAGATAGCCCGGAACAGCTTCTGCGGTATAACGACCAGCGATTCTTGCGCTAAAGTCTATACCAGATAATTCGCTTTCATTGCGATATACCATAAATCCAGGATCTTCCGCTTCCTCGTCAGTCGTAAAGACATCTTGAGAAACGTCAACCAAACGACGAGTCAAGTAACCAGAATCGGCTGTACGAAGCGCAGTAGAAACCTGACCCTGGCGTGCACCTCGAGTCGCGATAAACGACTCCAGAGTATTCAAGCCTTTCTTATAACTTGATTTAACAGGAAGCTCGATTTCATTGTTATTGATATCCACCATGATACCAATTTCCGCCGAAGCGAGCTTAATATTGGAAATATTACCACGAGCACCAGAGTTCACCATCACCGCGATGTCGGTATCCATCTCTGCCAATTTCCCTTGCAAGAAATCAGAAATCTTTTTATCAATATCACGCCAGTTCGCAATCGTGAAATTATAACGTTCCTCTTCTGTTACTAAACCATCATTAAACTGTTCCTGAATCATTGCGGTCTTGGCATCACCTTCAGCGATGAAGTCTTCGATTTCATCATAAGTTGGATAATCGTCCTTTGCGGTCGAAATTGAAGCAATTGTCTCATATTCAAATGCCAAATCTTTCAAATCATCGGCAGTTTTTACCATTACTTCAGACCCGTACATATCAAAGATATCAGCCATTACTTTAGATAGATGTTTCTTGGTTTGTACCGCATTATCAAATGGATAATCTTTTGGCAAAATCTCATTAAAGATTACGCGTCCCAAAGTAGTATCACGAATCTCTTTCTTTGCGAATACACGAATTGGCGTCTGCAAAGCAATCAAACCTTGATCATATGCCATTTCAGCTTCATAAACACTCGAGAATGCTTTTGGATCACCCTGATCTGTACCTGGCTTGTCATAAGTCAAGTAATAAGCACCAAGTACCACATCTTGATAAATTGCAAGCACCGGAGACCCATCTGCCGGCTTCAAAAGGTTCTTTGAGGCCGACATTAATTCCCTTGCTTCAGCTTGCGCCGCATCCGACAAAGGTAGATGTACTGCCATCTGATCGCCATCATAGTCAGCGTTAAAGCCTGATGCCACTAATGGATGAAGCTTAATTGCTTTACCATCAATCAGTTTTGGCTGGAAAGCCTGTACACTCAAACGGTGAAGCGAAGGAGCACGGTTAAGAAGCACGTACTTACCCTGAATAACTTCATCCAATGCATCCCAAACTACAGTCTCTTTCGACTCAATTAATCTAGATGCAGCACGAATATTATTAGCATATTCATTACTAATCAACCACGAAATCACAAACGGCTTAAAGAGCTCAAGAGCCATTTGTTTTGGTAAACCACATTCATTCAATTTGAGTTCTGGACCTACAACAATCACCGAACGACCAGAATAATCAACGCGTTTACCGAGAAGATTCTGACGGAAACGACCTTGCTTACCCTTTAGAAGGTCAGAAAGTGATTTCAATTTACGACGGCCATTAGTAGAATTTGCTCCCCTAGAGCCACGTGCTGCCGAATTGTCAATCAAAGAGTCAACCGCTTCCTGCAACATCCTCATCTCGTTACGACAAATCACTTCTGGCGCATTCAAATCAAGCAATTTTTTCAAACGGTTATTACGATTAATTACTCTACGATACAAATCATTAAGATCGGAAGTAGCAAACCTACCGCCAGGAAGCGCAATCATCGGGCGAAGATCTGGTGGAATAACAGGGATTACAGTCAAAATCAAATCTTCTGGCCTGATCCCTGCAGCCTGCATACCCTCAAGAGTCTTCAAGCGCTTCTGTAGTTTCTTTTCTTTTTGGCCTTTAGCCTCTTCTTTTTCTTTGTGAAGATCACTAATTAATTTGTCTAAGTCAATCTCGTCGAGCATCTTCTTAATTGCAGTCGCGCCCATTTCTACCGTAATTAAATCTTCATATTCTTCTGGCAAATTACGATAGTCGACTTCACTAATCACCCCGCCCTTTTTGAAGGATTCTAGCATGTTCTTTCGCGCGTTGAAATCTGTATCGAGCGCTTCTAATTCTTTCGTCTGAGCTTCAGCCAAAGCCTTCACATCAGCATTCTCGGCCTTTGCTTCTTTTTCGTAACGAATTCGAATGGCTTCTCTTGCTGCAACAGTTTGACCTTCGAGCTTAGACAATTCCTTTTCAATTTCTGCAGTCTTCGCGTCCGTAATCAAATATGTTGCAAAATACACTACCCTCTCAATATTCTTGACAGTAATATCAAGAAGCAAACTAAGAGCAGAAGGAATTCCGCGCATAAACCAAATATGCGCAACAGGTGCAGCCAAAGCGATATGCCCCATGCGTTCACGACGAGTAATCGACTTAGTTACCAAATTACCCTCTTTATCTACGGCCGCCTCACGACTCCTGACGCCTTTTAGCTTACTATCATGTGGATTAATATCCTTGGTTGGCCCAAAGATACGTTCACAGAATAAACCATCTCTCTCAGGTTTTTGAGTACGATAATTAATCGTTTCTGGCTTCGTAACTTCGCCATAGCTCCAATTCAAGATATCGTCACGACTTGCAACCGATAATCTAATCGAATCAAAGTCTGAAGCGCTAATGAAATTATCCATCCAAGCCATCTTAGAACTCCTCTCCGAGGTCGACGGTACCATCATCTTCGTCGCCCTCTGTTATTTCGATACCTTCTTCCGCCATCATCGCCTCTGCCTCATTTTCATCGAGGTCGAGAATTTGCGGTTCGGTCTCTTTCTTGTGTTGATCATAGATGGATTGATCATCTTTCGATTTTTCAATTTCCTTTGAGGTTTTTTCAATCACGTCTCCGGCGTCCGCTGCCTCGCCATGATCCAAAAGATCTACCTTGAGACCAAGACCTTGCAACTCTTTCACTAAGACGTTAAAGCCTTCGGGCAGTTTCGGCCCTTCAATTGGTTCATGCTTAATAATCGCCTCGTATGCCTTCGCGCGACCGTAAACATCGTCCGATTTAATCGTCAACATCTCTTGAAGAGTAGTAGCAGCACCATAAGCCTCAAGCGCCCAGACCTCCATTTCCCCAAATCTCTGGCCACCATTCTGCGCTTTACCACCAAGCGGCTGCTGGGTTACCATTGTGTATGGGCCAGTCGAACGTGCATGAATTTTATCTTCTACCATGTGGTGTAGTTTCAGCATATGCATTACACCAACCGATGTCTTCTCATTAAATGGCTCACCGGTTAAACCATCATAAAGTTGCACTCTACCATCTTCGGTAAAACCAGCTTTTTTGAGTTCAGAAGAAATGATTTCATCTGGTACACCATTAAACGATGGCGTTGCGACCTTATAGCCCAAAGCTCTCGCCGCCATACCAAGATGCGTCTCAAAGAGCTGACCAAGATTCATACGGCTAGGTACGCCCATCGGACTAAGTACAATGTCAATCGGGGTACCATCTTCCATGAATGGCATATCTTCCACCGGCAATACTCTAGAGACTACACCCTTGTTACCGTGACGACCAGCTAGCTTATCGCCCACGCCAATCTTGCGCATTTCTGCGACAAAGATTTTAATCTGCATAATTACACCAGCTTTAAGTTCGTGACCCTGTTCACGCGTATATACTCTCACGTCAACAACTTTACCAGTCGAAGAACCATTCATACGCACAGAAGTATCGCGTACATCTTTCGCTTTTTCACCAAAGATAGCGCGAAGGAGTCTTTCTTCAGAGCTAAGTTCCTGCTCGCCCTTTGGTGTAATTTTACCTACTAAAATATCACCATTCTTAACTTCAGAACCAACGGTCACGATACCATCCTCACCAAGGTGTCTTAGAGAATGCTCTGAGACATTTGGAATATCTCGTGTCACTTGTTCTGGACCAAGCTTAGTCTCACGTACTTCTACATCAAAATCCTTGATATTAATAGATGTCAACGTATCATCTTCAACTAAACGATTAGAAATTACAATCGCGTCGTCCATGTTGTAACCACGCCAAGGCATAAATGCCACCAAAAGATCACGGCCAAGAGCCAATTCGCCATTGTTAACCGACGCACCCTCAATTAGGGTATCACCCTTTTTAACCTTTTGACCTCTTGAAACAGCACAACGCTGGTTGTAACAACGATCATCGTTGGTCTTTTCAAAATGCATTAACTTATATTCAGTATCTCCACCTTTATCGTAAGTCACAATTACGGACTTACTGTCGGCTTTTTTCACCACACCAGGACCTTTTGCCATCACGAGCTGTGAAGTGTTTTTTGCGACTTCACGCTCAATACCGGTACCAACTACTGGATTATCGTTCTTAAGCAAAGGCACAGCTTGCTTCTGCATTGCGCAGGCCATCAAAGAACGGTCTACACGGTTTTTCTCTACAAACGGAATCAAGCTCGCTGAAACACCCAAAATCTCCTTGTGAGCAGCATCAATATGAGTTACCTTTGACGCTTCTACTTGCGAAGGTGTACCATGAACACGCGCAGATACCCAATCTTCAACAAATTTGCCATTTTTATCTAGTTTCACCGACGCATCGGCAATCACCATGTCGTTTTCGGTGTCAGCGTCCATGTAGACAACTTCATCCGTCACTTTACCATTTTTCACTACGCGATATGGTGCTTCAATAAATCCGTAGTTGTTGATCTGCGCATAAGTAGCAAGGTTTAGTACTAGACCCACGTTACCACCTTCCGGTGTCTCTACGGTACAAATACGACCATAGTGTGTCGGGTGAGCATCACGTACGTCGAATCCAGCTCTTTCCCTAGTCAAACCACCAGGACCCATCGAACTCAAACGGCGCTTGTGTGCAAGTTCTGAAAATGGGTTAACCTCGTCCATCAACTGTGAAAGCTGTGAGGTAGCAAAGAATTCTTTCACAGCAGCTACTACTGGACGCGAATTCAAAAGCTGCGAAGGAGTCACCTCCTCAACGCTCGCCATCGACATACGATCCAAAATATTTCGCTGTAATCTCAACATACCAAGACGGAATTGCCTCTGGACCAATTCGCCAACCAATTTTACGCGACGGTTCGACAAAGAGTCGATATCATCTGCTGGTTCTTGCGTATTGTTTAGTCTGATAATCTCAGAAACAATCGCCACTACGTCATCCATCTGGAGCGTGCGATGCTCAGGATCATTTGGTGTATCAAAACCAAGTCTACGATTAATCTTAAATCGACCAACATTAGAATAGTCATAACGCTTCGGATCAAAGAAGGTGCGTTCAATCATTGAACGGGCATTTTCTACTGTAGCCAAATCACCAGGACGAAGCCTACGATAAACTTCAAGCAAGGCTTCACCTTGACCGGATGAAGTATCCTTCTCTAAAGTCACATCAATGTAACTGTGCTCACCATTGTCGATTTTGGCAAATCTTTCTTTGATTTCAGACTTAGAAAGCCCCAAAGCCTTCAAAAATGTAGTCACTGGAATCTTGCGACGTCGGTCAATTTTGACATAAATTGCACCGTTTGATGCTGTCTCGAATTCTAGCCATGCACCACGACCTGGAATCACCTTCGCGCCATAATAACGCCTAAGCCCGATCGTTTCAGCATTGAAGAAAACACCAGCCGAACGAATCAGCTGAGACACAATTACACGCTCCGTACCATTGATGATAAACGTAGCACGTTCGGTCATCCAAGGATAATCACCAAAATAAATATCCTGCTCTTTCTTTTCGCCCGTAGCTTTGTTTTCTAGTTCCACCAAAACATGCAGCGGAGCTTCATAAGTCGCTAAATTGTATTTAGCGTCTGCTTCCGACTCCTTTGGCTCTTTAAAGTAATAATCTTTAAATCTCAATGAAAGTTTTTGGCCAGTATAATCGTCAATCGGATTAAGCTCGCTAAAAACCTCTTTGAGACCATTTTCGACAAAGTCCGCCCACGAATCTTTTTGGTGTGCCGTAAGATCCGGAATTGGCAGCGCTTGGTCCCCTTCGGTGAAGAACACTCTTTCACCTAACTTCGGTTTTGTAACCATTCTACCTCTTTATTATTAGTGTTATTATTATAATCTTAGCGCCGAAGATTACTGCCCGTCTTCCCCCAGAGAGTCGCCAGCTCTCATAAGTATACAAAAACAGGGCACACTACTTCTTATAACTAATTGTATGCTATTCCTTATTAAAAGTCAACACCAAAAAACGCTTTCTCAACGGAAAAAGCGTTTCTTAGACATATATAAAGCTCTCAACCTATATTGTTTTTACAAGCCGACTCGCAGTTAGTTAGCTTATGTTTAATTATACGCATAAAAACCAAATTGTCAAGGATTTTATATATCCAAATCATCCAAATCAGCAAGCTCAGCACGAGTTTTTTCCACCAATTCAGAAGAAGGTTCTTCTTCCTCTTCGCCCTCTTCGTCCTCTGTTCCTTCGGCTGGCTCTTCAGGAGCCTCATCGGTAGGCTCAGACTTTTCCACAGGCTCAGCCGATTCTTTCTTCTCGCCTTCTGCTTCGTCAGTATTTACGATTTTAAGATTAAACCTCGCATCTTGCTTGGTGCCAAGCGCCCTCAAAAGTACGCGAATCGCCTGCGCGGTGACGCCCCTTTTTCCAATCACTCGCCCGACGTCCTCAGGATCCACGGAAAGCGACAAAAGCACGCCTTTTTCGTCGATTTTGCGATCAACTGCTACTTTGTCTGGATTATTGACTAAAGTTTTTACGATGTATTCTACAAATTGCTGGTCGATAGTAGCCATATTTTTCTCCATTTAATCTTGTTATACTTAAATTATAACACAAAAATAGTCCCTCACGGGGACTATTTTTATTCAGTAGTTTCCTCAGCCTTGGTCTCCTCGGCTGGAGCTTCAGTCGCTGGAGCTTCCTCAGCTGGAATCTCCTCAGCCGGAGCTTCTTCCTTTGGTTGATTCTTACGAAGTTTATCAGCGTGTTTCGCTGTTTTGGTTTTCTTAGAAACTTCTTTATACCATTTTGGTAACTTAACACCGTTCTTTTTCAAGATGAAAGCAACTCTCGAAGAAGGTTGCGCGCCGTTACTCAAATATTTTTCCACCATTTCCTTATCCAAAGTCAAAGCCTTGGTTGCGGGATTATAGTTGCCGACCTCAGCCACAACGCGTCCCGAAAGTGGATGACGCTGTGATTCTTGGACGACTATCCGGTACGTTGGATAATGTGACCGGCCATTACGTTGCATGCGAATCGCTAGCATTTTTTCTCCTTAAATTATTAATCCAAATTATTATAACACACTTTTTAAAATTAGAAAAGGGCCCGAATGTGGGCCCTTTCCCCCCTAATCTGCGCGACCTGGATCACCAACCCGCGCAGTCTAGAGTCTTTAAATATCCTCCAGAGGAATTACCGGAGCCAAGCTATCCAAGCGAGACTGACACTCCTCGAGAAAAATATCACAGCACACCACATCCGGCATATACGCTTGCAAGTCATAAATGGTCATCGGAGTAACTCCGAAGAAGATGCAATCTTCACGGTAGTAAATCAGCTGCGCGTCCAGGCGGTACTTCGACGCCGCCTGGTTTTCGCCGTACTCCTCGAGCAAGTCGTCCCACCGTTTGTTAGGGCATCCGGTCAGGAGAAACTCCCGCCAGGCCTTGATGAGAGCAATACAGGTCATCCAATAAACCTTAGAACTCAGCGTCATCCGTCCATCCATCCTTTCTTACTTCTTCTTGGATTTCTTCGAAGGATAATCTTTTAGAGATTTCGCCGTCGAGTGCTTTATGCACGTCTTAATCTTGCTACGATAAGATGCGTAATCTCCTCCGCAAGTGAGGTTATCGCAGACCCATTTTCGGCTAACCGGCTCAATGTTAGCCAAAGTACAAACTTGAGCCTGTACAGCTAGAACCTCGTCAAACCATCTCGAGACGTAGCCCTCGTAGTCTTTCACATTACTAAAACTGCCACCGTAATAATCGTCCTCAACATGAACTACAGCATGTCGTGTCTCGGTGCGATGGGGGTTGAGATTATCAACCAACCCGCAAGCTGCACCGTAGCGTCCGCGAATCCGCACCACCAAAAGTTGGGAATAACCCACCAACTGGTTCAACTTATCCTCTTCGCAACTCGTAGACCAGGCGTAGTATGCTTTGATAAAACTCCGGACCTCTTCTTCGAAACGTTCCCAATTCTTGGAATTCTTGCGAACCTTCGGCCGAGAAAGCCAAGACTGCATCTCAGCAACCCAAGCCTGAACCTTCGCGGCAGCTTCATCAACAGCTTTATCTCTATCGTTCTGCTTCACCTGCTTCTTGCTCTGCGTTTCCTCTTTCTTCTTAGCATTGCCACCAAAATCCTCCGAAAATTCTGGAAGATCAAATAAACTCATCTGAGTAGGCATTAAGCCCACCCCCTTTCAAGACTCTAGAATTGTTAAAGTACGTATACCTTAATTATACCACACTGAAACAAAAAAGTCAAGCTTACACGAACGTCTCACCCCTGTAAACTTGACCTCTGTTTACCCCTTTATATTATTTTCTTTGCGGTATTTTTTCACCCCTTCTCGCGCCGCCTCAGTTTGCGCCTCTTGCTTAGAATGACCCACCCCTGTACCTTTTAATGTTTCTTTCACATATATTCCTACTGTAAATTTCTTGTCATGATCAGGCCCTTCCTCTTTCAAAGTCCGATATACTGGCGTCACGCCGTCAATCTTTTGCGCCAACTCCTGAACATATGATTTCGGGTCGCGCCAAAGGCCCTCCTCCAATACAACATCTATCTTACTCAAAATATTCTTAGCGATAAACTCTCGCGCCACCTCATATCCCTGGTCCAAATAAATCGCACCAATTACCGCCTCAAAACAATCCGCCAAAATCGAATCATGCGCTCGTTCCGAACCGTGCGCCTCACCCTTCGATAATCGCACCAAAGGCTCGTACCCTAATTCCTTACCAGCATCACAAATAGACTCCGTACGTACCAATGCTGCTCGCACCGCCGTCATTATCCCTTCAGGATAATCATAATTTCGGAACAAAAAGTCAGAAGAAACCAATTCCAAAACCGCATCACCCAAAAACTCCAACCGCTCATTGTGCTCATGTGCCGATTTATGCTCATTTACATAACTCCGATGCGTCAAAGCAGTCACCAAAAGCTGTGGCTCATTAAACCTAAAACCTAATTTTTCTTCTGCAAATTTTTGATATTCCTCCATTTTCCTCCTTTATGCGAGCACAAAGAATACCTTGCCCACGTTTAATAATCCCCTGCGCGAATCTTCTTTTTCGCAATTAACATTAATTTCTCGATATCCTCATATTCGATTGCGTCCAGAGCATCCGCGAACGAAAACCATTTAATCCCTTTCATCCACTTCTCTGGCACTGGACGCTCATGACTATCCAGCGCCTGCACCAAATAAATCTGGGTAGTCATTAATACCAACTTGTCTAATCGTCGATATTTAAAATGAATTTTACCAAGCCAAGTCAGTATCGAAATGTTCCTAAGTCCTGTTTCCTCTTCGATCTCACGACGCGCCGTCATTTTGGCAGTCTCGCCTGGTTCAATATGTCCCTTAGGAATTGTCCAGCGTTCTTTTGAATCCTGAATCAACAAAATCTGGATATCCTTCTTGTCCTTGGTAAATCGGAAAATTATCCCGCCCGAAGTCGGTTCGCGTACAATTTCCTGAATTGCAGCTTTCTTGCGAAAAACCGCTGACTTTATTTTGTCAAACGCTGATTCCTTGATTGTATCTGTCGGTAAAGCCTCAGGTACTTTTAGCGCTCTACGCGCCGTCGGCTCGTTCAGATTTGCCACTCTCCTGACCGGCTCCATCGACGGATTCTTGCTCTGTTTCATGATGATCTACTTCTTTAATGCCAAGCTTTTTGTAGGCGGTGCCGAGTACTCCATTAATGAATTTTGAAGAGTTCTCACTTCCGAACGCCTTGGCTAGCTCCACAGCCTCATTAATTGCTACTTTCGGCGGAATCGAATCTCCGCATTCCGAAAGCTCGTATAGCCCCATCCGAAGTACATTTCGATCAATCGCCGCAATCGATTCAATTGGCCATTCAGGCGCTAGTGGCGCCAAAGCTTTGTCTAGAGTCTCTGCATTCTTCACAACATTGTTTGCAAGATTATAAACAAACTCTGTATCCCCCAAAGCCTTTTCGTATGGCTCAATATTTTTTGCGATTATCAAATCGAGATCGACCTCAGGGTCCTTTGCGAGCGTCCGGAGTTCATATTCGTACAAACTCTGTAAAACGATTACTCTACCTAAATGTCGATTACTTGCCATATTATAAATCTTCTCTTAAATTATTTACTTTTACTTGTTTTAACTTTTAAATTAGGGGTGCGCTTTTTGGTCTCGAACGCCTTGACAGGGGAAATCCTATTTACCCGCTTCGCCAGCTCTAGCCTCAAGTGACTCCTACGCAGCCCAGTCTTACGTGGACTACTTTGTTTCTTAGGTTCAGGCATTTTGCTCCTTAGTTTAATAGATAATTTTCTTTATCATACCACGAAAATACAAAATAGACAAGATTCTTTAAAAATGCTCTAAACTTTATAAAAATACCATTATCTGCCATCTTTCTCGACTATAAAGAATAAATAATCCTATATAAAAGCTTCCGCTTCAGCAGTTACACTGTCCGTTGTATTGATAACGGGCTCTAAAGCTCGAAGTAAGTCTTCCTCATAATAATATCTGCGACTTGTGATAGTGGTGTCCCAACCATCAAACTGAGCATAAGAGCCTGGCCTCGCATAATTCGGAGCAAGATATGCCCCACTAATAGTTTGCCATTCACAATCCGAATACTTTTCGAATGATAATTCTTCGTCGTTTTCATCTAGCGGATAAATTACAATATGAGCACCATAGTCGTAACCGCTAGCCAAAGACTCGTTGATCCAAGTAACTAAGTAAATACCGATAGAATTACCAGTTAAAATATAAGTTTGAGTACCAGATAAATTGTTATCTTCAGAATAAATATAGTAATATTGTTCATTTTCTCCGTAAATATCAACATAACCAGCCCCCGCAGTAAAACCATATGTTACTACTGCCTTAACTTTGCTTGCGCCCGGAAAATCCATAGTATATAGAATACGTTCATCTGTATAGGCACCGTTCTGGATACCGGCATCATTAATATTGGAAGTTTTTACGACATCAAATTGTTTAGTTTCTATTCCACAAGTTACAGAATAAGTCACCGTGTTTTGCGTTTGAGTTCTTTCCTGATCAAAATATAAGATGTCGCCCGACTCAGTGCTATAGGTGACTTCAATAGTTTTTGTAACTTGTGGTTTGGGGGCAGCCGCATCATATGGATGTACTAGGGTGTATTTAACTTTCCCATTATACGTATCAGCATCTTGGTAGGTAGACATAAAGGCTTGGTAAGTAGATTGGAGTTTAGAGCCTAGAGTAAAGTCAGTAGAAGCAGTATACTGGGCTACTTTAGTATAAGTGTCTGGTACGTTATGGTAGTTATTAAAGCTATTAGTAATAGTTAAGTTATTTGGTTGATAAGAACCATCAGTGACTTTAACCATCTTCATAGCCCAGGCTGAATTATTGCCAGTAGTAGCAGTACCAGTGTTGATGATGTTATTAGTACTTTGTCCTACTAGTGTATTGTCGCCGTAGTCTTCATTAGTATAGCCTATAGCATACAGTGCAAAGCCACTAGCATCATTACAAAATACAGTAAAGTTAGTGGTACCAATGTCTGATACAGAAGTACCGGCATTTACTATTGCGGTGTGGGCTGTATCTACGCTGCTATTGAGATTACAGGAGACTGGGACGGAGATGTCTACGTTGTCTAGGATTGTTTCTTCGGCGGAGACGTTAATCGGAGTAAGACAAAGACCAGCAAAAACCATCAATAAAGTTAAAAAAAATGAAAAAGAAGCCATCATCCTCACATCAAGCTCTCGCAACTTCAATTTCACCTCAATTCCTCCAAGCTTGTTTTTATAATAACACAAGCACTAAAGATTTTTCAAGGCTTTTTTTATTGCTGGACGATCGAAACCCACAATTCTCTCACCATTTATTTCCGTCACTGGTACCGCATTAATATCTGACTCCTTCGTCGCATCCATTTCTTGATACTCGATTCCCTTTGAATCCAACCAATCCATTAATGCATGGCAATAAGCACAAGTTGGTGTCGTATAAACTTTTATCATAAACTCATTATACCATACATCGCGATTCCCGCCGCCACCGAAACATTAAACGATTCTTTTTTCCCTTTCATCGGTATTTCCAAAAACAGGTCAATTATATCATATAGTGAATAATCTATACCATTTACTTCTTCCCCCAAAACTAACACTATTCTATCTGATAATGTATCTCGTAAATTCTCATCGTTCAATTGTACTAAATTCGATTTTTCAACATTATTTTCCAACCCCACAATTTGCCAACCCTGTTTCTGGTATTTTTTTAATTCAGAAAAAATATCATCCGATGCATAAATATCCAGCATATCTTCCGCACCTAGTGCCGTCTTGTGTATTTCATGATCCAATTTATCGCGCAGATGTGGTAATAACTTAGCATCGTGCACTCTTGGCGTATACCCAGACAAAATCACCTTATCAACCCCTAATCCCTCAGCCGTACGAAGAATCGCCCCCACATTATAACAAGACCGAATATTATGAATCACTAATACTAATTTCATACTACAATATTCAAAAGCTTCGCACGTTTTACAAAAATCGTCTTTTTCACTCCGTCTTTTACTAGCTTCTGAATCTTTTTATCGTTTAGTGCCATTTCTGTAATTTTTGCCTCATCATCCAAATCTTCTAAGTCTACAGTTAATTTAGCCCTCAACTTACCATTCACCTGTATTACTACCTCAACGGTATCAGAAACCAAGTATTTCTCGTCCCACTTTGGCCACTCGTCATCAGTATCTAATTTTTCCAACATCTCACTCGCAAGATGTGGCGCGAACGGCTTCAAAAGCTTAGCGAGTACCCTCAAGTCTTCTTCAGAAACACCAGACCGATATAGCTCATTTACATATTCCATCAACGCCGCCACCGCAGTATTAAAATTGCACTTATAGATATCCTCAGTTACTTTTTTGATAGTTCTATTTCTTATAACAACATTAGCAACCTCTTCTGAGGACCGTAAGCTTGGGCGAGCGCCCTTGAGCGTGTCCGAAGAAGAGAGTTGCAATGTTGTCATCAAAGAATAACAACGATTAAGAAACCTATAAACACCACCCACGCTACGCGGATCCCAAGCCGCATCTAATTCCACTGGGCCAATAAACATTTCATATGTACGCAAAGTATCTGCACCATAACCATCGTTTATTACATCCAACGGATCAATCACGTTACCCTTCGACTTTGACATTTTCTTACCATCTGGTGCGTTAATATAACCATGATAAATCAATTTTTTAATCGGCTCTCTAAACGGCAAATAACCCTGATCTGCAAAGAATTTGCACCAAAAACGAATATACAAGAGATGCGCTACCGCGTGATCTGCTCCCACATATATATCCGTCGGCGCCCAATACTTTATCGCTTCCGGCTCCCAGGCATACTTCTTATCTTTTGGCGAAACATAACGCCACAAATACCAAGAGGAACAAGCATAACCATCTAGCGTATCGGTTTCTCTGGTCATTTCCTCCATATGAGTCTTACCGGTTTTCGGATCTTTCACCGGAATCTCGACTTTGAGCCAATCCTTTGCCTTAGCCAACGCCGAACGACCAGATTCATCCGGTTTATAATCGTCAATCTCTGGCAACATCACTGGAAGTTGCTCTTCTGGAATCGCATGCGGATTACCTTCCTTATCGTAAGCAACCGGAATCGGGCAACCCCAATATCTTTGACGGCTAATCAACCAATCGCGCATCCGATAAGTCGTTTTCGGCGTGCCAAATTGCTCAAAATCGCATAGCTCCGTCTCTATAATCGGCAAATCAAATTTTTCTGCGAACTCCTTATCCCGTTCATCCATCGCTGGCACTGCCATAATTGCACCGGTACCATAGCCAGCTAGTACATAATCCGCCACCCAAATCGGAATTTTCTCTTTCGTGGCTGGATTAATCGCATAAGCCCCCGTAAATACACCAGTCTTTTCCTTATTCTCTTGACGTTCAATTTCAGACTTCTTCAATGCTTCAGCCTTATATTGAATGACAGCATCATAAGCATCATCATTAGTAATATATTCAATTATTGGATGCTCTGGTGCCAAAACTAAAAATGTAGCCCCATAAATTGTATCCGGACGGGTAGTGAAAACGCGAATTACTTTTGTCGACACTTCTTCCGAGGGGCATCCGCAGTCGCTACGAGGACGCAGTGACGAACCCTGTGAAGACAGGCGTGAGGAGCGTCCCGAGGAAGAAGGTGTCGCAAGAGCAAAATCAATTTCCGCCCCAGTTGAACGACCAATCCAATTTTTCTGCATGGTTTTGATTTTGTCTGGCCAATCAAGAGCATCAATCTCATCCAACAACTCATCCGCATATTCCGTAATCTTAAAGAACCACTGTTTCATTTTTTTCTTTTCAACTTCATGTCCACAGCGCCAGCAGCAACCATTTTCTACCTGCTCATTAGCAAGCACCGTCTGATCCACCGGGCACCACCATTGATATGATTCTTTCTGATATGCCAAACCCTTCTTAAATAGCTGCAAAAAACACCATTGCGTCCATTTATAATACTCTGGGTCCGAAGTATTAATCTCTCTATCCCAATCAATCGCATAGCCCAATCTCTTGGCTTGTTTTCGAAAATTCGAAATATTAGTCTTTGTCACCTCTTGCGGCGCCGTCCCTGTCTTAATCGCATAGTTCTCTGCCGGAAGCCCAAAAGTGTCATAACCAAATGGCCGCATCACGTTAAGTCGCTGCTGTTCATAAAACCTAGTCAAAACATCTACAATTGTGAAATTCCTTACATGCCCCACATGAAGTCCCGCCCCGGATGGATAAGGGAACATTTCCGCAATGTACATTTTCGGCACACCCTCTTTTATCTCCGCCTTATAAGGTTTTGATTTTTCCCAGTTTTTTTGCCATTTTGCTTCTATTTTTAGAGGCTCATATCTATCCATGAGCCATATTATACCATATTTTTACTACAAACTCTATGGTAGATGTTTATAAACTTATCCAATGTTTTTTCGAAATCATGTTCATCCGCAATTTTAATCGAATTACGTGAAAACTCCTCGCGCAACTTTTCATCCGACAGTATTTTTACCATCGCGTCAGCAATTTCCTCAACATTTTTCGGCTGACACAAATAGCCATTTTTATCAGTAATACACACTTCGGCTACTGCGCCCTTATTTACTGCAATCAACGGCAAGCCAGTGGCCGCAGCCTCAATTAAAACAATTCCCTGAGTCTCTATCTCCGAAGCCGTTGCGAAAACCCACCCCACTCGATATAACTCAAACAAATCCGGTGGCATAATTCGACCCAAAAACTTCACATCACCTTTTACACCCATTTTTTTCGCTACTGTTTCCAGCCTTACTCTATCCACTCCATCACCTACCACCACCAGGAATGCTTTCGGAACTTTGGCACGCGCTTGGTTAAACGCCTCTAACACAGTCCCAACCTGTTTTTCCGGGTCCACACGACCAACATACAAAACAATCGGCCTATCTTTCGGGATGTTATATTTTTCATAAATCCCCGTCTTAGCCTTACCTGGTTTGAAATTCGTCAAATCCACACCGTTCGATACGGCGGCAATTGGCACCCCTATTTCATGTTTTGATAACAAATATCTAATCGACTGCTCAGTGGGCATCGTCACAAAATCACTCTTGCTCTGACGATTACGGAAATAAGCTGACAACATCGCATCTACCGGTTTCTTTACTGCCTTTGGCATTTTCAATGGCTCCGTAATCACTTCTGGCTGATTATGCTCCGTCGTCACTACGGGAATATTATGTTTTCTGGCATAAGATACCACCGAAAGACCAATCGGGTCAGATACTTGTATATGAACCACATCCGGTTTAAACTCATCCAAAGCTTTTTTTATTTCGACCATCGGGAAAACAGAAACCTTAAAACCCTTTTTGTAAAAAAGATGTGGGAATTCGACACCAAACAGCTTCTTTTTAGGCGGTACATCGTTTATTTGGTCTGGATATACTCTAGTATTAATGGATCTAAGATAGTTTACAGTTACGCCTTCTTGATTCTCAACATAATTCTTCCCTGTTTGCGAGGGACAAAGCACCAATACCTCATGTCCACGCTTCACTAATCCAGCCGCAAGATTGTGCGAAAAAGTTGCTACTCCATTTATCATCGGGTAGTACACCGCAGAAGCTATAACGATTTTCATAAGTCCTTTGCCTTGTCCATTTGTGGATCGCGCATCGCATTAATATCTTCATAGGTGCGCTCCACCTCAACATCAGGTTTAATACCTTCGCCACTAATTGAGCGTTCTTTTGGTGTATACCATTCTGCCGTAGTAACCTTTAATACCGTTCCGCCAGATAAATCAAATAATTGCTGTACGACGCCTTTGCCAAAGGTTTTTTCTCCTACAACCGTCGCCTTACCATAATCCTGCAAAGCTCCCGCTACGATTTCGGATGCTGACGCCGAAGAACCATTCACGAGCACCACAGTTTTCATATCCTTCAGAATTGCCTTCCCAACACTAGATTTTGCCGTTGAATCCTCATAATGTTTTGACTTTTGCACCAAAACCACATCATTATCAATCCAGAGGCTAAGCAAATCTTTCGCCGCTTCGACATATCCACCACCATTTCCGCGCAAATCTAATATAACCTTGTCTACGCCTTTTCTTTCAAAATCCTTCGCAAAACCCTGCACCATCGTGCCGGTATCATTATCAAATCTTGTCACAGTCACAATCGCAGTCTTGTCGTCATATTCAACATATGCCGAAACATTATTAATAGTTTCACGTTTCATGGTGAACGATTTTTCTTTACCATCACGCACGACTGTCACTGTAACCTCTGTGCCTAAATCACCTCGCACTTTCTTAGAAATCTCTTCTGTCGAAAGATCATAAACCTCTTCACCGTCAACCTTATACAAAATATCGCCCGCAAGAATGCCCGCCTCTCTAGCCGGATTATCTGGCAAAGTTCTAAGAACTCTCACGTAACCATCCCGGAGCCCCATCTCAACACCGATCCCGGCTCCAACGTTACCATGTAAATCATTGTAAAAATCAGAGGTTTCTTCCGAATCCATATATACCGTATATACATCGCCAAGGGCCTCTGTCATACCTTTTTTAGCGCCTTCAAGCAATTTACTTTCAGAAATATCACCGTTATATGTACTAGATAACTTATTATAAACTTCGTTCAAAGAAGACCAATCAACATCTGAGCTTTGATTGCCAAAACCTAAATACGGCCCAAATCCAGAAAACCAACTTTTGTAATTCGAACCGATAAATATTCCAGCCACCAACATCACGACCGAAATAATAATCGCATTACCTAGGCTTGTCTTTTTTTCACTCCACTCTTTTTTCTCACTCATTACTCTATTATAGCACAAGAATTATTGTAAATGAATATAATTATATTGCCAAACTTCACCTGCAGGAATAGTACGTGCGCCAAAATCGCCAAATCGCGAAACACCAGAGTATAGATAAGTCGCATAAGAATTATTATATTCTGTCACATTAATTGAACCATCCGAATTTACACTTTCCACCCAAAATACATGTCCATATGGATAGCCATCTACTTGTCCAATCGTACCAGCAGCCGGGCTCTTATCCACTCTATAACCAGCCGCCCTTGCACCATCATCCCAAGAATAAGCGTTACCCCAAGCCGCCGCCACACCATAGGCCTCATAAGCTTTCCAGCCCGCATAGCTCACGCATTCACAAACATATCCACCGATTTTGTGCCATCCCCAAGCATCTTCCCAATAAGTAATAAATTCATCTTGCTGAGCAGGGCAATTACCTTGCCAAGGATAAGTGTTTGCACCAGAATAAGCACTACCGTGATACAGTTCTGGGTGCGCTTCTTGCTCAGCCTTCTCAGCCGCCCTCTGCGCCAATACCGCTGCACGAGCCTCTTCCGCATAGGCTTCGGCATCGTTTTCATACTTTGCAACTAAGTTTTCCTGTTCACTTCTCTTCTCCATTAATGATTTCTTCGCCTCTTGCTGCTGAGCCAACAAATCTTCGACTTCAACTTTTGCATTTTCGAGTTCATCCTTAGTCTGCTTAATCGTTATTGCAGACGCGCTGATTTGGCCTTTTACCACTTCTTCACGCGCAGCCTTTTCGGCTAAATCAGAAATCGAGGTCGAACCTGCCAAAATCCTAATCGGCTCCGCGTCAGATTCAAAATGCATGTTAACTAAAAGTTCCGCCAAAGCTTCTTGCTCCTCCTGAAGCTTCGCTTCTGTTTCTGCAATTTTATCCTTCAACACTTCAACCTCAGCTTCAGTTTCGGCAATCTCAGCCTCTTTAGTAGCAATCTCGGCCGATAATTCGTTTACCTTCGCTTGGAATCTGTTTGCCGAACTCGCCGCCGCGGCCGCATTTTTATTTGCCTCTTGCTCCTTTGCTACTGCCTCACGACAAGCTGCGGAATTTTGACAAGCCTTTGAAATACCTTCTACTTGATTAAAATTAACAAGAATACTTATAATCGGCGTAGCGACCAACACAAACAAAGCCACCAGCACAATTATCCGATTTTTGTTTTGAGTTTTCATAATTCCATCATAACATAAGTACTATGCTTTATGCAAGTATTTTGATACTGCAAGATGTGCCGAAATACGACCAATTAACATCCCCATCAATATAAACGCCAAGAATACCAATATTAACTTATTCGACTCTAAAATGTTCACAATTTGGCTGATATCGATACCATATCCAGATAGTTTTGGCGCCAATAGTTTAAATCCGAAATAAGAAACCGTCGCCGCTACTATACCAGCAATCACTCCGCAGATCTCCGCTTCGACCAAAAACGGCCCACGAATAAAACCTTTATCTGCGCCCACTAGTTGCATCATATAGATTTCTTCTCGACGTGAGAAAATCGCCATTCTAATCGTACTAAAGATAATCAAAATCGAAATCACCAGGAAAACCGCCGCAAGTATAATTCCACCCGTACGCGCTATCCTCGCCCAAGACGTAATTGTCGCAATCTCTGCCCTATTAACATCATATGTTGGCGCCTTTTCTTTGTCGGTATAATCCTTAAACAAGCTATTTTCTTCTACTATAGCCTTTATACTATCCAAATTATCTACATCATAAACTTTTATCCTCATGGTCGCCTGCATTTTGCCAATCATCATCTTGGTCATATCTTCATCCATGATGTTCAAAATCTCATCACTTTTTGCATTTTCCTCAAGAAACTTCTCGTATTCTTGCTTCGAAGTAGATGTCTCGACCGACTTGATGTTTTTATCCTCACTAATCGTCGCCGTCAATTGATCCAAAACTTCTTGAGTTGTATTTGGCTTGAAATAAATCGTTATATCAATCTTGTCTTTCATCATTTCAGCCGTATTTGTCAAAATCACACTCGCTACAACCGTCACAAACAAAATAATCAACGTAATCGCCATCACAACCGTCGCAGCTGTCGAAAGCCAAATATTGCGTCCAAAACTTTTAGTCCCATACTTTACAACACGCGCTTTTTCACGCATCAAATGACGACTGCGATTCTTTTGCATCGTCTTTAAACTCTTTTTCGACGATTTTTTTAGCTTTTGTTCCTTTTCGACTTTTTTTATCTTTTCCGTCATTGAATAATTCTCCTTTTAGGTTTCAAAGCGTGACCAGGAGTTTGGACCTTACGCGACGGTATCTTAGGTGCTGGCGCTTCGTCAAGCTTATATACGCCATTGTTCTTTTGGTCATCCACAATTTTACCATGCTTTAATGTCACCACACGTTTCTGCAAGGTATTAACAATGTTTTCATTATGTGTCGTCACCAAAATCGTCGTACCAAAATCATTAATCTTCTTAAGTAATTGAATAATTTCCTCAGTTGTCAACTTATCCAAATTTGCCGTCGGCTCATCAGCAATTAAGATTTTAGGCTGTCTTGCCACAGAACGCGCAATCGAAACTCTTTGTTGCTGACCACCCGACAATTGATTCGGGAATTTTTTTGCCTGGTCAGATAAGTCTACCAACTCTAACACTTTTGGCACCGTACGTCGAATCTCTTTGCCACTCATTCCAGCAATCTCAAGCGCAAAAGCCACGTTTTCATAAACCGTACGCCTTGGTAACAACTTAAAATCTTGGAAAACCACGCCAAGCCTTCTACGATAACCAGGGATATGACGCTTTTTCACATAATCTAGATCAATGCCACCAATAATTATTTTGCCAGAATCCGGAGCCTCTTCTTTGGTAATCATCTTCATCAAAGTCGACTTACCAGCCCCAGATTTACCAACCAAAAATACAAATTCATTTGGCTCAATATGTAGTGACACGTCGTCAAGCGCTGGCTCTGTATCACCAGGATATTTTTTTGTTACCGAGTCAAACAGTATCATGACTATATTTTAACATAAGCACAATTTTTTTACAAATTATATTTGTTCTAATTCTGACATTATTTCTTCGTTAAACCTGTCAAACTCTAAATGTACTGAAATGTGTTTTTCATTTGAATTATCTGCTTGATAAACTGAAACCGGCGTAATCTCAGCCTCAATACCATATTTATCCAACACGCTCTGAATTTTCTTCACGACCTCAGCATAAGACAAATCAGCAACAACTGTCAAATCTCTAGCTTCTTTCTTCTTAAAGTCTATCTGCTTATGTTTTTGCTGCTTTTCAAGAGCCAAATCCAAATCTATTTCAAAACCAGCCAAATAATCTGCTAACTTAAAATCATTTCGTACTGAATTTCTAAATTCACCCACTACGCCAATTAGCTCTCCGTCCACAAAGATATCAGCAGAACGCTTCGGCTCAAAAGGCTTCGATTCGGCCGTATTCGACTTCATCGGCAAAAATTCAACCTTAATCTGTAACTCCTCAAAAATCTTCGCCACATATTTTTTTGCTTGATAAAATGCCGTCTTGTCGTTATATTTCCGTTCTGCAATCACAAATCCCAAAACATTTTTTTCTACCGGAACACCTTCAGCGTCTAGCCCCCACTGTTTTCGATGGACTTTGTTCATCTCAAAAATCGCAAACTTATTCACTGGCAATTTCTCATTCAAATAAGTCTTATCAAGCAAACTTGGCACAATCGACTGTCTCACCAATTGAAGTTCAGGGCTAATCGAATTAATAATTTTGTATGAGTTCTTCTTATCCTGACCAACCTTATCTAAAAGTTTTTCACTCACAAAGCTATAAGTCAAAACTTCGTTTGCGCCTAGCCGCATCATCAAATCACGTAATTGTTTTTTGAGCTCAAAACAAACATTCTTATTTGCAGTAGCATGATTAGGTAGCGTTGCTTCGATATTGTCAAAACCAAGCAACCTGCCCACTTCCTCAATAATATCTTCTTTGATATGAATATCCATCCTCCAGGCCGGTACAACAATCTCAAGATTACTATTTCTCTTTTTAACCTCAAAGCCGACGTTCCCCAAAGTCTTCACGATCAAATCGTCACCGTACTTCGTCCCGAGCAGTCCATTGATTTCGTCTGTTGTAATTTTTACAACAATATCTTGTCTCAAATAAGGATATTCATCCGCAACTTCCGACACCCTAAAACCGTCCTCCAACATCTTGGCGCAACACTCAGCCACCATCAAAGTCTGATATGGCGGTTGACCTTTAGTAAATCTCGTAATTGCTTCCGAAAAAATCCCGTGTTCCATTTGAGTTTTACGCAAATTGTACAAACTAAAAGTAGCTGACTCAAGAATAACGTTACGAGTGTTCTCGTCAATCATAGTAGACTTGCCACCCATCGCGCCAGCTAACGCCACCGGCGTTTCCCCAGAACAAATCACGATATCATTTTCCGTAAGTTCGATTTCAGTATCATCAAGCAAAACCAACTTTTCGCCCGCACGGGCTATCCTAACGTGGATTTCAGGCTTATCACTATTACCAACTGCAACAAATTTGTCATAATCAAACGCATGTAATGGTTGGCCCGTAACCAACATCAAATAATTAGTCGCGTCCACAATTGGACTAATCGGCTTCATACCAGACTTACACAAAAGCGTATCCTCATAAGTCAAATACTTCTTACTTAATTCACCATGTTTCTCCAGAACAAGCGCAGTATAACGTGGACAAATATCAGGAGAGGAAATTTTAATTGAAAGATCAACGCCAGAGTTTTGGCGTAAAGGAGCTCTCAATCTAGCAAGACGAGAATTGGTACTAACTCCTGACGACGAACCAGCAAAACGTCCACTTAGGTGAAGCTCCGAGGTCAAATGCTTCTCGTCAAATTTTTCACCCAAGATGCCGGCTATTTCCCTAGCAAAACCTATTATTCCAAAAGTATCCGGACGATGCGTCAATGACTTATTTTCAATTTCAAGAATTAAATCTTTCAAGTCAAACACATCTGCCAACGAATCACCAGGTTTCGCTAAATCTGGATCTATTTCTACTATCCCACTATGATCATCTCCGAAGTCTAATTCGTCTGCACCAGCTAACATACCGCTAGACTCATAACCCTGCATTTTGCGCTTACCAATCACGAATGGAGCATCTTCTTTTACCGAAGCAGGCACAACTGCTCCAGGAGCAATCCAAACCGCCAACATCCCTTCGCGCACATTAGACGCACCACAGACTACTTGTATTAGTTCTGTCTTACCCACATTTATTTGACATAATGTCAAGTGTGTTTCAGGTATCTTCTCGCACGATTCTACGCGCACTATATATATATTGTCATACTTATGCGTTTCGTCGATTATTCCTTCGACTTCAACCAACCTCGCGCCAATCAAACGCACAAGTTCTTCGTCAGAAACTTCTTCAGGAATCTTTACATATTTTTTTAACCAATTCAAGCTAATTCTCATTTTAAAACTCCCTCAAAAAGTTAAGATTTCCTGATTCAAAATGTCTCACATCGTCTAACCCATACCTCAACATCACCAACCTATCTATTCCGCCACCCCAAGCGAAACCATGATATTTCTCGGCGTCAATCCCAGCCATTTTCAAAACATTCGGATGAATCATGCCACAACCCAACATTTCCAAATAATCACCTTTCTTGCCGCCTAATGATTTTGGCTTTTCAATCATAAATTCTAATGAAGGCTCAGTAAAAGGAAAATAACCAGGCTGGGTCCTAATATTTAGTTTTTGCTCGTAGTATTTTTCAAAAAACTCACGCAAAATTCCTAGCATATCGCCCATCGTACAATCACGAGACACATAAACACCTTCACATTGATAAAATGTGTGCTCGTGCGTAGCATCTACGTCCTCATTTCTATAAACTCGTCCTGGTACCACCACCGCAATCGCTTTTCCCTCATCCAAATTCTTTTTGTAGGCTTTTAGGGCGCGGTTTTGCATTGTGGAAGTGTGAGCTGGTGGAATAAAATTTTCTTCTGTACGAAAAGTATCATATCCATCTCTCGCTGGATGCTCTTTTGCGAAATTCAAAGAATCAAACATATGATATTCATCATCTAATTGGCGAGATTCCAAAACATCAAATCCCATCATTTGGTAGATTTCTACCACGCGATCAATTTCGCTCATCAAAGGATGTTTCGAGCCAAGTTCTGTAGAATAAAAATCTGGCATCGCTTCGTTTATTCCAGACCATGCTGTCACGTCAATCGGCGAAACCGTCGCATCAAGAGCGGCTTTTTCTAACTCTGTAATCCTAGCCAAAACCTCCTGTCTTCGTCGGTTGATTTCTTTACCAAAATCAGCCCGTTTTTCTGCTGGCATATTTCTAATATTTGCTGCATCAGCATTAACCTGCTTTAACTCTTGTTTTAATTTCGCTATCTCGTCCATATCTGATGTATATTATAGCACACTACACTGCAAAACTTCGGTTTCTCTCGTCTCTATAAGCAATCCCAAGCAGCATCACGCCGTCATTAGCTTTCTTCGCATCAGCACCAAAATCTAACTTTTTCTCAATTTCAACCAGTGGTTTTCCGAAAGCATATCGCGCCACCGGGTCGTAGTTCGCTAAAGCAATGAGATATGATTGATAGTCCAAAGCAATATGTGCTTCTTCTTTAGTAAGGCCAGAAACTCGTGACAACCTTCCTACAGGAGACTCATCTTTTGGGTGAGCAGCATAATATTGTTCTTTAAACAAAGAAACGCTACTTTGTTTTTCTGCTAACAATGAAGAAACCGTGTCGTATAACACGAAGGCCGAATACTTCTCAACCATATCTTTATCACCATTTTTATCGCTAAGTGTATATTTAGTCCCGTTCGCAACGCTCTCGTCCACATCACTACAAGACTCATAAATATTCAAAAACTTAGCCAACAAACTACCGATACTATCGCCGATGCCATGTATCTTTTTATATTCTTCGCACATGTCTGCGCTTCTTACGCCAACAGTTACCGGACGGTCTTGCCCGACTACACTAAACTCAGCCAGACCAGTCCCATCTTCTACTTTTCCAGAACTATCAAGTCCGATACCCGAATTTATCCAATCATTCCTTGTCATAGCCATATAGCCAGTCGGGTTCGTTGTATGACTTGTGCCATATAAGTCACATTCAACGTTCGAAATAAGTTTTGAAGTAGGACAGTTTCCAGAGGTCAACGTAAAACGTCCGTCATTACCATCCGCCAACGCTTGCCCAAACATATTTTTGGCAGAACGACCAGTTAGATCAGCAATTGTTCCTATAGTAGACGTAATTGAAGTTTTATTCGAAACTACAGCCTGATTTTTTACCGCGCTTTTTATACTATTATTAATTATGCTCCCTAGAAAAGTATTTGGCGATGAAAAATCAAATGGACTACGAGTCGCCCTATCCGCCTCTGCCTTCCTGGCTATTATTTCGTCGACCTCGCGATGATAATTGGCTACTGTCTCAGCATCCGACGGCACAGAACCTAAAACTCTTTGATTGATTGTATTTGAAAGGAAAGACCCTCCCTCAGGAATGCGATTCCCGCCCACAACACTTGTAAGGAGTTCAGAATTATCTTTCGTAATCGCTAACGAAACAGCATTTTCAGCCTTTCCGATTGTTTCAGAATCAGCCGATGCTCCCCCTCCAATCTCGAGTATGCTTTTTGAAGATTTTTGTCCCTCCGAAGCCACAGAAGTATCTTCTATAATTGCGCCATCTGCGGTATTAGTGGTAAGCAACACCCGATCACGAGAAAAATTCGTCGCTTCTCCATCAGAATAACCGCCTCCGCCTACAGTAGCAGCAAAATTTTGGGTTTCCAAAATCGACTGCTTAGTTGTCTTGTATTCACCAGTCGCTACATCTTGATAAGTCACCTCGGTTTTTTCATTGAGCATATTCATTATTTCATTTGCCGGACCATTATCCTGAATACGTGTTTTTTGAATACCGTCCTCAATTACAACAAATGCACTAGCAGCCTTATACGGTTCCGATGAAGAAACTGCTGTATTTAGTAGTTGCGCAGCTTTTTTTGTGGCGTTATCACCAGTAATACTACTAGAAACATTCGAAACGATACCGCTTGCATCACCAGAAACTTTCGCCTCCGCCGTCTCGCTTCCGTCATCACCACTCAGGTATCCAGCTACACCTACATCCGTCTTTTTGTTTATTGCCTTAGCCACTATATCGCTTAATTGCTTTTGATTTTCTGCAGAATTTCCTGTATCTTTCCAACTCGCGAAATTATTTCGCGACACATTCATTTCTTCTCTAAATACTTTCGTAACGTCATCACTATAATAATATCGAGCAGAAATATCTGCGGCTTCAGAATATGCCGCATACATTATTGGATTCGATTCCACAACAGCTACAAAATTATCTGCGCTAATTACTTCATTATTAAACTTTACTGATAATGCGCCAGTTACATTGTTATAATATTCGCCTATCCCCGCAACTTCTTTCGGTTGACCCAAATCAGCAATAAATATATTTGTCTGTACAAAATCTCCGCCCAAAGTGACTTGCCCCACTTCGATACCATGAGCTACCAAATCTTTAGCGTATCCATCCGGCACTTCGCCATTAGCCAATTGCTCTGCCGTAACATATTCTCCTTGTTTCTCAAGCAAAGCCACCGTATCCAAAAATCCTAACGAATCCTGCAAATTCATATCAATACCACCAAGAAGGAGCATAGGTGTGCCTATAACTCCAATTATCAAAACGCCAATTCCTATAATCGCTATTCCGGGCAACGCAATCGCAATTTTACCAAAACCCTTACCGCCCTTCTTTGCTTGCGGCTGCGCCTGCTTGCCGCTGCCAGAAAACAAACCACCACCCGTTTTAGAAGCTCCCGCTGCGCCTTTCCTCCCTCTAGTCGCCACAAGACTAGCCGCAGACTCAGCGGCATTCAATGCTTTTTTTGCCGCTCCTTCTTTTTTTACAGGCTCAGGATTATCACTCTCGACGTCATGATTACTTTGATTTCCACTAATATTTGGCGAAATATCTCGAAATCCACTTTCGATTTCGCGCGCTCTATCGCTATTGTTGGCGTCATTATCCATATTATATATATTATAACACTTATGCTAACTTTTACGAAAAAACAATTATAATCAAAGCCACAATCGCAAGGAAAATCAACACAATCCACACCCAACCAAATTTACTCGTGGTTTTTAAATCTTTTGTATATTCACTGTCTTCCACAAAATCCGGATCTTCTTCGTCGCCCATTTCTAGACTAGTATCCATCTTGTTTCTCAAATCTTCATTGATTCTACGCGTCAATTCATTATTCTCTAAATTATTTTTATTTACCATTATACCCATACAATATTCCTAAATAAGTTGATAACTTTTTCATTATAACACAATAATATGATATAATATACTTAATAACATTTAAGGAGGAATAAAATGGCGACTAAAAAGTCGAAAGCGTCGAGCAAAAAAACTACCTCGACCAAATCCAAAGCCACGAAAACTGCCAGCAAGACAGAACTCGAGGCCGTCAAGACCAACAAGGTGGAGAAAAACAAAGCAGGAAAGAAATCTTGCCTTAGTGGATTTTTCGCTAAAAAGTACGAAGAAAAAGAAGGTATTCTCACCGTCTTCAAGAACCACAAATTCTACGGTGCATTACTCGGAGAGATTATTGGTACCATGCTTCTAGCATTGCTACTATTCTCGCTGTCACTCATGGGTATCGCAAACGTTGCAACCTACTCGTTTGCAATTGTTGCAGTACTAGTTGCAATTTATGCTATTTCGGGCGCCTGCCTCAATCCATTAGTTACCGTCGGCATGATGGCATCCCGCCGCATGTCAGTAATTCGAGGCATCATGTACATCATCGCTGAAATCATCGGTGCCTGGCTCGGTTGGCTCATCTTCAACGGCTTCCATCTAGCAGGTGGCGAGACCGCTTACGATATCCCAACTATGGCTGCTATTTCCGAAGGTGGTTTTTGGCCAATCGTCATGATAGAACTACTTGGCGCAGCAATTATCGCCTTCTTCTTTGCACGTGCACTCAAATACAAACGCAGCGTATTTACCTTTGGCGCAGTTGTCGCCGGTGGTATGGCACTTGCAGTAGTAGTCGGCTATGTTGTTTCAGCTGCATTCCTCAGCGCAAACAACAACTTTATCTTCAACCCAGCTGTTGCTACCATGCTACAAATCTTCCCAACCGCTGGTGAAAGCTTTGGCGAAATCATGGGCGGCATTTGCCAGGCTCTTTCTGCCTATGCCCTCTTCCCAATGATTGGCGGCGTTATCGGATTCTATCTTTCCGATTTCACTTCTAAGTTGTCCGGCGAAGAATAAAATCAAATTTAATAAAATAACTCCCCTAGGGGAGTTATTTTTTAAGCCTTAGGAAATAACGGAATCTTTGGTGGTTCAATTATGCCATCAGTAAATATCTTCAAAATCTTTTCCGACGTTTCTGGCAAAAATGGTCTTAACATATAATTCGCATCCAAGAGTTCCGAAATCAATCGATGCAAGCATTTCTCGAGCTTCTCGGTTTCTTGATTTTTTGCCAACGTCCAAGGCTTTTCTTCATCGATTTTCTTATTAATACCCTGTACAATTTCCCATACCAAATCGAACGCCTTCGAAAATTCATATTTATCCATCAGCTCTTGATATTCTTTGTACATTTTGCCGTCTTTTTTGCGTAGCAACTCAAATTTGTTCTTTGCGGCTAGCGTAGCTAAACGTTGCACCAAATTACCTAAATCATTGGCCAGTTCATTATTATATGCGTCTTCAAATTTTTCCCACGTAAAATCCGAATCTGCAAAAGTATCTACGTGTCTCAAGAAATAATATCTAAACGCGTCAAGACCATGTTTCTCAATCACTTCAACCGGGTTCACAACATTACCAATCGTTTTAGACATCTTTTGACCATTAGCCAAAATCATACCGTGCGAAATAATCGTCTTAGGAAGTTGTAATCCCAAACCAATTAACATCGCCGGCCAAATAATTGCATGAAATCGCAGAATATCCTTCCCCACGAATTGCGCCGTCGCTGGCCACCATTCAGAAACATCCTGGTCTGGATATCCCAAGACCGTCAAATAATTTGACAACGCATCAATCCAAACATACATCGTCTGCGATTCGTCGCCCGGCACACGTACACCCCAGGTCAACTGCGAAACAGGACGTGAAATTGAAACATCGGGAGATTCATCCAAAAGTTTTAGTATTTCTTTTTTCCTAAACTCCGGCAAAATCACAAATTCATTTTTAGAAATAGCATCTCTAATCTGATTTTTAAAATCTGAGATTCTAAAATAATAGTTCTCTTCTTCTAATTTTTCGTAAGGACTCTGGTGGTCAGGGCAAATACCGTCATTTTCTGTGTATTCCTTATCAGTAATAAACCTCTCACAGCCCGTACAATACCAACCCTCATATTTCGACTTATAAATATGTTTTTCAAGTTTTTTCCAAATTTCCTGACAACGTTTTTCATGTTCTGCATCAGTCGTTCTGACGAAATCAGTATATTCTACGCCAAGCTTTTTTATAAAATCCTGATACGTCGCTACATTCTCATCAACAAACTCTTGCGCCGAGACTCCTTTTTCCTTAGCCTTTTGCCATATTTTACTACCGTGCTCATCTGTCCCGGCCTGAAGCCTGACCTCGTCACCGCATAATTTGTAATATCTCGCGCATACATCCGCCAAGCAATAATCCATTGCATGACCAATATGAGGACTACCGTTCATATACGGTATCGCCGTAGTAATATATCTCTTTGTCATGTAACTATTATACAATAATTACTAATGTGATTCAACTGTAGAAGTCGACTCATTAGTCGTAGTAGAAGAGCTACTTTCTGTCGTAGTCCCATTTGTACCGTTAGTAGTACTACCATTTACAGTACTCTCAGTAGTGTTGGTGGTTGTGCTTTCTGTACTACTAGTACCATTACTTGTGGTACTCTCTGTGGTAGTAGATTCAGTAGTATTTGTAGACGAACTATTTGTACTGGTACCAGAATTCGAATTTGTACTAGTGCTCTCTTGCTCAAGCACAGTAGGAGTAGCCGGCGTAGAAGATGGTGTCGAGCTTCCATTTCCACCCATCATTTGCATTATCAAAACAGCAGCAAGCGCAATCACGACCATCGCCGCAACAACAATCAAAGCAATCAAAGTAGTACGACTCGTTTTCTTCTTTGGAGCCGGGGCTGCACCACCAGTCGCTACACCATCAGGTTGCATAGCAGGATCCGTGAAAGAAACATTTGGAGTCTGTTTTTCTTCTGCAAATGGATTCACGCCTGTAATTTCTGGCGCCGCACCAGCAGGACCTGAAACTGCAGAGCCAATTGAGCCAGGAGCAGGAGCTGCAGCCTTCATAGGAGCCTTTAGTTCTTCTTCAATTGGATCCGGTTCTTTTGCTGGCTCAGGCATCATTATTGGCTCTGTAGAAGCCATACCAACGCTTTCTGCCTGAAAAGCAGAACTATCAAATGCTGGAGCCCCACCACCACCAGGATTGATGATTGGATTTACCGGAGCGGCTGGCGCACCCGGCGCAGGAGGTGTCGCAGGAGCGGGAGCGGGACCTGGTTCTGGTGCAGGGGTAACAGGAGGAGTGGCAGCCGGCGGCGTAGCTGGTGCATCCGGCGCAGGAGGCGTCACAGGCGCCGGACCTGGCTCTGGTGCCGGTGTCGGATTAGGTGTTGGCGTTGGGTTGTTGATTGGATCCATCTTTTATTCCTCAAAATTAATTATAATTATGCTTATGCTACTATATTATCACACTTCACAAAATAATCAAAGGAATTGTCCAATAATCAACGACCAGAGAAACCACCGCCTCCGCCGCCTCCGCCGGAAAACCCCCCGCCTCCACCGCCAGAAAAGCCAGACGACGAACCACCACCAGAGCTAGACATTGTCGTAGCAGTATTGGCATATGAGCTTGCAGTTCGAACGCTTCTCATCAAATCCGAAACAATGATACCATTTAGTAAATAATCCGGCTCTTCGATTTCCGACACCTCGCAATATTCCTTCATTTCATTCATCCAACTTTCTTCCAAACCAAACACTGCAGCATATGGCAAAAGTTTTTCATACAATTTCACAATCCCCTCCGCCGAAGTATCTGCCGTCTTTACTCCTTGCAAAAACTTCAACCTGTCCGCTTCCGCCATTTCAATATACATCCTCAGCCCGTCCATATATCTAGCAGCCTCCAAACCTTTATTAGTATGCCCAACATACTTTTGCGTAGCATTTGACAATATCGCACAAATCACTACCGATATCACAATCAAAACAAACATGCTCCCATAAAAATTCGGATAAAACACCATTTCTTGCCCATATGTCGCTTCGAGATTGAAAAATTCAATCAAAAATGACATCACAAATAGCCCAATCATCATCACCATCGGCACTCCAAGTATCAACGTCGTAATTACGCTCCCAACTCCTCGCATCACGCTACTGCCAATATTATATTTAGCTTCTACAAGGTTATGAGCCTCTAAATTCGCTAATATCGTCTTGTTCATCGAATTTTTAATCGAAATCAATTGACTGGTGGCCGAACGTCTTTTTATCTCAATCTCGTCACCGACTTTTGGCTTCAAGCCACCATTTAATATTTTCAACAAATCCATGTATTCTTTTGGTACATCAGATTTTACAATGATACTCCATTTTTTGCCTTCCCCTTTTTTCAACTCAATCTGTCTTTTTACTACCATTTCAAGAAGCATCGCCACCTTCATATCCTTCTTCTTTCCCAAATATATTTCCGCCATCTCAGGCAAACTATAATCTTTGTGTGGCTGATATTGTGGTGCCACAAATATTCCTTCGTAATATTTAGCTTTTTCTCGAACCTTCAAATATTTCTTCAAATAAAATCCAATTATTATCAAACTTATCACCAACGCAGCCAACGCTATCCATACATAAGTATAGTTTTTTTCTGGCAACGGAATCACAAAACTATCCGGTTTTAATTCCACATCAAAAGTCAGCCCCTCAAAACTTCGCAAATCCTTCGCTTCAAACATCACGCCATCATCAGTCGTAGTAATAGTGCATCGCTCACGCCCACTCTCACCATATCTTCCTACATAACACCAACTTTCACCCGTAAAAACTTCAGGATTTTCAAAATGCAATCTGGCCGTCACAGAATCAAATGTCTGCGAAGCCCCATTTCCATTCGTATCCCAATATAATTCCTGATATGTTCTCCCATTATCCGCAAATTCCGTCACGACTTTTTCATAAGTATAACCAAATACGTACGTCTGCGAACCAAACACATAATTATCGTCACCCGTACAAACATTATAATAGTTCGATTCTTTATCAATGCTATAAATAGGCTCGATCTCGCCATTTCGAGTCAAAGTCAAATTATCCCGAGTAAGTCTCGGCAAAGTCAAATTAGCACCATTTTGATTCGTAAATGGTATCTGCCGACAAATTCCTTTATTCTGATTAAAATCAGGAAATTCTGCCGTTACACTTTCAACAACTTTTAGATGAGATATACCGCTCTCATCTTTAGACAAATAATAATCACCTGTAAAATCGCTAAAACTAAAGTCATTTACTCCCGCAAACACCGGAGAAAACACAAAAAACCCTACACATACTTGACAAACCATAAGAAGTATGATATAATTATAAACCGCCCTCTTCATACTTATATTTTAACAGATTTTATAGCCTTTTTTAACGCATTTATTGACTTCTGTAAATCTATGTTTTCCTTCTCGGAAATCTTCATATCTAATCTCCGTATCACTCCAGCTCTTCCTACGACCGAAGGGAAACCAAAACATACACCAGAAAATGAATCATAAGACGACACCGACAAAACCCTCATTTCATCATTCAAAATACAGTTCAAAATTTGTACTACACAGGTCGCAATTCCATAATATGTCGCGCCTTTTTTCTCAATAATGTCATACGCTTCGTTCTTGACAAATTCCGAGATATCCTTTTGAACTGATTTTGGCAACATTTCTTCCACTTTTTGTCCGCCTACATCCGCAAGCGACCAAACCGAAAGCTCCGTATCGCCGTGCTCACCAATTTGATAAGCATGAACTGATTTTGGGTTAACATTTAAATAGCCCGCTATTCTAGTTCTTAGTCTCGCAGAGTCCAACACGGTACCCGAGCCAATCACTCTTTCTGCTGGCAAACCCGAAAATTTCATCGTGAAATACGTCAAAACATCCATTGGATTCGTCACCACTAAGAAAATCCCATCAAACCCGCTTGCCATAATTTGCTCTACCATACCCTGCAAAATATTCACGTTTTTATTGAGAAGCTCCATCCGCGTCTCGCCTGGCTTCTGCGCAGCGCCGGCCGTAATTACTACCACATCGCAATCCTTAGCATCTTTATAAGTACCGTTTGATATTTTCACATAGCTCGGCGCCACTGCCAATGCATCCCGAAGATCCATCGCCTCACCCACCGCGTCCTTTGCGATAATATCAGTTAAAATAACTTCGTTTACCATGGTCCGTTGATTCATCAACGCAAAAGCAATACTTGCGCCGACGTTCCCCGTCCCAACTATCATAATCTTATTATTGTCCATAATACTATTATAGCATAAGCATAATCTAAGTTAAAGATTGCATATATAATAATAGCTCTTCTTTGATAAAATTATCTTGGACTTGTTCTAGCTCAGCCAAAAACTTCGGCGCTTGTCGCTCCAAACGCACCAAACGATAAGCCTGCCATTTTTTCATCTCATCCTCCGACAAGGACTCTGGAAAATTTCTCCCTTTATAATGTAAAAGTAATTCGGGCAGTCTTTCGTCAGAAAAATCAGGGTGAAAATCCGCCAACTTCACCGGTCCCGCATTTCGCACCGCCGCAGACTTGACTCTATCGTTATCATTTAAAAAGCCGTCATAAAGCGCCGCCTCAGGCTCAATTGCTTTTGGAAATTCTGGCCTATTTTCATATGCTTCACGCACTTTCTCTGCAAATTCCGGATGCCCCAGTAGTATTTCCAAATTCTTATCCACTATCTCACGATCGAGCTTAATTTTATCCCAACCATCTTCCACATCTAGCACCGAAATCGGCGCCACCGCCGGACACTTGTTAAAGCACAGCTCTTTCACGACAGGATAATAGCTTTCTAATTTCAAAACCTCATTAAGATCATAACGTAAATCATAAACCAAAACATTTCCATTCCTCCCACTCGTCAGCGGAAACGCCACGGTAGTTTTATTGAACTCCGACGCATACCGACCCGAAGCATATATAAACGGCTGCTTATTTTCTAAATTCACTAGTTTCTTGATCTCATTTTTGTCGCGCATTTTCAATAAATAGTCAAATAGCTTTGGCTGTTTATCGCGTATTAGTTTCGCCACCGCAATTGTCGCGTAAACGTCACTCAGCGCGTCATGCGCATGTTCATGTGAAACACCGTTAAGTTTTGTAATCAATTCCAATCTGTTCGTCGCTCTCCCATCTTCCGTAAATGGCCACTCGATTCCTTCCGGTCTTAATGCCCGCGTTAGTCTCACTACGTCCAAAATATCCCACCGGCTTCGTCCATCCTTCCACTCCCACTCATACGCATCATAAAAATTCCGCCACAAAATCGCCCGCATGAATTCATCGTCAAATCGTACCGTATTATAACCAACTGCAATCGTATTCGGCACAAAAATCTCTTCCGTTACATATTTACAAAACTCCGCCTCGCCAATCCCATCTCTAAGCGTATCTTGCGGCGTAATTTTTGTCACATTGATCGCCGCCGGACTCGGCAAAGCATCATCGGTCATTTTTACCAAAACATTTACTGGCTCGCCAATTGGCTCTAAATCCAGTGCCGTCCTCTGTCCCGCAAATTGCATAATCCGATCTTCTCGCGCTCTCAGCCCCGACGTCTCCAAATCATAAAAGAAAAATGTCTGCACCATATCACTATTCTATCATAAATGTCTAATAAACTTAGAGCGAAAAATGTTAGCGCGCTACACACCGTACCGAATAGCCCATATCTCGGTTATCGGATCCATATACATTTATGGAATTATTATAAGAAGAAAAGCGGAAAGCGTATGAACCATTGGTGGAGTTACTCGCTACAGAAGTCCAATAATCACCATCACGACCAACATAGATTCCTCTCATGGTACTATAAACAAAGTAATATGGAAACTGATGGACATCGCCAGATAAACCAGCTGTAAAACCAGCCTGACTAATTAAATAATCATATGAACCAGAAGTTGCGCTATTCCCACCTTTGGGCAACATCCATCCAGCCGGACAAATGGATTGGTTTGCGTCAGTGCCAGCCGCAGAGTAGCCGCTAATACTCGCTGCAGCTAAAGCTGCGGCCCAGTTATAGTAATTACCGATGTGGTAATGATTGCCATTTTGGTCACAAGCTACAGTAGAATTCTCCAAGGTCCCACTAGTATCAGTTGTAATTACACCATTCCAACACAAATCGCCCGGATCATAGGATCGAGGCGAAGCAGAACCCCAGGAAGATTCTTTCGTAGTAGAAGTATTATTGAGAACGACGGAATAATTTGATGGCACATCCGTATTTGTGCTATTTATGGCAGCACCGTTATTTACAATACTATAGTCCAGATTCTGCGTCATCCAAACATTCCCATCAGCAAGCTTGGAGACGAAATAAGTTTTGTTGTCACGATTATCCGCTAGTTGGTACTGTGTTCCAGTAGTCATAGAGCTTAATACGTTTGCTTTTTCAGTAGAATCTAATGAGGCAAAATCTTGCATATAAGTAAGGTCTCCAATAGTTGTAGGTGCATAGTTAGTCGTAGCCGTAAAATTAATCACATTAGTATAATCACCAGCAGCTTGGGAAGAAGAAGCTTTGGCACCAATC
>JAZUML010000009.1:0-13404 GCA_045603565.1 Candidatus Nanosyncoccus sp. | reverse complement strand
CCTGAGAAGCCGCTCCGAAAGGAGCGGCTTCCCTTTTATGTTATAATTTGTTTATGGATTTCAAAGATGTTTTAAATGCGCATCAACTTTATAAGCGGAAGGCAAAAAAGGTAGTTGTTATTTCGAGCGTGACGGCTATTTGTCTCTTGATTGCTGTTTTCGCTATTTCTAGAGTTAGCTCCTTTCTCGATGTCTTTTTCTATATCAGTATTGTGATGCTGTTTATGATTTTCTACGCAATTATTCTGACTTTTTTCATTACTAATAAAGAGGCTAAAGCTTACAAATTAGCCTATAAAACTTATTTTGTTGAAAAGAGCCTTCGACAGACCTTTACGGATATACATTATGATCATGAGGCTGGACTCGAAAGAGATGCACTAATTGACACCCAGATGATTAATGTTGGAGACAGTTACACTTCTAATGACTATTTCACAGGTAAATATAAAGATGTTACTTTTTCTCAGGCCGATGCTCATATACAAGTCAAGCGTAGTGATGGTGAAGGAAACACCTCTTATATCACGATTTTTAGAGGGCGATTCATGATTTTTGAATTCCCTAAGAAGTTCAGTTTCCGTCTAGAGGTAATCGAAAAGGGGTTTCGCGCCGCTAGATTACCGAATAAAGATCCTAAGACTGGTCGTAAGTTTAAAAAAATCGAATTAGAGTCTGATGAGTTTAACCGCTCGTTCAAGACGTACGCCGAAGATGATTTTGAGGCGTTTTATTTACTAGGTCCAGATTTTATTAATAGTATTCTTGAGCTAAACCGCGAGCATAAAGCGACTTTCATGCTTGGCTTTTTAGATAATCGCCTACTAATCGGGTTAAACGACGGAAAAGATGCCTTTGAGGCACCAGGGGTATTTAAAGAGCTAGATGAGGCGACCGAAACTGAGAAAGTCGCTAAAGACATTCGCTTAATTACGAATTTTATTGATAAATTGAAGCTGGATCATAAATTGTTTAAATAAAGGGATTCGAATATGGAAAATGAGAAAAGTATTAATAAAAACAATCATGAAGAAGTGGAAAAAACTTGGGCAAAAATGTCAGAAGAAATGGGTTCTTTTGATGAACATAAGGAACGAGATATTAAAAAAATTGCAGTCAAAGTTTATGATGCAGAGCTAAACGAGGTCGATAATCCAATAGTTGCAGAGAGAGTACAGTCCATGCTAGGAGCGGAGGTGGACTTTCTTGTGGAAAAATACGGCATAGATAAAGACTTACTCCAAACTAGACGGGAAAATGTTTCTGTAGTTGAGTGGCGGCTAGGAACAGGTTTTTCGGCCATCTATAATGGTGAAAAACGTTATGTTCCTAAAGGCGACACAGGTCCTGCCGCGTTTTGCGCCCACATGGAGCAGTTATTTGATGGGGATTCTTGGAGCTTTAAAGAAGCGGTGTATTTCGACAATGAAGCCGATGACTCTACTCTTAGTCATGAATTGTTTCATGCCTTATCTACAAAAAATAATATGAGTTTTAATGACAACGGAATAGGCTACAACAAAAGTGGAGTTTCCATTGACGGCTATAATAAGGAAGATAAAGTAGTGGATTCATCATTTCGCGCAGAAGGCTTAAACGAAGGTATAACCGAGCTATTATCGACAAAGTTTTATTCGCAGGAGAAGCCAGATGTATATGATGCTCAGGTCTATCTGTCAGATATACTGATTAGCCCAAATAACGGTAAGTTATTAACTGCTTATTTTTCGAACGACGAGGGCGATTTTAGAGATTTTTTGATTGATTTTGGGCAAAGGCAAAACATATTACCCAGTGATGCTTTAGTTAAGCTGTCAAAAGACGATGTATTCTTGTCGACAGATTTTATTACAGCCTGCACAGAATATGTAATTAGCTATTGTAACGATATCGACCAATTAAAGGCAGAACGAAAAAGGATTATACCGATTGTTGATAGAATTATAGAACACAACCGAAGTCCACAATTTGACAACATGAATGATAATGGGGAGCAAATAGTGAATTCCGTCAAAAACGCTTTTTCGATGAAAAGGGGCGAATTAGTTAATGTGCTGTAACTTACCCTAGATAGTTTCGGCTGATAAAAACTAAAATCTGGTGGGGGCGAATTGGGCAAGCATTAACAATCTATAAAGAGGACATTCAAAATAAATTAAATAATTTTGACTTGAATCATTAACTATACAATTCGCCCACTTATAAATGCTATACCGCGGGTATCTTAAAAATAAATTTCACCGACTGAGCGTTGGGATTGTTGTAATAATGATAGTTCCTGGCGGCGTTTATAGTCTGGCGGAGGTTATAGGAAAACGCCTCAAGGTCGTGATTTGCAAAATTGACGAGTTTGTCGATGCCTTGCTGTTTGAAGGTATTTAAACCAGTTTTTAGACTATTGCCACCAACGGCTAATTGATTTAGCCCATCAGACAAAGAAGCTACGCCGTTACTCAGCTCACTCGAACCATTCGCAAGAGTAACTGCGCCATTTTTAAGCTCAGTGGTGCCGTCCGTAAGGGCGTTAGCTCCATCTTTTAGTACGCTAGCCCCATTTGCGAGTGTTTCAATACCGTCTACATATTCATTGACGGCGGCATAGGCTTGATTATAGTAGCCAGATAATTCAGAAATCCCACTAGCAATCTGACTTGCTAGTTCTGGATCATTTTCAGCGATTTCAGCAATTACATTATTTAGTTCCACAGCTTTCGCCTGAACTTCATTTGTCACAGTATCAACTTTGGACATAATTTGGCTGTTGATACTAACGACTGAATTTAATCCATCCGATAGTTGCTTTGCTCCAGTAGCTAAATCGTGCATACTGGCGTCAATCGTGCTTGCGCCTGCGGCTAGCTTATTCGCACCTGCTGCTAATTCATTGGTGCCAGCTTGGAGTTTTTGAGCGCCCGCAAGGGCAGTATCTAGACCTTCGGCAAGACTTGACGAGCCACTAATAATCTGATCAAGCGCGGAGGAGAGTTGATTCATCTGAGTAATAATTTCATCAATGGAGTTTAACTTTGAGGTATCGATATCGGCAAACAACTCGTTGGTTGCCAAAGTATAAGCTGTACTTAAGCGAAAATCACTCACATCAGCCTCCACGCTAAAACCATTTGCGAAAAAGTCGGTACCGAGGTCCTCATCTAATCCAACCAACGCATAACCAGCAATGATGGTTCGGTCGGCAGTTTCCTTGAGTTTTTTAGCATTGCTAAATTTAAGATTTTTAAATTTACTATTATCTAATTCTAGACCAGTCACGGTCAAAAATGGTACTAATTTGTCTTGGCGAGATTCTAGGCTAGTAAAACTATACTCAATAATAACGTGCCCTGATTTTCCAGCCAGTTCGTCCGCCGATATTTCATTACCATCTAAATAATAAGCAACTTCCATACTAATCGGCAACGGCTTATTGTCTGTCGCTATAGTGTTACCAATAAAAATCTTATTCACGGTTCCAGTATGATTGGTAGTTAGGTACACTGTCTCATCTTTAGAAATAAATTGTTTTAAAATACCTTGATTATTAAAACTGTTTTCAGCGGTAGCGAGGAGTACGTTACTTTGTGTAGCTGTTTCACTGTGCGTATTATTAGTTGCTACAACTATACCACCGCTAATTAAAACAGATAACATTAAAATCGTTATACTAATTAAAAGTTTTTTCATTTGATTCCTTTCGTTAATTTTTTCATATTCATAGTGGTGCGAATAATGAGCGGGTCAGCAAGAACGAGTAGTGGTGGTAAAAATAATATCACTGCCGCCATAGAAATGATTGCACCTCGTGCCATTAGCATACACATTGAACCAATCATATCTACATTGGAGTAGAGACTCACGCCAATCGTTGCTGCGAACAATCCTAGCCCAGAAACGAGAATAGATGGAATTGAGATTCTAAGTGCAACTAGTGCAGCGGTCTTCTTGTCTTTGCCTTCTAGGCGCTCTCGTTTATACCGCGTAGTCATCAGAATTGCATAGTCAACCGTAGCGCCAAGCTGAATAGTACTAATGCAAATTGGCGCAATAAAAGAGAGTCGATCACCAGTAAAATATGATAGACCAAGGTTTACAAAAATCGCCGATTCAATCACTACAATTAGAATAAATGGTAAAGACAAGCTCCTCGTTACAATTGCAATAATTAAAAAGATGGCCGCAATAGAAATGATATTCACAACCTGGAAATCTACTGAAGTTAGCTTAATCATGTCCTCGGTTGTGCTAGCTTCACCAACTAGTAAGGCGTTTTCATCATAGCTTTTAATGGTATTATTGATGATTTCTATCTGAGTGGTCATCTCAGATGAGGCCGTTTGAAACTCCGATACAACTAGAGTCAGCTCCCATTTGTCGCTTTTGGTAATACTAGTAATTGATTTGGGGAGCATTTCTTCCGGGATTTCACTTCCAAGTAAAGACTCTAGATTTAAAACAGCTCGAACCCCTTCAAGTGTTTTTAGTTTATTAGTCATTTCGGTCGCTTTACTTTGTTCAAGTTTTGAGCTAGACAAAATCATGTGGACATTAGAAAGCCCATAGTTGTCACTAAGTTTTCGGTTAGCAATTGCAAATTCCATATCACTAGGTAACGATTCCGACAATGAATAGTAGACATTTTCGTTGGTTTTTTGATAGCCAATTAAAGCTGGCGGGATAATCGCTACAAAAATCACTAGTAGCACCGGAGCGCATTTGATAATCTTCTTGCTGGTGAGGTCGAAAGAGGGGAAAACCGTACGATGGTCGAGTTTGTTTAGTTTTTTACCGAACAAGAGAATGAGAGCTGGCAGTACTGTAACTGAGCCAAGGACTCCCAACAAAACTCCTTTTGCCATTACTAGCCCCAAATCTAGCCCCAGGGTAAACGACATAAAACATAGAGCGATGAAACCCGCAATAGTCGTAGCCGAAGAGCCTATGACCGAACTTAGTGTAGCACTAATAGCCTTCTCCATGGCGGTTTTTTGTGGATTTTTTTCAAGATATTCGCGATAAGCATGCCACAGGAAAATCGAATAGTCCATCGTAACGGCTAGCTGTAAAATCGCGGCAAGTGCCTTAGTGATATAGGAAATCTCACCCAGCATAAAGTTGGTACCCATATTGACGAGAATCATTGCGCCGATACTAACCAGGAAAATAAACGGAATTCCCCAGTTGTCTAGACAAAGTAACATCACGATAAGAGCTAGGCTTACGGCGATTATTATGTAGATTAATTCTTCAGATTCGGCGAGATCGCGTAAATCCGTTACCAGAGCCGACATGCCAGAAACATAGGCTTTGCCGTCTACGATTTGGCGAATTTTAGTAACGGCATCCATCGTCTCATCAGCAGAAGTTGAGGTATCGAAAAATACCGCAATCAGTGATTCGTCCCCTTTGTGAAAGGTCTCGTAGATTCTATCTGGTAGCATTTCGGCAGGAATACCCGCGGTTTCGAGCGAACCTAGCCCAACCACAGTATCTACATGCGCGACACCCTTGATTTCTTCAATGATGCTAGATTCTGTTTTGGCATCTATCGATTCAGTAATAATCATTGAAAATGCACCTTTATGGAAACTATCGAGTAATTCTTGTTGACCTTTGACGGTATCCATAGAATCCGGTAGGTAATTTAACATATCATAATTAACCCGCGTGCCAAGGTAACCTAGCAAACACGGAACCATTAATATGGCCGCCAGGATCAAAATCCATTTGTAGTATTTAACAACATACTTCCCCATTTTTTTTCTCGTAGAATTTTAACCTATATATTATATATGGTGCATTATATCTGTTTTACAGGGGGGAATCAATGGACATTTTTGGACATTTGTCTAAAAATTGGCAAATTTGCTAAGGTTTTAGCTTTATCTATAACATCCTCTGGCATATCTCGGTTAATCCAATCAATCACAAACCCAAAACACTCAAATTTCAAAGACTCTCTTAGTATTTCAATTTCTTCTGGACTCTCAACTGGCAAGAGCTCTTGAGGGGCAAATTTTAAATAGGCATTTACTGAATAACTACAGACGTGCCACAAATGGCGCTCAAAAATGGCACGGTTAGTTGAATGATAAATGTGATTGATGGCGTTTTTATTATCGCGAGCGAAATTAATTGCGGCGATAAAACAATCTTCTACCGAGTCAATTTGGGGTGGATATTTGGTTAAAAGTTGGTCTACGATACTTTTCACTACATATTCGATTAGATCGGCAATGTTATTGAAATGATAATAAAATGTATTGCGATTAACTCCACAAGCTTTGGTGATTCTGTCTATAGTAATTTCGTTTAAGGGATAATCATTAATCAAAAGAAAGAACGTCTTTGCAATTTCTTGCTTAGTTTGTTCTGATTTTCTGAAAGTCTTATCCATATCATTATTATAGCATTATATTTTACAGACCTGATTGTTTAGGGTATTAACAGACGAATTTACAGGGGCAAAAATGTGCTTTCGGGCACATTTTTCATGCAAAATCAGCACAAAATAACACTCTAGAACTTCAAAGGTAATTAACAGAATTCTACTACTAAAAAATCGGCCAAAATGCCGAGTTATATATAATCTGGTGGGGGCGAATTGGGCAGGCATTAACAGTCTATAAGGAAGACATTCGAAAACAATTAAACTATGCTATAATAGAAACATAAGTATTTAAGAAAGGGAACTCGATGGAACAAAAAACTAATGCTGGAGTGCCAATGACGCCAACAGTAGATAACAAGCAAAAAAGCGGAAACGGATTAAAAATCGCCACTGCGATTGCCTGTGTTGTAGCGGTTTGTGGTATCGGATTTGGCGTTTATGGTATGATGCAGAGTTTGCAAAAAGATAGCCAAATTTCCGACTTAAAAGTTCAAATCAAAGAAGATGATGGCACAATTACCACTATTGAAACTCCCGAAATTGAAAACACTACTAATGGCGGGACGACTATAACGATTACTGATTCAACTATGATCAATAAGAATACAGAAGATTACATTTATATCGGCGAGTGGGGAGTTAAAATTAAAATCCCCGAAAACCTAAAAGGAATTTCTTACATTTATGATAATCATTCTCGTCTCAGTCTATGCGTTAATGGCATTGCAAATGGTGGTCAATACGCCCCGGAATTTGCAGATATCCACAAGAATACCGATGGCTTGGGTTGCATTATGCAATATTTTGATGGTGAGCTAACGGAAGAACAAAAACAAGCCGCAAGTTTTTCTAATGATGACTTTTATTTAGTTTATTCTCATCCGCAAGCTGTTTACAGTGTTGATAAAGATGAGCAAAATTGGGAAGTTGAATCTACCAATCTAATCCAGGAAATGCTAACTAAAAATGTTTCAGCATTCTGAATTTAGGGTATTAACAGGCGAATTAATAGAGGTAAAAATGCGTCTTCGGACGCATTTTCCGTGCAAAACTAACACAAAATTGCACCCTAGAATCTGCGAGGTACTTAACAGAAAATTACTACTAAAAAATCGGCCATTTTGCCGATTTATATACTTTCTGGTGCCACTTTACGAATCCGCTAGAACTTATTTCCAAAAATATAAGTAAGTATGGGCGCGCCATCAGCCCGCTGAAAGCGGGCGAAGCCCAGAATACTCGACATCACGCAGTGATGCGACATAGATGGATAGTATTGTGGGCTTCACTGCTGGGGCTGCCCGCGCCCCAGCCCCAGCAGGATGGCGCGCCTGATTATCAAGCGCGGGCCGGCTTTGCCGGCCAAAACAAAAAATTACGATAGTCTAAATTGCTTAAAAGATGTATAATATGATCAAGAAACGGTTTTCGTTTCTTTTATTTTTACCATAACCGTTTTTCTTTAAGTGTGATATAATAATCCATATGAGTAGTGTTAATGAGTCCAATACTGAAACAATCTTTGAAGACTATCTTAAACACTATGCTGACGCTGTTGCCATTGGAACAAATAAGTATAATTGGATTTATGAACGACAAACTTCTAAAAATGAAAAGATAAAAAGATTACTCATTGGTGCTTCTAAAAAGGATGGCTCCGGCAAAGGTCGTCCAGATTTCATAATTCAAAGTAGAAAAAATCCAGATTTCATAATAGCCGTAGAATGCAAGGGTGATACAGCTAAACACGAAAGCAAAACTGGCGATGAATATGCTGATTATGCAGTTGATGGTGTTAAGTTATACAGTTCTTTTCTTTCAAGAGGTTTTGATGTTTTAGCAGTTGCGGTTAGTGGCGAGGATCCAAAAAACTTAAAAATATCACACTTCTTGCAGCTTAAAGGAGAGATAGCCGCAACCCCTATTTTTGCAGACAAACTACTACCATTGAACGATTATTATGACGGTTACATAAAAAGCCCAGAAAAGTTTCGACAAGATTATCAAACATTGCTTGAATTTTCTGCTCAATTAAACAGAAAATTACATCAAAACAAAATCGCTGAAGATGAGAGAGCGTTCTTACTTGGATGCATATTAATTGCATTAGATAATGAGAATTTTTCTAACACTTATGCAAATTATTCTAACGCTAAACAACTAGCTGAATATCTCGTTAAGACTGTGCGTGATGAATTTGAGAATGATAAAATAGGCAGTAAAAAACTAGAAGTATTAGACGCTCGTTTTAATTTGATAAAAACCAATACCACGCTTTCCAAAAACCTAGATGTATTGAAAGAAATCATTACCGATATTAGAGATAATATACAAGATTTTATTCGCACTCACAAATACTATGATGTATTGGGGCAATTGTATATTGAATTTTTGCGCTATGCAAACTCCGATAAGGGACTAGGCATCGTCTTAACTCCGCCACATATTACAGAGTTTATGGCGGAAATTGCCGAAGTTAATAAGGACAGCATAGTTTATGACAATTGTACTGGTACAGGCGGTTTTTTGGTTTCAGCTATGAGTTTGATGATAAAAGATGCAAAGGGGGATCGTAAAAAGATTCAAAGTATTAAACAGCGTCAATTATTAGGCGTTGAGTATTCAGATAAGATATTTCCACTAGCGTGTACAAATATGTTTATCCATGGAGATGGCAAAACAAACATATACCACGGAAGTTGTTTTGATAGCAAGATAAAAACCGAAATTAATCGCAAGAAACCGAATGTTGGTCTATTAAACCCACCGTATAAATCTGACAAAAAAACCGACACTGATGAATATGAATTTATATTAGCAAACCTTGAATGCCTGACGCAAGGAGGAAAATGCGTAGCAATTGTGCCAATGCAAGAGGCTTTGGCGACAACTGGAAAAGTACATGATTATAAGAAGAAAATCTTACAAAATCATACTCTTGAAGCTGTATTTTCTATGCCAGACGAATTATTCTTTAACTCTAAAGTAGGGGTTGTGTCTTGTATTATGGTTTTTACGGCTAAACGCCCTCATCCTACTGATAAAGAAGTATATTTTGGCTACTATAAAGATGACGGCTTTGTCAAACGAAAGAATAAGGGCAGAATTGACTTATTTGATAGGTTTGCAAAAGATATTAAGCGAAAATGGATTACGAATTATCGTAATCATAAAAGCGTTGCAGGACTATCTGTTTTAAAAAGTGTAACTGCTGATGATGAATGGTGTGCTGAAGCATACATGGAAACCGATTATTCCGATTTGACAATTAGCGATTTTACGGAAACAATAAAGCAATTCACACTATTTAAACTAGGAGCAAAAAATGAAAATTAAAGTTGATACAAAAAAATGGCAAAGCTTTAGGTTGGCTGATTTGTTTGAAATTAAAGGAAGTAAGACAACCCCATTAATTGAGTTGCAAGCTTTTGGCAAAGGAAAATACCCGTTTGTAACTACGCAGGCAACCAATAATGGGATAGAGGGATTTTATGACCACTACACAGAAGAGGGTGGCGTATTGACGGTCGATAGTGCCGTTTTGGGATATTGTGCCTACCAAGATACGAATTTTTCTGCTAGTGATCATGTTGAAAAACTAATTCCCAAATTTAAGATGACTAGGAACATTGCACTATTTTTAGTAACAATAATGAATCGCGAGCAATATCGCTACAATTATGGACGAAAAGCAAGTCAAGATCGCTTAAAAGCTCGCACAATAAAATTGCCCGCAAAAAACAATAAACCAGATTGGGACTATATGGAAAAATTTATTGATACGCATACGCATACTATCGTCCGTATGCTTTCTGATCAGCTTAAGACATACCAGCGGCAAAATTAGTATTTTGTTTTGGCCGGCAAAGCCGGCCCGCGCTTGATAATCAGGCGCGCCATCCTGCTGGGGCTGGGGCGCGGGCAGCCCCAGCAGTGAAGCCCAGAATACTATCCATCTATGTCGCATCACTGCGTGATGTCGAGTATTCTGGGCTTCGCCCGCTTTCAGCGGGCTGATGGCGCGCCCATACTTACTTATATTTTTGGAAATAAGTTCTAGCGGATTCGTAAAGTGGCACCAACATACTTGATTCTTGAATCTTACCGCCTGAAAGGCGGACTTTTTTATTCGCCGAGCTCAACTCGGAACAAAGGAGAAAAAGGGCTTGCGGTGCGGGGGGCGCAAGCCCATTTTCGCCTGCCCCTTCCGCCTCTTCTGGTGCGTAGAGATGGAGAGTTTTGTCGTTTATGTTTATGCTTTGTCAAGAGCTTTTTTGGGCTTTTTTTGATGATTCCTAATCTGTAATTTGACTTATGCTTTGAATATTGTATAATCTTGTGTTATAATTAAAGTGGTAGGTTGGTAGAAATACCTAAGCCGTCCTCTCAGCGTATGGCGGGACCCGAATGGGAACTTACCTCAAAAGTCCACCTGCTTATAGGTGGTTTTTTGAGTCGTCTACGTCCAAGTTCCAACCCTTAAACCAATTGTTATGTGGATCTGGGAGTTTGACAATCCCCCAACCGTTTAACATATTTTTGTCGCTATGGTAAAAGTTATGAGATACTCTTTCGAAGTACGGATATGTTGGCAATTTTCTGTGTTCGCCGATTGGCGAATGATTATCCCACTCATCACCATAATCCACGAATTGTCGCCAAACATTGTAAGCAACCATATCTGCAAGTTGTAAGAAATTAGAATTAGCTGAGCTTTCGAAGCTAACAGAAGTATGAGAATACTTATTCTTATACTTGCCGTCGGCTAGATTAATCTTGGTATTTGATATTTCAAAAACTTTGCCTTGATCTCTCTTGGCAGACTTAATGTGATCATCCATTTGATCAAATACGATATTGCAATCTTTATGCGGGTGTAATTCAGTCCTATCGAATAGCGCTTCGGAGGCTATTTCGAGTGGTGTTTTGCCATCGATATGTCTAAAATTCTTAAAATATCTTTTATCGACTATTATCGCAATTATTTGAATAGGGTTATTCTCGAATAATGGATACCAGAAGTTATCAATAAACTCTCTCAACATATCATTTGTAATATGATATTTGTCTAAATACTGTTTTCTTATCTGATACGGATTGCGGAGATTCGAAGAGTGCAACTCTACATATTGCGTTCCAAAAACTTCGAGCTTTTTCTTGTTTATTAGTGGGTTTAATGTAGCCATCAAGTCGGAGGTTATATGGATGCCAGCCAAAACAAAATAATTCCCTCGCCAAAAATCAAGGTTCTGTTTTGTTCTCGCTGGTGGATTGTCAATAAAATCACGAGAATAGGGCGTCCTCCACTCTTTTGACCCACTGTCATCTATGAATAGATAATTACTCATGCTCTTATTATACTATATTTATAGGGGAGTTTATCTTTTATTTGTGATATAATTAAAGAGCAGACAATTTAATTTAGCAAAACTTTTTATTTAGGCTCAAAAAGCCGCTTTGGAAACGATTTGGTTTTGCTAAATTGTCTGCACCAGAGCGGCTTTTTGAGATAAAAGGAGGTTTTATGGAAAATGTGATTTTATATGCACGCAAAAGCACGGATGTCGAGGATAAACAAGTCTTGTCTATAGATGCACAACTCATTGAACTCCGAAAATTCGCTGCTCAAAATAACCTGCGAATTATAGATGAACTCATAGAAAAGCGAACTGCCAAAATGCCAGGTCGCCCCGTTTTTAATTCTCTCCTAACAAGAATTAAAAACGGCGAGGCGACCGGCATTTTGGCTTGGCACCCAGATAGATTGGCGCGTAATTCTGTGGATGGTGGTCAGATTGTATATTTAGTGGATCAGGGTCTAATTCGTAGTTTGCACTTTCCTACATTTTGGTTTGAGCCAACTCCGCAAGGTAAGTTTATGTTAAATATGGCTTTTGGACAAAGCAAGTATTATGTTGATAGTTTATCGGAAAACACTAAAAGGGGTTTGCGTGAAAAGATTCGGCGTGGCGAATATCCTGGCTTTGCGCCACTTGGCTATCTGAACGATAAGCGCACCAGAACAATTGTAGTTGATCCGCAGTTTTCTAGCGTTATTAGACAGATATACGAAACTTATTCTAGTGGGCGCTATACTCTCCGAGAGATTTCTCTTCTTTTAAAAGAAAAAGGAGCGATAAGCAGAACCGCAAAGCCTTTCTGTTTAGATAAAGTCCGGCGGATACTATCAAACCCCTTTTATACCGGTCTGTTCTATTATGGTGGCGAGTTGTATGAGGGTTCGCACGAACCTATTATCCCTAAAACTTTGTTTGATAAAGTTCAACAAGTTTTAAAGACTCGGAGCCGTAACCAACCAAACTATAAAAATCCATTAGTATATTGTGGTCTTTTGAGATGTCCCTGCGGTATGATGATAACCGCCGAAAAACACATCAAACACTATAAAAATGGTAATTCTCAAAGATTCATCTATTATAGATGCACTCGTAAGAGTAGAACAAAGCGTTGTATTGAGCCGGCTATTCGGTTTGAGAAATTGGATCAGGAACTCTGTGCTTTCCTTCTAGATTTTGCGCCAGATAAGGCGGTTTTAGAGTGGCTGTATAACAAAGTTGAACAAGACTCAATAGATAACGCAAGCGCCCAAACTACTGCTCGCGAAAAACTACAAGATCGATTACGCGCGCTTGAAGCCAAACAAAATATGCTAGTTGATAGCTATTTAGAGCAAGATATTGACCGTCAAACCTTCCTAAATAAAAAGGAGCAAATCTTAAACGAAAAGAAACAAATAAAGGAACATATTAACGATTCGGAAACCAACCAAAACCGTTGGGTTGAACCTATGTTGAATTGGCTAGATTCGCTCGGTTCTATCTGTAAAATCGTTGAAAATGGTAGTTTTTCCTCTAAAAAAGAATTAGCGCAAAAACTGTTTGGGTTGGACCTGTTTCTACACAACAAAACCCTCCATCTCTACGCACCAGAAGAGGCGGAAGGGGCAGGGGATAAAATGGGGTGAGGCCCCCCCCCCCCCACCCCCGTTTCCCCTTTTT
>JAZUML010000008.1:0-35459 GCA_045603565.1 Candidatus Nanosyncoccus sp. | reverse complement strand
GTAATAATATTACTTTCATCAGAATTACCTGGCACTAGATTATAGATATGTAAATCAGAAGCAGAGACTGTGAGCGACAAGCCACGATTAAAGGTAAATGAGACTGGGATTTCTTCCTGGTAGGTGAGGGCGGAGGTGGAATCGTAAACGCCAAAAACAACAAAACAACACCCTATCCAGACAAACATCCTACCAAAAAACTTCGCCATAACTAAATTATAACATAAGCACCTAATAATAGTCTACAAAAAGCCCCCCGGGCTAATTCCGGGGGGATCGAGTTTCAATAGATTGTTGCTTGGCGCGCTTTTTCCTTTCAACATTACGCCTTGCTTCACGCCGATAACGCTCTTCTTGTTCGCGCTGAAGCCTTTGCAGCTTTACAGCCTTTGCTCTTTCTATATTCATTTTTTGCAACGTTTTTTGCTGTATGTTTAGATATAGCCACCCGGCCTTCGCTAAACTAGCTACATATGCTACGAAGTATAGAAAAACGCCAAAGAGTATACAAACAAGAACCAAGAATATAAACCCAAAAGGGCTCACATCGAACGTCATATTGGCGGCCAGCATAATGAATAAAAGGGTCGTCAACACCGTAATCACATAAACGATAGTCCGCCTCGAAAGTCTAGGCGAAACCTCCATTCCGTTATAGCCGCTCTGTTCATAGCGGAAAAAACCCATCACGGCAAGGATAATCGCGGCGACCACGGTATAAACCGTCCAAACATCTATACCTATTATAAACTCATAAAAACCCTGGCTCATTTTTCGTCCTTTCTGTCTCAAATCCAATGAACCAACTACGAGGTTTTCTGCCACCGCTTCGAACCTATACCCCAATTATACCACAAGCAACTTAAAAAGTCAAATCTTACTCTGTATTCTGCTTGACGGAATCGTAATCTATTCCATAATTAGCGTACTGCAATCTCATATAAGCATCATCTAAACGAGTAGACAAATCACTCAACTCTCCAGTCTTTTCTTTTGCCATAATCAGGAACTTTAATGGCTTATTCTTGCCACCACAAATCTCCATCGAATCACCGTAGGCAAGCTCACCCGGAATCGTCACTTCCCTAATACCGTCCAATTTCATTCCCACTACGCCTGTATTCCAACCCTCAATCATCCCGACAGATGCATCCAAAATCTTCGCGAATGCCGTCGGATTTTCATTGTCGTCAAAAGAGGAATCAAAGACCGACTCGTCCGCACACCAACCAACATAATAAGCCAGATAATCGGTATCTCCCTCTTCCAATTCTTTACCCGAGCCAGCTTTAAGATCACGAGTCTTAATTCCGTCTTCATTTGCAGAATTCTCATTATAACCAACTATTTCTGATTTATACTTGATAAATTCATCATAATCACTCTTGGTCTTTTCCGAAAATTCAGCTTGAATCTCATTATAAGCCGCTTGGTACTCAGCAATCTTGGCGTCATCGACTTTATTCTCGTCCGTAGCAGAGCTAGACGCGCCACTTGCTACAATCGCCGCATAACTCGCCACAATTGACCCCACCATCAAAATCGCAATCAAAATGATAAAAATGCGCTGTTTCGGGCTAGTCCGTAATTCTTTTTCGTCCATTCTGTAAAACTCCACTTAGATTAAGGTTAATTATACCACAAAAATAGCCCCGAGGGGCTATTTTGATTATTTCTCAACTTTTGGTCTCTTTAGAAGTGCAACCTTCTTAAACGATCCACCGGCTTTTTTGATGGCCTCAACTGCAGATTTTGAAGCAAACTGCGTCTCTAGTTCAATCTTTTTGGTTAATTCACCACGCGAAATGATTTTTACCTTAGCAAATGGCGAAGAAATCAAATTAGCTTCTGCCAACTTGTAATTGTCCACCTTACCAGATAGTTCATTCAATCTATCAGTATACACGACTTCAGCTTTTGGATGAATCGACTTAAAGCCTTTGAGCTTCGGTACAGCCTGCATTATCGCGCGCTGACCGCCCATGAATCCCGCCGGCATTTTGCTGTGACCAGTACGAGATTTCTGACCCTTAGTACCACGACCAGCAGTCTTACCCTGACCAGCCGAGATGCCACGCCCTTTACGAGAAGGACGAGTATTCTTCTCTACTTTCAAATCATTATATTTCATTACTTAGTCTCCTTTTTGCTCTCAACTCTAGTCCATTCCTTACGTGGAACTTGTTGACGCAAACCTTCAATCACGGCGTAAGCAATGTTGACTTTGTTCGTTGAACCAAGCGACTTAGAAATCAAATTCTTTACGCCAGTCAGACCCATAATTGAACGTACAGTACCACCAGCGATAATACCCGTACCAGGAGCTGCTGGTTTCATCAAAACGTCTGCACCAGTTACCTTAGTACGAGTCTCGTGACAAATTGTTTCGCCATCCATGTTAAATGTAATCATGGTCTTCTTAGCCTTAGAAGTAGCCTTAGCTACAGCGGTAGTCACATCGTTGCCTTTAGCTACACCTACGCCGACTTTATTCTTGTGGTTGCCAACCGCAACTAAAGCCTTAAATCTCATGCGACGACCACCCGCCACCGTACGAGATACGCGATCCACTGCAATAGTGATTTCATCAAATTCTTTTGGCCCCGCGTCTGCACGTACACGATCACGACGATTCTTGCGCTCCATCTTGCGACCCGCGATATCACGAGTCTGCTTAGTAGCAGCAACTTTGTCGTCCATCTTCAAAGTACCGGACTTATTAATTACTCTTGGGGCTTTTTTATCAGCTTCTGCCATTTTAAAACTCCAATCCTTCCTTGCGGGCAGCGTCAGCAAGTGCTTGGTTGCGCCCAGCATATAATTTTGAACCCCGATCAAAAACTACTTTTTTGACTTTTTTAGCTTTGGCCATTTTGCCAATTTCGGTACCAATTTTAGCAGCCTTTTCTTTCGTTGTGCCAGTCATATTAGCGCCAACCGTAGTAGCATAAGCCAAGGTTACCTTCTTGTCGTCATCAATGAGCTGCGCAACAATATGACGATTTGAATAGAAAACAGAAAGACGTGGTCTCTCGCTCGTACCATGAATTTTGGCACGTGTTCTTTTTGCTCGATAAATAGCTTTCATTATTTCTTACCCGCCTTTCCAGCCTTACGAAGAATAACTTCGTCGACATATTTAATACCTTTACCTTTGTAAGGTTCTGGCTTTTTCAAGCTGCGGATTTCAGCAGCTACCTGACCGACTTTTTGCTTATCAATTCCGGAAACTGTGATTTCCATCTTGTTAGTAGTCAGCTGCACACCTTCTGGAGCATGATATTTCACGGGGTGTGAAAAACCAAGCGCCATTTCGATGTCTTGGCCACCGCCAGAAAGACGAAAACCTACACCGTTTACTTCTAGTTTTTTCTCGTATCCCTTAGTCACACCAACTACAGCATTATTAATCAATGCGCGTTGAAGTCCGTGCCAAGCACGAGATTTTGGCTCGTCATCCTCTCGGGTGACAGTCAAGATATTGCCATCGATACTAACCTTTGTTTTTGGTTGTACCGGAACTATGAGTGTGCCCTTCGGGCCCGCGACAGTAATCTCTTTGTCGCCGACCGTGATTGTCACTCCCGCCGGAATCTCGATGGGTTGTTTTCCGATTCGACTCATTTGTCTCCTTAATTATTAATATTCGTACAATTATATCACAGTTTTCAGAAAATTACAATCTTTTTATCTGTTATCATTTTGCACAAAAGTGTATTTATAATCATTCAAATTGTAGCCTTTCTCCTCTAACTTCGCGGCTACCAAATCCAATGTTTCATTAGCTAGTTCAGGTTTTCTGCTATTAATAATTAAACACAATTTATCACCGCAAGCCTTCGCGTAATCATAATTAATCACCAATGCATCACAATTCCTCCTAGTAGCTGGCTCTCCGCAAGCGGAAAATTCAATCGGCGTTTCGTTTTTTAAATTTGCTTTCTTTACAAAGCTAGCAGCATCCCCCGCATCAACCAGACCGCCATACAATTTCAGTAGAGCATCAAGTGAAGCCTGATGCTGCTTCTCTTCAAAATATGACCAATCGCCATTTTCAGGCGCCAAGCTCACATAGAGCCCAAAAGTTTGATTCTGCTTTAGTTCCATCTCTACAGTTTGACTCAAAAATCCATCCATCGAGACCTCCGCCGTATAAACCCCTGGCTCAAATTCATAAATCGCATCGCGATATTCCACACCATTAATCATCACTTTTGCCTCTACCGGTGCCACTAATATATCTAAGTATGCGGCTTTTTCCGTTTTACTAATAACCGGAATCATACCAAAAAACACTATCGCGACCAAAACTATCCCAACTAAACACGCTATAATTATATTTCGGCTAAAAAGCTTAATATCGTTCGTCATTTTATTTGCCCTCCCCATCGCAAAACGCTGGAATTTTAATATCGTATTGTTCAGCATCAAAACCATGGCTACTTATCCATTGTTTTGTATTTTCGCGTGCACTATTAATAATTTCCTCATCGCCACAAGAACTCACCCTTACGTTCAGATAGTCTTTGCCCTCGTCACTATATCCAACCGAAACCGCCACGAGCTCACCCGAGCCAAGTCTAAATTCGGCCGGCAAATAACTTCCTATCGTTGCCGAAGTAGTTGAAGTCCTTCCAATTCGACAATAAGTATCAGGATATTTCATTAATTCTGGCGCTGGACAGCTAATATCTGGCCTTTCATAAAAACTCTGTTTCTCTGCAAACGAAAAACTGATTTTGTATGTAGCTTTCAAAGCATCAACGTCCACCAAAAAACTATATTTATTGATAGCATCTGATTCTTTTTCCTCATATGAACTCGGGCGCACCAAAGCCTCTAGAGTTTGGTCTACATTCTCTATTCCTTCACTTTCTTGAATTGATTGCCATAAATAGTTTTCCAGCTCATGTACTTCCCCTCCAGACAAACTACTCTCAATCTGATCAAAATTACTAAATTCGAGCGGCTTAACATTTAGCGCTATGTTTATCATGGCGCAAATAATAATTATCGTAATACCTACGACAAATATGCCAATTACTGCCTTTATTTTTCCCTCTCTTTTCATACTATTTCCTCAACCTAAACGCTAAAAAGTTATTATTATAAAACCCACTGATATCACCACTTCGCTCGCAATGCGAAGCAGAAGCAATCTTTGGTTCACCGTTTACCTCTACATACATTTCGACATGTCCCGGACCAATTCTAATGTCGCCAGGCTGCAAACTACCTAAGCTATTTGGCACTTCTTCATATTTGCCAGAAGTTCTCAAATAATTAAGCGTATAACCACCTGTAACTCCACAACAATAATAATCTGGATCCGCACCAGAATATCGCATGACTGTCGCCACAAAGGCATCACAGCTACCACCCGCCGCCGCGCAGGTATCACCATAAGTACTAAGTCCTACTTCCACAAGTGCCTTCGCATAAACAGGATTTGGATTATTCCAAGCATGCGGACCTTCCTCTTCCGACCAAGCCAGCTCAATCGCCGTAGCATTAATATCTCCATTTCCACCAGTCGAACAAGCCGCATCATAACCTCCTCCACGCTCAATCGCTTCTTCAACTTTCGACCATATATTTCCTGGATCATTATGGGTATTAGATGGCGCATGCGAATGACCCAAAACACCCTCATAATTCGTAAATTCGTCCGCGCTTAAACGTACCGCATGACTCCCCCATCCTACGTCCGAAGTCAGTGGAATGCCCGTTTGATCAGAAATCGCAAACAACAATGAAGCTAGATAGTCCCAATCCTCATCTGTAAAGTTATTTAAATCATAAGATGCATCATATTCGCTACTATCAGCATTACTAAAACCTACTATTTCTATTTGAATTGGACCAGCTTGGTCATAATCAGCAATCGCTAGCGCCGGCTGATCAATCGAAAAATGTTGAAAACCTTCTTTTTTCTTTAAGTCAACTGTAAAATGTGCGGGATACTTATTATCGCTCGGATATGCCGCATAACCATTAGTCGTACCCTCAGTACTGTGTAGCAAAATCTTATTTGGTTTTCCATCCGTCGTAGTATAACTACCTACCGGATTAACCGGCTCTTTCAAATCTTCCGCTCTCGTCACATCTTCTTTTTTGATACCAGGAATCGTATCATCCTCAAGCCAACCCTCACTCCATTTCGCCTTTACTGCCCTAGTAGCACAACGACAATAGCCGCCATTACCATGATAGTTGCCAAATTCACGCACAATTGCTTGACCCTCACTAGAATCAGCATAAGCCTGTAACGCATCAACTGATTTTTTCATTGCTTCTATACTACCATAGCCAGCTCCGTTTACATTACCTTGTACCCAAGTCGGCCCTATCGCCTCTAAATATGCTTTTGGATCGGCGATACCGATTGCCTGATCATGATAACCATTAGTTAATGTTTGGCCATACTGTGCAAACCCTTCACCCAAGTTTTCTCCTTGGATACTAGCTCCGCCAATTCCTGTCCCCGGCGGACAACCATTACCCCAAAAATTATTCTTGCCACATTGAGATAATGGATCTTCATAACGCATTTGTACCAAAATCGCAATATAAGGAGCGCCTACGGCTTCTCCGAGTTGATAAGCTAGATCGCCATAAGTTTCGAGTAGAGACTTCATCGATTCTGTATCGCCATCAGACCATTGTGCGCTCGGAACATCGCCGCCACCATTAAAAAAACTTTTATCGGCATTTTTCGCCGTCAAAACCGACGAAAAATTACCCGAAGCTGCTAGTTTACTGTTCGAAAGTCCAAGTTTGCCATCCGCACATTCAGATGGATCATAAAAATAAATGTCATTCTGCGAATACTCTTTCATCTCCCCCGCCGTCAACTGACTGGCAGAAGCTATGTTTGACGTCAAAACCACAGCCAACACTCCAATCGCAGACAAAATCGCCGGCAACAAAAGCTTAATCCTCATACCTATCATATTACACTAGTCAACCTGTTTTTTCAAGCAAAAGAGACCGCTAGAAGCAGTCTCTTTTTAGCTTTATTTATTATTTTAGTGTTTTCGGATTAAATATGCGAAGCTAATAATGGAAGTTAGTAGACCTACCGCCACAGCGGTTATAATTGCGGCACTCATAGCCGAAGCGCCCGCCGCCGTAACCGTACCTGTATCCGGAGTCGCCGCCGCATCTTCAGATGCTTCCTCCGCATCAGTATAGGTTATAATGAATGCTGAGAATTTATCGTTTTCATAAGAAATCAGTCCGGTTTCTGCATCATAGTCAGCAGGTAGAATCGTCACTTCAGGCTCATCGGCATCGCCAACCCAGTGTAAACGAATCACACTCCAGGTCCTCGTCATCCCCTCTGGTACTACCGGAGCCTCAGATACATCATAAGTCATCGTAATGGCATATGGGATCTCAGTTACTACACCCAACCGGCCACCAGAATGACCATCAGTTTCATTCAAATCAATCCAATATTCCATCGCAGCGAATGGCACCATCCCGTCCTGCAAATATGCTTCCATTAACGCTCTTTGTTCGTCGCTAAGCCCATTTAAATCATATTCTTGACTATCTAGGGCAGCAATAATTGTACGACCGTCCCAAACTACATTGCCAGCATATCCCAAGTTATCAATCCGATACTTTGCGCCACCATTCGTAGTAAATTCACCCGAACCATCACCAGTCAATTCAAAAATCTTATCGTGCAACGAACCAAGTATATCGTCTGCGACATTGCCAAGCTCTTCGGCAATCGCATCGCTCTCACCCTCGTCGTCAGTATCATCTACGCCACTCGTATGCGACGTCTTCATCACGACAAAGACAGTTTGCTGATTAGCTGGATATTGGCTATAGTTATCCGCGATATAGCTTTCATTTATTTCTTTGTTGAAAATACCACCAGAAATAAATTTTTCGACATCTTCGCTCGCCACTACCGGCTCGCCGTTCGTCGCATTGAATTCGCCGCCAGTAATAGATAGTTCGACCCGTTCGACAGACTCGTCTGGGTTTTTCTGTGGGTTGCCCTCTGCAAACGCTACCGGAGCCGTAAAGACACCACCCGAAACCGTCGCAGTAATTGCTTGCTGAGTCGTATGTTGCGCTACCGCAACTGCTACACCAGAAGCAGTCGAACCACTACCATTTGGATCAAATCTATATTCTGTATCAGCATCAACATTAATCGTCGCGCCTTCTACAGACAATTCACCAGCACGAATTTCTACACCGCATTTACCAGCATTAATCATAAGGCCGTCGCCCAAGACTGTTTGACCATTGATTTGAGGAGCATAAACACCAAGGTCAGCAGAACTAATCATGCCAGCATTTAAAGTTAACTTAGCATTCGTTCCTTCATTATCACCACTAGCCGAACCATTACCAGAGACGCCAATACCATCTTCTGAGCTAACATTGATGGCGCCGCCATTCATGACAAACTCAGTATTTTTAAATACGGAAACACCCCAAGTATCAGCATTGATAACGCCGTCGTTCATAATCATCTTAGCGCTATCAGCTACAATTATGGTAGATGCAGTATCGTTACCACCCATAATCGTACCGCCGTTCATAGTAAACTCGACATTTTCATCAGACACATAAACCGCCGTACCGGCTGCCTCAATAGTTCCACTTTCTAGCACCAAACCACCATGAATATAAAATGGCGCCCATTTTCCACCAGTTTCTTCAATCTTACCATCTTCGCCAGCATAGATAGTCATCGTACCATATGGCACAAAAGACAGACCATTCGAAGAAATAGTATAGTTATTCAAGTAAAGTGCAAAATCATAGTCTGGAAACAAATCTGCAGTGAGATCAAATGAACCCCCAACAATAATCGTTGTAGTATCATTATCAAAAGCTGCCGATAATTCAGCCGTACTAGTGACTATCGAACAGTTTTCAATTCCTTCGCAAGATTCAAGCGTCGTTACATTCCCATCAGCAAAAGCGCCAAGCGGAGCAAAGACACCTGACCCTACTGCTAAAGCCGTCGCCGATAAAGCGCAAACAACCCTATTTTTTATCATTATTTACCTCCAATTAGTTATTTTAATTATAATGCTTAAAATATTAAAACGCAAGCACTTTTTCAGCTAATTTTTATCATTTTTCCACCAAAAATCCCCTCCGAAGAGGGGACTCTCGTAGCATACTCTTATTATATCACACTTATGCTATTTTGTCAATTTTACCTCTCTGCGCGCGCCAATCGCAAGCATTGACACACTGGCCAGAATCACCATAACCCCACCGATCACATAGTTAATCCAAGCAGACTCCTGAGTGCTCTCAGTCTTATTCAAAGTCAAACTACCAGTATTTGGTGTAATTGGAGGTACAATTGGCACATCGCCACCACAGCCCCCACCGTCCGCACACGGATCTGGTTCCGGCTCTAGCTCATGCGTATTCGTAATCGTAAAGCCATTTTCGGCGTCACCAGCAATTTGCGTAGTATACCCTTCCACTGCATCCTCGCTCAAACTATACTCAATTGCCTGGCCACGTTCATTTTTGTACAAACCTTCCAGTAATACGCACCACTCCTCGCACTCACCTTCAACCATATCACCTTGCTCAATTACAATAGATATATCCTCGTCTCCACCAGTCAAAGTTACAGATATTTCTTCAGGACGCATTCCTTCGCTATCGTCATTATCGTCCCAAACTTTTTGGATTAAGATGTCAACCGTTTCGGGCGTATGGGTATTAATTGCGTTTAGATTCGCTTCATCTTCAATAGTAAAGGCCTCTTCTGGTAACCCCGTTACAACATACCCAAAAAATTCAGATTCCTCGACTATATATTCAATCTCCTCACCATTATCGTATTTTGGCAAACCATCAAACTCAATCTCGATTTCAGCAATCAAGCTACTTGCCTGCTTGCAAGTCTTTTCGTAAACTACCTCACCACTAACCTTACCAGTTACACAAAATTCTACTTGTTTGGTTTCTGTTCTTAGACCGTCTCGGTTATCGTCATCATTCCAATTCTTATTTACGACAATCTTTACAGTCGCCGGAATATGCTTGTTGGTAATTACATTATTCTCTCCAACTTCCATAGTATAATCATCGTCAATCGAAATCTCACCATTATTGCCATCAAATTCTGCCTCACAAGTAATCACACCATCCGAATTCTCGCAGCCACTCGCTTCCACTACTTTATAATTAATCTCGTTACCATTATAATTCTTTGGCAAGTCTTCAAACGAATAGCTTTTATCAGCTCCTGTTAATTTCCGCATCGCCACATAATTGCCCTGACCATCTTTCACTACTACCCAAAAATCGTCATAATCATCTCGTAAACCATCTTGGTCGTCTCCATCATTCCACACCTTAGATGCCGACAAATCTACTGTTTCGTATACATTTTTAATCGTCACATCAATATGATCCGCATGCTCTTCGTTAATTGTAAACTGATTTCCAGTATAAGTAGTATTGTAATATTCAAATGCTATCGGATTGCTACTTCCCGCAGTTTCACCTAACTCTGTCAAAGTATAATCACCAATTGGGAAAGGCTCCACAATGCGATGCGTCTTGCCCGCCTCTACCGAATAATCAGTCTCTTTCAATCCTTGTGGATGCTCAATCTTGAAATCAAACATACACTGACCTTCTGCACACTCTTGCCCCTCAAGTTCCTTCTTCACATTGACGAAAAACGGTTTCACATAAGGTACCGGGAAATAACCAGTCGTATCGCCATAAGTTATAGATGCAGATTTATTCAAGCGATGGAAACCTTCTTCGGTTTCATGCGCACTATCTTCCAACATAGCCTCACTTGCCGAAACTCGATAAGTCGTAGTCGCCTCGTACATATTAGTGTCGCTATTAAACGAAAATACTGGATCCCAATCCAAATCCTCGGCGTGAGTTGCGTTATCGATATATACACCCTCGCCCATCACATCATGCACATGCGCGCCACTTACTACCGACGAAATCTTACCCGCAATATGCTCAAATATATCATCAAGCTCACCGGCCGTCGCCGTATGCATCTCGCCACCAGCGGCCGTCGCCATTTTCCTCAATGTTTCCTCACCTAAAGTATTTGTACTATCAGTCTCGAAATAAATCGCATACAAATTACCCTTACCGTTAAAGAATCCTGCTTCCGCAATTGCTGAATTACCATGGTTATAAAAATTCACCCAGTTATCACCAAAACCATAACCGTAGCCATAATCATAAGCTGTCCACATACTCGAACCATTACCGACTCTACGGTTATTGTTATAACCAGTATATACGAAATCCGATGCACTTACCTCTGTACTCGTCTGTTGTTTGACCCAACCATTATAAACAGCCGCATCAGATCCACCGTCTATCAAATAGTTATCTGGATTATTTATTCTAAAGCTATAAGTCGGCTCACCGTCCGAAAGAAGAATAATGTTTTTATATGTAGCGGTGGAAGAATTTATCAAATCGATTGCCATATGCAAACCACCCTGCGTAAATGTCCCGCCTCCACCTTCATCAATTTCATCAATAGCATTATACGCCACATCGTGCATCCCGGTAAAGCCATTTGACTCATTGCTAAAATTAGAACCGTAAGAAACTACTGCAACCCTGTTTATCGGATTGCCATCAATTATATTATTTTCATCTAGCAACTCATCAACTAATACTTCCGCTGCATCTTTTGCCTCGGTCAGAGGATCACCGTTCATACTGTTTGAACGATCGATTACTATTACCGTATCCGACGTCGCAGTTGTCACAGGCGCCTCAATTTTTAAAGTCACCTCCCACTCGTTCGCGTACCCAGGCACCGCTCGTGCAGTCTTATGCAGTTTTACCCCATCAGGTAAAACAGTTGGACCGTTCGGGTCATTTTTTACCGTAGCACTGTCACCTTCGATTGCTAAAACAGGTACAATGCCACCGCCAACATTAATACCCACCAACAAAAACGCAAAAGCTGCGTACATTAATCTTTTGAGTTTTTTCATCCTCCTCCTCTTCTGGTCGAATAAACAAGCCGTCTACCACACCCTCGACATTTTATTAATACAGTAATTCTACTCCACTTTGCCACAGAGGTCAACGATAAGCGTCTTAATAAAGTAGGTAAAAAACAGAACTAGGCAATTTTGAAGCATTTTGAAACCGCCCGATAAAAATTACAACAGTCACGGGCGAGTAGCCGGTACTGAAATACCGGGACGAGCCCGCCTGAGCTGTTGTAATTTTTATACGGCGCGTGTTTCAACGCTGAAAAATTGCCTAGTTCTGGTTTACCAAACTTTCACTAAAATTTCACCGCCAAGACGATTTTTCTTAGCTTCACGTCCGGTCATCAAACCTTTCGAAGTCGAAACGATAATCATTCCGCGTCCAGATTTTACCGTCGGCAAATCATCTGCAGACGAATATACACGACGACCAGGTTTAGAGACCTTAGAAATCTCGCTAATCTTTGGATTTGTGCCAGCTTCATTAATCGTGACTTTCAAAACCCCACGCGGTTTACCATCTTCGACTTTGTAATCAGCGATGTAACCATTCTTAGCTAACACATCTACCACGCCTACTTTAAGCTTAGAAGTAGGAACTAGAATTTCATTTTTTGAAACCTTAATTGCATTACGAATACGCGTAAGCAAATCGGCAACTTGATCTGTAGATTGTAATGACATATTCTCTCCTTTCTCCTACCAGCTACTCTTAGTTACACCAGGAATTTCGCCCTTACTTGCTTTCTCCCGGAAATTAATACGACTTAGTCCGAATCGGCGCATATAACCGCGTGGACGACCGTCCAACATATCGCGATTTTTCAGTCTTGTTGGGCTAGAATTGCGTGGAAGCTTTTGCAAACCTTCCAAATCTCCCGCCGCCTTCAAAGCTGCGCGCTTATCTTTATACTTGTTATACATTTTTTGTCGTTTTTGATCACGAAGCACTGCAGATTTCTTAGCCATACTACTTTGCCTCCTTCTCAAACGGCATTCCAAAGAGTTCTAACAATTTTAGACTTCCTTCCTTTGAACCATTTTTAATAATAAATGTTACTTCAACACCATGAAGCACCGATGCATCCTCGAAGGTAATTTCCGGGAATACAGTCTGTTCTTTTAACCCTAAGTTGTAATTACCTTGTGCATCAAAAGCTTTGCGAGATACACCGTGAAAATCACGTACATGCGGCAAAGCCACATTAATCAAACGATCGACAAATTCATACATTTTGTCATTACGTAAAGTCGTGAGATACCCAACTGGCGCACCCATACCTTTACGAATTTTAAATGTAGCAATTGATTTCTTTGCCAATCTCGAAGTAGCTACCTGACCAGTAATTTTGGCCAAAGTCAACTCCACGGTCTCAGTAAAACGCTTGTCTTCACGCTTTTTACCAACCCCGCACGAGACTACAACTTTCTTGAGTTCCGGAACTTGATTAATATTCTTTAGTCCCAACTCCTTCATTAATTTCGCCTTTAGCTCGTTGTTGTAAAGAGCTTTGAGGCGTGGTTGTGCTTTTGCGTCAGCTTTAACTGCTTTAGTCGCAGTTTTGGCCTTAGCTTCAGCAGCCGTTTTCTTTTCCGCCATTATTTAGCTCCTTTCTTAGCTTTTTTGTCAACTTTTTTCACAGACGACTTCACGAATTTCGCCGCCTCAATTAACTTCAAATTCGACAAATCAATTCCAAGATGCACGGTCTTTTTACCGCCCTTTGGATTGATATACGATTTAGCTACGTGACGCTCTACTACACCGATACCTTCTAACATGGCTTTGCCTGCTTCACGATCAATCTTTACAATCTTGGCTTCTTTACCTTTATGACTACCAGAGATTACTAATACTTTGTCATTAACTTTCAAATTCTTTGCCATTTTAAAGTACCTCCGGAGCCAAGCTGATAATCTTCATAAAACCTTTTTCGCGTAATTCTCTAGGAATTGGCCCAAAGACACGGGTGCCTTTCGGGGTTTTATCGTCATTCACTAGTACTGCTGCATTTTCGTCAAAACGAATGGTTGAACCATCTGGACGACGAATTGGAGCTACTGTCCTCACAATCACTGCGCGTACTACAGCTTTTTTCTTAATATTTCCCGTCGGTGAAGCTTCCTTAACCGAACAAGTCACAATATCGCCTACTCTAGCATATCTAGCACGCGTACCGCCAAGTACACGAATCACGCCAAGTTCTTTTGCGCCAGAGTTATCGGCTACTTTTAATCTAGTCTCTTGCTGAATCATCTAAGCCTCCTCCCCTTCTGCCTTTTCAGCTTTTGCCTCATCAACCTCTTCGGTCTTTAAGGCTTCAGCTTTCTTGGCTTTAGCTTCCGCATCAGCGCCGACTTTCTTTTCTTCTTTTACTGTGTTTACATCTTCCTTCAACTCAACCGTACCGCGTGATTTTTCAATAATCTTGACCAAAGTGTAAGCCTTAGTCTTGGAAATCGGACGGCTCATCGCAATTTGTACGCGATCACCAACCTTTGCCTCATTCTTTTCATCATGAGCAGTATATTTACGGGTCTTCGTAAACTGTTTACGATAAAGTGGATGAGTTTCCCGGCTAACAATGGAGACGGTAATGGTCTTATCGCGCTTATCGGAAGTCACAGTTCCAATCAAAGTGTGTGCCATCTTAAAACTCCTCTTTCTTAATTATTTTACATTTCACCGGTAGTTTGTGAGAAGCAAGACGCAATGCTTCGCGTGCTTTTGCTTCATCCACATCAGCAATTTCAAACATCACTGTACCAGCTTTCACTTTTGCTACATAAAACTGTGGTTCACCTTTACCTGAACCCATTTTTACATCCAAAGGCTTCTTTGAAACTGGTGTATGCGGGAAAATTCGAATCCAAATTTTACCACCGCGTTTTACATAACGGGTAATCGCCTGACGTGCTGCCTCAATTTGACGAGAGGTAATACGCTCATTGTCTAACGACATCAATCCGAATTCACCAAACGCCACTGTATTACAACGCGTCGCAATACCTGCATTTTTGCCTTTGCGTACCTTACGATGTGGTACTTTCTTCGGTATCAAAATAGCCATCTTACTTTTCCCCCTTATAGATCCAAACTTTTACACCTACAATACCAGCAATCGTTGGCGCATGATGACAATAAAAGTCAATGTCAGCACGCAAAGTATGTAGAGGCACCGAACCGTCAATGAATTTTTCACGACGACTCATTTCAGCACCGTTGAGGCGCCCTGCCACCTCAATACGTACACCCTTCGCACCAGCATTCATCGTAGACTGCAAAGCGGTCTTTACGGCGCGACGGAAATTCATACGCTTACCCAACTGAAAACCAATATTCTCGGCTACTAATTTTGCATTTAATTCTGGTTTCTTAACCTCTTCGACGTTAATACGAATCGGTCCAGAAACGATTTTTTCGAGCTGCTTTTTCAACTCGTTAATCCCCGAACCTTGCTTACCGATTACCGCGCCGGCCTTAGCGGTCAAAATAGTAATCGTCGTAAGATTTGCGGAGCGTTCAATGTCAACCCGCGCAATTGTCGGACGAGCTTTGTAGCGCTCCTCGATCAAGTCACGGATTTTAGCGTCTTCAACCAGCCAATGACGAAAGTCAGACTTCCTGGTAAACCATTTAGAAGACCAGTCTTTACTGATTTGAAGGCGGTAAGAGATGGGATTAACCTTCTGACCCATATTACTTTTTCTCCTTCTTTTCTGCTTCAGCCTTCTTGGCTGGTGCAGCCTTCTTAACTTTTTCTTCGCCTGCGACCTCAACAAAAATGTTGGACGAAATGATTTCATAAGGCAATGCGCGACCTCTAGATGCCGGCTTGTAGCGACGCATCCTAGTGCCATTCGTTACTACAATTCGAGCAATTCGCACAGTTTTTGGATCGATTGTCTTGCTAGAATTATTGAGCAAATTTGCATTTGCCGATTCAATTGCTTTTAATACTGCACGTGCAGCTCTGCGCTGAGTGTGCTCCAAAATTACCACCGCATCAGCTACATAACGATCTCTCACCAAGCTAGCGACGATATTGGTCTTTCTAGGCTGAGAATCGATGCCTTTTTCGTATGCATGTGCAAAAAGTGTTTCTGCCATATTCTAACCTTTTCCTTTCGCCGCTGCAGCTTCGGCAGCTTTTTTACCACCATGACGGCGGAATTTACGCGTTGGAGCAAATTCACCGAGCTTATGACCAACCATATTTTCTGAAATATAAACTGGTACATGCACTCTACCATTATGAACCGCTATAGTTCTACCTACCATTTCTGGTGAAATAGTAGAATATCTTGCCCAAGTCTTAATTACTGTGCGATCTTCAGAAGACAGCGCAGCAACTTTCTTGGCGAGTTTATAGTCCACAAACGGACCCTTTTTCAGACTCCTAGACATTATCTCCTCTTTCCTTCGTGGCGACTGCGCACGATCATTTTATTAGTTTTCTTATTACGACGGGTACGATAGCCCAAAGTGAGTTGACCCCATGGAGTGCGCGGAGCTTTACCCGAGCCGTGACGACCACCATCACCACCACCATGTGGGTGATCCGCCGCATTCATCACGACACCACGTACAGTTGGGCGAATACCCTTACGGCGACGTCGACCAGCCGCGCCAATCTTTACATTCTGATGCTGCAAATTCGAAACCGTACCGATTGAAGCTTCACAGCCTACCAATACTTTGCGTACTTCACCAGATGGCATCTTCAAAGTAGCATAGCCATTTTCTTTTGCCATCAACTGCGCCGAAGCTCCAGCTGCGCGCACCATTTGTGCGCCCTTGCCCGGAGCAAGCTCAATCGCATACACAAAAGTACCAACTGGAATGTTTTCAAGCGGCATTCGATTACTATCTTCAACCTCGATTTCATTACCAGTCTTAAAAGTCGTACCTTTTGTCATCTTGGTATCAGCGAGTACATAATAATATACGCCGTTTTGATCCTTAACTCTCGCAATTCGTGCTGAGCGATTCGGATCGTATTCGATCTCTTCGACTGTAAAAGTCAAATCCTTTGGCAGCTTGTAGGTCATAATACGATAATGACGCTTCACGCCACCACCACGGTGTCGTACCGTGATTCGGCCTTGATTATTCTTACCGGCCTGTTGTTTTTTCGCCTTAGTTAATGACTTGAGTGGCTTCTTGGTCGTAATCTGATCGTAATCTTCGGTCGTCTTTTGACGCTGCGCCGGTGTCATTGGGCGATATGCTTTAATTGCCATTACTTCTTCTCCTTACCTGCATTCTTGTCAGCCTTGGCTGCGCTTCGACTGTTCTTCGAATCGGCCTTCTTGGCTTCCTTTGCGCTGGTTTTATTTTCTTCTGGTTCATCAAATACTTTAATTGAATCACCTTTCGCGAGTCTCACATAAGCAAACTTCCTATCTCGACGATGTGTAATACCGGGATAAGCGTGCTTACCTTTCGAATATTTAGTCTTTTTACCTTTGCGAATTAATGTCTTGACATCAGTCACTGTTACATTAAATTCTTTTTCTACCATCTTAGCAATTGCTTGCTTCGAAGTAGATTTTTTCACCGGAAAAACATAAATTCGGTTAGTTTGCTCCAAGTAGCTCTTCTCAGTAGCGCGTGGCTCCAAGAGATGAAGTTCAATATTGGTTTTATCTTCTTTTACCATCTTACTTCTCCTCTCCCATTAACCATTTTTCTACTACTTTTAATGCTGCCTCAGAAAACACGATTGCATCTGCGTTCATAATGTCGAATACATTTAAATATGTAGCACGTACTAATTTAACATTTGGCAAATTATTAGTAGAGCGCAATGCTTCTGGAGTTTTCTCCGCGGCAACCGCTAACACATTCTTACCTTCAAGTTTCAATTCTTTCAAAACTTTGACAGCGTCTTTGGTTTTACCAGTAAGCTTCACTTCTTTTTCTAATACAATCACAGCTTTGTCAGCATTTTTCATTGACAATGCTTGACGTACAGCCAAAAGCTTAGCGCTTTTTGCAATCTTTTTGGTGAAGTTTTCGTTGCCAGTACGACCAAAAGCTACACCACCATGGCGCCAAATCGGGTTACGAGTAGAACCAAAACGAGCTCTACCAGTACCTTTTTGCCTCCAAGGCTTCTTGCCGCCGCCACGAACTTCACCACGCTTCAAGGTTTTGGCATGAGAACTACGAGAATTGGCTAAATATGTATCATAAGCTAATTTTACGAGTTCGTGATTTTCCACCTTCAAACCGAAAATATCTTTATTCAAAGTAGCCATATTACTCCTTTCCCTCCACCGATACGATGCCCTTGCGTGGTCCAGGCACAGCACCTTTTAGACCAATCAAGTTTTTTTCTACATCGATATAAGCAACTACCAAATTTTTGACAGTCACTTGTTCGTGGCCCATTCGACCTGGCATTTTCTTGCCCTTAAAGACCTTCTGTGGATACATCGAACCAATCGAACCAACGCGACGAATGTTCCCCTTAAATCCGTGCGTATTGCGAGATTCGATAAAATTGTGACGCTTGACGGTACCCGCAAAACCTTTACCTTTGCTTGTACCAGTTACCGCGACCTTATCACCAAGCTTAAAGCTTTCGACGGTAATTTTGTCGCCTAATTTTAGCCCTTCCGGAATTTCGTCAACTCTAAATTCCTTCAGGATTCTAGGATTTATATTTTCACCAGCCTTTTTTGTGTGGCCGGAAACCGACTTGCTCAGATTCTTACTCTGACCATAACCCACTTGCACGGCGTTATAACCATCAGTTTCGACAGTTTTAATCTGAGTCACCGTGATAGGGCCGGCTTGAAGCACTGTGACAGGAGTCACAACACCATCTTCACCGATGATCTGAGTCATACCAATTTTGGTGCCGAGAATGACTTGCATCCTAATTCCTTTCCCTTATATTTAATACTCCACGCCCCTGTAAGGCGTAATTTTGTATTTTTGCCTCTGTACATCAAGCAAAATTACACTATTAAAACTAGACTTTTAGGTTGGTTTCCTGACTCAAAATCTCAGGACCTCTCCTTATGTCTAGGTATAACATGCCAATTATAGCACAGTTTTTTTCTCTTGCCAACCCCTATTTTTAAAATGAAAAAGCGCCGCCCTAAGGCAGCGCTCATTCTATTGAGCGGAGAGATAATTCAGGTATCCAATTGGATCCTTGAACACCTCCTCTGTGGTCGGCTCGGGTACGTCGTCGTGCAAATCACACGAATCGGGCAAATCGCCCAAATCATCCGAATCATCTGAATCTTCCTTTGACGAAAAGCTAAAAGGATAAAACAGATAGTATTTCGATCCGCTCGAGGTGATGACGTATGTTAGATCGTCCTGGACCTCAACGGAGACAATCGGAGCGGAAACCCAAATCTCGCCCTCAAAGCCTTTGTCGGGATTATACATGTTTCCAAACACGTGCAGTCCTCCCCTCGGCTTTAGACCGATCAGGCCACCACCCGCCAAAATCTCGCCAATAACATCGGCAACGTTTCGGGTGGCGTCACTACGCCAACGATAGCAATTCTTTGCTATCACATTGTAGCCGTCACCGTCCGTCATGAGGTAGTTCAAAATCATCTGGCTCATATTCTTTCCTTTCCTAGAACACTCCCCCTCGACCTATCGCCAAGGAGGAGTGCAAAAACTAAACCCTAAAAACCTCATAACTGAAGTCATCAAGGCACATCAAGGCACACCTGTAAGAAAAGTAAGTGCCAAGATCGATGTTGACCTTGTGGCCATCAGCATAGAAGACCGGCTCGTCGGCACCCGCCCAAACCGTAGAAACAGGAGTATGTCCATGCACTACGAACACGTCTAGGTCGCCAAGTTCCCAGGGGTCGAGAAAATGCTCACGTCCCCAAATAAAATCGACGTTGGACAAGGTCTTCAAGGGAGTCCTATGCGGAGTATACCCGGCATGGCTCAAGAGAATCAAACCTTTCTCGGTCACAACCTTCTCAATCTCAGGCGCAGAATCTAACCACTCGAGAATATCAAGCGATTGACCATCATTACCCCATGCCTCAAAGGTTGACCATCCCCCACATCGATCTATCCAGTGCCGAAGAGTACGCGAGTTACCCTTAAGAACACCTTCGACGAACATGTCGTCATGATTCCCCTTGAGATAAATCACACGGGAATCATCGAAAAGCTCCTTCAGAATCTGGTAGCCATCAGGTCCACGATCCGCAGCGTCGCCCAAACAATAAAGGCGGTCACCATCGTTAGTCCTTTCCTGAATCGCCCTCCAGGCGTTCAGGCTGCCGTGAAGGTCGGAAAAGACATAGTTAGCCATGCTAACTCCTCTCTGTACCATAGGTACGGACGAAATATAATCAAGCAAACCACTTGTTGTTAACTAGTGCATCCCATTCGATCAATAGAACTACCTACATTATACCACAAATACACTAAAAAGTCAATCTTATAATCCTTCTCTATTGACAATTCGCTATAATCATGCTATAATAAAACACCGTAAGCAAATGTGGGATTGTGTGCAACTTAAAATACTATTCTAGTTATAACTAGAGAAAGGGGCGATTATGCCAATTGATACCACCAGCTCATTCAACCTCGAAGCGTTCAACTACTGGAAAGAAGGCGAAGATCGCTTAGAAAAATCGTGGTCCGATCAAGTTACCCTGCGATGTCTAAGAATTTTCGACACTAGAATCCGCGCAATAAACAAAAGTGTTCCCCTAAAGGAAGCTTGGAATAGACGGTACAGCTTTACGCTCCATAATCTGTTCAATCTCGATCGAGATAAGGCATACATCGTTACGCCATATGGCCTCTGCCTTCAAGACAAGACCGCTCTGCTCGACATGATGGCTAGCTCAGAAATTTGGTTTTATCTTATCAAAGCCTTAAATACTATGAACAACACACTCGCCATCATCAGCGAAACCAATCTGCGGATACCCAAAGACTGCTTCTTGATCAACATCATTACATTAGAAGCGCAAGACGGCAAACGGTACCTCATATGCGAACGGCAATACGAAATCCATTCATATGGAGGCAAACACGTAAAAGGCCGTGACAGGTGGCACGACATCGATCTTAGCCGTTTCGAGCCCTAATCTCTATTTACAACTGAACAAAAAAGCCCCGGCAATCTGCCGGGGTTTTTCGTTTGATTGGAAAATGGCAAAGTATTAGGCAACTACCTCTAGACAACGAGAGTCCACCCACACAATACCGTCTGGATCGCCGCTCAGTTCTCTCGGGAACCATCGTCTCTCCGGGGCAGACATAATATCATCGACATTTATGCCGATAAATCTATCCCCTTCACCCAGAACAACGTTAGTCTCATAGAGATTAATCACTACGAGCGAAAAACCAGTTTCTGACACTTTACCAAACGAGTTATCAGGCACAAACGTACCCTGCTCTTCAAGTATCACTGGCTCCGAACGCACGTCCGTTTTTCCCGATATTCTGACGCATTTTGCCTCTACTCGCACTAGTTCATACTGATCACTATAAGCCCTCGTAGTCCCCATCGTAGAATAGACACTATAAAGGACCGTAATCAATATAATTCCAACCAATAGAGCCACTATGATTTTGTCCTTTTTTTTCACTGCAGCTCCAATCTACGAAGTACTAGGACATCTATTTTTATATCATATCATCACAAAAAAATCAATGTTTAACACATAAACTTAACTATTTTCCAAAAATGCTTCTATAAACCCATCAATCTCGCCGTCTAGTACTTTATCTGGTTCTTTCGACTCGAAATCCGTCCTTGTATCCTTCACTAGTTTATAGGGTTGCAGAACATAATTACGTATCTGCTGGCCCCAGCCAGCCGACTCACCGGCGCGTAGTTCCCCAATCGTCGCAGCGTGTTGTTCTAACTGCATTTGAACCAACTTACCTCTCAATATTTCCATTGCTTTTTCACGGTTTTGAATCTGCGAACGTTCGTTCTGAATCGCCACTACAGTATTAGTTGGTAAATGCGTAATCCTTACCGCTGAGTCCGTCGTATTTACTCCTTGACCACCATGGCCACCAGAACGGTATACATCCACCCTTAAATCCTTCTCATCAATCTCGATATCCGTATCAGCGGTAATACGAGGCAAAATCTCCACCAATGCAAAAGAAGTCTGTCTCAAATTATTTGCGTTAAACGGAGATAAGCGCACCAAACGATGTACACCATGTTCCGACTTTAGCCATCCATAAGCATTTGCTCCCGCCACCTCATATACAGCAGTCTTAATCCCCGCTTCTTCACCGGTCACCCGCTCAAGACAGGCTACCTTAAAGCCTTTTTTCTCAAAGAATCTCAAATACATCCGTTCCAACATCCCCGCCCAATCCATTGCCTCGGTGCCACCCGCCCCAGAAGTTATCCTAATAATCGCATCCCGAGAATCATATTTTCCCTGAAACCTGAGTGCCTTTTTAAGTTCAGCAAATTGCCGCCCCATCGCCTCAACTTGCCCGCTAATTTCCTCTTTCAAATCCTCATCTGCAATCGTTAGCATCTCCTTCAAATCGCTAATTTGCGTTTTTAATAACTCCCACGGCTGCACCTCGTCACTTAGTTTAGCGAGCTCTTGGTTTTTTCCCGTTGCTTGTTTTACGTCTTTCCAAATCTCTGGCTCTGCCACCTCTTTTTCCAAAACTGCAATTTTCGACAATTTATCAGAAATAGCCAATTTCTCATAAACCTTCAAAAAATCAATCTCAAGCTCTGTTAACCGCTTAGTTATTTCCTGCATAATCAAATTATACCATAGAAAATGGCCCCTAAGGGCCATCCTCTAGGTGAGGTACCAAGATAAGGTTCCCGAGTTAAACTCGAGTCGTGCCTTCTCCTGGCCAATTAGCACATCGAAGATATGTAACGTCACGCCGCCCACAAAACGAATTTGCGTGCGAAGCAGTTCCGTTACCTCGGTTTCGCGCTCGCCTCGTCGCCGATAAGTCAGCGGTTGGCAGGGCGTCATTTCGTAACCGAAGAGGGCCATTACCTCGACCTGCTCTTTGTTGTTTTTGTTAAAGTTTTTCATAAAGACTCCTTAATAATTAATTAATAGAGTCATTTATGCGAGCCTAAGGTTATACCAGCTCATAGCAAAAAACGCAAATGACAAACGTTTGATGCCTAAAAACTTTTCTCATCGCCAGTGACCGAAGTATAGCATGAGCAATCTAATTATAGCACATTTTAAAAACAAAATCATTTTACACTATTGACAAATATAATAATCTATGTTAAAATAGTAAAACAATATTGATTTATCGCAGTACGATATTTCCGTTCTTTAGAAAGGAGTTTATAATGCCTGTTTCCAATCGCAGCTTTAAGGAGGAGTGCCTAGCTTATTGCGAGGCACACGAGTTCAAGAAGATGGACAACGAGGAGAAAAGGCTGAAGCGCTGCATCAAAATCCCAGACGAAGGGATCAAGATCATCAACAAGCGTGGCATAGTGAGCACGATCTACCCTGTTTTTAGCGAACAGGATCGCAGGCACTTCACCCCCGAAGTCGCGGCCAAGTTGGGCCGTTATAAGGGAATCAACGATATGGTGATTTTCGTCTACCGCGACGGAGAAACCTACCTCTCCATGTGGGACAATGTCCTGACGGCCCTAAACATGGCGAACCACCAAATCGGCCGTTTCTTCGACCTCCCAGACTTCAAAAGAAAGGACCTCGTCGGAGTCATACTCCCCTCGTAACTCCCAAAAAGCCACCCATTAGGGTGGCTTTTAATTAATCACGGAATCAATCTAGGCGGCGCTTTCGCCCCCTTCATCCTCTTTTTGTTCTTCCTTAACCCCCTCTAATGCTGCGTCACCAAGAGCCTTGTTAATTGCATCCTCTTCGGCCGGCAGTACTTCGGCGCCTGCATCATCAGATGAAAGTTCATTTCCACTTGCCTGGAATCCATTACCTTCATAGTCTGGACCATTTCCTATTTGTTTTTCACCTACATATTCTTGCGTTCCAGCTTCTTTACGAATTGCATCCATCTCTTCCTCTGTCGGCCCAGGAAGTTTAGTCACTTTGTAATCTTGCTCATCTTGGTTGCTATTTGGAAACGTTTCGCTCATAGTATTATCTCCATTTATTTTTTATATATTCATTATAATCAAAAAACCGCTCTAATTCAATCCCAATTCCCAAGTGATATGTTATAATATCAAAATGAATATTTGGCAAGAGCTATCAAAACCTTTTCTCGTCCTCGCCCCTATGGAAGGCGTTACGGACATAATTTTTCGTCAAGTCATAGCACGCGCCGGCCGACCAGACTTATTTTTTACAGAATTTACCAATGTTTCTTCTTATGCCTCCGAAAAGGGTCGCGCCAACGCCTTAGAACGCCTCGAAATCGCGCCTACTGACACCCCTATCATCGCTCAAATCTGGGGCAAAAATCCAGCACATTTTTCGGAAACTTGCAACGCACTCGAATCGCTCGGTTTTTCAGGAGTAGACTTCAATTTTGGCTGCCCCGACAAGCATGTCAACAAAACAGGTGGTGGCGCAGCCATGATCAAAACCCCCGAGCTAGCTATAGAATGCCTCAAAAATACTCAAAAATCCACCAATTTACCAGTTTCTGTCAAAACGCGCCTTGGATGGTCTAATCCCGGAGAATATCAGATTTGGCTTCCAACCATATTAAACGAACACCCCTCCGCCCTCACCGTACATCTTCGCACCAAAAAAGAAATGAGCAAAGTCCCCGCCCATTACGAACTTATCCCCAAAATAATCACACTACGTGACCAAATTTCAAAAGAAACCAAATTGATTATCAACGGTGACATCAAAGACCGCGCTCACGCCCTTGAGCTTTATCAAAAATACCCCGAAGTAGATGGTTTTATGATCGGTCGTGGCGTCTTCGCTAACCCCTATTGTTTCACCGATCACTCCCCCACTCGCGCAGAATTAATGGAACTCTTGAAACTACATTTAGACTTATATGAAGAATATGAGAATAGGTTTTTGAGGAGCATTGCGACCAACGGGGAGCATCTAGCGAGCGAGCCCCGTAACGACGGGCGCGAGCGAAGCGGCGACGAAAAGACCTATTCTCATATTCCTTACGAAAGTCTAAAGCACTATTTCAAAATCTACATCAATAACTTTCCTGGCGCCAAAGATTTCCGCGCCAAACTTATGGAAACTCATTCTCTAGAAGAAGCCCGAAAAATCATCAAAAAGACATGAAAAAGGCCGCACTAAGTGCGACCTTTTCTGTAGCGCTATGGAAGTTACCACGACGTGTACACATCGAGATTTCCGTGGCCCCCTCCACAGTCGTACACGACAGCGGTGCCGGAACCAAACGGCACGCTAACGACCGTACCATAAGGCAGATCGTCAGAGGCAACACACAGATTTCCGTCGCCATCAACGACATACCCCTCATCGCCAACATGACGACCAGGAATATTCAGGCCACCACCCGGCAACACTCTCTCTGGATACCAACTATAAGAATATCCGCTGGAGTCTTGGTGCACGCCGTTAAACATAAAATCGGCGCCAGAAATCCATGCCCCATCAACGTTTGCATTAGCGTATCCACTGCCGTCATAAGACGGAGCCTCATAGCTGTAACCGTCGTCGTAGCCATAGTCGGCATAGTCATAATAGATGATGTTCTCATCATAATAACCGTAGTCGGACCACTCTTCCACGCCGTCAGGTTCTTCCGTGTCCTCAATTTCAACAGCAGCTTTTTCCACCGTCACGGCCTCCTCCGGCACATAAACCGGCTCAGAAACGACCATCATGGATGATTTCTCGCTATTCGTGGGAACATCAACGTTACTGCTCAGGACAAGGTTGCCGAAACTCATCACCTCTGCAACGACAATGGTGAGTAGCAGCGCAATAGTGTGTTTTAGCATCGTTATTCCTTTCCTAGACGCTACTTGTTAAAACCCATCTTTTTCAAATCTACGAGCCATCTCCGATTTCGTGCACGCACAGAGAAGGGAGTAAATCTCGATGGCACGCGGGTCTTTACTGGACGGTTCAACATAAGCCTTAACAGCATTAGTCAAATTACCCCAGCGAATCTCTGGAGCCCAGAAAGACACGTGATCTTCGAGATATTCCGCAAACGGCTCTGGAGCTATCAAATAGATTCGACTCAGAATCTCCTTGAAGCTCCTCTCCGGACGCTTGCCAAGTAACAAGTACCTGGAACCGCTTGCAGTAGTCACCCATTGGCGACCTTCGTCGTCCTTATCCGTACTAAGAACAATCGACGTGCACCACACCGAACCAATAAGCTCGAGAGCCTTGTCGGGATTGTACATATTCCCAAACAAATACTCACCGATAACTACGCCGTTCGTGATAGTGCCGCCACCAGCGAGAATCTCGCCAATTATTTGATTAGGCTCGCTCACGCCAAGCTCTTGCCACTTCAAGCATCGCTCAGCAATGACCTGAGCCCCTTGCTCGTCAACGGAACTATAATTGTCCAGAATTTTCTTCATGAAAATCTCCTTCCTCTCTGACAACGAATACTATTTACTCGCAAAAATGCGTTTATTAAGGGTTACGAGACCCTCTCAAGAAAAACCTTCCCCGAGATAATCTACCCCTTAATTATATCACACTTCCGCCAAAATGTCAATGCTTACTTCTCTGTTACCTCAAATATGCTATAATAAAAATATGAAAATTGCATTATTAGGCTACGGCAAAGAAGGCAAATCCGCCGAAAAATACTTCAAAACCAAATTTAACGCCGAATTTGACATTTACGAAAATCTCACCCCAAAACAATTCGCCAGCAAAGATTATTCGTCATATGATATAGTTTTTCGAAGCCCATCCATTCCGCCTCTTAACCTAAATAACGAGTCCAGTCTCACCAAATACTTCTTCGATCATTGCCCTTGCCCTATCATTGGCGTCACCGCCACCAAAGGCAAAGGTACCACCTGTTCATTCGTCAAATCCCTCTTAGACGCCGAAAACCAAGATGCGTTTCTAGTGGGCAACATCGGTAATCCCGCCATCGATGTCCTAGACACCCTCAAATCTACCTCTATTGTCGTCTATGAAATGTCCAGCTTCCAACTCTGGGACCTCGAAAAATCTCCTCATATTTCCGTTATCGGCCACTTAGAGCCAGATCATCTCAATGTTCACAAGGATTACAGCGATTATTTAAGTGCCAAAGCCAATATTTGCCGACATCAAACCACCGATGATTTCTGTATCTATTATCAAGATAATCCCGAATCTGTTAAAATCGCCCAAAAGTCCGAAGCCCACAAAATCCCTTACCCATTCCCTATCCCTGACACTATTCGAAATGCCATCACTCTTCCTGGAGAACATAATCAAAATAACTGCATCGCCGCACTCGCCGCCGTCGCTTGTGCTTTGAATATATCACCAGATGAATATTTAAGTGAACATCAAAGCCAAATTTTAGAAGGCCTTAAAAACTTCAAAGGCCTCCCCCATCGACTCGAATACCTTCGCGAATTGAACGGCGTCAAATACTATGATGATAACTTCTCCACCAATCCTGCCTCCACTAGAGTAGCCATTAATGCATTTCCAAACGACAATCTAGTGGTCATCATCGGTGGACGCGATAAAACCAACTACGAAGATCTTCCAGAAATACACGAAATCATACAATCAAAAAACATCAAAAAAATCATTCTTATAGGTGAATCTGGCCACGAATTAGCTAAAAGATATCAAGACGATCGTTTTACTCTAGTCGAATCGCTCGAAGAGGCCATCAATACCGCTAAAGAATACGCCGAACAAATCGCAACAGAAAGCACCAAAAACCAAACCATCGTTCTAATGTCCCCCTCCGCCGCTAGCTTTGACATGTTCAAAGACGTTTACGATCGTGGTGCCCAGTTCAAACTTCTAATAAGCAATTTATGAGTATTTGAGCGAACCCAGGTAATTTTTACAACGGTTACGGATGAGTATCCTGTACTGAAATACAGGTACGAATCCGACTAATCCGTTGTAAAAATTACCATGGCGAGAGTGAAAACGAATAAATTGTTTATTAAAAGTTTAACCTGGATTCCAGCTCGTTAATCACGGCTTTTTCAACCGAAGAAACCGCCGCAAAACCACGAATTCCGCTTCCTGCAAACTCCCTTGCAAGCTCAATCATCTTAAATTTGTCAATTCCCTTAATCAAATTCGGCATGTCATCATAACGCTCTATCGATTCATTAGTAAAATACCCTTCCGCATAATAATCTGCAATTTGCCCTACTGTTTGCGCACCCATTTGGAACCGTCCTAGAGCATAGGACTTTGCCGCCTCAAATTCTTTATCCGAAATCTCACCATTCAACGTCCGCATCAGCTCCATTTGAATCAATTCAAACAAGGCCTCAGCATTCTCGATATTTACCTCGCCATCAAAATCCCAATACGAATTATGCGCATTACTCGCAATAGACGAGCCCATACCATATACCAAACCCCGCTTCCTAGCTGCACCAAAAATCCTCGAATTTGTCGTACCGTTCAAAATATGATTAAGACAACTCATTGCAAACACTTCATTTGGCTCCAAATGCCTTGGCGTAATCAAAGAAAAACCAAAAGTAATATTAGATGCATCCTTTCGCCTAATCGACACTGCCTCCGAAGAATGCAAATCCGTCATCGGAATTTCAAACTTTTCCCCCTCCTTCAAATTCCAAGCCTCTAGCATCTTGAGGATCTTATGTTTACGACCACGAATCCGCCCCGCAATAATAAACATCATATTCTTAGCTGTATGTGTTCGGCGATAATGTTCTCTAATGTCTTTTAGCTTGATATTCGGAATTGTCTCTCGCCTCGCAGCTAAATCCAAAATCTCTTCCCCTACCGCTTGCTGCACTCTCGGCCAAAGCAATCTATAATAATCGTTCATATAACCAGTCAATTCACTTCTTACGTTAGACTTTTCCGACTTTAGTTCCTCTTCATTAAACCGCGGCTCCGTAATCGAAACTCGCTGCAAATCCATAATTCGCTCCCACTCAAAATCCGCACATTCCGTCTCATAACACACTGAAATATCCGAAGTCCAGGCATTATGATAAGCGCCATTTTTAGTAAATTCCGCTTCAAAAGCCTGTTCATCCTTAAATTTTGCATTCGCGCCAAAGGCTAAGTGTTCCACTAAGTGTGGAATTTCATAAACATGTTTATCCTTGGCATATAGCATTCCCGCACGAAACTGAATTCGCGTCGCCATCACGCTAGCGCCAGGGATATCTATGAGAAGCCCCCTAGCCCCGTTCTTTAAAGTTACCTCCTCTACCGCATGTTTCATAGCTAATACTATTTACGACCTTTTTTGCGAGCCTGTTTCTTCTTTTTAGCCGCAGATTTTCGAGAATTAGTCTTTTTTGTCGCAGATTTCGCTGTTGTAGTACGTTTCGGTACCCCAGCACCCGATGTCTTTTTCTTAAATTCATCATCCAAATTCTTCTCGCCGGCCGAAATCTCATTCACGCCTCGCTCAGTTTGACCTTCTGCCATCTTTGTAAGCTCAGACTCATATTCTTCACCATCCATCGCGTTATCAGCTGCCGCCATCGCTGGTGTAATCGAAAGCAATATTTTCAATACTTCTTCACGCAAATTCCTCTGCAAACCGTCAAATAGCTTCTGTGACTCTGAACGATATTCCACTAACGGATCACGTTGACCTACCGAACGCCAGTGAATTCCCTCGCGTAGATGCTGCATGTTTTCAAGATGCTGCATCCACAAAGTATCCAAAACCTTGAGATAAACTTCGCGCTCGACTTTTCGCATCGTTTCAGACCCGAATTCCTCTTCCTTCTTATGATAAGCTTCTTCTACGGCTTCAAGTGCACACTTTTCACGGTCTTTTTCCTTACGTTTAATACCAATTCCGTGAATCAAATCATCATCAAAGTCAAATACTGCTTTAAACTCCTCATCAAAATTCTTGTTCACACGTGACGAAAACTCTGTCAACATTTTGACTTCCTCACGCATCAAACGCTGAATTTCTGGATAAATATCATCACCTTCCAAAATCCGACGACGAATCATATAAACAACTTTACGATGACGATTAATCACGTTATCATACTGCACCACATTCTTTCGGGAATCAAAGTTAAATCCTTCGATACGTTTTTGCGCGGCCTCCAAAGTTTTAGAAATCGAACGCGTTTGAATCGGCATATCATCATCTACGCCGAGTCTAGACATCAAAGTTTTGACCCTATCACCCTGGAAAATTCGCATCAAATCATCTTCGCAGCTTACAAAGAATTGCGTCGTGCCAGGATCACCCTGACGACCACCACGACCGCGTAACTGATTATCAACACGTCTAGAATCGTGTCGCTCAGAACCAATCACTACCAAACCGCCTAATTCTGCCACACCTTCACCGAGCTTAATATCCGTACCACGTCCTGCCATGTTAGTAGCAAGCGTAATTGCGCCTTTTTCACCAGCTTTAGCAATAATTGCTGCTTCACGCTCATTATTCTTCGCATTCAAAAGCTCATACGGCAAGCCAAACTGATCCAAATACCGAGCAATTTCTTCGTTGTTCGCAATCGAACCAGAACCAATCAATACTGGCTGACCACGATCGTGATATTTCTTAATTTCTTCAGCAATCGCTTTAAGTTTCGCGGCTTTAGTTTTATAAATCAAGTCATCCTTATCGACACGAGCAATTGGCTTATTGGGCGGAATCTGAATCACATCCAAAGCATAAATCTGCTGGAATTCTTCTGCTTCCGTAAAGGCCGTACCAGTCATACCAGATAATTTCTTATATAAACGGAAGAAATTCTGGAACGAAATCGTCGCAAGCGTCATTGATTCTTGCTTCACAACTACGCCTTCTTTAGCTTCAATCGCCTGATGCAAACCTTCATTATAGCGGCGTCCCTGCATCAAACGACCAGTATGCTCGTCGACAATAATCACTTCACCAGAATTAGTCACTACATAATCTTTATCGCGCTTAAAGATAATCTCTGCTCGAATCGCCTGCTCGAGATGATAAACCAAACGTGTATTCTTAGTAGAATACAAAGTATCCACACCAAGAATCTTCTGCACTTTTTCAATCCCTTTATCTGTCAAAGTCACCGCACGACGCTTTTCTTCAAATACATAATCTTCTGGCGTTAGTCTCGCCGCCACTTTCGCAAATTGATAATAAGACTCCGGGTTATCGCCCGCCGGCGCTGAAATAATTAAAGGTGTTCTAGCTTCGTCAATCAAGATTGAATCCACCTCATCTACGATTGCAAAATTCAATTCTCTTTGACGCAAATATTGCACTTCACTAGTCATATTATCACGCAAATAATCAAAGCCAAATTCATTATTAGTACCATAAGTAATATCTGCCGCATAGGCCTCTTTGCGCGTACAAGGCTTCAAATGTCTAAACCTCTCATCTTCATGCTCATCGTTCTCATACTCTTTATCATAGATAAACGATGCTTCATTAATAATTACACCTACCGAAAGTCCGAGAAAATCATAAATCGGACCATTCCAGCCCGCATCACGCTGCGCCAAATAGTCGTTTACTGTCACAATATGCACACCACGACCAGTCAAACCATTAAGATAAGCCGGCAACATCGCCACCAAAGTCTTACCTTCGCCGGTCTTCATTTCAGCTACAGTTCCTTCGTGAAGCACCATACCACCAATAAGCTGCACGTCATAAGGTCGGAGCCCCGATACGCGCTTCGAAGCCTCTCTCGCCACCGCAAAAGCATCCGGCAATATTTCATTCAGAATCTTCGTATCATCTACTGGCGGGCGCTTTTTGCCAGACTTATTAATTCCTTCTTCTGCTTTTGCGACTTTCAAGGCTTTCTGAATTCTCTCCTTAAACAACACAGACTGATGCGCCAATTCCTCGTCGCTCATCTTCTCGTATTTTGGCTCAAGCTTATTAATCGCTTGTGCTCTTTTCCAGAGTCGTCGCAAAATCTTTTTCTGCGCATCACCAAACACCCCTTGCAAGAACTTCGTTAACGCAGTCCTATCAGCCAACTTATCAGTCGGTTTCTTTTCCTTTTTTACGCGTGGTTTTTTTGCGACCACTTTCTTAGCCTTCTCAGTCTTTTTCACATAGCCTCCAAAACAGAATTATTTCCCCCTATTTTACCATACTATTTCCTCTTAATAAAGAGGTTTCGCCAGTTTCTCTTCTGGCGATGCGGTTGCGCCTCCAATTTGTATCGGCGAATTTGCCCAGTCAATTTCGCTTCGACGAGATCCACCCCCGCAAACACATTTGTACATTCATCTTTAGCCGCAATCACCTTACCACCAGGAATATCCATCGCTGCCGAAATCTCATATTTTTCACCTTTGCTCTTACCAATCTCGGTCACAATCACCTTCGTCACTACATCTTTTTTTGAACTTCTCGGCAAATATTTGTCTAGTTTTCCAATCCTCTTCTCAACATATTTTTTAAACGACTCGTCAATTTTGTATCCGTTACCGGAAATTTCGATCTTCTCGATCATTTTTATATCTCCTCTTGATTATTTAAATATGTTTTTAATACTTCTGGAACTTTCAACTTACCATCTTTTGTTACATAGTTTTCCATCACCGCTACCATCGTCCGCGCTAATGACACCGCTGTCCCATTCAAAGTATGCAAAACTTCCACCGTACCATCTTCACGGCGCACTCGAATATTCAAATTCCTAGCCTGAAAATCTGTACAGTTACTACAACTAGTAAGCTCACGATAAGTCTGATCCACTGGCGACCAATATTCGATATCGTACTTTTTTGCCGCCGGCGCACCAAGATCACCTGCCGCAATGTTAATTACCCGATATGGAATTTTGAGCTCCTGCCAGATTTCTTCTTCAACTTCACGAATCATCTCATGCATCTCTTTCGATTTCTCTGGCAAACAAAAGATATACATTTCCAATTTATTAAACTGATGCACTCGAAATAGCCCTCTCGTATGCTTGCCTGCCGAGCCCGCTTCTTTTCTAAAACAAGCCGAAAGTCCCGCATACATCAAAGGCAAATCTTTTTCGTCAATAATTTCATCCATATGATAGCCAGTTAACGCAATTTCCGCTGTTGCAATCAACGCAAGATCCTCACCCTCAATAAAATATTCGTCAGACTGGTCCGAGGTTCGCGGATTAAACCCTGTACCCTCTAACACCTTCGACGACACCAAATCTGGCACCGTGATAAAAGTAAATCCTTTTTCGAGCACCTTCTTAATACCAAACTGAATCAAAGCGTTTTCTAGCAACGCTAGCTCATTCTTAATATAATAAAACTTTGCCCCAGCTACTTTCGCGCCACGTTCAAAATCTACCCAATCGCGACTTATAGCATAGTCTAAGTGATCCACGCCTTCTTGCTTCTTGTCACCCCAGGCCTTTATCTCCACCGAATCTTCTTCACCACCTAAAGGCACATCATCAAAAATAATATTCGGCACTGATTTCAGCGCGTCCTTAAACTCCGACTCTACCTCTGTTAATTTAATCTCCAAACCAGCTAATTCGTCTTTTACTCTTTTGCCCTCGTCAATCAAAGCCTGCTCAGGTTTCCCACCTTTCATTTTGGCTGCAATTTCATTACGTTGACGTCGAAGTTCTTCAACTTTTACAAGCTCTTTTTTGCGTTTATCATCAAGCGCTATGACGTGTTTAATGTCGATTTGATAGCCTTTTTCTTTCGCAGATTTCTCCACCAAATCCGCATTTTCTCTGATAAATTTAATGTCTAACATATCAAATACATTATACCATAATTATCAACTTGGCTCTGCTTTTTATTGTCAACACAAGCCAAAACCATTTCAACCGCAAAACCCACGCAATTGCACTAAGTCTCATCTAAAATAAGTTTTACATCTAATGCTAAGTCCACCATATTTATTATATCCATTAGTGCCCGGATAGACAGCGCTATCACTTACACCTAATCGATATGCGTTATCGCCAACTCCCGCAGTAGACGACCAATAGTATCCACCACTACCTCTACTGTGCGTAGAAGAATCTGAGAAGAAGCCAGAATAAATAAAGTTATTTGGATATTTTCTTAACATATTAGAAACCGAACCCGCTTCTTCAGTCCCTGTATAATACGGTCTTGTTTGACTATCATAATTAGCTGGAACTACATCATTATTCAAAGAAATAGTTAGATACCAAAACCCGAAAGAATTGTCTCCATATTGTTCTATTGCCGTTTTATCACCACCTTCTGAGAGATACCAACCAGTAGGACAAAGTGAGCTGTTTAATGTAGACTGATTATTGGTGCCATTGTAGGTAAGGTCCGCGATAGCTGCGTGCCAAGTATAATAATTCCCATAACTATATATAGAACTAGCGCCAGTCGTTGGATTAGAAGCTCTTGCAGAAGTGTTAGTATTGTTATAGCGAGGCATTCTATAGGCCGGATCATCAGTGTCTCCAATGTCAACAGTTGCAGTTCCCTCTTGAGCGCCAGAATAATAAAGACTATTAGCAGTATAAGTACTAGCAAAACCAGAGCTTTCTGCAGTGGCAAGTCCAGAAAAGTTGCCATAGGTTACAGAAGTACCATAACCTTCAGATAAGCCACCGCTAACGTTATCGACATTAGTGCTTTCAAGTCTAAGATTTTCTATCATCCAACATTCGCCATCTGCGAGTTTAGCTACAGCATAAGTTTGGTTATCTCTTTGATCTGTTAAAGCAGTCACATTGCCTTGATCAAGATTCGAACAATCAGCCCCACCTTGCCAACTCTGTAAACTACCTTGCGACTTCACCCAAACAGCATATAGTGAAAGACCGTTAGACATATTGCTTGGTGTAGTAATAGTTTCATTAGGACCATAAATATGGGCGTCAGGATTAGATGAGCTGCCTCCGTTTGATATATCGTAGTCATAGGCATCAGACCAACCAGCAAAACCATAGCCTTGTTTAGAGAAGTTAGAGGCAATTAGTGTTGTTTCTGTGTTAGCACTGGCTGTTTGTTGTCCCATAGTACCTTCATAGATGCCATTAGCATTTGGCCAGTAGCAGATTCTATTTGCAGTGCCACAGTTCTTTGGTTCATTAGGTGTAGCAGTAGCAGGATGCACCATAGTATATTTCACAATACCACTATAAGTGCCAGCCGGTTGAGTACTTTTAATGTTGGCTCTATATGTAGCACTAAAGGCTGAACCAGTGGCATTATTACCGCCATCAGTTACACCATTAAATGTAGCTACTTTAGTATTAGTAGCTGGTACAATGTGATAGTTTGAGAAAGAGCCATTAGTATCAGATTGAATGGTAGGAGCATAAGTACCACTCTCTGCAGTGAGTTTCATGGCCCATGAGGAGGTATTAGCATCCATAGCTAATCCTGTTTCTATATCATAAGTAGGATTAAGGGTTCCAT
>JAZUML010000007.1:0-125131 GCA_045603565.1 Candidatus Nanosyncoccus sp. | reverse complement strand
TCAGAAGCCACGCCGTAAACAGCTGGATCGTATGTGTAGACACCGGAGTTAGAGGTATCTTGGTCTTTGTTAGTTGAGGTTGGAGTAGTGATTTCGTCAGTAAGGGCAACGTTGTTTTGAGCTAGGGTACCTTTGCTGAGGCTAGCTACAGTACTATATAACGATCTTCCCCACATCGCATAAAGCGTAATAGACTCACCAATATCAGCAAGGTTGGTGTTGATGATTTGTTCATTAGAGTAGGATGTACCTGTACCATCTTGTTTGGTGTTCCATTCTTTAAATTCATAGCCTGCTGGAGGAGTGAAAGTATTAGTACTTAGAGCAGTAGAGCCATTACTACATATAGGTTGATCTACCATAGCACCAGTACCATCTCCAGGATTGAATTTAATAGTATAGTAGAGACAAGAAGTACTAGGATGAAAGAGAGTGTATTTGACTTTACCATTATATGAATCAGCGGCTTGGCCAGAAGCAATGTGAACTTTGTAGGTAGTGTACAGGACTGCACCTAAGGTATTGTCTGTAGCGGAAGAGAAGGAAGCTACTTTGGTCCAGTTGGTTGGGACTACGGCATAGTTAGTGTATGGACTAACGATAGTTAGATTGTTTGGTTGATAGGCTTGGGAGGAGTTAGTTTCTTTTGAGAGTTTCATAGACCAAGAAGAGCTACCTGAAGTATTAGTGCTAGTAGGAATAGTGAGGTCTGTATCGTCACCTACTAGTGTAGTGGTGCCGTTTGTATCATTAGTATAGCCGATAGCATAAATAGCAAAGCCATTATTGTCATTACAGAAGGGTTTGAGTGTAGTTTTACCAATGTCTTCTGTAGTAGTACCGGGATTGATGGTAGCTGAGTGGGTAGTATTAGTACCAACGAGATTACATGAGATAGGGACTATGATGGAGACGTCGTCTATGTGGGTGTCGTTGGCGGAGGTGGTGTGGGACAAGAGGATTGTGCCTGAAAAAAGTAGAGCAAAAACGAGGGTTAGCGAAATTTTGGACGCCAAACGAGACTCGTTCCTCCTAAACATAAGCTAATTATAGCATAGTTATTTTATTTTTTTGGTTTTCTTGGTATGAATGTGAGCAAAAAAGCCATATCTACCATTGATTGGATCTTTGAAAAGGAAGGTTTTGAGTGGTCGCAGAGTAAGAGTCATGTAACAACCGAATAGAATAAATAATCCAAAACAAGCTAGATAGTTCACGATGAAAGGTTGAGGGGGAAGTGTAATTAGAACATAAAAGATGAGCTGACTAAGAATGATTGAAATTAGAAAAACTGCGATGTTTATGATTAGATAACTCTTTTTAATGACGGCGCGATAAGAATAAAATAAAGTTGGAATAAGAATAATTAAGAGGAGCACACTAGTGAATTTGGCGAGGAAATAGTTGGGCTCGAAACCATAGGTAAAACCGTCATAAAGCGCCCAAAGGAAAGTGGGAGTAAGTGCGATTTTGATATGTTCCCAAGTGGATTCATTGACAGCAGCGAAAAGGCCGGCGGTCTTGTTGTGATGAGACCACTCATAGACAAAATGAGCAATGGTGCCTAGAGTAGTGATTACTACAACGCCAAGCCAGAAATTGAAAACGTGATCCATACGCCTATTATAGCATAGCAGTAATGGTTTATTTGAGGGGAATTTATGATATACTTATAGATGGAAGCGTGGCCGAGTGGTTGAAGGCGCACGACTCGAAATCGTGTGGGCAGGCAACTGTCTCCCGGGTTCGAATCCCGGCGCTTCCGCCACGACTCCAGAGGGTCGTTTTTTTGGATTCGGACCTTCGGTGCGAATCCCGGCGCTTCCGCCAGGGTTTATTTTTTTATGTAAAGGTGATAAAATATAGGTATTATGGCAGAGAGGGAAAAGAGTAACCAGAGTAAAAAGAAAAAAGGTGGTTTTAAATCAAGTTCACAAAAAATCAAAGCTAAGGTGCTTAAGTCTTACTACGGTAACCCAATGCGTGACATGAAGCTAATTGCTATCACTGGCACAACTGGTAAAACTACTGTGGCGCATTATGTACACGAAATCCTGCGCGCCACTGGAGAGCAAGTTGCAGTCTTAGCATCTGATCAACCGTTTAAAATCGGTATGCTGCATAAGTTCTTGAGTGATGCTTGGAAAGCTGGAGCTAATTATGTGATTGTAACAGTACCCGCTGAAGGACTACGCGATAATGTGTTTTATGGACTACCAGTAACTGTGGCTGCGATGACGAATTTCGTGACGGCCGGACTTAAAGACATGGAACCAGAAGAGTATCTAGATAACGAAAAAACACTCTTTGATATGAAACCCGAGATGGTAGTTTTGAATCATGACGATTTAAACTATGAGACGTTTTCCGATTTTAAGGGAACTAAAAAGACTGTAGCTTTTGGACAAAGTAGCGCGGATGTAAAGGTGTTAAATTCAAAACTATACAGTAAAGGTACAGAAGCGACTTTGTCGATAAAGTCAGAAATTATCAATGTGGCAACTTTTGTGCCGGGCGAAACTGCGGTTTCTTATATGGCATGTGCAGCCGCGATCGCCTATGCGCTTGAAATTGAGAATGAAAAAATAGTGGATGGTATCGCGGAATACTTACCTGAGTAATTTCTTTACAACTTTGATGTCTTCAAATTCGTGAGGTCCGTCGGCGCGGAGAATGGTTTTTTCGTGGCCTTTGCCGAGAATTAGAACAATGTCACCTGGTTTTGCGGTATCGAGAGCTAATTTAATAGCTTTTTCGCGGTCTAATTCTTTGAATAAATCTTTGCCTAAGATTTTACCGGATTTTTCGGCGCCTTGAATAAAACCTGTGGCGATTTTTTCAGGGTCTTCGTCGCGCGAATCATCTTCTGTGATGATAACAATATCTGAATACTTACCTAATATTTGACCGCGGACTGGACGCGTTGAAGGATCACGACGACCGGCACCACCATGAACTGAAATTATTTTACCTTTGTGGTCACCGATGGAATTGAAAACTTTTTCCAAAGCATCGGGGGCGTGAGCATAATCTACGATTACCGTAAAAGGTTGACCTTCGTCAATAATATTCATACGACCTTCTACAGAGTCGAGAGATTTAATACCTTCTTCGATTTGCTTGTTTGAAAGCCCGAGTTTTTGCCCAACTAGGGCGGCGGCGAGGGAATTATAGACATTAAATTCTCCTGGAATTTTGGTCTCTATATTTATATCACCACATGAATATTTAACACCTTCTACGCTGAGTTTTATGTTTTCCGCCTTGTTTTCGCCATTTTTTATACCATATGTTGAATAATTATCGGTAAGCTTTTTGTAATAGGTAGTGGAGGGGTCATCGGCGTTAAGGATAGAATAGTTGGCTTTTTTGAATAGTTTTCCTTTGGCGGCACGGTAATTTGCTAGGGTTTTGTGGTAATCTAGATGTTCGTGGGTAAGATTTGTGAAGACGGCAATTTCTATTGGAATATTAAGGGTTCTATATTCAGAGAGAGCGTGAGAAGTTACTTCTAATACTAAGAATTCAGCGCCAGAATCAGCGATTTTTTTTATGCGATTATTAAGAGTAAAGGCGTCAACGGTGGTCATGTGGCCGAGCTCTGGTTGTAGCTTTTTAACACCCCAGGCGACGGTAGTCATGATACCAGTCTTATATCCGGCGTGGTTTAGCATTTGCCAAATCATGAAACAAGTAGTGGTTTTACCATTTGTACCAGTTACACCAATGACGCGTAGTTTTTTGCCAGGAAAGCCAGTTTTTAGACCCGCTACTACTGCTTGAGTGTAATGATATGGTAAAACGGCTTGGTTGTAAAAAGGGAGCTTCTCTAATAACGCTTTCATAATCTATATTATATCACTTAACGGTAGTGTTTGAGGGAATCGATTGGATTCTTGGCTGCGGCTTTGATGGCTGGGTAAATACCGAAGATTATTCCGACGGCAAGTGTAGTGAGAAGTGTAATTAGAACGATTTCCCAACTGATAAACGGAGCGAATGGAGTGATAGTAGAGATAACGAAGGCTAAGAGATAACCAAGAATTAGACCAAAGATACCACCTAGTATCGAGAGAATTAGAGCTTCGAAGAGGAATTGCATTAAGATATTGCGGCTTGAGGCACCGACGGCTTTACGAACACCGATTTCGTGATTACGCTCTGAAACTGACACCAACATAATATTCATCACCCCAATACCTCCGACTATTAACGAAATAGCAGCTACTAAAGTAAGCATCCCTGAAACAATAGAGAAAAGTGAGCTGGCTGGATGGGTAATTTGGTCTCCATAAGAGACGGAGAAGTTTTGGTCGCCAAGTTTTTGATTTGTTAAGGCATCTTTAATATTATCGGAAATTTTGGGCAGGCTATCTGTATTATTAGCTTTGACGTTTATTTGCTGAATCTGAGTGGAGCCGGTGAGTTTATCTAGACTTTTAATGTTCATAATGAGGGAATTATCGAAATCTATATTATCGAAATTAATAGATTTTTCTACTTCATCCAATACACCAACTACCATAAATTTTTGACCCATAATTGTGACGGTTTTTCCGATAGTGCTATTAATCGTATTAAAGAGCGCAAGTGATAAAGTGTGGCCTAGGACAACTGAATTTTCTTCGTTTTCTTCAGTAAGGAAACCGCCATATCGGAGTGCGAGAGGCTCAATCTTAATAAAATCGGCGGTTGTAGCGAGTACGGGAACTGATGAGAAGGTATTTTTTTCTGATGTGATAGTGTTTACTGATGTAGCAATGGGGGAGACCGCAGAAACGTCTTCGACTTTTTTGATTGCGTCGATATCTGCGATAGCTAGACTACTGCTTTGGAAAGAATTTGCTGAAGTGAGTTCATCTACTAAGCTAGTAACGGAATCTTTGGTGGAGTTTGGGCGAACGACAATTAGATCGGCACCGATTTCGTTTACTTCGCTTTTGATAAGATTTGAAATACTACCCATTAGCGAGAGAATTAAAATAATACTAGCTACACCAATTGCGATACCGAGACAGGTTAAGAATGAACGAGTACGGTTTTCTTTGATGGCGGTTTTTGCTAATTTGTAATGAGTTTTAATTAGTAGGGCCATTATTTTTTCCTCCGAGTAGTTTTATGTTTTTTGGCTTTTCTCGGTTTTTCGGAATTTGGTAGTTCTAAGGAAACAAACTCTTTTTCCTTCTTTTTCTTCTTAATTTTAACACTGATGGGTTGAGGTAGATTATGATCAGCAACAGTCTTGACGTCGGTATCGATTTGGCCATCTAGCATATTAATAACACGAGTAGCATAAACAGTGAGAGCGGGATTATGTGTCACCATGATAATTGTGTTGCCTTCTTCGTGGATAGCTTTGAGTTCTTCCATTACTATATGCGAGGAGCGGGAATCTAGATTGCCTGTAGGCTCGTCCGCAAGAATAATCTCTGGATCACCTACAATAGCGCGAGCAATTGCAACACGTTGTTGTTGGCCACCGGAAAGTTGATATGGTAGATAATATTCTCTTTCTTGAAGATGAAAACGTTTGAGAGCTGATGAGGCATTTTTGAGGCGAGCGGTCTTGGAATATCCAGTATAAACTAGTGGTAAGGCAACATTTTCTAGGATTGTAAGATCTTCGATAAGGTTGAAATTTTGAAAAACGAAGCCGATTTTTTTGGCGCGAAGTCTAGCTTGGCGACGAGTGGAGATACTCGCAACATCTTCGCCGTTTAATAAATATTCACCACGAGATGCACGATCTAGAAGACCTATAATATTTAGGAGTGTGGTTTTACCACAACCGGACGGACCCATAATCATGATAAATTCACCACGCTTAATGGTTAAATCAAAATCTTTTAAAGCGAATGATTCGGTATCGCCATAACCGTATCGTTTTGTAAGACCTTTTAGTTCGATAATGATGTTTTCGCTCACCTTTTTCTCCATTTTATGGCGGAAAGGACAGGATTTGAACCTGCGAAAGAGTTACCCCTTTACACGCTTTCCAAGCGTGCGCCTTAAACCACTCGGCCACCTTTCCGTCTTTTAAAAAATTTTAGCACAACACCACTAAGTTTTCAATATGCGGAGTGTGTGGGAAAAAGTTGTAAGTTTTGATGGTTTTTATCTGGTAATGGTTCAATAAAACTTCTAAATCACGAGCTTGAGTGGCGGGGTTGCACGATAAATATATAATGGTTTTTGGTTTTACTTCAAGGAGTTTGTTGATTAGTTTTTGGTCGCAACCGGCGCGGGGAGGATCAAGGATGATGGTTTGGTCGGGTTCGATATAGTTCAAAACATCTTCTGATTTTGAGAGAATTGCAAGAATATTACTATTTCGGACACGCTTCGTCGCGCCCGTCGTTACGGGGCTCCTCGCTAACTCGCTCCTCGTTAGTCGCGAAATGTCCTCAATAGTAATATTTCTTGCTAGCTCTATAAAAGCAGATTTATCGACTTCGACCAAGGTGAGGAGTTTGTCTCGGGCGGTGGAGAGGCTGATAGTACCGACACCAGCGTAGAGGTCGAGAACTTTTTCGGTATTGATGTGTTTTTTGATTTCTTGGAGTGCTATTTCGTAAACAGGTAAATTGATTTGAAAAAAACTATTAGGTGAATAAGAATACGTATAACCTAAAATTTTATCTGTGAGATTATTAAAAGTGGGGTGAGGTTGATGGTTTTCATACAACCCACCTGAAATTATTCCGTCTTGGTTACATCTTAGTAATAATGATTGATATTTACGAGCTTCTTCGTGACGATTATTTAAGTCTTGAATAATATTTTTGGCTTGCTTAAATAACTCTGGACGCTCAATAGATGATGAGGTAATTGGGAGTTTGCGATGAGAACCGCGCTCGTGAAAAGCAAGTTCGATCTTGTTGGTCTTGTTATTCCAATAGAGAGCATACTCCATTTTGTTACGATAATAGTAATCTTGATTGTCTGTTAGTATTTCTGGTGTTTTGATGTTAATTTTATGCTCATGGAATATTTCGACAACTAATTCTTGTTTTAGTTTTAATTCGTAATCATAATTTATAATTTGCCAAGGTGAAGTAGAGAGGAAACAAGAGTCTTTTGGTTTGACACGATATGGTGATGGATTTTGAATACTAGTCGCAATCGCTTTTTGATAGTTAGTTTTATTTTTTGTGATTTTGTAATCTGTAACTGTTTCACCAGGTAGTGCTCCCCAGAAAAATATTTTTTTACCATTTTTTAATCGGCCAAGGCTTTCACCACCTGGGATGATTTTTTCTACTAACACACTCTCGTTTTTCATTGCTTTATATTATACCAAAAATATGTTATAATTTATACAAGATGGGTGCAGACACTGTTTTGAGGGAAAGTGAACAAAAAGCACTTTCTGGTGATCAATTTATTTCAAACGTCAGCGGTAAAACTAAAATCAAATCTAATAAAAGTATAAAATCTGCTGGTGTTATGGTTTTTTTGACAGCAATAATATTAGTGTTTGCGATATTATTTAGCTCTGGAAACTTAATCCCTTCCGCTATTTCAGAAAGATTAGTTGAAGAGACTGACGTGCAATATGCGGATGCAGTAGAAAGTAAAAAAATTGTTTTTCAACAGGCACTTTATAATGGTGAGATTCCTGAAGATACCGCTAAAATATTGAAAGAAAATGGAGTTTTGGTGGGGTATAGTAGTGATAGTGATTTTATTGAGGGAAATAAAAATGATGGTGGTGAATTAGTATTAAAAATGGGCGATAAAATAATCTTAGCGCAGGATTTTATTACTGAAGTTAGTCATAATATTGAGCTTTATAATGCCTTTAATAACGCTACTTATTCTAGGGCTGCGTATTACTACGATGAGGCGGCGAAAGAAGTTTTTAAAAATATTGGAACAAGTAGAAATAACTATACAAATGAATCAGATTATAACGAAGTAATGAATTCCGTATTAGGAAGTGGTAGTAATATTAAAGTTAATAATGTATCTTTGGAGCAGACCGAGAGGAAAAATGAAGAAACTGGTGAAATTGAGACATATTATGATTATATAGAAAATGGAAATGCGACAAATTCTAAATCTGATCAATTTATTCAAGATGTAGGTGGGAAAAACTTGGCGAGCAGTGAAGTTGAAGCGACTCTTTATTCAGCGGACGCTTTAAAAACTGCGGATACTATTTCTAAAGAGCAGCGTTCCAGTTTGTTTTTTGCTTTGTTTATGGAGAATATTAGTAAGATGAAAGCGGGTGAAGGAAATGAATCAAAAATAAATGAAGCGATGAATTTTCTTTATCAAGATAGTGAATCTGAAATAGTAGATGTAAAAACCGGCGAAGTGAAAAAAGTTAAGGGCACACCACTTGATTCGCCGAGCTTATACGCAGTACTTGCCGACCAAAAAGTGGACAAGGAATTAGTGAACAATTATTCTTCAGATAGAGTTTTAAAGACGATTGAAAATCAATTAAATGTCGATAATAACTCTAATATTATCAATAATACAGTCGCCTCTTCGTCATCTAAAATTACTGGTTCAGTTGGTAGATTAATCCAATCAGGGAATTCGAGTAGTAATCTTGAAGTATTAAACTTGGTTCATCCTACGATTAGTAATTCGTTAAGTAATAATTCTTATGAGACAATTAAAGGTGTAAATGCTGGCGAATTATTAGTAGAGGGGGCAATAAATGTAGGGAAAGAACTAGCTAAAGCAAGTGGTGGCGCAGCAGGTGATGAAGCGGCTGTAGTAGCTTATTCTCGATTAAATTCGGAGGTACTCGCGATGGATGCAGCGGCGGATAGAATAAACCGAAGTCCTTTTGATATAAGCTCTAAGAATACCTTTCTTGGTTCTATAGTTTATAAATTCGCTATTAATCTAAGAAACAACTTTAAAGGAAGGTTTAGTGGATTAAAAACTTTTGCTAAGACTACTTCTGATTCAATTGCGGCGATTATACCTAACACAAAAGCTGATAGCGCGGATAATTATTTAGCGAATTTCGGAGATTGTGAAACTTATGGAAATATCGGTGTAGTTGGTTCAGCTCAGTGTGCGGAAATCGCGACTTTTGACCCCTCCACATTGAATGATCCATTTAATGATGAGGGGTTCATTAATTTTGTAAATAATAACACTACTATTAGTGCCTCTGGTACTCGAACTGTAAATAAAAATTCTGATCTTAGTAATTACATTTTATTCAATGATGAAAGGAAAACTCCGCTCGGAGTTATGGATGGGGGAATTATTGAATCAATTAATAATAATTCTTCTTCTATTCGTTTTATAAGTGATATTGCTAATATGGTGAGAAGTTTTGTTGGAGCTTCGGATGAGAGTAAAAGAATTGCTTCTGGGGCTGAATTTGTAAATTCAGCTAATAACCCAGATTGGCAAACTTATAAATACGCACAAAGATATGTATCGCTCGCTAGAGCTACTTCGGTCTTAAAACAGTACGCTGGGAACTCTACCGCATATAACAATATTAAATACTTTGAGGGTGAAGAAAATCCAGTAATAGCATTTATAAGTGAGTATTATAAAATAGCTAACAGAGATTACTAAACGTGCCCTGCGGGCACGTTCCGGGCCACTCGGGCCAAGTCTTCATGTCCCTTAGGGTAGATTAGTAATCTCTGTTAGCTACTTCTTCTACGCTAGTAATTATAACTTGGTTATTTTTAAAGTTTTTAATAAGGCATTTACGGCGGGTTTCATCGAGTTCGGAAAAAACATCATCTAAGAGAATGAGTGGTTTTTGATTCTGTTTTTGATAAACCAAATCTGCTTCAATAAATTTTAGAGCTAATATGATTGAGCGAGTCTCTCCACGCGATGCGGAGCCGTTAGCAATTTTTTGATTAAAAATAAATATAAAATCATCTCTATGAACACCAAAACTAGTGTGATTTAAGTATAAATCTTTTTGGAAATTTTTTTCTAAGGTTTTTAAGTATTCCGCTTCGGTTTTTACTTCTGATTTATAGTCAATTATTATTTCATCTTGGTTTTCAGATATAGAACGATAGACTTTAGTTAAACTTTGATTGATTTCTTTTATGTATTGATTTCTTAGTTTAAACAATTCTGAGCCATACTTTGCGAGAATAATATTCCACGAAAATAAATCTTCCGGTTTTGGGTTATCGGTTTTTAGTAACTCATTACGTTGTTTTAAGGCTTTTTCGTATTTTAATAAATAATTATTATAGTTTTCATTAAACTCACTAAAAATCCGATTAAAATAGTCGCGGCGAGCAGACGGGGAATTATTAATCAGATTTAAGTCAGATGGTAAAAACAAAACTACGGGGTATTTGTTTTTCTTTGGTAGGCGACGATTTTTTTGGTCAGAAATAATGAAGGTTTTGGTCTTGCCGTTATAAGTTACGATGTTTTGTTCGCCGTTTTGATACTCGATTTCGATACGATAGTACTTTTTACCTCTTTTTAAAATATCGGGGTCGGTTGCACGGAAGCTCTTACCGCGAGTTAATATATATATTGCTTCTAGAACTGAGGTTTTTCCGCTACCGTTTTTACCTAGAATCAGAGATGTATTATCTTGACACTCTAAAAAGTAGCTACTATGATTTCGGAAATTTGTTAGTTTGATTGATTTTATGATCATGAGTTTAGAGGCATTATAATGTGAGTATAATTATTATTCTTCTTATTTTTTAATAAAATCGGAGAAAGGGAACTAGAGAAATTGAATTCCAACTCTTTTTCTTCTAGGGTATTTAAGGCATCGAGAAGGAAGCGGGAATTTAGATTAACTCTACCTTCTTTCTCGATTTTGGTTTCGATTATTGAGTCGTTTTCGCCGAATTCATTTGCGATTGATTTAACTGAAAAATTATCTGGTTTTTTGGCTTCACAGATAATTGAACCGCCAACCGAACGAGCAAACAAAGCGGCGAGTTTAGTGACACGAACTAATTCTTCTCGATTTAAGACAACTTTAATATCGTTGTTTTTAGGGATTAATTTTTGATAATCGGGGAAACTCGCATCGATTAGTTTAGAAATAACTTCTATTTCACCGATACGGAAACGGGCTAAATCATTATTGAATGATATTTCAACTTCTTCAACATCGTCACTAATTGAGCGAAGGACTTCTTGGAGGGAGGCGGCTGGAACGATGGCTTGAACTTCGCTTTCTACTTTGTCGATGAGGATTTTTTCTGCTAAGCGATAACCATCAGTCGCAGCAATAGCTAAGGTATTGTTATTCGTATTAAAATATACTCCAGTTAGCGCAGGGCGAGTTAAATCGTTTGAGGCGGCGATTATTACTTGATTAATACTGTTTTTAAATTCATCTACGCTTATTTTGTAAATTACGGCTTCTTTCTCATTAATCTCCGGTAATTCTGGGAAGTCATCTGCAGTCGCACCGTTGATAGTGGATGAATATTTGCTAGAAGAGATCGTGAGCTTGGTGTCTTTAGAAGATATTTCAATAGTTTCACCTTTTGGTAAATTTGAGACGAATTCGGCGAGTAGTTTAGCTGGGACGGTAACAACTCCGTTTTCAGAACTTGAGACTGGAAGAAAATCGATTACTGCCATATCTAAATTAGTGGTAATAAGAGATACTTTTTTATTATCTACTCTAATTAAAACATTATTGAGGATAGGTAGAGTTACTTTACCTACTGCAATCCTACTTACATTATTTAATGCTTTACTTAGTTTTTCTTGTGTAACTTTGATTTTCATAAAAGAGTCCTTTCTTTATTATATATAAGTGTAGTTGTAGTAGTATTAGGCTCGGTGGAATAGTGGAAAAGGTTGGTAGATGATTGGGGTGATAGTGTGGTGGATAAGTAAGTGAATAAATAATTAAAAGTATGTGTGAAAGTCGAGTTATTCACATTTATTTTTTTGAATAAAAATTTTCCACTAAGTTTTGCGTTGGTTTTTAACAATAATTTCCAGATGTTTTTACACACGTTTTCCACTTTTTTAACCATAAATCCTCTCCTTGATTTCTTCAATTTGGTCGCGGAGGGTGAAGTTAAGTTTGAGGTCATTTTCAATTTTTTTAATTCCGTGCATAACCGTGGTATGGTCTTTTACTCCGACTTCTGCGGCAATTTTATTAGTACTTAAACTCAATTCTTTAGACAGAATGAACATTGCAACTTGTCTTGCATTTTTAATATTTGATACTCTAGATTTGCCACACATTTCTTTAACTGATAAATCGTAATACTTGGCAACTTTTTCGACGACTTGTTTGGATGAGGTGGGACGAAGCTTAGAGGTTTTATTAACACTAATTGAGCCGTTTTTGATTAGTTGTAAAGGTGTAAGACCACGAACTTCGGACATCAAGACTATAGTAGAAAATTCTCCTTCCAGATCACGAATATTAGTGTTAACATTCTCCGCGATATATTCAATTGCTTCTGGCTCTATTTCTACATTAAGTAGTTCAGCTTTTGCACGGAGTATAGCGCATTTATCTTCAAATTTTGGAAGTTGAAGATCAAAAGCGCCAGCCCATGTTAATCTCGATGCGAGGCGTTCATCTACGGTTTTGATTTGAGAGGGAAGACGATCTGAAGTAACAATGATTTGTTTATTGAGTTGATAAAGATCGTTAAAGATATTAAAGAATTCTTCTTGGGATTTTTCTTTATTAACCATAAATTGAAAATCATCAATAATAAGACAATCGAGTTTTTGGAATTTACGGTTAAAATCTTTTCCTTTACCACTTAAAACTGCATCAACGAAGTCGGAATAAAAATGAGAAATTGGAGTGTATAAAACTTTGTAATTAGGATTGTTTTTTACGAGTTCATTACCGATTGCTTGAATAAGGTGGGTTTTACCAAGGCCCGGCCCTCCATAAAGAAAGAATGGGTTATAACGTGAACCAGGATCTTTTATGATGCTTTTTGCAGCAGCTACAGCGAGTTCGTTATTTGAACCGATAACGAAACTATCTAAAGTATATTTATTGTTAAGACCGTTATCTAGTTGTTCTTCTTTGGGCTTAGATTGGATTTTTTTGACACGCTCTTTAAAGACCGGAGCGGATTGGTTCACTTCGTGGGATTTTGTTTTGTTTTTTGTTGGAGTTTTTACTTCGAAATCAAGCGTTTTTACTTCTATATTATTATTCTGGAGGGCGGTTGCGATGATATCGTAATAACGGGAGCGGAGTTGTTTGATGTAGAATGAGTTTTTGACACCAATTTTGATATTACCATCTTCGGTAGAGAGGAGGGAAGTATCTTGAAACCAAGTCGAGAAGTTTGCGACTGATAATTGTTGCTCGATTTCAGCAAGAACGTTCTTCCAAACGTCATACATAATTTATTTTTCCTCCTTTTAATCTAGTATAACATAGATAATTAAGTTTTCCACAGGTTTTGTGATGATTTTTTTATGTTCTAATATAAAAAACATTTAACAGATTAAAATTTTTCCACATAAAGCAATTTAACCCCAATATTAATGTGGAAAACTGCTTGAAAATTGTGGAAAAATGAGGTATACTATATAAGGATTTTGAAAATAATTAAAATTTAAGGAATAATATGCCAAAACGAACTTATCAGCCTCATGTTAGGCAACGTAAAAAAGAGCATGGTTTTATGAAGCGTAATGCTTCGAAGTCTGGAAAGAAGGTATTAGCCCGTAGACGCTTAAAGGGGCGAGCTCGCTTATCAGCTTAATATGCTTAGTAAAAAATTCCGGTTTCATTCGCGTGGGGGAGTGAGATTTGTGTATCAAAACGGAAAAACTATCCGTTCCCCTAAGATGTCTTTAGTTTTTATGGATAATGTAAAGGGGTTCACTAGGGTGGCCGTAGTAGTTTCAAAAAAAGTTGAGAAGTCTGCTGTAAAACGAAATAGAATCCGACGTAGGATTTATGAAGTTATAAGAATAAATTTCGAATCTATCCCTAAGAAGAGAGATTATATTTTTGTAGTTTATACAAAAGATTTGTATAATATGAAACATGATGAATTAGAGAAAATAATTGGTAAATTAGTTTCCGAATCAAAGATATGATATAATAAATAAAGATGAGTGTGAAAAAATATATTTATTGGTTGATTTTTATACTGATAGTTGTTGGCTCAATTATGGCTGGTGGCTTGTTTCAGTTTATCGATATTATTATAGTGCGACCAATAGTTAATATATTATTCATTATTTTTAATCTGGTTCATGATTTTGGGTTGGCTATTATTATCTTTACGGTCATCGTAAAGCTGTTAATGTGGCCATTAATGAAGCGACAATTAAATCAGTCTAAATTAATACGTAAATTACAGCCAGAATTGACCCAAATCAAAAAGAATTGCAACGGTAATAAGCAATTAGAGTCAATTCAAACAATGGATCTTTATAAAAGATATAATGTAAAACCTTTTGCTTCGATTTTAACTCTTTTGATTCAGTTACCGATATTTATCGCAATTTTCTTTGCGATTAAAGTAGTGGCGATGCCTATTCCAACAGATAATGTAAGTAATAGAGTTTACGATATAGTAGCTTATGAAGGTTCAGAAATTAATGAAGTTAAACAAAAACAATTAAACTATTTGGAGAGCTTGACGAATGAAGAAGTTCCAGATAATGAGAAGGTCGCATATGATTTTCATCCGCAGTTATTTGGTGTAATTAATCTCGATGTAAGAGCAAGTGATATCTTCGGGGTTATGACCGGGAAGATAGCCTTTAGTTGGAGCGTGTTATTTATCTTAGTTTGTACTGTACTTGCTTCGGTAGTCCAATATTGGGCGACAAAACAACAAATGCCTTCTGGACAATCAGAGAAGAAAAAGAAATTTAAAGACTTAATAAATGACGCTAAAAACGGTAAGGAAATTGAAACTTCTGAAGTTAATAGTTTTGCGACTGGTCAAATGGCTTTAATGATGCCACTTATGATGTTCTTTATTATGTTTAGTTTGCCTGGTGCTTTAGCATTTTATTATTTCTTGAGTAATATAATTACTGTGACTCAACAAAGAATTATACTAAATAAGACGGAAGATGATATTGATACCGTGACGGATAAAGCAGTTTTGAAGGAATTAAAAAATATTAAAGAAGCTCAAGTAATTGAAAATAAAAAAACAGGAACAAAAATTACTAGAATCTCCGCAAAAGATACTAAAAAGAAAAGGAGATAATAATGAATAAAGATGAATCAATTAGATTTGCAGCGAGATATCTAGAGGACTTACTGAGTTTTTTTGGTATTAATGTAGCGGTTTCTTCTACGATTGACGATGAAGTAATTCAATTATCGGTGCCATCTACTTCGCTTAATTCACTTTTAATTGGGCGAAATGCAGATAATCTACGCGCATTACAACATATTGTTTCTATGGCTCTAGTTTCAAAAGAAGCTGAAGTAACAAGGGTGAATGTTGATGTAGCGAATTATAAAAGACAGCGCGCAGATAGGATTGCGGATAAAGCAGAAGGTTGGATTAAAAAAGTACGTGAAACTGGAGAACCAATGACAATTAATCTTAACGCCGCTGATCGAAGAATTGTGCATAAAGCTGCACAAGATTATTCAGATATTGAGACGCATTCTGAGGGTGAGGGTAGGGAACGAAAACTTATAATTAGTAAAATATAAGAAATAGAATAGTATTATTTAGGGTCGCGTCCCTCGCGCCCGTCTTTACGGGGCTCAGGCGCTAATCCTCGGCAGCAGCCTCCGGAATCCCCCGAATTAATACTATTCTACTTCTTTGTTTACGATTATAATGAAGTCGTAGTTTTGGCTGATGCCTGCTGGGAGTTCTTCGAGAGATTTAGCAGTAGTGTTGTACTTTTGCTCAAGGAGTTTCTTAGTACCTGGAGCGATGTCGGTAAGTGCGTATACGGTATAACCTTCTTCATAGGCACCTTCTGGGGCGTCATCTATGTATATATTATTATAATTATCTTCTTCTAAATCTGATTTTTCGCTTGAGGCGACACCTGGGGTTTCGGTGGCGTTTAAGACTAAGATAGAATAATTCTCGCGGATTTTTGGATCACTACTAAACATCTTTGCGACGTAATTTTGAATTTTAGTATAGTAACCAACTCCACCGACTGGTAGGACATATGAAATTCCATTAATATTGCCGGTAGTAACTAGCATTTCCGGCTCAATTAAAGATACTTGGCGCATATTGTCAAAATCATACTCATAGGTGAGATGGGCGAGAGTTTTAAATTCTTCTACTGAAAAATTACTACGTAGGTTGTCGCCTAAAGTAGAGGCAAGGCTAAGGAGATCAGTGATGGATAAACTCTTTTCGAGAACTTTATCTTTAATACCGATAAGGATTTTTTGTTGAGAATTGGCTCTAGTGAAGTCACCGTGTGCGGTACCATGACGCATACGTGCGAGCCAAAGAGCTTCTTCGCCATCAATATTACGAACATCACCAGCGTGGTAAACGTAATAATCATAAATATCTTCGTCAATAGTAACCGTAATACCACCTAAAGTGTTGACAATTTGGACTAATGAACCCCAGTTGACATGAACAAAATATTGAAGATCTATATCAAGGATAGAACCAACCTCATCCATTAGCGCCTTAGCTGCAGCAGCTTCTTCTTCGGTGGAGATGTCACCATTACCGCCATTACACCAATAAACTTCGTTGATTTTACCAGTAGCTGTACAAGTGGGAGAGGCTTTGAGATCGCGTGGGAGAGAAAGCATAGCTAAATCTCCGGTGTTTTGATCTAAACTAATAATCATAATAGAATCAGTAAGTTGGGCACCGTCGTGAGTGCCACCATTTTCTTCACCATCCATATCGTAGCCACTAGTACCAAAAGCGAGGATATTGGTGCGACCATTTTCGTCGGTTTTTAGTGGTTCGTAATGTTCGTCTTGGAACATTAAATCGAAGACGTTTCCTTGACCACCGGTGATTTTTGCGATAATATCATTACCCCAAAGAATAAATGCAATACCTCCGCCAATTAAAAGAAGAAGGATAATAGAAATAACCCAAGTGATGATTTTGCGCTTTTTAGTCATTTTTTTCTTTTCTTTTTTTCTTTTTTGTTTTTTTGGTGGTTTTTGATTCTTGGTGGCTTTTAGGTTACCACTATTTTCATCATAATCAAATGCTTGAATTGGGGCGAGAAAATCTGCAGCTGTAGTAGTAATAGGTGCAGCTGGTTTTTCTACAACTTTTTTAGTGGTTGTTTTCTTGGTTGGAGCTTTCTTGGTTACTGGTTTTTTTGCTGAGGTTTTTTTAACGGGTGCTTTCTTTGAGGTAGCTTTTTTAACAGTAGTATTTTTGGTGGTGGCTACCTTAGATTTTGTGGTCGTTTTTTGAGGACGACGAGGACTAAGCCCATCAATTGATTTATTCTTTTCCATTGTTTATAATTATACCATGAAGGCTCATAAATTAACAAAAAAACAATTAGCGGTATTAGATTTTTTGGAGGAGTTTAATGAGGAGAATGGATATTCTCCATCTTACCGTGAGATAATGTCGGGACTTGGGCTTTCTTCGGTTTCGGCGGTGGCGGAGCATATTGATAATATAGTATCTAAAGGAGTGTTGAGGAAAGTGCCAGGTGCGGCGAGATCTTTGGAAATACTTGATTATAAACACGAAGAGACGGTAGAGTTATTTAAGATTAAAATGATGACTTGTACGGAAGAAGAAAAAAAGCTTCTAGAAAAAGCAGCAGATATTTTGGAGTTAGATTTAGAACTGGAACAATAATTTATGAGTAAAAAGAAGGATGGCTGGTGGAAAATCTCAGTGAGTATATCATTAATTTGTATAACAATTTTAGGGATAATACTTTTTTATAATATACAAAACAAATTTTTTTATAATAACTTAAATAGAGAAATAGCTACTATTGATATACGATTAAAAGATGTGTTTTTAGAGGATATAAAAGCGGGTTCAAAAGAAACAAAATACGAAGATAATGAATTAGTTTTATCTAATAATAATCAAACTGTTTCATATAGTAATTTACAAATTGAGGGGAGAGGAAATACGACTTGGAGTTATGATAAAAGGTCGTATCAAATAAAGTTCAAGGATAAAACTGACTTACTCGGGATGGGGAAGGCAAGAAAATGGGTATTAATCTCAAATTATATTGATCCTACTTCTATGAGAAGTGATATTGCGTTTACTATAGCGGAAATGGTTGGTGAAGAATACAGTAATAGGGGTGAATTTGTCAATTTATATTTTGATGGTGAATATGAAGGGTTGTATTATTTATTACATAAAATTGAAATTGATAAAAATTCGGTGGATATAAAAAGTGATGAAGGTGTAATTTTTGAACTAGATAATATACATAGTGAGGACGAAATAATACATGAAAGTTATTTTGGAGATTATTTAGTGTTAAAGGATTTAGTTTCTGTTGATAATGATAATAAAAATGAAATTATTGATTTGTTTTTAAAGGATTATAAAGAATTTGAAAAAGCATTAGAAAAAAAGGATTACGTTAAGGTTGATAAAATAATAGATATAGATTCGTTTGCAAAATACTATTTAATAAATGATTTTGCAAATAATCCCGATGCTTATTCTTCAAGCTTTTATTTATATAGAAATGATGATGGTAAAATCTGCGCTGGTCCAGTTTGGGATTTTGATTTTGCATTCGGGAACAAGGAATGGGTTTGGAGAACAGATGATGAATTTCTTTCTCCTGTTGGAAGTGATAAAAATATCAGTTCCAGGATGATAAGATACTTAATAAATATGCCTGGTTTTAAAGAAAAAGTAAAAGATTTATTTAACCAGAAAATGATTAATAATAGAAATATATTAATGAATAAGATAGAAGAAAGAGTAAAAAGAGTAAAAGATGATATTCTCATTAATAATGAGAAGTGGGAAATAGAGGGTTTTGAGATTTATTATGAGGAGTTATTGGACTGGGTAGAAAAAAGATATAATTATTTAGAAAAAGAGTATAATAGTGAAACGAATGATTTTATCGATCAAAAACGTTTCCAGTTTCTTTGATAGTGGTTTCGTCCCAAGCTTTGCCAGTCTGAACTTCTTCTACCATATGGTTTTCTTTATTCCAGACGTAGTAAATAATCGTACGATCTCTAGGTGATTCGATATTACTAAATAATTCTGTGCTAGGTTTTCCTTCATAAAGATTTTGAAAGGCATCTCCTAAATCTTCGAATGAGATAGGTTTGTCTGAGCGGTGCATTTTGGAATGAGTTTCATCTACACCCTTGATGTATAAAATAGGATTAAACCTATTATTAATATAATCATATTCCCATACTCCATCTTTGTAGCCATGATCGGCCATAATAACTATAGATGCATTATCGTAGGCACCAGCTGATTTGAGTCTATCTAGATATGCTTTGATGATTTTAAAGGTGGCTGCTTGTTTTTGGGAATAAGTGCCAGTTTTGTGGTCTATTAAGTTTACGTTTTCATCGAGATTAAACCAGATATGAGCTCCTTCTATATGAATGAATTGAAACACTTTTTTATCGATTAATTCTAGTTTTTCGTTGTTATATATCTTGTAATTAACCTGATCCCACCATTCATAATCTGTTTTTCCTTCTGCTAAATCAGATATCCAAAAATTAAGCATTTCGATATGGGTTCTTCCTTTTAGAATATAGGGGAGGTATTTATATAAATTATACCTGGTAATTTCGGAATAAAAATTATCACGATTAATTGTGGTTTGGTTTGACATATTCTGTGCGATTGAGGCAGTATCTCGATCAATAATTATATCAGAATCATATAAATTAATATTGTAGTCAGCATCATTTAAAGTGTTAATTATTTTTGAATTACTAAAAGCTGATTTTGAATATTTACTGAAACTAGTTTCGTTATGGTTAGGAATTTGTGAAAAAATATAAGGAATTGCATCTCTTGTATATGGGTAATAAGATACAGTATCTTGATAATATGTAAAATCTTTGAAAGTGTCTTGGTAATCCGGGTTATCTTTTAGTAGATTATCAAATGATCTAGAATCGACGGCGTCTACAAGAAAGATGAAGAAGTTTCGATCTTTAGATACTTGATTATAATGATCAAAGGTTGCTTTAACGGTGTATTTATCTTCTAGAGCTTCCGTAGTGAGTAGGGAGGAAATAAGAGATATTAAAAGCATTGCGAAGATTGCTCCAGTAACTGGCGCAACATAAGAAACAAATTTTTTTAGTTTGATTTTTTTAATGATAAGGAATGCGGCGATGAATATTACGAACCATAAAGCGATTGAGATGATTGTTTCAGGAATGTAGTTTCTCCAATTAAATAATTCTCCATTAATACCAGGAAGAGAGCCGGCAAGGAAGTTACCTTGTATGTACGTGATAATAAATACGCAAAAGATAAAGGAAATAATAATATAGTAGATGTTAACCTTCTTAAATAGTTTTATCGCTATGAGGTAACAGGCGGTTAAAACAAGAAAAGATATTGAAGCGAATATAAAGAAGGCAGAAAATAGCAACGGTAACATATCGTATAGGTCGAACCAGAAATCATCAGTGTTGTTAGCGTAGAGTGAAATAGGCTCAAAAATCAGAAACATAAAACTAATAACTAATGATAATATAATGGCGGGTAAGATATTTTTTAGATGTGATACATCTTTTTTCATTAAGCTATTATAGCATAGAATTGTTATCTTTACATAAGATAAAAAAATGATAAAATTAAATTAGGAGAAAATAGTTATGCCTAGGCGAAAACGTAGTAAAAAATGGATTTCTTGGTTGATAATTTTGGCACTCTTAATCGCAGCTGGTGTGGTTTGTTATTTTGTTTGGGATAATTATTTTAATAATAAAAAGCAAGATAATGATATTAAAACAGAGACGTCTGAGCAGATAAAAGAAGAAAAAAAGAGCGAAGAGGCTACTATTAATGAGGGGAATGAAGAAGACGGCCAAAAAGTTAAACAATATGAAGGGGAAAACCCAAATAAGGCTAGTGAATTGTCTGGTGTAATAACATATGCTGGCGTAGTTGATGGTAAAATAATGATCCGTGTTAATATTGATCAATACTTAGAAGAGGGAAGGTGTACGTTAAATATTCTGAATGGTAGTGAGGTGGTTTATGAAAACACAGCCAATATTATGGGTTCGGCTACGACGTCGACTTGTGAGGGTTTTGATTTGTCGGCATCTGCGCTTAGTAGTGGTGCATACAAAGTATTAATAAAAATAGAAACAAACGATAAGAATGGGACTATAGAAGGAAGTTTGAATATATGATAGTAGTAGAAAAGAATCAAGTTCGTAGACGAGATAAAAGAGTTTGGTATCTTGTGGGCGTGGTTTTTGTAGCGGTATTTTTGTTTACTTTTTTGACACATTCTTTTAAAAACCAAGCAGAAGAAGTCGACGCGGCAAACTTAGCAAGTTTTGATCCAGGTTATATTATATCTGATTATCAGATGAGCAATTATAATACGATGAATGAGTCGCAAATTCAATCGTTTTTGTATTCTAAAAATTCATGTAATGATAGGAATTTAAGTAGATATACTGCAGGAGATAAGGTTAATTATTTTTCGGAGACGTCGCCACCTAGAACTTGGCATATAGCTAATGGACATTTTGTATGTATGGCGGATGAAGTGTTTGATGGTGGAACAGCGGCTCATATTATTTATCAGGCTGCGCAAGATTATCGAATTAATCCACAAGTTTTGTTAGTTCTGTTAGAAAAAGAACAGAGTTTAGTAAGGGATACTTTTCCGCATAGTCAACAATATAGATCGGCGACTGGTTATGGCTGCCCGGATACAGCGGCTTGTTCGTCAAAGTATTATGGTTTAAAAAATCAAATACGTAATGCGGCGGCATTATTTAGGACTGTTTTGGATGGTGGATGGACAAATTATCCACTCGGTAATAATTATATACAATATAATCCTTCCGCTTCGTGTGGTGGGTCGATAGTGAATATTCGTAATTTAGCAACATCCGCCTTATATCGTTATACACCTTACCAGCCTAATGGTGCGACTTTAGGTGGGTGGAATGACGGTTGTAATGCATACGGAAATATGAATTTTTATAGTTTCTTTCAGGATTGGTTTGGTGGAATAACGACGACGAAAATAAATGACAGTACTATTCCGGATGGATCTTATCAAATCACATCAAAAGATAATTCAGTAATAGCACTAGATGTTCAGGGTGGGGTTTATGAAGGTATGAGTTCTGGAAATATTATTCCGTTTTATAAAAAGAGTTTTAATTCAACCATTGAAAACCAGACATTTGAAGTACGATATGAATACTCTACTGGGTTTTATAGAATTTATAATCAATTTACCGGATTATACTTGGAGGTAAACGATGATAAAGTTGTAATTACGGAAAAAAGCAATGGTTGTAATCAAAAGTGGTTACTCGAAAGAGATAACCAAGGGTTTTATAAAATAATGTCCGCTTGTGACAATAGGATGGTTAATTTAGGTACGGAGGATAATGTTTCGGTAGTTTCGGCGAATAATTCAAATATTGGCAAATGGAAGTTCTTTGAAATCAGTGAAGAGACGCGTTCACTAGAAGATGGTTTATATTATATTAATACGGCTATGTCACAAAATTACGTGCTTGATATTTCAGGTGAGGTTAGTAAATATACAAGTTCTGGTGATACTGGTTTATGGTATAAGAAAGGCTTGAATGAAAATATAGAAAACCAAATATTCGATGTTAAGTATAATAGCGACACTGGATATTACCAAATAATTAATCATATTTCTGGATTGTCATTAGATGTGCAAGGTGCTTCTACTGCTAATAGTACAAAAATAATTGCGTGGCCCAAAAATAATGGTTGTAACCAACAATGGATGATAAAAAAGAATGGCACTAGTTATGAAATCATTTCTGCGTGTAGCGGGAAAAACATCGATGTATCAGGTGGAAAGGCTGAACTTCGACAAAGTATTATTATCTTTCCGAGAACAAATGGCGTAAATCAAAAATGGAATTTTGAAAAAGTTAATAAGGAAGTGAATTTCGAAGGAAACTATCAAATTAAAATTAAACAGAACTATTATGCGCTTGGATTAAATAATTATAAGAATAATTATTTGGATTATGATAATGCGATTATTGGTAATTATGGAAATAAAGATAAAGATAGTATTTTGACTCTGGAGAGAGTTGACGAGTCGGAATACTATTATATTTATAATCCAGACACTAAACTGTACTTAGATGTACAAGGTGCTTCGACGGAGAATAGTGCAGCAGTGATTTTCTGGGAATTTAATGGTAATTGTAATCAAAAGTGGGGCATTAATAGATCTGACTTAGGGTATTACACGATTTATTCGGCTTGCTCGAATAAATCTCTTGATGTCCAGGGTGGTGATATCTTTTCGGGGGCTAAGATTATTATCTTTCCGAAACATGGTGGCATCAACCAACAGTGGGTAATCTATAAAAATAGTTAAATAATATATTTGATGATATAATGAAAGGGTTATGAGTTGTCCAATAGTGTTTGTTGTTGTACCTTGTTTTAATGAGGAAAAATGTATCGATGAGACATCAAAGCGATTAATCGAAAAGCTATCTAATTTGATTTCAAAGAAGAAAATCAAAAAAGAGAGTAGAGTTGTTTTTGTTGATGATGGATCAAAAGATAAAACATGGGAAAAGATAACTAGTAAGAAATCTAAACATATTATTGGTTTGAAATTAGCTCATAATCGTGGTCATCAAAATGCATTATTGGCTGGATTGATGTACGCTAAGGAGTATGCGGATGCTGTAATATCGTTGGATGCAGATTTACAAGATGATATTAATGCGATAGATAAAATGATAGAGAAGTTTGATGACGGGTTCGAAATTGTTTATGGGGTAAGGAAGGATCGTAAAAAAGATACTTTCTTTAAACGTTTTACGGCACAATCATTTTATAAAATTATGAAAATGATGGATGCTGAAGTGGTTTATAATTCTGCTGACTATAGATTGATGAGTAAAAGGGCGTTAGATCAACTTTCTGAATATAAGGAAGTAAATCTTTTCTTAAGGGGGATTGTACCGCTAATTGGTTTGAAATGGACGACGGTTGAATACTCACGTAAAGAGAGGTTTGCAGGAGAGAGCAAATACCCCTTGAAGAAAATGTTGAGTTTTGCTTGGGATGGGATTACCTCATTCAGTATAAAGCCGCTCAGGATGATACTTGGGTTAGGGATGATAGTTTTTATTATTAGTATTATTGTTTTATTGTATTCAGTAATACAATACTTTCTTGGTAACACGGTTGAGGGGTGGACGTTTATAGTGTGTTCGGTGTGGATCGTTGGTGGACTAGAAATGATTTCAGTTGGTCTGATAGGTGAATATATTGGTAAAATATATGCTGAAACTAAGGGGAGACCACGATTCTTTATTGAGTCTGTTTACAATAATGGGGGAGAAAATGAAAAAGACTAACAAGTTTTTTAGTAATATTTTTGTATTTTTCTATGCTTTGTTTTTTATAGTTTTATCTTTGATTGTTATTGTTTTGATTAATTCTGGGTTAGCTTTTAATTATGTTTTAGTTTTGGTGGGTTTTGTGATTGCTGGTATTTTTGCATTTATGAATAGGAAAAGGCTGGCTCAATTTTTTAAGAAAAACAAACGCCTATTTTATATAGTATGTTTCGGTTTAATAGTTGTAAGTGTGGTTGCACGACTATGCTTTTTGTTTGCTAGTGATAGATTCTTGATAGATCTGACATTATCTGATACCGGTGTACAATGGTATGGTGCACAACAGATTGTAGAAAATGGAGTTTTTGATCAAGAGATAGGTGATTATGAATCAGTGTATCCTTATTTGTCGTCATATACTGTTACATTAAGTTTATTTATGCGAATATTTGGCGAAAGCCAAATAGCGATAGTTGTTTCTAATCTATTGTTCGATTTGATTAGTTGTATTGCGATTTATTTCTTGTTTTCGAATTGGAAAAAAGACAAGAAGAAGGGTTTACTTGCTGCCACTTTTTGGGCAATTAACCCTCTGGAAATTGCTTTCTGTGGTTTGCCACTCGCGATAGTGCTAGTAAATATGTTTGTAATACTAGTAATAACTATTGCTTATTATTGTTTTAGATTAAAAGATAAAACATTTTTGTTTGTTCTATTGGCTATTTTGCTTGGAGTGTTATTGGCGTTTGGAAATGCTTTTAGGCCGATTTTTGTGGTTTTCTTGATAGCGATATTGTTGTATGGTTTTTATAACATAATAAAAGACAAGAAGTGTCTTAAGAATACGATTCTTGCTATGGTGTGTATGTGTGTAGTGTATTTCGGAGCTGGATTGCTGCCGAATATAGTTCATGCACATATAAACCCGTATTATGAGGGTGAAAAAAGTAGTGCCGCTTGGAGTATTTTCGTGGGAGCTAATTACGAGTCTCATGGGAAATGGAGTAGCGGTGATAGAGACATATTTTTTGGGCCGGTCTTGAGAGGGCAAGCGGAAGGTGATATTGAAAAAGCGCAGTCGATTATATTAAAGAGTGGACTTGCGAGATATAAAGACATGGTAGTGGAGCACAAGGTAATTAGTCATTTCATAAATAAGACTGGTGTTTTGTTTGGTGATGTAAAAAACTCTATTTATGATTTTCCGTATGCGTATAATTTTTCAAATAATAATAAGTTTTATAAGTTTTTGCAGGATGGTATTTTGATATACTACTATAGTATATTGGTGGTATGTCTTTATTGTTTATGTATAACAATAAAGAGAAGAGAATTAATAAAAAGACAGGGGACTTTTGGATTATTTTTGGTCACTTTGTTTGTTGGACTTTTCTTTGCGTCACTAATGGTGGAGGTAATGAATAGATATAGTCTTCCGTTTGTAGCGATTCTATTTATTATTGCTATGGGTTTGGTGTTTTTAGAGAAGAAAAACAGTAAAGATATGATACAATAAGAGTATGAAAAGTAAGGTGAAGGTGTCGGTTTTGGTACCGATTTATAATGTACAAGATTTTTTACCAGAGTGTTTGGATAGTTTGGTTAATCAAACGCTAAAAGAAATCGAAATAATATGTATTAATGATGGTTCTACGGATAACTCATTAGATATTATTAAACAATATGCGAAAAAAGACAAAAGAATAGTTATTATCGATAAGAAGAATTCTGGATATGGCGACTCAATGAATCAGGGCCTAAAAAAGGCAACCGGTGAATACATTGGTATTGTAGAGTCTGATGACTTTATTGAATTAAATGCTTTTGAATCATTATATAACATAGCTAAAAAGAACAATGTTGAAGCGGTAAAAAGTAATTTTTATGAATATTTGACCGAAAAACACAAGGATATCGGAAAAAGCAACATGTTTTTGTTGGAAGAAGTTGATAAGGTAATAGATCCACGAGAACATAGACACGTTTTTTATGAACAACCGAGTATTTGGAGCGCAATTTATAATAATGAATTCTTAAAGAAAAATAGTATTAGTTTTTTGCCAACTCCTGGAGCGTCTTATCAAGATTCTGGGTTTAATTTTAAAGTGTGGGCAAATGCAAGAAGAGCTTATTTTACGAATGATGCGTTTTTGCATTATCGCCAAGACAACCCAAATTCTTCGGTGAAGAGTGACGGAAAAATCTATGCTGTAAAGGATGAATATGATGAAGTAGAAAGATATTTGAAAGAGAAGGGTTTGATGGAGGAATATGGTCATACTCTGACTGCAATGAGATTTAGTAGCTATATTTGGAATATGAAAAGACTAACTAGTAAGGCTGCACGGGAGTTTGGAAAGACGATCAAAAAAGATTACGAGAGAATCAAGGCGGAAGGGTTTTTAGATAATGCAAAATTAGATGGTGTTGGTCGTCACAATGCAAAAGATTTGGCGATTAAGCACCCGAATGTTTATATTGCTTTTAGACCTCTACACGAAGCGAGAAATAGTGTTAGGAAAAACGCTGCTAAGGTAGTTCGAAATGTTTTTCCTAGCTATAAGCAAAGAATTAATACAATCAATTTAGTTAAAAATTTAGAAAAAACACAAATTGAATTAGAAGAAAAAATTGAAAAGCTCGAAAAAGAGATTAATAAGGAACAAAAATGAGTGCAGAGGTTTCTGTTGTTGTTCCGGTTTATAATGTCGAGAAGTTTTTGCCGAAGTGTTTAGATAGTTTAATTAATCAAACTTTAAAAGATATTAAAATTATTTGTGTAAATGATGGGTCAACTGATGGTTCGTTAGATATCTTGAATGAATATGCAAAAAAAGATCAAAGAATCGTAATAGTCTCAAAGAAGAATGGAGGCTTGTCGTCGGCTCGGAATGCAGGATTGAAAGAATGTGATACGGAATATGTGATGTTTTGTGATAGTGATGATTATTTTGCCGAGAGAATGTGTGAAAAAATGCTAGACGCGATAAAAAAAGATAATAGTGATTTGGTGGTTTGCGGGCAAAATATGATTTATCAGACGCATACAGAAATGGAAGAAAGTGATAGGAACTATTATAGACTCCCAGCTGTAGGCAAGAATAAAATTACTGATGAGTTGATATTAAAAACAAATGTTTCGGTTACTAATAAGATTTTCCGAATGAATACAATTCGAAAGTACAAGATTGAGTTCCCGGAAGGAATGAATAACGAAGATTTTTATTTTTACAATGCTTATATGAGTGTTTCTGAGTCAATTTCGTTTGTTCATCAAAAATTCTATAATTACATTAGGCGAGAAGGCTCGATTATGTCGGGTAATTATGATGTAAATCAGTTATCCCTGGATCATTTATTGGTGACACAGAAATTGTTTGATTTTTATAAAAAAACGGGTTTTTTGTTGGAACACACTGACTTGTTCTGGCGACAATGGATTGCGAGTTATTGGTTTTCTTTGGAACACTCCTCGAAAGATACGCATAATAAGGTAGATATCGAAGCTAAAAGATTTATAAATGAAAATTTTGAAAAATGGCCGCCTCGAAATGATGATACAAAGAAAGAAGTAAATTATATTAATAATAAGAACGGCTTAAATAAACTAAAAAGGAAAACTAGAAGGGTATTAGCTGACATATATAAGAGAATTAATATAGGCTACAAACAAAGAAATTATGTTAATCAACAATTAGAGAAAATGATGGTAAAGAATGAAGAACTATTAGATCGAGCTAAATGTTTGGAAGGAATGGTAAAAGAGAAATGAGTAAGAGTCTAGTTAGTGTAATCGTTCCGGTTTATAACGGAGAGAAAACTATTGAATCTTGTTTGAAAAGTTTGTTAAGTCAATCGTTGAAAGATATTGAAATAATATGCGTGAACGATGGCTCTACTGATGGTACTCAGGAAATCTTAGAGAAATATTCTAAGAAATATAACCATATAAAAAATATAGAATGTGAGAATGGTGGTAGGTCTGCGGCTAGAAACATTGGAATAAAAAATTGCAAAACAAAATATGTTATGTTTTGTGATGATGATGATAGCTATGGACGTGAGATGTGTAAAAAAATGGCAAGCGTGATGGAGGAGAATGCTGTAGATATTGGAATATGTGGAGTAAATATACAATACAATACTCATAAGGAAATGAAGGAAAGTGACGATGAGTATTATGGTATTGGTTTTGAAGGAAAGCAAAAAATAAATGATAATGTAATCTTGAATACTGATGTTTCAGTTTGGAATAAAATCTTTCGAATGGATATTATTAATCAAAACGAAATTAGTTTTCCGGAAGGATTGAATAATGAAGATTTTTATTTTTACAATGCTTATATGAGTGTTTCTGATTCGGCTTATTTTTTGAATGAAAAACTATATAATTATGTGAGACAAAAAGGCTCGATAATGTCTAATATTTATACTGGAAAGGAGTCTTCTTGGGATCATTTGATAGTGGCAGAGCGTCTATTTGATTATTATAAAAAAACAGGTTTTTTGTCTGAACATACAGATTTATTTTGGGAGCAGTGGGTGTTAAGTTATTGGTTCTCATATGATTATTTGACCAATGATGAGGATAAAGCGAGAATGGGAAAGCGGGCAGTTAGGTTTATTTGTAAGAATTATAAAAAATGGCAACCAAAGCAAGAATCGGTAAGATTGAATGTAGAGGATATTTTAAAAAAGAATGGATATAGGAGTTTGAGGAACCGGATTCATGAGGGATCGACGCGTTTTTATGAAAGAATTAATATTGGATATAAGCAAACGAACCGGATTAATCAGCAAATAGATGAATTAATTGTAAATAATCATAAGATGATTGAAAAAATAGATAATATAGGAGGAGTTAAAAATGGAAAACAAAGGAATTAATTATCTGGTAGTTGGAGCTGGGATTTTTGGTGCGACGGTTGCGGAGAGATTAGCAGATGCAGGGAAGAAGGTTTTAGTAATAGAAAAAAGACCTCATCTTGCAGGAAACATTTATTCGTATACAGACGAAGAGACTGGTATAGAAGTACATAAATATGGTTCACATATTTTTCATACCGAAATGGATGAGGTGTGGGATTATATTACGAAATTTATGGAGTTTAATGGTTATACGCATACGGTGGACACTAGACATGATGGAAAACTGTATCCGATGCCGATTAATCTTGATACGATAAATCTATTGTATGATACAGAAATGTCGGCTGAAGAAGCAGAGAAATTTGTGACTGAAGAAGCTAGGCGAGATAGTGAAAAAAATGGGATTATTGAGCCGAGAAACTTTGAAGAAAAAGGTATTAGCTTGGTTGGTGAGAAATTATATACGGCCTTTTTGAAGAATTACACAGAAAAGCAATGGAATACTTCTGCGAAAAATCTTTCCGCAGATTTGCTTAGTAGGATTCCAGTAAGATTCTCACATGATAATCGTTATTTTATGACGGCGAAACATCAAGGTATTCCTTGTGATGGCTATACAAAGATGGTGGAGAAAATGCTTGATCATGAAAATATAGTGGTGCGGCTTGAAACGGATTTTAAAAATCTAGAAGATGAGATAGGTGATGATACGACAATTATTTATTGTGGACAGGTGGATGAATTGTTTGATTACGAGTTAGGGGTGTTGCCGTGGAGGTCTTTGAGATTCGAAGAAGAGAAGACGGAAAATAGTTTGGGTGAAGCCGTTATTAATGAGGCGGATAAAGATGTGTCTTATACTAGAGCGCATGATTATAAATATTACCAAATCCATCAACCAGAAGTAATTGAGCAAAAAATTTCTTATATAGCACGAGAGTACCCTGCAGATTTTAAAAAAGGAGATGAAGCGTATTATCCGGTAAATAACGAAGAGTCGGCAAAACTATATGCGGAATATGTTGAATTATGTAAAGAAAAATATCCAAATATGATTTTGGGTGGGAGATTAGGCGCTTATCAATATTGGGATATGGACAAGGCAATTAAAAATGCGCTTGATTTGGCCAAGAAGCTGATTTAGAGCAAAATGATGAGGTTGAAAAAGAAAGGAAGGAACTATAATAATTTGGTTTTTTTCTGTTTACTTGTGTTGATTTTTTGCGTAGGTATGACGATTCTAGTAAAAGAGAAAACGCCTTTTTCGATGGTGGAAAGCAGGGAATTAGTAGGTTTTGAACATTTTACCTTGAAAGGTTTTGTAGATGGGGTATTCCAGGATAATTTTGAATCGGCTTTTTCTGATCAGTTTTGGGATAGTGAAAATATTAGAATGGGTTATGCTCAGTTTACTAGTCATTTACCAACTTTTGGACTTAAGGAGAATATTTGTCATAATCGATATATTGAATTGAAAAGTGCTGAATATAAGCGTGGGACTTTTAATTGTGAAGATTATCTGTTATATCTACCGAGACCTTTGACAGACGAGGGGAAGATGGTCGTAGATAAAAACATTGAAAAATATAATCATATTAATAAGCTCACAAATACTTATTATTATTTCGTGGATGATGCGTCTTCTTTTGATTTTGAACGAAACACGAGAGTGAATGATTACTATTCTTTATTAGAAGATGAATTGAAAAAGGAAAAAGGTTTAGACAAATTAAAGTTTGATAGCTATGAAGAGTACAAAAACTATTTTTATAAAAATGATCATCATTGGAATTATATGGGTTCGTACCAAGGTTTTATCGATATTGCTAAGTTGCTGGGGATAAAGGAAGTGGTTTCGCCGGTTGGTGAAAATACAAATCATGAAAATTTCTTTGGGTCGTATGCTAGGACGACAAATAATTATGATTATCCTGAGGAATTTGTTTATTATGAATTTGATATTCCTGAGCATAAAACGTATATAAACGGTGTTGAGGGGAAATATAATCACTACGAAGAATATAGGAATCACGATTATGAATATGATGAATTGATGATGTATTATACTTATGCATATGTTTATGGCGATGATTATGCCGAGGTAGTTTTTGATTTTGATCAGCCGGAAAAGAAAAACTTATTAATCATCTCAAATTCTTATAGTAATGCGGTAAATGAACTTATAGCGCAGTATTTTGATAAGACTTATGTAGTAGATTTGAGGTGTTTTAAGGAAACAACTGGAAAGGACTTTTCAATTAGTGATTATTTGATCGAGAAGGATATTGATGAGGCTTTAATAATAATGAGTCCGACATTTATTACAAGCGAAGAGCCGAATAGGGGATTGGAGTCATAATGTTGTTTAGTAGTTTGACATTTCTGTTTGCGTTTTTGCCACTTACTTTGGTTTTGTACTTTTTAGCAAAAGATAAATACAAAAACTATATCTTATTAGTGGCCTCTTTGATTTTTTATGCTTGGGGTGAACCAAAATATATAATCCTGATGATATTGTCGATTATATTTAATTATTTCATTGCGTTAAGGATAAACAAGAATAAGAAAAGAGAAAAAGCGAAGCGTTGGGATTTGGTGTGCGCAGTTGTAGTTAATATTGGGGCGTTGTTTGTTTTTAAGTATTTAGATTTTGCAATTAGCAATATAAATATAGTATTTGATTTTAATATTAATTCGCCGAATTTGATATTGCCGATTGGTATTAGTTTTTATACTTTCCAGATTTTGTCGTACGTAATAGATGTTTACCGAGGTAAAGTTAAGGTTCAGAAGAATATATTTACACTAGGAACGTATATTGCATTGTTTCCACAACTGATTGCTGGACCGATTGTACGATATGCTTTAATCGAAAAACAGTTAAAAAAACGCGAACACAGTTTTGAAAGATTTTGTGCTGGATTCCGTAGGTTTATCGTGGGTTTTGGCAAGAAAGTATTAATTGCTAATAATGTAGCAATAATTGCAGACGCAATATTTAATAATCCAACTGAAATTGCATTAAGCCCTTGGATTATCGTGTTAGGGCTTTTGGCATATACTTTGCAAATTTATTATGATTTTTCTGGATATAGTGATATGGCGATTGGGTTAGGTAAGATTTTTGGTTTTGATTTTGACGAGAACTTTAAGTATCCTTATTCGGCGACGAGTATTACGGATTTTTGGCGAAGATGGCATATATCTTTGACGTCTTGGTTTAGAGATTACGTTTATATTCCTCTAGGAGGGAATAGGTGCTCAAAGATTAAATGGATAAGAAATTTCTTTATTGTGTGGCTATTAACTGGTTTGTGGCATGGGGCGAATTGGAATTTTATACTATGGGGTTTGTTTTATGCCGTGGTTTTATTGATTGAAAAACAATTCTTGGGGAAGTATTTGGCTAAGTTGCCAAAAATAATAGCTTGGTTTTTGACCTTTTTTGTTGTGAATGTTGGTTGGCTTTTGTTTAGGGTAAATAATTTATCTGATCTTAAATATATAATAAGCTCTTGGATACATCCGAGTGGTTCGTTTGTAGAATTTGTTAGTAGTAATTTTTCAATAATGTCTGGACTAATGTTTATGGTTATTGGTTTGATTTTTATGTTCCCGGTAGCGAAAAAAATGTTTAAAAAGATAAGAAATAATTTTGTTGGAATTTTGATCGTAGATTTAGTGTTGATTATGATGTTAGTGATGGGTGTACTAGCGCTAGTAAGTAGTGCTTATAACCCATTTATTTATTTTAGATTCTAGTGGTTCTTGAGGTCTTTTTTGATTTGAGTGGTGGAAATTTCTGGAGTGCGGGGGAGATAGACGACTTCGCAGTATTTTTTTAGAAAATCGAATTTACCCTTCCAGTCGTCGCCGATGACAAATGTGTCAATTTTATATTCTTGAACATCGGATTCTTTTTGTTCCCAATTTTCTTCTGGGATTACTAAATCTACATAACGAAGTGCTTCTAGGAGCTCTTTGCGTTTATTATACGAAAAGTAACATTTTTTACCTTTCTTATCTCGGTTAAATTCGTCGGTAGATAAGGCGACGATTAAATAATCGCCATATTTTTTTGCGCGCTTCAATAAATTGACGTGTCCGTAATGTAAAAGGTCGAACGTGCCGTAGGTAATAACTCTTTTCATTTTTTAATACTCCTTTTAATAATTTTATATGGTTTAATGAGCGTGTCGTATATTTTGTAAGATTTCGCATTAAAGGCTTCTTTTAGTGATCTGTTTTCATTTGTAAGAATAGAATTTTCTAAGAGCAACGAATCTTGTTTTTTTACCAGTTTATGTATTTTAGCGTCGCGAATGTATAATAATCCGCCGACCTCAAATTTAATTGCGGCAAATTGTTCGGCAGCGATGATTGAGTTTGCGAGTTTTTCTGGTAACGGTTTGATGGTTTTTGGCTTAATACTGGATAGTATTTTTGGTAGGACAGAATCGATAGCGAATTCTTCTTGAAACGCTAACATATTTTTTTGATGAAATTGAAGACTTGCTTGATAACCATTGACTATTTCATCGATGATTTGATCGGCTTTTTTGAAATGAAAGATTCCTCCTTCAGCTTTAGGATATTTGAAGTTTTGATAACCGGAAAAATTACGCTCTTTGGCTTTATCGAAGTTATTTTGATTTAGCCAGCCTGGTCCACCGGCATAAATATCGTAAACATAAACTGGTGTGCCGGAAATTAAACAGTATGGAACGGTTTTTGCAATAGTGATAATAGCGTCGTATTTTTCAAGAAGTTGCTTATTAAATAGTTTGTAGTTTTCTTGAGTTTCACCGAGACCATCTATTGTGATGTGATATTTTTCCTTGAGGATTTTTTTAGCTTCTAGGAGTTCTTCGGATGGGTGATTTGAAACTAGCAACATGCGTGAGAGGGTTTCTGAGGGCTTTTTATCGCGTTGCTTGTATTCGATTGGTGAAGGGTTTCTGAAAAATGCAGAGGGAATCGAGGAGTCAAGAAATGGTTGATTGATGTCTTTGACTTCTTCGCAAATAAATAGCGATAAACTAGAGAGACGATTTTCTAAATCGTAAATCCAAGGTTTCTCGTCAGGGATCCAGTCCATACCAGACATATGGAGGAAAATAAAAGAGGGCATTTTACTGGGCAGTTTTTGTGATAATTGCTTGATGATGCAGGGTGGAAGTATTTGAGAATGAACCCAAATATAATCAAAATCACTAAGTTTATAATCGGGATTATCTTTTGCTACGTTAACTGTAATACCTTTTTGAAGATAGTAGTTTTTGGCTGGTTCGCCATGATCACAGGTGTAGACTGTGACTTTTGCACCGAGTCTTTGTAGTTCTTCGGCTAATTCTAATGTGACTACCGTTGAGCCATTGATGCCACGAACTAGGGGTTGAGTAATAAGAAATCTCTTGTTCTTTAGTGATTTTTCCATTTCTTAATCTTTCTAATTGGTTTGGTAATTTTCCAACTGGTTGAATTTTCGAAAGCTAAAATATGCTGACGGTAATCATTGATTTCTTTTTCTTGGCGTTTAATGATTTCTCTATTGTCATACCATTCTTTAACCATAATGTCGTGTAAGACTTTACGACAATCTTTTGTTTCGTCTAATGATAGATAATGATTGATAATTTCAATAAAGGCTTGATATGGTTTTGGGTCTTGTTCTAGGAATAGGCGATTATATAAAGCTAATTGTTTTTTGGTATATGATTTGATAGATAAAAGCATAGGAAGAATCTGCTCGGGGGTCTTTGCATGAGGGATGATGCCTTCTTGTACTAATTGATATTGTAGTGTATCAATTGTTTTAAGACGTCTTGAGTTGATGTCTTTTGCGAAGAGAGTAATTGGGATTTTGGCGCAGATTGCTTCAAAGATTGCTCCAGAATTATCCGACATTACTATGTCGGCTTTTTTTAGTAAAATGTCGATTGGAGTATCAGAATCATAGAATTCGTCTGCGAGACTTTTGAGTTTTTCTAGGGCTTCTGCTCCATCGACGCCGAAATGAATAGCATGATGGGCTTTGGTAATGACATAAAAGTGTTTTTTAATATCGTTGATGACTTCGGTGGTTAAATCTCCGATACAGCTAGTGTCTTCGCCGAAGGTTGGAAGAATGAGAAGAGTTGGTTTTTTTGTGGTTTTGGGGTCTTTTTTGAAGTTGTGATAACGCCAGTATGGAATTGGATAAACTTTTGCGCCGTATGCTCCGAGAAAATCTTGATCAAATTTATTGAAGGAAATAATTCCGTCGTAATCTAATCTTGTATCAGGTAAATAGGTCGGAACGGGTTTTGAAGAAATTGCGCCATAAGGGAATTGTAAATGATAAATGTGATTAATGCGTTTAACTACTTTTAGGCCGGGGTATGGGGTTAAAAGGATTTTGTATTGTTTGTTTTTAGGTGCGTCATTTTTGGGGGAATAACCAGCTTTTTTGATTTCTTTTAAGGTATGTTCGGCAAGACCGTTATATCCGCTGTCATATGGAATAATAATATCGACCGGAATCTTTAGTTTAGTTAATTCGTCGATTGCGCCCTGAATAACAAAAAATTCAGTGAGATCATCGCATACCACCGCTATATTGTTATTTGATTTAGCTTTCATTGATGGTGAACTTTCCTCGATTAAATAAAGTAGCATCAGTTGTTTTGTTGCTGGGGTCTGGGTAATCTTTGCGGTGAAGAGCGATGGTTGGGGAGGCTTGGTCGGGGTAGTACGCTAAGATTGTTCTTTCTTTGTCACGAATAGAGACATTGACGCGAATATTAGTATCATTGATTGCTGATAAAGGAGCTTCAAAAATGAGTTTTTTCTTGCCTTTGTTTTTGCAGGATTGTTGACTGGAATTACTATTAATGATGGCTTGACTACGAATGATATCCCAAAGCGTAAGGCCGACGTAGGTTTCGATGTTTTCGGTTACTTCATAAGTGATTTCGATTTTAAGGGAATCCTTTTCGGTGGGTTGTTTGGGTGAAAGGAGTTTGACTTTTAAGTTTTTAATCATTTGATTGATAGTTTTGGATTCGTCGTTGTCACTTGAAAAACGTTCTGCATTTTCTAGACTATAGCTATTGGCGACATCTTCGGGGCTACCATCTATTTCAACTTTACCATCGCGAACTAAGATTGCGCGATTGCAATATTGACGAACAGAAGCCATAGAGTGTGTAACTAGAATCACAGTCTTGGATTTGTCTTTTTTGATTTTGTCGAAGAATTGATTGCATTTGTTTTGGAACGCTTCGTCGCCAACCGCTAAAACCTCATCAAGGACTAAAATGTCTCCTTGAGCTTTGATGGCAATAGAGAAGGCGAGACGTACCTGCATGCCGGAAGAGAAATTTTTGAGTTTTTGATCCATGAATTCTTCTAGTTCGGCAAATCTGACTATTTCGTCGTACATTTCGTCCATTTCTTTGTTGGAAAAACCAAGAAGTGCACCGTTGAGATAGACGTTTTCTCGACCAGTAAGGTCTGGGTTAAAACCTACGCCAAGTTCAATAAAGGGGATGAGGTTTCCGTTAATGATTACTTCGCCTTTTTCTGGATAATAGACGCCGGCGAGGATTTTAAGCAGGGTTGATTTACCGGAGCCATTGCGACCCACGATGCCGACGAAATCACCTCTTTTTACTTCCAGATTAATGCCTTTTAGGACTCGCTGTTTTTTGAACCCTTTAACGCCATGCAAAGTATTGATGATTGCTTGTTTTAAACTACTTGAGCGTTCGGTCGGTAATTTGAAGCTTTTATGGAGATTCTCTACCTTAATCACGGTATCGCTATCGGAATTGATTTCTCTTCTAGTTCCAAAGGTTCTTTTTTTCATTAGACATCCTCCGCAAAGGTTTTAGATTTTTTCCTAAAGTAGAGTACTCCCCAGATAAATATCACAATGATGATAACAATCGGAATAAGTTGTAGCCAAAAATTGTTGATAAAATTCCAGGTAGTGGTGGTTTCTGTGGTAATTAGGTTGTATCGTATGTCTTGAATGGCTTGAGCGATAGGGTTAAGTAGTAAAATCTTTGCAGCAGTAGCGCTGGTTGAGGCTACCATAGAAATTGGATAAATGATTGGAGCAGCATAGAATAGAGCCTGGATACAGACATCCCAAATCGAAGTAGCGTCGCGATATTTAACATTGAAGGCGCCGAGCAGGAATGAGATACCTAGTGCAAGGATGTAAAGTTCAATTACCGATAGGGGAACAAGCAACCATAATAAACTAGGCTCAACCCCGTTAATCAGGGCGAAAATCGCGACGACTACTAAGTTGATTAACATATTGATTACTGCTGTTAGGGTGGCGGAAATAACAACAATGTATTTAGGGAAAGAGATTTTACGAATAAGATCACCACGGAGAACCATAGCCTGGATGCCTTGGTTGGTGCATTCAGTGAAGAAAGTCCACATTGTGACGCCGGCTAAGAGATAGACTGGGAAATGAGGAGTGTCGGCACCAAATCTTAAAAGTTGGCCAAAGACTACATAGAGAATTGCGAACATCATAAGGGGTCGAAGTAGTGCCCAGAGGTAGCCTAGGACTGAACCTTGGTATCTTAACTTGAAATCGGTTTTAGTAAGCTCTGCCAAGAGAACGCGATTCTTTTTGTTGAGAATTCGAGGAATATTCATACCCTTTTATTTTACCATATTATGGTGAAAATGTCTCGACACGAATAGAGTTTATTTCTTCTTTTTGGTGTCTTTCTTTTTGACTTCAATTTCGTCTGATTCGACTTCTTTGTTGCGATTTTCGTCAATGCCTAGTTTTTTGCCAACTTTTTTCTTGGCTTTCTTGAGATAAAGACCAACAAAAGCGCCAACCGCGATGACGATACCTGCGCCAGCTTGAATGGCATAAGTGACTACTGATGGATCGATGTAGCCAAAGTTGATGAGTTCGTTCATTTTTTCTTCCTTTCTTTAATTTTTTCTTGAACGCAATTAATGATGTATTCTGCACCAACAGATGCTGAAGTGCCTAAATTATAAACTGAGCCGTCTCGTAGGTCAACGATCTTCTTTTGGTATTTTTTATAGTTCTTGAGGATTTTTTCAATGACTTTGTCGATATTTTTGACGTCTTTGACTTTAACTACTTCACCAGTAACTTCTCGCGACCAAATATTGAATGGATTAGGGCTAATTTTTTTGTATTCTGGATTCATAATTTTCATTGGGGTATCAATATAGATAATTGGTTTTTCGGTGGTATAGCAGAACTCTTGGGCAATTCCGGACCAGTCGGTAATGAGGATATCGGAATTATAAATTGAATCGGTGGAAGTAAAGTCGGTTTGAATAGTGATGTTGGTGTTGGCATATTCTTCTTTCATTTTCTCGAAAGTATCTTTCATGTGGCGAACGTGCTGAGGGTGAGGGCGGACAATAATGTCGTAATCTTTGCCCTTGAGGGAGGCTAAAATATTATTTAAGCATAAATCAATGATGTTGTCTTTTTGCCAAGATGGAGCAATCATAATGGTTTTACGTTTATTGATTTTTTTCTGGTTTTTCTTGTATTCTGCAATCATTTCATCAAGAAGTGGGTAGCCACATTCGATTAATTTGCGTTTAAGATGGTAAACTTCATCATTTTTTATATATTCTTCCATTTGGTATTTATCGGTGGCGAGGATTGAATCGTAATGATCGGTAGAGCCTTTTCGCATGGTGAGAGTGTTGCTGCCGACGCCGTGCGGGATATAGACATATTCGATATCTTTTCGAATATAGCTTCTTTTGATGTGATAATTTTCGATATCCGGCATCGTCATTACGACGACATCGGCATCCATTTTCATCATAAGGGTAATGAGCTTCTTTTCTTCGATATAATATGCTTTGATGTGTTTTTCTTTTTTAGCTAGTTCGAAGATTTGGTCATTATAGTCACTAGTAATGTAGTGAATGGTGATATTAGTGTTTTTGAGAATATATTCTATGATGCCTTTGTAATATTTGTAAAAACCGTTGCTTTCGGAATAGAAGACGAGTTTTTTGTTGACGATAGAGAAAAAGCGTTTGTAGTCAGCTTTTTCTTTTTTGATTTGCTCTTTGGTGCGCTTTTGGGTTTTGTTGAGGTCTTGCAGTTCTTTGAGCTCGGCGCGTGAAGCTTCAAGTTCTTTGTAGTTGACGAATTTTTTGGGATTAATGAAGATGTTGAGAAGCCATTGTTGGAGGATGGCGAGGAGATTACCTGCGGTCCAATAAAGAGCGACGCCGGCAGTGACAAAAATACCTAGATAGACAGAAAGACCTACAGAGAAGATTAGCATGCCCCATTGACTAGCTTTGGATTGTTCGGCTTGAAGCACATTCATGATGTTTTGGCCGATACAGAAGGCAAGAGCGGAAAGACCAGCGATGACAGGAGCTAGAATAGCGAGTCCGCCGTTTTCTATGGCAACCCAACGTAAATCAAAACCAAAGAAGCTGAAGTCGATGTTTTCGGTACCAATATAAAGGGAGGGGTTTTTGACGATTTCGATGACGGCGAAAAGGAGAAGAATTTGGATGATTAGAGGAACTAGAGAAGCGAAAGGATTGTATTTGTATTTTTTGTAGATTTTGGGCTCTTCTTCGGCGATAGACTCTTTGTCGCCAAAATATTTAATCTTAAGACGATTTACTTCGGGTTGCATTTTGACCATTTTGATGGAGTTTTTTTGTACCCAGATTGAGACTGGTAAAAGAATGATACGGCTAATGATTGTGAAAAGAATAATTGCAATACCAAAATCGCCAACCAAATCGTAGCACAGTTTCATAATCCAGCCGAGAAAGTCGACGAAAAACATATTATTTGTTACCTCACAGTTATCTATGATTATTTTATCATAGAATGTTATAATTGTCATATGGAAAGAATTTTAGTTACGGGAGGAACCGGCTATATCGGTTCACATACAATTATCGAACTTTATAAAAAAGGTTATGAGGTGGATATAGTTGATAACCTTTTTAATTCTAAGATTACGGTATTAGATAAAATCGAAGAAATCGCGGGTAAGCGACCAGATTTTTATCAGGTGGATATTTGTGACGAAGAAGCGCTCGAGGAAGTATTTACTAAGAATAAGTACGATTTGGTGATTCATTTTGCGGGATTAAAAGCGGTGGGGGAGTCAGTAGAAAAACCACTGAAGTATTATGAGAACAATGTGGGTGGGACGATAAATTTGTTAAAGTGTATGAAGAAGCATGGGGTAAATAAAATTATCTTTTCTTCTTCGGCGACAGTCTATGGCGAGCAGCCGACACCGAAGTTGGATGAAACAATGCCAACTGGAATGGGAATAACTAATCCTTATGGCGAGACGAAACATGTTATTGAAGAGATTTTAAAAGACGTAGCTGAATCGGATGATAATTTTGAAGCGGTATTACTCCGATACTTTAATCCGGTCGGCAATCATCCTTCGGGATTAATTGGGGAGGACCCAAATGATATCCCGAATAATTTAATGCCGATTATTATGAAGGTATCGAGGGGTGAAATTAAAGAGCTTAGTGTGTATGGGGATGATTACCCGACAAAAGATGGAAGCGGAGTAAGAGATTATATCCATGTAGTGGATTTGGCGAAAGGTCATGTAGCGGTGATTGATAAGATGAAGCCGGGTGTGTTGATTTATAATCTTGGTACCGGAAAGGGGACTTCGGTTTTTGAGATGATTAAGGCATTTGAGGAAGCGAGCGGAAAGAAGTTGCCTTATAAAGTAGTGGATAGGCGAGCGGGTGATTTGGCGGAAATATATGCTGATCCTAAAAAGGCAGAAAAAGAATTGAGTTGGAAAGCAGAGTTAACTATAGAAGATGCAATGCGTGACACGATGAGCTATTTGAATAGTTTGTAAGCTAATTGGAATAGTTTGGGATTAAAACAGGCTAGTTTTAGGGCGATTTTGTCGATTTTAGTAGATTCGGGGTTGTCGGTGATGTAGGATTGATGATTATTGAGGTAATTTATAATTTCTTTGACGTGTGGATGATTTAGTGGAATTTGACGGAGAATGGAAAATCTAGCACGTATACGACGTTCGTTGGTAGTGTTTTTTAGTTCAGGATATTTCTGATTGATTTCGTCACACATTTGGTCGGTAAATATTATGAGGTCAAATTTTTGATCATTAAAACTACTGATTATTGAATTTGAGTGATGTTTGTAAATATAGAATTCTTGAGGTGTAAATAGCACTTGTTTGGCTTGCATGATTAATTTGTATGTGACGGCAACATCTTCATGAAGTTTTCCAACTGGAAATATGATGTTTTTGAAATATGACTTTGGAAATAGCTTCATTGTAGCTGAAACCATGAAGCCTTCTTCTCTTAGCATCGCTCGTAAAGCTTCTTTGGTGGATAATACTCTTTGTTGAGGATGATTATTGTTAAAGTGTTTTGTCTTGTTGTTTGGGAAGGTTTCTTTAAATGAACAGACTGCAAGATCTGAATTGGTGTTTTGGAGATTATTAATCATAGTATTTATCATTTCTGATTCGATTTCGTCGTCGGAGTCGACAAAAGTAACATAATCGCCGGTTGACTTAGCGAGGCCTAGGTTTCTAGCTGCGGATAAACCAGAGTTTTCTTGGGTGAAAACTTTGATTCTTTGGTCTTTGTTTGAGTAGGTTTTGAGGATTTCGGCTGAGTTGTCGGTGGAGCCGTCATTTATGCAGATTATTTCTAAGTTTTGGTAGGATTGGTTCAAAATAGAATTTAGGCAGAGCTTGAGATATTTTTCTGTATTAAAAACTGGAACTATAATAGATATTTTTGGTTTATTCATGCTTTTCCTTTCCAAAAACGAGCCTATCATAAAAGAGGTAATTTAGAATCATAGTAATTGCTCCAACCAGGCAGAAAATTGTGGTTGACTCGACAAAATTGTAATCAAAGGGAAGATGTAAGAAGTTAGAAAAATTGAACAATAATTCGTATAGAGGCTTGATAAGACTAAATAACCAGGTAAAAAATGGACTAATAGCAATAGCGGTGATTCCATTCCAAACAAAAAACATCAAAATACCGTGTTTAGTGACGGGTTGCTCTTTCCAGGTTATTTTTGAGTGAAGTATATATGCGAGAACAGTGGCGAGAGCGTAAGATATGATACTGATTAGCCAGAGTAAATCGTTACCGTTAAAGATGACGCGAGCGAGAAAAGTATAGATTAAAAAATTAAAAACGGTCAAAAAAATACCGATGATAGTAAATTTACCAACGCGCTTTTTGGTTTCTTTTTTCATATAATAATTATACCATAGACAAAAACGGGTTTTTGGTGTATAATATACGCCGTTTATGGAAGATAATTATATACGAGTTAAGGGAGCGAGGCAGAATAATCTGCATGATTTAGATGTTGATATCCCGAGGGACAAGTTAGTAATTATTACTGGCTTATCGGGTTCGGGTAAGTCTTCGCTGGCTTTTGATACGATTTATGCAGAAGGGCAGAGGCGATATGTAGAATCGTTATCTTCTTATGCGAGAATGTTCCTGGGGATTATGGATAAGCCGGATGTGGATTCTATTACGGGGTTGTCGCCGGCGATTTCGATTGATCAGAAATCTACTTCGAGAAATCCGCGCTCTACGGTAGCTACGGTGACGGAGGTGTATGATTATTTGCGGCTTTTATTTGCAAGGGTGGGGGTGCCGCATTGTCCGATTTGCCACAAAGAAGTTAGTCGCAGATCAGCGGAAGATATCGTTAATGCCGTGATGAAATTGCCGCTGGGTTCGAAATTGATTTTGCTTGCGCCAATTGTGTCGGCAAAAAAAGGCGAATTTGCTCATATACCAGAACAGTATTCTGCGAAAGGTTTTGCGAGAGTGAGAGTAGATGGAATAATATATGCTTTGGATGAGTTTCCGGAGTTAAATAAGAATGAGCGACATGATATAGAGATTGTAGTAGACAGATTTGTACTAAATCCGGAACTAAGAACCAGAATTGCTGGTTCGGTTGAGCAGGCCCTTGAAATGGGGAAGGGTATTATTCAGTTGCTTAAAATAAAAGATAATTCAGTGGCAGTAGGTGAGGCAAGGATTGAAGCGGATAAGACAGATGTTTTTACTTTTTCACAGCGATATGCTTGTCCGGATCATCCTGATGAATTAATTCCAGAACTTACGCCTAGGTTATTCAGTTTTAATGCGCCAGAAGGAGCCTGTCCGGTTTGTACGGGGCTTGGCTCGAGAATGGAAATTGATCCTGGACTGGTATTTAATAACAATTTAACAATTGCGGAGGGGGGGATTAGGCCGTTTAATCGAGTGGGGCAAGATTCTTGGTGGTTGAAGAGATTAATGCAGGTTGGTATAAAGCATGGATTTAATATATATACACCAATTGGGGAGCTATCGGATGAAGCAAAACATCTGATTATGTATGGAACTGGTGAAGAAAAATACCAAATGAAGATTAGTGGGTCGGGTAGATTTGCAGATGGAACGGTGTACGAGACGACTTATGAGGGTGTAATTCCGATGTTGGAGCGTCGCTATAATGATCCGAAAGTATCAGAGTTTACTAAACATGATATCGAGAGATTTATGCGAGTAAGAGAGTGTCAAGAATGTCATGGAGCGAGATTAAAACCGGCGGTACTGGCGGTAACTATTCACGATTTAAATATTGTTGATATGTGTAATCTAGATGTGGATGCAACTCTTGAGGTTTTGTCGCAGGATTTAGGTTTTTCGGAATCAGAAAATATGATTGCAGGACCAATTTTGAAGGAGATTCGTGAAAGAGTGAAATTTATGCAGGATGTGGGGCTTGGTTATTTGGAGCTTGGACGAGCGGCGAATACTTTGAGTGGTGGAGAAGCGCAGAGAATACGACTTGCGACGCAGATTGGTTCAGGTTTGCAAGGTGTGCTTTATGTTTTGGATGAGCCGTCGATTGGTTTGCACCAGCGTGATAACAATAAATTGATTGCGACTTTGAAGCATTTACGAGATTTGAAGAATACGGTGTTAGTAGTGGAACACGATGAGGATACGATGCTACAGTCGGATTATATTATTGATATTGGACCTGGGGCGGGTCTTGCGGGTGGACGATTGGTGGCGGCTGGTACACCAGAAGAAGTGATGGCAAATCCTGATTCGATTACTGGTAAATATTTGTCTGGTGAGATGACGATCCCGGTACCGAAGAAACGTCGCAAAGCTAAGAGAGGCCAAGAACTTGTCGTGGTGGGTGCGCGGGAAAATAATTTGAAAAATATTGATGTACATTTTCCATTAGGCGTGATGACTGTAGTATCAGGTGTGTCTGGTAGCGGAAAGTCTACTTTAGTGAAAAATATTTTAGCAAATGAGTTATTGGCGCGACTACATCGTGCACAGACGGTTTCTGGTATACATGAAAGGATTGATGGAATTGAAAATATTAATAAGGTAATCGTGATTGATCAGAGTCCAATTGGGCGAACGCCACGTTCGAATCCGGCAACTTATACCGGAGTGTTTACGGCGATACGAGAATTGTTTGCGGCGCAGCCAGAATCAGAAATAAGAGGCTATAAAGCGGGTAGATTTAGCTTTAACGTGAAGGGTGGTCGTTGCGAAAACTGCCAAGGTGATGGTGTGAATAAAATCGAAATGCATTTTTTGCCAGATGTTTATGTAACTTGTCCAGCGTGTCATGGTAAACGCTATAATCATGAGGCTTTGGAGGTGAAGTATAAAGGTAAGGATATATCTGAAGTTTTAAACATGACAATTGACGAGGCGGTAGAATTCTTTGGAAATATTCCATCGATTGCGTCGAAGCTACGTACGATTCAGGAGGTTGGCTTAGGTTATATTAAATTAGGGCAGCCGGCGACGACTTTTTCGGGTGGAGAAGCGCAGAGAATTAAGCTGGCTACAGAATTGTCGCGACGATCAACTGGTAAAACATTATACATTTTAGATGAGCCAACTACGGGACTACATTCTGATGATGTGAATAGATTACTTTCGATCTTGAATAGATTAGTAGATGGTGGTAATTCGATGATTATTATTGAGCATAACTTGCATGTCATAAAGTCGGCGGATTGGATTATTGATATGGGACCTGAAGGTGGTTTGAAGGGTGGTATGGTTTGCGCCGAGGGAACACCGGAAGAATTAGCAAAAAGCGCTAAGACTCCAACGGGTGAATATTTAAGAAAAATATTGAAGTAAAATGACTTGGAATAACGATCAGGTTAATGAGAAAGAAACAAACAAAATAATTGAGTTAGTTAGAGGGTGTCTAAGATTAGATGGCGATGTTGTAGAATTGGGATGTTATAAGGGAGATACGTCGCTTCTCCTTGCAGAAGTCATAAATGGTACCGAAAAAAAGTTATGGATTTATGATTCTTTTGAAGGATTGCCAGAAAAATCGACTTTGGATGCGTCGGAAATTGGTAAGAGTTTTCAGAAGGGGGAATTGTCGGTAACAAAAAGAGAGGTGAAGGCAAGATTTTTGCGAGCGGGACTAAGAGTGCCGGTGATAAAAAAGGCGTGGTTTAGGGATTTAGATGCCGAAGACTTGCCAGAAAAGATAGCTTTGGCGTTTTTGGACGGAGATTTTTATGAGTCGATTAGAGATAGTTTGAGATTAGTAGATACGAGGATGACTAGGGGTGGTGTGATTGCGGTGCACGATTATGATAACCCTGCTTTGCCGGGAGTAAGTCGGGCGGTAAATGAGTGGCTAAAAGGAAAGAATCTAAAGATTGAAAAGTATCAGAGTTTGATGATTATTAGTTTGTAAATCTAACGATGCGTAGTGGACTAACTGAAAAACAAATGTCTGACAAAAGGTTTAAAAAGAGTGAAGAAGAGATTTTTGAGACGATTTTTGAACAGGGAAATTTGCCGGATGTGAATTTGGTAGCGAGAAAGACAAGGCTTTCGCGTTCGACCCTGTATCGTCATCACAAGGTGCTGTATAATATCACGACTGATTATGAGAAGTATTTGCTGAAAAACTATAATTCGGTAATGAGGCGTGCGATGCTTGGTGGTAGAGTGAAGTTGAAAAGTATTTTTTATAAAATGTTGGTTTTTATTATGAATAATAAAAAGATTATAAAGGCTTTGGTGAAGAGAAATCGTACAGCGATTTTTGAAAAGATGTTGGAGCAATTGAAGAAGATAATCATAAAAAGATGTGTATTGCCTAAAAAATCTGACAAGATGTTCCGGATTTATATGATGGAGGTGATTGGAGTGATTGAAGAGTGGGGAATGAGAGATTATTGTCAAGAGGAAATTGAAAGGGTTTTGGAGGATATTATGTATTTGACGGAGACTATGAAGACGAGACTTAGGTCGATACCAAATAATTAGCACTCGGGGGTTTACAGTGCCAATTATTGTGCTATAATGAGGGTAGAAAAGGAGTTAATGATATGACATTAAAACCATTAAAAGATAGAGTAGTGGCAGTAGTAGAAAAACCACTTGAAAAAACGAAATCTGGAATTTTGTTAGGTGAGGCGAAAGAAAAACCAGCTTATGCCGTAGTGGAGTCGGTGGGGCCAGAAGTAAAGGGTGTGAAAAAAGGTGAGAAGATCGTTTATAAGGAGTATTCGACTACAGAAATCAAGATAGATGATAAAGATTATATTATTCTAAAGGAAGAAGATATTTTGGCGACTTTATAGAGAGTTGCTTGTGGAAAACCTGTGGAAAACTTAATAAAGGAGTAAGAAATGGCAAAGAAAATTTTTTATGAAGAAGAGGCTAGAGAGAAGGTGCTATCTGGTGCGAAGCAATTATATGATGCGGTGAAAGTGACTTTTGGTCCAAAAGGGAAAAATGTAATTATCGAGAAGGAGTATGGCGCACCTGTGATTACGCACGATGGCGTAACGGTGGCTGAAGCGGTGGAATTGCCAAACAAAGATGAAGGCCTAGGCGAGGCAGTGGGGGCCAAGCTGATTAAGACTGCTGCGCAAAAGTTGAATAAGGTAGCTGGTGATGGTACTACGACGGTGACGGTTTTGACATACAATATATTGTCTGAAGCAAATAAGCTGATTGCGGCTGGTATTAATCCGATGGAGCTTAGGCGCGGAATTGAAAAAGCTGGCGCAGAGATTGTAAAAGAGATTGATAAATTATCGGAAAAAATCGAAGGCGATTCAAAGAAAGTGGCGGAAGTTGCGACGATTTCGGCGGGTGATGAGAAAATTGGTGAATTGATTGCGGAAGTGATTTCGAAGATCGGTAAGGATGGCGTAGTGACAGTAGAAGCTGGTCAAGGTCTAGAGATGGAAGAGGAGATTGTAGAAGGATTTAGTTATGATAAAGGTTATTCTTCGCCATTTTTCGTAACTGATGTTAATCGTCAAGAGGCGGTGTTTAAAAAGCCATTAGTCTTGATAACTGAGCGTAAGATTTCGGCGGCGAGCGATATTTTGCCGTTACTCGAGAAGTGCGCACAAGCGGGCAAGAAGGATTTGGTGATTATTGCCGAAGAAGTAGAGGGTGAGGCCTTGAGTCTTTTGGTGCTAAATAAGTTGAAGGGTGTGTTTAATTCGTTGGTCCTCAAGGCCCCATCATTTGGTGATAGGCGAAAAGAGATTATGGAAGATATTGCGATTTTGACTGATGCGACGGTGGTTTCGTCGGACAAGGGTTTGAAGCTTGAAGAAGTTGGCTTAGAGGTGCTCGGGTCGGCGGCGAAGGTGTTGGCGACAAAGGATGAAACGACGATTATTAAGGGTGCCGGTGATGCAAAAGCAGTAAAAGAACGAATTAAGTTGATCAGTGCCCAGGCGGGAATGGCGAAATCTGATTACGAGAGAGAAGAATTTGAAAAACGAGCAGCGGCTTTGTCTGGTAAAGTGGCAGTAATTAAGGTGGGTGGCGCGACTGAAACCGAGATTGATGAGAAGAAATTCCGCGTGGATGATGCGGTAGCGGCTACGAAGGCGGCGCTAGCTGAGGGAATTGTAGCCGGTGGTGGTGTGACACTAGTGAATTTGGCCAGTAAACTATCTGATAGTGATAATGGCGCAAAGATTGTAAAAAATGCTTTGAAGACTCCGTTTATACATATTACAGAAAATGCAGGGTTAAACGCGCAGGCATTGCTAGCAGAGGTAGAGGGTGCAAAGCCTGGGTTTGGCGTGAATGTGATGACGCCAGAAAAAGGTTTGATTGATTTGAAAAAATCAGGTGTGATTGACCCGGCTAAAGTGACAAAAGAAGCAGTAAAGAATGCTACTTCGATTGCGGCTACGGCGATTACGATGGGCGCGCTAATCTGTGAGATACCGGAAGAGAAACCGGCGGCTCCGGATATGGGTGGAATGTATTAAAAAAACTTGTGGAAAATTAGGGTAAAATACTTGTGTTTTTCCCTTAAATAAGCTACAATTATTTTGGAGTGTAGAGTTTTTTGGGAGACAAACAAAAAGATAATACATTAAAAATAAAGGTGTAATACAAAACTAATGTTAAAATTTTTGTTAAACAAAAATGGTATTGTTGACGCATTTCTTTTTGCGTCTCATTTTGTTTTTGCCTTTGTTTTGTTAGCTATTTCTTCTGTGTTATATATTACCTTTACTAGCTCTCCAGTCTCCGCCTACACCGCTTCTCTCTCTACTTCCGGCACAGTCACTACTAATGTCACTCCTAATACAGAAGGAGATAAAAGTATAAGTATTAATCAAGATTCAGTCAATGTTATCACAGACTGTAGGGCAGGCTATAACCTTACTATCTCTTCATCAGTCACTGATAGAAACCTATATAAAGACGGTAATAGTGCTAATAATACATCAGGACAATACTTCACTCCAGTTAATGGTACAGCACAACTAAATAACACTACTAATCAATATGGCTATTCCTTAACAGCTAATACTGAATCAGGTGTCTTTACTCCACTTCCGCTTCCTTCTGCTCCTACCTTTATCAAGACTCCATCACAAACCGCATCTCAAACAGACATTAATGATGATATTCCAGTCTATTATGGTGTATCAGCAGCAAATACTCTAAATCCTGGATTATACAAATTAGCAAATAGTGGTACTGTACTCTATCAACTGACATTAGATGAAAGCTGTATGGCATTTACGATAAACTTCAACGCCAATGGTGGTACTGGTACAATGACTAACCAAGACATTACTGTTAGCACTCCTACTAATCTAAATGCTAATTCATTCACTGCTCCAGCCTATGGTCAATCCTATCAAAATGCAGCTGGTACTACTATACCAGCTACAGCTTATACCTACTGGTCCTTTAATGGCTGGAATACCAGAGCTGATGGTACTGGTACAGCCTATACAGACGAAGAGCAAGTCACCGATCTTGCTAACTCAGGAGAAACCATTACTCTCTACGCTCAATGGAAGGGCACTGAGACCATGAGAGTTAACTTTAATGGTAATGGTTTGGAGTTTGATAATGGAGCAACTAGCAATACGGTGGGTTATTATAATGGTTGCGGACAGGGCGTTATTCATAAAAACTCTCATACTTCAAATATTAATGATGACGGTACACAAATAGGAACAACAAAATATGATAATAACCTAGCCACTAAAGACGTTATTACGATTCCCGGAGCTAGTACTCTTCACGCTGCTATTACTTATGGTACGGAAGCTGGTTATGATTATCTTTATGTTTTCCAAGGAGAATATACTGGCAGTGTGACTAGAAACATGTCTGCCGGACAATTAGCAACATATGTAGGCGGTAGCAACACTACTACTACGGTTACTCTAGACATTCCTGGCGATACGGCTACCTTTGCCTTTTATTCAGATGGTTCAGGACAATACTATGGTTATTATGCTGATATTGTTGGCTATGATAGTAATGGAGATGAAGTTGAAGGTCAGGTTTGTACGCGAGAACTCCTTTCTGGCGAATACAAAGAACCTAATGTTGGTACACTCCGCACTTTCTATGGTTGGAGTGAAGATCAATCAGCTACTACCGCAGACTATGCTTCTGCCAATGATGTACTAAAGAAACTCCTAGGCAATAACAGTGAAACTAAAACTCTCTATGCTGTTTGGAGAAATAATCTAACAATTAACTACAATGCTAATGGTGGTACTGGTACTACTTCTAGCCAGACTGTAGCCGCAGGAGAAACTATCAAGTTAAAGAGCAACGGCTTTACTGCACCTACCAATAAACAATTTAGAAACTGGAACACAGCTTCAGATGGTTCTGGTACTTCATATTCTGCAAGTTCCAACTTCACTGCTCCAGCCAGTGTAAATTACAACCAGACTCTAACTCTTTATGCAATTTGGGATGACGTCTATTACATATCATTTAATGCTAATGAATCTAGTGTAGGTGCTACTTCTGGCTCTGCTACTGGTACGATGACTAATCAAACTGTCGTAAGAGACAAGGCTACTAATATCAAAACTAGCACCTTTGCTCTCACTGGCTATATTTTCCTTGGTTGGAATACTAAGGCTGATGGTACTGGAACATTCTATAGTGACGGACAAAAAGTCACTAACCTCACTGCTACTGGTAATACTATCACTCTTTATGCTGTTTGGTCAGATGGTGCCTACTTAGACACCGGACAAAATGTAAACCAAAAACTAAAACGTCTAGCCGGTAATAGCTCAGCTGACCTTACCACTCAGGATAATACTATTACTGCAATTGTTCGTTCTAACTCTCTACCAAACGGCTTCACTCCTGCTACCGAAAACACTATCTCAGACAGCACTTCACCATATCCAATCTATGCTTGGTATGATTCAGCTAACACTACCATTTACTATTATTCTGAAGCTACAGATATTATTATGAATAAAACCTCCAGGACTTTCTTTCAACAAATGAGAGTCTTATCCAATTTATCTACTATCTCTACTTGGGACACCTCTAAAGTGACAGACATGTTCAATATGTTCTACTATACCGGCTACAGCGCCACCACCTTCACTCTAGATCTCTCTTCCTGGAATACTTCTAGTGTGACAAGTATGCGCCAGATGTTCTACTCTGCCGGCTACAACGCCACCACCTTCACCTTAGATCTCTCTTCCTGGAATACTTCTAGTGTGGCAAATATGCAATTTATGTTCTCTTCTGCCGGCGAAAAAGCCACCACTTGGTCTGTTGGCGATCTTTCTTCTTGGGATACTTCTAGCGTGACAGACATGTCCACCATGTTCTCCTATGCCGGCCGCAGCGCCACCACCTTCACTCTAGACCTCTCCTCTTGGGATACTTCTAGTGTAACAGGTATGGGTAACATGTTCTCCTATGCCGGCTACAACGCCACCACCTGGTCTATTGGTGATCTCTCGGATTGGGATACTTCTAGTGTAACAGGTATGGGTAACATGTTCTCCAATGCCGGCTACAACGCCACCACCTGGTCTATTGGTGATCTCTCGGATTGGGATACTTCTAGTGTAACAGGTATGGGTAGCATGTTCTCCTCTGCCGGCTACAGCGCCTCTTCCTTCACTCTAGATCTTTCTTCTTGGAACACTTCTAAAGTAACAAATATGTCTTATATGTTCAACTCTGCCGGCTACAACGCCACTACCTGGTCTATTGGCAACCTCTCCTCTTGGAATACTTCTAATGTGACGGATATGTCTAACATGTTCTACTCTGCTGGCCGTAGTGCCACCAACTGGTCTATTGGTAATCTTTCTAATTGGAATACTTCTAGAGTAAGAACAATGCAAGGCATGTTTTTCTGGGCTGGCGGTAGTTCTACTACCTGGTCCATTGGCGATCTTTCTAATTGGGATACTTCCAATGTGACAAATATGAAACAGGTGTTCTCCTGTGCCGGCTACAATGCCACCACCTGGTCTATTGGAGATCTCTCTTCCTGGAATACTTCCAGTGCGACAAGTTTGGAGGAGTTATTCGATCATGCCGGCTACAATGCCACTACTTGGTCTATCGGTGATCTTTCTAATTGGGATACTTCCAATGTAACAATTATGTATGGCGTATTTTCTTATGCCGGCTACAGCGCCACCACCTGGTCTGTTGGCAATCTCTCCTCTTGGAACACATCTCGGGTAGTGAACATGAGCAGAATGTTCCATAAGGTTGGTTACAACGCTACGACTTTTTCTCTAGATCTATCTTCTTGGGATACTTCTGGTGTAACGAATATGTCTGGTATGTTCTTTGATACGGGTCGCCATGCTACAACTTTTACTTTAAATCTCTCCAATTGGAATACTTCTAGTGTGACAAATATAGCTGATATGTTTGGTTCTGCCACTGGTTATTATGCCACCACCTGGTCCGTCACTATTCCAAAAACTAATAACGGAACAGCTTCTGGGCCAATTACTAACACTACTTCAAATCTATACGGCAACACCACTTCAGTTACTGCCACTCCACCTTCAGGTAGGTCATTTACTATCGCGAACTAAGATTGTAGTTCAATTGTGAAATACTATAGCTTTTATTATATTTCGCAAAAAAGCCGCCGAGAAGTCGGCGGCTTAATGATGAGAAAGGATTTGTTTACATTTTGTCGATGGATTCGACGAGGTAGAGGAGAGCCTGAGCGCGCTCGGCTTCGTCTGGGATTTCGCGGGCGGCGTTGTAGGCTGGCTCTAGGATGGTGTAATCCTTGAGGTCATCGAAGATATCTTGGTAGATTTTGAATTTTTGCGAGGCATTCATGTTGACTTTGTCGAGAAGTGGGACCAAATCGCGTAAAGCGGCTTTTTTGATTTGGCCGGTGTTGAGACCTTGAGGAATTGGCTCTAAATCTGGAGTTTCAACAGTGGGGGCTGGTGGGGTAGCTGGAGCAGCAGGTGCTTCTTCCGGCATAGCTGGTTCTGGTGGAACTGGTGGGGTGGCTAGATTTATTTGGCTGAGTTCTGGAATATCCATGGATTCTAATGGAGCCATTGGTTCAGGACCTTGGGTGACCACGTCGACTTTTGGAGCAGGGAATGGGCCGACTGGTTCGCCTAGCTCGCCAGTATCGCCTTCTGGCACCGATGATGGCGCTGCGACGGGATCAGAAAAAACAGGATCGTCGTTAGTGTTATTTGTGATATTATCGATTGCTTTTTGTAGATCGTCGTTGTCTACAGATTCTACAGATTGATTTTGGTCCATTATTCCCACCTCTTTTATATTATACTTAAGTTTATATTAGCATAGATTTTTTAAATGCGCAAGAAATTAACAATTTTATCGAGAAAATCTAGTTTGACTTCTTCCATCGGGAGTCGTGCGCCAAGGGCATCGACGATAGCCTCGCCGCTACCTTCAGGGAAATATACTTTGACGCCTAAACCGAAGCGTTTTTTGGGGATTAGAACGGCTGAATAATGCGTGTTTTCCTTGAGAATACCGAAGGCTTTGAATTCTTCGAATTTGTGAAGATGCTTGTCTTCGGTGAGGCCTTTGTCGTCTAGGGTATAACTGATTTTGCGGGGTGGACGAAGATTAAAAACGAGGATTGCGATAATACTTACAACGACTAGTGGAATAAATGACCACCATTTGAGGAAGACACTTAAAACGCACAGTGCGATGCCGACTATAAATAAGCCGATGTACCATCCTGTGTTATGTTCTCTAGTGATATATTCTTCGGCTTCCCAGGAAACCGTTTGAGTAGACTTTGCCATAAGTTCATTATAACATGTTTTGGTGGAGGGGAGGTGAATAATCTCGGTACCCTCAAAGCGCGCAGAATATAAGCAAAGCCAAAAACTTCGTTTTTTCGGTCTACTCAAGATAATAAAAACACTAGAGCAAGCTCTAGGTTTTTACTATCTTTCGTATACCTTGAAAAGCTTCGCTTTTCTTGGCTTTGTGTCTATTCTGGCGGAGGGTGGGAGATTCGAACTCCCGCTCCAGATCACTCCAGACTAACGATTTAGCAAACCGTCCCCTTCAGCCACTTGGGTAACCCTCCGTGATAATTATTTTATCATATATTCTCTTTTTTTGGTAAATGTGGTATAATAATGGTATGAAAAAGATTTTGACATTTATTCTACCATTACTACTAATAGTTTTTGTGGCCGCAGTTGGTTTTGCTGATGTGTCTGCATTGACTTTGAGGGAAGGTGCAGAAGCTGCTAGATGTGATGGTTGTCCGGCTAATTTGTTTGGTGACACTGGCGTGTTCAAGCAGGTGACTAATACGATTCTTTATATTGTCGGTATTATTGCGGTGATTATGTTGATTATCGGCGGTATTAAATATGTGGTTTCTGGTGGTGACTCAAAGAAAGTGACGGATGCGAAAAATACCGTGCTTTATGCAATTATTGGTTTGGTGATTGCGTTTCTAGCCTTTGCGATTGTGAATTTTGTGATTTCAGCTTTACCAAATGCTGAGACGGCAATGCTTTTGCAGTCAGCTAACGGCTAAAAGAGCGATAATGACTTTTGAAGCTCCGGCCTCCCGGAGCTTTTTTAGTGCAGATTTCATGGAGGCGCCGGTAGTCCAGATATCATCGAGAAGAAGGTATGTTTTTTCTGAATTAATGGTGATTTTGAGGTTTATGGAGTAGGCTTTTTCGGCTTGCGCACGACGTTGCTTTTTGTTGGTGCCGACTTGAGTTGTGTTGTGGGCACGTGATAGGAGTTTTTGCACAGAATAGTTTTTGCCGCGAAGACGGGCGAGCTTTTTGGCAAGGAGGAAAGTATGGTCAAGACCACGCTCTCTGATGTGTTTCGTGTTGGTCGGTAAGGGGACTATGACTACATCTCCTTTAATGTCTGGAATGATTTGGTCAAGAATGTCGGAGAGGGAATTAGCCAGGGAACGATTTGAAAGAAATTTGTAATCTTCGGCTAGCGTACCAATGAGGCTGTTGCGTCGATCTACTACAAAAGTTGGTGGTAAATTGGAGCATTTTTGACAAATACCATAAATATTTTGAGTTTTACAATTTGGGCAGAAATTTTGATGGCGTTTGATTATGTATTTTTTACAACAGTCACAAAGCGGACTCCCTATGTGGCCACAACCCCTACAAGAGTGAGGAGCGATAATGTCAAAAAGGTTTGGTATTGTTGTAATTTTTACAATATTTGACATAATTTGCTTGATTTTACTACAAGTCTGATATATAATAAAGCATAACAATATAAGTGGAGGAAATATGGCTCGTACAAATAGCGACGATTTGCTGATGGAGGACGACCTAGCTGCCGCTTTCTTGGGAGGAGACGAGGAAGTCGTCGCTCCGGTCGAGACGGAAGAGGTAGTAGAGGAAGTACCTGAACCCAGCGATGAAGAACCTGTTGAAGATGAGTGGGAAGATGCCGATGAGTTTCCTGGACAGCTAGCTGTAGATGTCTATGAGACTGCGGACAAATTAGTAGTAAAAGCCAGAACGGCTGGTATTTCGAAATCTGATCTCGATGTCAGTATTTCCGATAATATTTTGACGATTTCGGGTATTTTGTCTGGTGGTGAGGACGAGCAAACTACTAGATGGCATATTCAAGAATGTTACTGGGGTGAATTCTCTAGGACGATTGCTCTTCCGGTCCAAGTACGCGAGGATGAGGATAGCGTGAGAGCAGAGCTCAAGGACGGTGTTTTGACGATTACTTTCGAAAAAGAAAAGACTGAGGCACCAAAGAAGATTGAAATTCAATAAAAGCAACATAAAAAATATCTCCCGTTTGGGAGATATTTTTGTTGAGCTTTGTTAGCCTGATATGATGCCTGAAATGACAAAGTTAACAATAGCAAAGGCTAGGATACAAACAACAAGGCCGATGATACCATAAAGGATGGTGTCTTTGGCTTTTTTGACTTTGCTAGCTTCGCCAGAGGAAGTCATATAATTAACGCCACCGATAATGATAACGATAACACAAACTAGACCGAGTATACCAATTACCCAGTTGATAATAGTGATAATTGAGTCGGTGAAGCTCATGTCCGATGCCGCTTCCGTATATGTACCTGGCTTTGGTGTATAGGTTTCAGCGGCAAATGATTTGATGAGTTCTTTCATTTTTAATCCTTTAATTACTTAATGTTATTGTACAATTCTTTTTTTAAAAATGCAAGATGAATTTTTGCTTATGATTAAAGAGGGGAGTTAGGAAATAGCTGGGGTAAGGGCGTTTGTGATGACGAAGTTAACAATTGCGAAGGCAAGGACGCAGATGACTAGGCCGATGACGGCATAGAGGATGGTGTCTTTGGCTTTTTTGACTTTGTTGGGCTCGCCGGCGGAAGTCATATAGTTGACGCCGCCGATAATGATAAAAATGACAGCTACTAGTCCAGCTACGGCGACAACTGCGTTTAGAGCTACAATGACGGCGTCGGGAAGCGCGGTGGTGCTGGCGCTGGAAGGGCAACCCTGTGCAGCTTTGATGTCGGGATCAATATTAGCATCGCTACAAATATCATAGGCTTTTGCTGGTAGAGATATGACACCTAGAGAAAGCATGCTAAGGGTAGCAATAATTGATGATTTAAGATGTTTTGGTGATTTCATAAACCTCCTTAGTGATGGTTGTTTCGTTATTGAGAGCTGCGCTAGCTGCATCGCGAATAATTCCTGAGACAAATGAAGTAATAACAAACGAAAGAGCCACGATACCTAGGCCGATAAGTGCGTACATTATTATTTGCCTGGCTTTTTGAGCTTTGTTTGGATCGCCGGCGGACGTGATGTAAGATATCCCGCCGTAGACTACGAATATCACTGCAACGATGCCAGCAATAGCGATTACCCAGTTGATGGTGTTGAAGATCATTGTATTTGGATCGACACAGTTAGTGGTGGCGCAGTTTTGGGTAAAGCTGCCTGAGCCTCCGAGAAGAGCGAGACGAATGGCATTGAATATAATGTTGGCTCCTATGACGATAGCGAGACCAGTGAAAGCGCGAACGAGAGTCTTTTTGCCGCTGGCGATTTTGTTGGGGTCGCCACCAGAAAGTGTATACAGATAGCCACCATAGATGACATAGCCTATTACCAAATATGCAGCAACAACCGATACGTCAATGGCGATATTAGAAGCAATAACCCAAATACCGCTTTGGAGAGATTCTTGATCAGGATTATTGGTGTTGACATTGCAGTCCCATGAGGTGAGTCCTAGCATATATCGACATTCGGCGGAAACAGGGGAGGGCGCAGTGAGACTAGTCACGATTGAAGCGCTAAAGATGATTGCTAGGGTTAATAGGATTTTCTGAGTCAAACTTTTCATAACTAATATAAGTCTATATTACCATAAATTTAAAAAAAGACAAAAAGTAGTGCGTTGAAAATGCTTATTTTAAAACATAATTTTGACATTAACAAAAATATCTTTTTGCTCTCTTGACAAAAAAGCTTATGCGTGCTATAATAAGGTGACGCCTAAGTGGGAGGCGGAGTTGAAAAAATGATGGGAAAAAATAGTATAAAATCTAGGATTAGAAAGACTATTTTTAGTCTATTTTTTGCTATTATTGGAGTTTTTGGACTATGTTCTGGGGCTGTTCTGAATTCTGCCCCTGTTTTTGCTGATCCGGTTGAGACGACGACTGCTGTTGAGGAGAGCTCTACAACGACACCTACTACAAGGGTTGATGGCGATAGTTGTAAGGATAGTTTGGGTGCTCTTGGTTGGCTAGTTTGTCCAACTACGGGTAAAATCGCTGAGGCGGTGGACTGGCTATATGACAAGATCGAAGATATTTTGATAATTAATCCGGTAGAGGCGACGGATGGTTCGCCAATTTACGAGGTTTGGAAATATATTAAGGGAATTACGAACCTCGTTTTTGTGATTTTCTTACTTGTAATAATATATTCTCAGATTACGGGGATAGGTATATCGAATTATGGACTGAAAAAGGCATTGCCGAAGCTGATTGTTGCGGCGGTATTAGTGAACTTGAGCTTTTTGATTTGTTCTCTTGCAGTGGATGTGTCGAATATTATAGGTTCGGGGCTTAGGGGTGTGTTTACTTCGGTGGAAGAATCTGTAATGACTAATATGGCTGGGGCAACTGCAGGTGCTTCGGAGATGAATTTGTCTTATGCTGAAATGTTCGGTGCTATGTCGGGTGGTACGGCGTTGGCGATTGGTGGTGCAATAATCGCATTTGAAACCGGTGCAATTTGGATGTTAATTCCGGTAGTACTTGGTGCAATTGTGGCAGTAGTGACAGGTTTGATTACGATTGCTCTGCGTCAGGCTGTGGTGGCACTTTTGATTATGATTGCTCCGCTCGCGATTGTGGCAAATATTTTGCCAAATGTAGATGAGTGGTTTAAGAAATGGAAGAAGCTTTTGATTCAGATGCTGGTGTTTTATCCGATGTTCTCATTACTGTTTGGGGCGTCGAGTTTGGCAGGGTTTGCAATAATTGCGAGTGCACAAGATGGGTTTGGGGTGTTGCTTGGTACTGCGGTGCAGATTTTCCCGTTGTTTTTCTCCTGGTCACTGATGAAAATGTCTGGTACTTTCCTTGGCGATATCAACGCGAAATTGCGTGGTCTTACAGCGGCGCCTTTGGCAGCCAGCCGTAGTTTTGCGGATTCGCGTCGTGTGGGTAGAAAACTGGATACATTGGCGAATGGCGTAACGCCTTCGGCAAGATTGATGCAGTATATGAATAAGCGAAACGCTTTGAGAGAAGAAAACATAAGGAACGCCGCACAAATAACGGCGAATAAGGCGACAGAATATGTCCAGCGTAAAATTGCTGGTAGTGAAATCGGAGATGAGGGAGATGGCGAGCGACGCGCTTCTCGTTATACACGTAATGCTAAAAGAGCTAAGAATAGTGAGTTGATGTCTCAGAATGCGGCTTCGCATGCTGCTCATGTTTTGGGTAATTATGGAAATTATTACGACAAGGATTCGCGAGATAAGGCATTGAATAAACAGGCTCAGAATGCTTGGATCGATTATGGACGTTCTATCTATCAAAGAGAAATTGATGACGAAAATGATATTGACTTCTTGGTAGATACTTATCTTCAAGCGAACAGACGCGATGAGAATAACAGGCCGGTGGATGAAGTGGCATTTAATCGCTATATTCGTTCTGTGGCTGGTCCGAACGGAGAAGAGCGTTTGCTTGGAAAGGTGATTGCGCAGGCTGCAAAATCTGAATCTCAGAGAAGGGCAGAAGCTGCTCGCGTGATTGATAAATATAAACTCAATGGCTACAACAAGAATGAATTCCGTAGTTTCGTGGCTGGTTATTATCTTGATGGCAGCGGTTGGGCAGTAGATAAGAATGGTAACCGATTAAGGAATGTTGATGGTTCCTATGTAGAAACGATTCAGGGCGATGCTTTGACTAAGGCGCCGGAAAAGTTGGTCTTGTATGACAAGAGAGACGAAAAAGGTTTGTATTTTGATTTGAAAGATCAGGACGGCAATATTGTGGCACGCGTGCATCGTGGTACTGGCGCGGATGGTTTGAATTATGATGATTCTCCGTTCTTGAAAGAAGTACTATCGAATTACGATATTCCAATTGCGGATCCAGTTAACAATGTGTATAGTATTCTTTCTGGTGTAAATCCGGGTGATATCGTGACTCCTCAGGGACAAAATGAAATTGGTTTGGCTAGGTATAGTACTACAATTGGTAGAGCGATGAATGCATATAAAGGTGATGCAGCGTGGTCTGGTGCGATGTTTAATTCTGGAATTAGCAACCGTCAGATTAGAAATTCGGCTGAATATGCAATTTGGGCGCTAGATAGTATTAAGAAGACTGTAAAGCCTGGACCATTTAACGTCCAGAGTCCAGCTGCGATTGAGTTCTTGACAACAGTACTTGATCCTGATAACTGGGATAGAATTTTTACAGACGAGGATATTGCGAATGCAATTAATATCGATAACGAGCCGATTGGTGGGGAAGATTGGCAAATTGACGAAAATGGTGAGATTGTGGGTTATACTTCTGTCGAGAATCCAAATCGTGAGCAACGCATGAATACGATTTTGCGTAAGTTTATGTACCCGGCGGTAAAGAAGATAATCCCGGCATTTGATAGATTGAGGACGAGTAATACAATTGATAACCAGAAACCTGGAACGGCTGATGCTCAGTATGAATTGTTGAAGATGTTGAAAGAAAAATGGGAGGGTAATGATGCAATTAGGTTTGATCCGACCTTGGTTGATCAGGATCTTCAGGCTGAGGCTCGTGCTCTTCGTCAACGTAAACATGATAAAGATGGCCGTTTGTTGTATGAAACGGATATAGCTGGAGGTCGACGAGGAAATAGAAGGGTTGGAAACCTTTTGATGATACTAGAGGACTCCTTTGACAGTTGCGTGACGGCGGAAGATTTGAAAAATAATATCTTTTCAATTTTGAACGAGAGAGTTGAGTACGGTAGAGCTTTGCAAAGATTTGATGAACTTTGTAGTGAAAATCCTGACGCTACAATGGAAGAAATACGTGATTGGTTTGTTGATCTAGATACATTAGTATAAGATTAACCACATGGTTTTTATTTGACGAAAAGATTATGTTATAATAACAGTATATGGCACAATACAAAGTGCCTCAGGATGTTGAGGCGGATGACAAATTAATCGGGCCGTTTAGTTTTCGGCAGTTTGTTTATCTTTTGATTGCGGGTGCTTTGATTGCGCTTGCTGTGGCGCTCTTTCAGCTTTTTCCTTTGCTTGCGATAATTCCAGTGCCGTTTGTATTGTTGTTTGCGGCTTTGGCGTTGCCGCTAAAAAAAGATCAGCCGATGGAGACTTATCTTGCGGCGATCGTTTCTTATTATTTGAAACCAAGGCAACGTTTGTGGACGCCTGGTCAAAGAGAATCTACAATTAAAATTACTGCTCCTAAGATTGTCGAAGAAGAGCGTACGCGTGATATTACCGGTGAAGAGGCGACGCACCGTTTGTCATTTTTGGCGGACATTGTAGATACAGAAGGATATGCGATAAAGGGTGCTGGGATTAATCAGATGAATGAGGAGTTATTGGTTGAAGCGAATACGATGAATGATATTTTTGAAAGTAATCATTTTGATAGTTTGGAGAGCACGATTGCGCGTGACGAGAATGAGCGACATGCTGAAGTGATAAAGGAAATGAAAGAGACGATTGCCAAGACTGAGAATATGAATACGGAGGAAATGGAGCATGCGACAATTGAGAAGAGATTTGAGGAGAAGAAGGAAGACGAAAAGCCGAATACTGCTTCGGATGTAGTAGTGAAGCCGGAGCCTGTGGCGAAGCAGGAAGATACTGAAAAATCAGAGACTGTGGAAAAACCTGTAGAAGATAAGCCAGAACCAGAACAAAAAGTTGAAGAAATCTCGGCAAAACCTAGTATAATAGAGTTAGCGAATAATGAAGATTACTCGGTGGCAACAATCGCAAAAGAAGCAAATAGATTAAAGGAAAGGGACGAAGGCGAAGTTTTTATATCGCTACATTAAGTTATGAATCCACAACAGAATACTCAGTTTGATCCGAATATGATGGCACAAGGTCAGATGCCTCAGATGCCGGTTCAACAGGCTGCTCCACAAGTGATTATGCCGGGGCAACAAGCTCCGATGAATCCAAATGCTGCGCAAATGGGTGCGGTGGCGATGGCGGCAAATCAAGCGGCGCCAGTTTCGCCAAATATGGATACGCCGACCTCTACGCAGTCTACATTACTTATTTCTGAATTACGCGATAATGTGGTGATCATGAAAGATGGTTCTTTCCGGGCGGTGGTAGCTTGTAAATCGATTAACTTTGACCTGATGAGCGATATGGAAAGAGAGGGTGTAGAGTATTCGTATCAAAATTTCTTGAATTCTTTGAAATTTACGACGCAGATTTTGATCAGGTCACAAAGAGTAGATATTGGGCCGTATATTGAAAGGCTGTCGGAGATTCGTCGTAATAATGATAATATGTTGCTCGGTGTATTGATGGATGATTACATCAACTTTATTGATATTTTGTCGCAAGAAGCAAATATTATGGATAAGTCGTTCTTTATTGTGATTCCTTATTATACTTCGCCAGATGCGGAGAAGGTTTTGCAGCAGACGAAGAATTTTTTCAAATCATTTTCGAAAGTAAAAGCACCGGAAGTAACGAGGATTGATAGAGCGACCTATGAAAAGGCTTTGACAGAACTAACGAACCGCGTAGATTCGGTGACTGCGGGCCTATTCCAAATCGGAATTCATTCAGTGAGGTTGAATACCAAAGAGTTAGCTGAGCTTTATTATAACTTTAATAACCCTGATACAGCGGTAAGGGAGCCTTTGGTAGATTTTTCGAAGCTCGCGACAATGTATGTAAGAAAAGGTGAAGGACCAGTAAACGGAGGACAAAATGGCTAAAAAAAGACAATTAACTCCGGCAGAAATTGCGGCGCAACAAGAAGCAGCGGAGGCGGCTCAGATTCAGCATGCATTTGAGCAGGGAACAAATACACTACGTGATTTGATTTCGCCGTCGGCAATCGAAATTCATTCGGATTATTTTAGATTAGGTAATAAATATGGACGTACTTTGTACGTTTATGGTTATCCGCGATCGATTTATACTGGTTGGCTTTCGCCGATTATTAATATTGATGAAGTACTAGATGTGTCGATGTATATTTATCCAGTTGAGTCGGCGGTGGTGATGAAGAATTTGCGTACAAAAGCGACACAACTTGAAGCATCAATGAGCCTAAATGCGGAAAAGGGAAAGATTCGCGATCCAGAACTTGAAGCGGCTTTGCAGGATACAGAAGAATTGCGCGATCAGTTGCAAGTCGGGGCGGAGAAGTTTTTCCGTTTTGGTTTGTATATTACATTGTGGGCGGATTCTTTGGACGAAATGAAGTTTGTACAACAAAAGATTGAGACAATTTTTGGTCAGCAAATGGTATTTTCGAAGGTGGCAAATTCACAACAAGAGCAAGGTTTGAATTCGGTAATGCCGCAATGTACGGATCAGTTACAAATTCGTCGTAATATGAATACAGGTGCGATTTCGACATCATTCCCGTTTACTTCGGCGGATTTAACGCAGGATAAAGGTATATTGTATGGTATTAATATGCACAATAATGGACTGGTGATTTTTGACAGGTTTTCGTTGGAGAATGCGAATATGGTGGTGTTTGCGAAATCTGGTGCAGGTAAATCGTTTACGGTAAAGTTAGAGGCGCTACGTTCGATGATGATGGGCGCAGAAGTTTTGATTATCGACCCGGAGAATGAATATCAGAAACTTTGTGATGCGGTGGGTGGTTCGTATATTAGGTTGTCTTTGAATTCTGATATACGTATAAATCCATTTGATTTGCCGAAGGTGGTAGATGCAGAAGATGCGAATGATGCTTTGCGTGCTAATTTGGTGACTTTGCATGGATTGTTCAGATTGATGCTGGGCGGAAATCAAGTTTCGGCAGGCGGACAAATGGTGCCGGCGCTTACGGCGGCGGAAGAAGCTGACCTTGATCAGGCTCTGATTGATACTTATGCAAGAGCGGGTATTACTTCTGATCCTTTGACACATCAGTCTACTCCACCGACAATTGCAAATTTGTATGATACTTTGCTGCATATGGAAGGTTCGGGTCCGGCTTTGGCGCAAAGATTACGTAAGTATACAACTGGTACTTTTGCGGGTATTTTCTCGCAACAGTCTAATATTGATATTAATAACCAGATGGTGGTGTTTAATATTCGTGACCTTGAAGATGAGCTTCGTCCAGTAGCGATGTACATTGTGTTGTCGCACATTTGGAATATTGTGAGGGCGCAGCAGAAGAAGCGTTTGTTAATTGTAGATGAAGCGTGGCAGCTGATGCAACATGAGGATTCGGCGAATTTCTTGTTCTCGCTTGCAAAGCGTGCACGTAAGTATTATTTGGGGCTTACGACCGTAACGCAGGACGTTGAGGACTTTATGAGCACAAAGATGGGTCGTGCGATTGTGGGCAACTCATCGATGCAGTTGTTATTGAAGCAGTCGGTGTCGGCGGTGGATGTGCTAAGCGACGTGTTTAAGCTGACAGAAGAAGAGAAACGCAGGTTGTCTAATTTCCCGGTAGGACAAGGGTTGTTCTTTGCGGGACAGAATCACGTGCATATTCAAATTATTGCATCTGAGACTGAAGAGAGTTTGATTACGACTAATCCAGGAAGACAGCAATAGTATTAGCACTCTTGCATTTGGAGTGCTAGTGATATATAATATATATTATGGCAAAAAGAGACTATTATGAAATTTTAGGCGTTAGTAAAAACGCATCTGATGATGAAATAAAAAAAGCTTACCGGAAGCTCGCGGTAAAATATCATCCGGATAAGAATCCAGGTGACAAAGAGGCTGAGGCGAAATTTAAGGAAATCAATGAAGCGCATGATGTGCTTTCCGATAAGCAAAAACGAGCGCGTTATGATCAATTTGGTCATGCCGGCGTAGGCGGAGCAGGCGGGAATCCGTTTGCGGGCGGGAATCCGTTTGGTCAGGGTGGCAACTTTAACTTTAACGGACAGACATTTAATTTTGATTTTGGCGGCGCCGGTGGATTTGAAGATATTTTGGGGAGCTTGTTTGGGTTTGGAGGTCCGAGGAGACCGCGAAGGGGTGCGGATTATCAGACTTCGGTGACATTAACTTTTGAGGAAGCGATTTTTGGAACAACTAAAAATGTATCGGCGCAAGGCGAAGATATTAAGGTAAAAATTCCGGCGGGAATTGATGATGGAATGAGTATTAGACTACGTGGTAAAGGTGGTGAAGCGCCAGAAGGTGGTACAGAAAAGGGTGATTTGTATGTAAGGATTCGGGTGAAGCCGCACAAGAATTTGACTCGTGAAGGTGCGATTATTTTGTCGGAAGAAAAAATTAGTATGGTGGATGCGGCGCTAGGATGTGAAATCGATGTAGAAACAGTGGATGGAAAAATTACCATGAAAGTGCCAGCTGGCACGCAATCTGGAACGCCGTTTAAGTTGTCTGGGCACGGAGTGCCATTTAGAGCGGATGGTGATAGGGGGCCACACATTGTGACGATTATTGTAGAGACACCAAAGAACTTATCAAGGAAACAAAAGGAGCTCTTGGAGGAGTTCAAAAAATCTAAGAAACGTGGCATTTTTGGCTAGTTTGTGATATAATGGAGGGGTAAACCTATAAATTTAAAATTTGATTTTATTTGTTAATCCGTTGGTATAAGGAAAATACTGACAAAAAACAATTAGAAAGGGCAATATGGAAGTAGTAATCCCGATTATTGCCGCCGTGGTAGGTGTAGCTGCTGGGGCTGGCGGTATTTTTGCGTACAACAAAAAGAATGAGAAGGGTGGAAAAGATAAGGCCGATGATTTGGTACGTAAGGCTAAGCGTGAAGCTTCGGATATAGTTTTGAATGCAAAAAAGGATGCGGCGCAGATTACTGAAAAGAATCAACAAGAGGAAAATGAACGTCGCAAAGAATGGAAAAAGACCGAAAATCGTTTAGCGGAGCGTGAGACGACTTTGGATGCGAAATTGGATCAATTGGAAAAGAAATCTGAGAAGTTGAATAAGGAAGCTAAAGAACTTGATGAACTAAAAGGCGAGATTAAAGAAATTCGCAACAAGCAACACGAAAAATTGGAAAAGATTGCTGGGTTGTCAAAGGCGGATGCGCGTGAAAAATTAATGAAGATGACCGAGAATGACATTAAGCAAGATTTGGTTGGCTTGATCACAAAAGAACAAAAAGACATTAAACATGACGTAGATGAGGCGGCGCAAGCAATGCTACTTACTGCAATGGAAAGAATGTCTTCTGAAGTGACGGCCGATAGAACTGTGACAGCTCTGAAACTACCAGACGATGATATGAAAGGTCGGATTATTGGTAAGGAAGGTCGTAATATTCAGGCTTTGCAACGTGCGACGGGTGTAGATATCATGGTGGATGATACTCCGGGTATGGTGGTGCTTTCTAGTTTTGATCCGATTCGTCGTCAGGTGGCGAGATACGCTTTGGAACGATTAATGAAAGATGGTCGTATTAATCCAGCTTCGATCGAAGACGCGGTAGCAAAAGCAGAGCGTGAAATTGAAAAGGAAGTGGTGCGCGCCGGTGAAGATGCGGTGCGTGAAGTAGGGATTGTGGGTATTCCGCGTGAGTTGGTGCATTTACTTGGTGAGTTGAAATTTAGAACATCTTATGGACAGAATGTATTATTACATTCAATCGAAATGGCGCATGTAGCTGGGATGATTGCGGAAGAAATTGGTGCTGATAAAAGAGTTGCAAAAACGGCGGCTTTGATGCACGACATGGGTAAGGCAGTGACACACAAGATTGAAGGAAAGCATGCAGATATTGGTGCTGAGCTTGCAAAGAAGTATGGCATGCCGGACAATGTGGTGCATGCGATTGCAGCGCATCACAATGATATCGAGCCAACTACGCCAGAAGCAATTATCGTAAAGATTGTAGATGCGATGAGCGCAGCACGACCGGGAGCGAGAAATGTTTCGGCAGAGAATTTTGCAGAACGTATGAAGGATCTCGAAAACATTGCAACTTCATTCCAGGGTATCGACAAAGCTTATGCGATTTCGGCGGGGCGTGAAATTCGTGTAATTGTAGAGCCAAAACAAATTGATGATTTGTCGGCTTTGAAATTGGCGCGAGATATTGCGAATAAAATTGAGGCTACGATGAGTTATCCTGGTATTATTAAAGTAAATGTAATTAGGGAGACGCGTGCAGTAGAATACGCGAAATAAAACAATGGAAGAAAAGGTGCGGAAATACGAAAAATATATTGAGCGCGAGAGCGCAAAAAAGTTGACGGATGCGGAGAGGAAAAAATTGGCGAAGTATCATGCGTTGACGGTGAAAAATTTTCAGCATGAAAGATTGATTCATTTGATTGTGACTTTGTTTTTCGCGTTTCTTGCGGTGGCGTTTGTGCTCATTACTTTGTGGGCTTTGGCAACGTTTGGCGTGATGATTGAGTTTTCGCCATTATATCTAATCACTTTGATTTTGGTAGTTCTTACAGTGTTTTATGTGAAGCATTATTATTTTTTGGAAAATCATATTCAAGGTCTATATGAATATGATGCGAAATTAGGCGGATTGTCGGATGGCGAGGAAAAAGTATAACGTTGGCGCGTATGAGCCAAAAAAATGTTGGGTAGGTGAAGAGCAAAAAATTTGTTTTGATACGCGTGATGAAGCGGAAGTAGCAGCGCGAGTAGCGGAGTACGAACACGGGGTCTCTGAACTATCTATATATAAATGTGAGTATGGTGATCATTGGCATTTGACGCGAGGCGGCGAAAAGAAATAGTATATAATAATAGTATGAATGTACTAGAATATGCAAAGGGGGTAGAAGAATTAGTTGATCCGATGATGGTGGGGAAGTCTCATTATATGCAGACTAAGCTGTCTAAGATGCCAATATGGTTGCAGAAAAAAATTGTAACATCGGCGGCTAAAAAAGCAGATAAAATGCCATTTGTGGTGGAACCGTACTGTACGTTTTTGTTTTACGAAATACCAGAGCCTATGCGGGTGGAAAAATTTATGCCGGATGGTTTTGTGCCTGCAAAATCTTGCGTGTTTAATGGTGATGCTGAAAAATATTATGGAATTGTTTCGATGTTTCGAATACATACAAGTGTGTTTTGGGGAGCAAGGGCGGAGTATTATTTGATGGCGGAAAACACCAAGACTGGTTTATTATCATGGGTGATGATGGATTATATTAGTGATACGATTTCGTATGACGAAAGAAGTGGTTTGAAATCGCCAAATGTAGCAAACGCTGTAATGACAACGACATGCGAGGGGGATTTTGTGTGTGAAATGAAAAGTACTGATGGGACGAAAAGAGTTGAATGTACGGCATCACTTATTAATGGCAAAATGCGTGAATTAAATGAAAGACTATGGATTGAGGGAAATACTTCAATTGCGTATGGTCGACTGGCGGGAGAGCCGGATGGAGATTTGTTTTCATTGACATTTTTTCCGGAAGAAATGAAGAATGCGCTTGATATTCCATTGAAGGATGTAGCGCATTACCAGGTTTCTAGTGCGAGAGTGGGGAAATTTGGAGCGGTGTTAGATCGAGTAGTAAGCTTTCCTTTTGCGCAACATATGTTGTCGGATTCGCCGGGAGTGCATACGCATTATGGTTCAGAAAAGGCACTAAGAGAAGCAGTGGAAGCGGTGAGATTTAAAGGTATTAAGACGTTAGCGAGGAAGTAAGTGTCAGTCCGAAATTATCAAGATTTTAGAGAGCAACTTGCAAAAAATGTTGATGATGAATATCGGGAATTTGTAAAAAAAGGAATCCCGTGCGAGCGTCCGATTTTGGGAGTAAGAATTCCGATTGTGCGGTCGGTAGTAAATATGGTGCCGCGAGAAAAGTTTGACGAGTTTTTGAAAGTTTCGCCGGTGGCGGTTGAAGAAGTGCTGGCGCGGGGGATAATAATTTGTAAATTGGCATATGAAGAAATGCTTGGTTGGTTTGATTCGCAGGTGAGTTATATTGATAATTGGTGCACATGCGATATTTTTTGTTCGGGACTTAGGAAAGTGATTTTGAAACATCGGGCGGAGTTTTTGGATTTAAAAGTGGAAGAACTACTTAGGAGTGATAATGAATTTGCGGTGCGGGTAGGGCTAGTGTTATTAAAATCTTCATATATGGAATTTGATTATTTAGCGGTGATTTTCGATCGGGTAGAGGGGTTGGCTCGGCGGGAGGAGTATTATGTAAAAATGGCGATTGCGTGGTTGGTTGCCGAATGTTTTATTAAGTTTCCGGAAGAAACTTTAGCATATTTGAAGGTTTCTAAGTTACCGAAATGGACTTATAATAAGACGATTTCAAAAATTTGCGATTCGTATCGGGTGGATGAAGATGCGAAAAAGATGTTAAGGAAGATGAGGAAATGAGTTTTAAGGAAGATGTATATGCGGCGGTGAGAAAAATAAAGCCGGGACGTGTCGCGACTTATGGTGAAATTGCGCTTTTGGTGGGGAAGCCTGGTGCAGCTAGGGCAGTAGGAAATGCTTTGCATGTAAATCCGTACGAGTGGGGGTCTAATGAGATACCACGCGAGTTATGGGTGCCATGTCATCGGGTGGTGGCAAAAGATGGATCTCTCGCCCGTGGTTTTGGGTTTGGTGGATGTGAAGAACAAAAAGTGAGATTGGAAGCGGAAGGAGTGGAAGTGACGGAAGAGATGAAAGTTAAAAAGGACTATTTGGTATAATAATATAAAGGAGGAAAAATGGAAGGTAAAATTTGTCAAAGTTGTGCGATGCCACTAACGTCGGATGATATGTTTGGGACGAATGCGGATGGAAGTGTGAACGAGGATTATTGTAAGTGGTGTTATGATAAGGGTGAGTTTTTGGATCAGTGTACGATGGAAGAATATATTGATAAATGTGCGCAGTTTGGCGAGCAGGCGGGAATGACGAACGAGCAGATGAAAGAGTATTGCACGAAAGTGTTTCCAACCTTGAAGAGATGGAAAAATGAAAATTGAGTATTTACGGCATTCGTGTTTTAGGCTGGATGAGGAATTAGTGATTGATCCATATAAGGATGGGTCGGTGCCGGGGCTTTCGCCTTTACGTGTGTCGGCGGTGAAGGTGATTTGTTCGCACGAGCATGCGGATCATAGTGGGGTGGAATGTGTAGAGATCGTGGACGGTGAATGTGGGTTTGAGATTATAGAAGTGCCGAGTTGGCATGATGACCAAGGCGGGGCGCTAAGAGGACCGAATACGATTTTTGTGATTTCTAAGGATGGTGAGAAGTTGGTGCATCTGGGAGATTTGGGGCATTTTCCAAACGAGGAACAGTTAAGGGCGATTTCGGGCGCAGATTATTTGCTGATTCCGGTGGGAGGTTTTTATACGATTGATGCGGAAATGGCGGTAAAGATTTGTAAAGCAGCGGAACCGAAATATATTGTACCAATGCATTATCGGACTACGACTTCTGGATATCCGGAAATTGCGACAATAGATGAATTTATGAAGTTGTGTGAAGACGAGGGAATAATAAATAAAGTAAAAACTTTTAGTTAATCGTTGGCGTCGATATCTAGAGTGATGTTTAGAGTGTAATTTGGATATTTGGCTTTGATTTCGTCGTAGATGTGTTGATACAATTCCTCGCGATTTTTGATGGCGAAATCGATGATGATGTCGAGGCTGAGGATTTTGTCGGTTTCATCTAAATAAAAACCGTGCATTTGTAAAATTCCTTGATGGGAGAAAACGATGTCGTGAATATCTTGTTTGATTTTGATGACATTTTGGTCTTTGGTGTTGATGGAATAAACGCCAATGGTGTGGAGAATGACGCCGAATTTTGCCATGATGTTTTTGGTGATGCGACGGGAGATTTTGTCGATATCAGCAACGGTTAGAGTGTCGGGAACTTCAATATGGACGGAGCCAAGATATTTTTCGGGACCGTAATCAGTGAGAATGAGATCGAAGGCGCCTTCAACGTCTTTATCCTTTTCGATTTCTTTTTTGATTTTCTGAGACAAAGTGCTTTCAACTCTTGTGCCGAGAATGTTGTTGATGGAATCTTTAATTAGCTCAATGCCGGTTTTGATGATGTAGAGGGAAACTAGAACGCCGACGTAGGCTTCGAGATTGACGCCCCAAATCATGAAGATGATGGCGGAAGCGAGAACCGAAATAGAAAGAATGGCATCGTTAAAAGCATCAGTACCGCTCGCAACAAGGGAATCGGAGTGGACTTTTTTGCCGGTCTTTTTAACGTAGAGGCCGAGAATGAATTTAACGATAATAGCGGTGGTGAGGATAATGAGAGTAGTGGCGGTGTAATCAGGAGTTTCGGGAGTGATGATTTTTTTGATGGATTCGATTAAGGCGGTGAAACCAGCATAAAGAACGATGGCGGAAACGACGAGTGAGGTCATATATTCGAGACGACCATAACCGTAGGGGTGCTTTTTGTCGGGAGCTTTGCCGGCGAGTTTGGTGCCGATAATAGTGATGATACTAGAAAGAGCGTCGCTTAAGTTGTTGACGGCATCAGAAATAATGGCAATAGAATTAGCCATGAAACCGACGAAAGCTTTGAAGCCAACTAAAACGAGATTAGAAACAATACTAATAAGACTGGTTTTGACGACGGTAGATTCGCGTTTGTTTGATCTAGCCATAATAGTAGTATACTAGAAAACTGGTAATAATAAAACGATTGTGGAAATAGAATGTATGTTTTATTTCAAACTTAGGCGCAAGCCAAAAACTAAAAAAGTTACTGTTGTCGTAGAAGACGAACAGTAACACTTTCCAACCTTGGCAGGATTCTAGATCCTCCTGCCATCATTATAGTAATGGTAATTAATAATGTCAAGATTTTCCGAAGGAAAATCTTGTCCGCGAGACGTCAGCTCGAAAAAACAAATAAATTTGTTTTTTACTCGTTTCCTATCGCGGTCAACTATTTCTCGTCTTGGTCTTTGATGGAGACGCCGCCGAAGCCGCCGGTTGCATCAATGTAGATAGTGTGTTTGCCTTTTTCAGTAGCGTTTTTGCGGTCGTCAGAGAAACCGCCAAAAATGAAGCCGGATTTGAGTTTGACTTTAACATCGTCGGGAACAATGATGTCGATACCGCCAAAAAGAGTGAAGGCTTTGATGACGGTGTCTTTAGTGAACTTGGCCTTTTTGAGATTTAGTTTAGCGCCGCCAAAAACTGCGACAAGGTTGGAACCCTGAAAGGTTTCGTCGTTGTAAACGCGGTCGCTACCGGAAAAGATGGCCATTTGGGAATCCATGGTTTTACCGTCTTTTTTGGCTTCTTCGATTTTTTTGGCGACTTCTTGATCATTTTTGTTTTTGAAAACGCCTTTGATGAGAATAGTGAGACCAGCGATGACGAGGAAGACGGCGAGGATGACTTTCCAGGCGACATCGTAGTCGAAAACATTTTGAGCGGCGAGTAGTAGGATGATGCCGGCGGCGAGGAAGCCGAGGCTGGCTAATTTGTCTTTTTCGGTGAAGAGGCTAATGAGGCTTGGGATAATGATGAAGAGGGTCCACCAGCCGTCAAAAAAGATATTTAGTGTAAATAATCCGAGGGCGCTACCGCCAAAGATGATGCCAAGTGCGATAATGGCGATGCCCCAGATGATGGGTTTTGCTTGTTTCATTGTTGTGCTCCTTTGTATACATTATAACAGATTTAAAAAAGATAGGACCCGTCTATTCCGAGACAGGTCCTATCTTGTTAAGTTGATTATATCAATTTACTTGACAAAGTCAACTATTTTCTTGTTTTTTGTTACAACTAGTAGCCTGCGTATTTGTTTGATTTTGTAAAATTGTTTTTCTAATTCATTCAAACATTTTGTTTGATGAATTTTTATTCTGGATAAATCTATGATAATGTTTTCAGATTGTTTACTGGCTCTTTTTAAAGTATTTTCTAATAACCATCTTCCGTTTCCTTTGGGGCATTTTATTTCCCATTGTTTGCTGTCCATGATAATATCGGCGGTATGAATTCCTTTTTTGTTGCTTTTTGGTATTAAGGAAACATTATAGCCTAGTTCAGTAAAAATGAGGATTGTTTTAAATTCGTGTTTTTCTAGAGTTACGCCGTTGGGAGTGATTTTGCCTTTTTTGGTCATTGAGGGATAGTAGCACGGGTTTAGGGAGAAATCAACCCCCCACCCAGATGCAGGATGATATAATAAGAAAAAGGAGGCGAGATGGATGAATTAGAATTAGAGCGGACGTTCCTGGTAAAGGAGTTGCCGAAGGAAATTGAGGGGGCGGACTTTGTAGAAATTGTAGATATTTATATACCGGATGGGCCGGAGCATTCGCATTTGAGATTAAGGAAGAAGGGGGATAAGTGTTCGATCACGAAGAAAACGCCGATGGCGGATGATGCTTCGGAAATGATGGAATATACGATTGAATTGAATGATGCGGAGTATGAGGTGTTGGCGAGTTGTAGTAAAAAACGAGTGGCGAAGAAGCGTTACTATGCGAAGATTGATGGGTTTGATGCAGAAGTGGATGTGTTTCTTGAAGATTTGGCGGGGTTGGTGTTGGTAGATTTTGAGTTTGATGATGTGGATGAGAAGAATAAATTTAAGACACCGAAGAGTATGCTTGCGGATGTGACGCCGGAAGAGTTTATTGCGGGCGGAATGTTGGCAGGGAAAAAGTATGAGGATATTGAGGGGGAGCTGGAGAAGTATGGGTATAAAAGGATTGGAAGAGCAAAATGACATTAGATATTTTAAAAACTTTGGATGAGAATAACATATAAATGTCGATGAGAGATTTTGATGGGTGGAAATATTGGGAGGAGTGGCGGGCAAAACAGTGGATGTAGACCACTAGTTACTGGAGCTAATAATTTGGTTAAGTTTTCTTGACTAATTTTGTATTTTGTGCTATAATGGTTGCATATAATAATATTTCATTGGGATTTATATATATGACAAATTTTATTACTACGAGCCAAAGTAGCGGAAAAGACTTCTTTAAGAAAAGCCTCCCTTTTTTGGGCGCGGGTTTGTTGGCTATAGTCCTTTTCTCGATTCTTTTCTTTGTGCCTAAAATTAGTTCCAATGTTAGTTGTTCTGAAGTGGCTAACACAACAAAAATAACTCGCTGTGAAAACAAATTTAAACAAATTATCTTTATCATTGCCGATACCGCCAACACGCCAAAGCCAACTTTCGATAATGAGTATATTAATGTAGTGAAAGAAATGTACGACGGCGATGAATATGGCATTTCTTATATTTCTGTTTCCGATCCAACTGCCGCACCTAAGACGATTGAGCTAGGGAGCTCTATACGATACGAGATTGATAACATTAAAGATTCTTTATCACAGATGAAGGCAGAAAAGAATGGCGCTGATTATCTTGAGGCTATTAGGACTGCAATAAGGTATTCCGACGATAAAGAACATACTCTTATTTATATTATAGGTTCCGGTCTGTCTGATTCTGGTTTGTTAGATTTTGCAAATGATAAATTATTGACAACAAAAAGTACAGACGGTATTATAGCTAGTCTAGAAAAAAAGATTGAGAATAAAAATGAGTTAGATGGTGTTACTATCGTTTGGAATAAAATGGGCGAAACTACTGAGCCTCAAAAACCACTAAATAATACACTAAAAAATAAAGAACAGACAATATATAAGGAGGCGCTAAAAAAATTTGGCATTGACGAAAAATCATTATTTATCGTCAATAAATCTTCTTCATCAAATGATAAAAATAATGTAAGTTCGTCTGTAAAAACTACACCCGTGAAAGATGAGAATTTAACATTCGTTTGGTCAAACGATAATTCGAAGTTGGCCTTTATTCCAGACACCAATCATTTTGTAAACGAGAATGAAGCGAAAGAAGAAATGAAGAGATTTGTAAATGAACATTCGGATTATTATTTTGTTGTAACTTCTTATATGTCAAGGGGGTGGTGTGATAATGACGAAGATACTGAATTGATAAAAAGTCGGTCTGAGGCCACGAAGGAACTTCTTATGGATGTTGGCGTTTCTGAAGAGGATATAATAATCGAAGACGGCGGAATTGGAAACGCAAATGAATGTCCTAGGGGACTAATCCATGAACCAGCAGATCCTGTGGAGGCTCAAAAGAACCGCATTGTAGTAATATCGTTGATTAGGAAATAGGAGAAAGAATATGTTTGTTGCTAGAGATTATGAATTCAGCAATTATGTAAAGTTACACAACTATTTTGCTGGTTTGTTCGGGCGGAAAGATTTCTTAAGGGTATTCTGTTCAAGAAATGGGATAGATTATAAACCAGTAAAAGGTAAGAGATATGTGATGCCGGCAAATTATTTAATTGAGCATCGTGAATTAAATTTTCTGAATGGGGTTCGCAATAAGATCGTTGCTAGTTTTTATGATGATTATGAAGATATTCAACTTATGAATCTAAAAGCACATCGTGAAAAAGTTGAAGAAATAAAGCAGCAAAATGAAATAGTTCAGGAAGCTAAAAATCAAAATGACTACTATAGAGCTAAACTAACCGAGGCTAAGCGTAAGAAAAATTCGATTAGCATAATACATTTTCAGAGTATGCTATCATCTCAAAAAGTAAAAATTAAGAACGAAAAGAATCGTTTACCAGCTTTAGAAGCAGAAAAGAAGGACTTAGAAAAGAAATACGTGCTTAATTGTGAAAACTGGAAAAAGCAATTGGAAGTATTGGATAATAGTTTCAACGACAGAAAGATGCGATTCGAGAAGAATATTTCTAAACATGTGAGAGACCGCTTAAACTATACTGAATTCTATTCTGAGCTTGGTGATTATAGTGAAAGTGTAAAGACAATTTTGGAAGGAAAGGTGAGGTATGAAGAAGCCTAAAGAAGAGAGCCTTGTTGAGTCAGAATTTAATAGAGAAGAAAAGTTTGATTTTGACAATATTCCTGAACATTTTGATTCTGTAACAGATTCGGCGCTGAAAAAAATCCAGAAATCAGCCCTAGAAAGTGTAGGAGAAGTGACTAATTTTACTCCTGGAGCGTTAAATAATGCTTTGGGCAGCTTAGATGGACAATTCAATAGTGCTTTTTCTACCCTAGAGGGTGATTATGGTAAAAGGTTGGAAAACTTAAAGAGCGTGTACAAAGATGGTCTATCTGAGCTTAGGAAAGCTTTCCTTTTGTATAAAGTACAGGTAGCAAATTACAATATTGCACTAAAGAACTATTCGAATGCAAACAAAGTAATTAATGGTGAAAACTTACCCGATTATCTATCAATTTCGAGTGGGGATATGAGGAAACTTGAGAAAAAGATAGAAGATTTAAGGAGGGGAGAATAAGATGATACGCAAGAAAATATACAATAGAACTTTCTTAAGTATGATTATAATAGTTAGCTTCTTATTAGCTATTATGGATATGTTTTTCTTAAAGGAAGTATTTGAGAAGTATTTCCAATTCCCTGATTGGGGGGGAGCGTTAAGCGCATTGGCATTAGCTACTGCGGCAAATATTTCGGCATTGTTGTGGGGGAAACAAAAAGGTGAGCGTGAATCTGGAAAAGGATTCCTTTGGGGATGGATTTTCCTTGGTATCGCTTATTTCATCCTACGTCTCATTCCGTTTTATAATGAAGTTGCCCTAAAAGACGCTTGGGAATTCAAACTTATTATTGAACACTTGGGACGCGCAATAGTATTAGCTATCTCTTATATCGGTACGGGCGTTATGATAAAATGGGCAGCAAGTCAATTGTGGGATATAAATATCGTAAATTATTTGAAGACTAAGAAAGAATTTGAGTCGCAAAATGATATTATTGCAAATAATCATTCTGCTTTATTGAAGATGATAGAGGACTTAGAAAATTTTGATAGTAACTATAAAGTTTTAGATAAACAATACAAAAATTGTGCTAACAAAATATTTAAATATGAGGAAGCCACAGTCAATATGACCGCCGGAAAAACAAAAAGGCTAAACCTCGATATTGATCCGAAGGAAGTAGATAAGATTGTGGACGCTGTCCTGGAAAAAAGGAAGAAGAAAATTGAAAAGTCTCATAATAAATAGGGATAAGTATATAAAGACTCGATCTTCTTCCTACGGAGCTTTGTCTAGAATCGCTATCGTAATTTTTTCATTAGTTTGTGCTGTTTCGATTTTGGGTTCTTCGCTTTATGCCGCCAATAAAGACGAAGGGGATGTTTCTAATGGTGTTAGCGAGAAAGAAATCTCTTATTCTAGCTCGGAAAACAGTAAGAATAAGGAAGAACAATCGTCTATTAAAGTTAATAATAACAATGAAACCAATAATGCTTATTCAGATCCCGAGATCATTAGAAGCTCAGTTCCGGAAAAATATCTTGTTACGAGGGTGGTTGATGGTGATACAATTTATGTTTCTGGAATTAAGAAAAGAATTCGTTTGATTGGGATTAATACTCCAGAAATATATAATGAGTCAGTGCAGTGTTATGGTCCTGAAGCATCGAATTATTTGAAAGAATTTATTTTAGGTAAATATGTTGGATTAGAGTCTGATGCGACTAGCGGTGATGTCGATATATACGGACGACCGTTGAGGTATGTGTATTATAATGGCGAGAATGTGAATCAAAAAATCCTTTTGGAAGGGTATGGAGAAGAAGCGAGTTATGGCTCTGAATATAAATATCGTGCTCAATTTATAGAGTCTGAAAAGAGTGCTATTGCTAATAATAAAGGTTTATGGTCGCCTGATACTTGTAATGGACAGGAATAGCCTAGATTTGGCTGAATAGATTTGAAGAAAGATAGACACAAGTATTATACAATTATTTTATTGACATGTCAAGCCTCTCGTGGTAAACTTAATGAAAAGGAAAAAATGTTTATTAAATCATTAACTGATTATTTAAAAGAGAGAGCTAATTCGACAGTTTTAATATCTTTGTTTTTCTTTTATGTTTTGTGTAATTGTAGGTGGATTTTTACGTCCTTATTTACTGATCAAAAACTTATTTTTGAAAAATATGGATTGTTAAAAAATGAATACATTTATCAGAATTATGTAGAGTTACATCCTGATGGTTTTTGGTTTTGGTTTTGCATAATTATGCCTTTCTTTTTGACTTACATGTATATTTGGTGGGCTCCAAAAATTGCCATAAATCCTGCATACAAAAGACAGATTATTTATAAAAATGAAAGACGTAAATTTAAAATCGAAGAGGAAAATAAACTTTTATCTTTGAAAAATGACAGTATAAAAGAAGAGTCAAAAAATACCGAAGCGATGATTCAGCTTGAAAATAAGAAGAATCAGTTAAACGATATGAACCCAGAAAAATTATTAGATGAGGAATATCGTTTATTTCAAGAAAATCAAGATTGGGCTGCAGCGCTAAGTGATTTACGTGATATCGTGTATGGTAATTATGGTTATGTAGTTGACAACAAAAAGGATTCTAGTATTTTAATGCTTTTAGATGTGAATGGATTAATTGAGTATGTTGATGTATTGAATGACTCCATAACTGTAACTGAAAAAGGGAAAGCATTTCTCAAAAGGGCATTAGAAGAAAAGTTATTGTAAAAGATAGATAACTTAAAGTCTCGTTTTTTGGTTTTTATATTTACAAAATGCTTATGCTTTTGTATAATATTGTTATGAAATGTGATGAAAATGATCAACAATATCTTACTCTTATGGAAGTAAGTAAAATGCTAAACATACATCCAAATACACTAAGGAATTGGGATAAGGAAGGTATTTTTAAAGCAACTAGGATTGGAGTTAAAAAAATAAGAAGATATAAAAAGTCTGATATCGACGCTTTTATTCAAAAAACAAATAAGAAAGGAGATGTTTAAAGGTGGCTAATTTGTCAAAACAGCGCCGCGAGCGTATGCTTGATTTTTTGCAGAAGGTTCGTGATAAAAATAAAGATGATGACGAGGCACTTGTTGCAATTAATGAAATTGAAAATGAAATAGTCGAAAAGAGATACGGATTAGTTTGGGAAGAACACTCAGAAAAAGTAGAAGAACGCATGGCTGACGAAGTGCCTGTTTTTATCGAAGATGTCAACAATGAGATTACACTAACTGGCGATGGATATAATTTTCTGCTTGAGGGCGATAATTTACATTCGTTGCATTTGCTTGAAAAGACCAACAAAGGTAATGTTGATGTTATTTACATTGACCCCCCATATAATACTGGCACAGATAAATTCCTATATGACGACTGCATTGTAGACTCGAATGATACTTTTCGGCATAGTAAATGGTGTTCCTTCATGTACCGTAGGCTATCATTGGCAAAGAAACTTCTTTCCAATAATTGGTCCGTTTTCATTAGTATTGACGACAATGAACTTGCAAATTTAAGACATATTTGCGACTCCGTGTTTGGTGAGGCCAATTTTGTTGGCGATATTGCTTGGGAATCTAAAACTAAATCTCAGAATACTGAGAGTGCATATCGTAAGCTGCAGCCTAAGGTGGAACATATTTTATGTTACGCGAGCAGTGGTACGAAACATAAATTCAATTTGATTAATGTCGGAGAACGTCAATATGATAAAGAAGACGAGAGAGGGGTTTATCGTGAATATCAGCTTGAGGTTATGGGCGCAAATGGTATGCGTGGTCGCGAAACGATGGTTTTTGACATCGAAGGTATTATGCCTCCAGATGGAATGCAGTGGAAATTAGGTAAGGACCAAATCAATGCTTATAAAGCGAGCGACGATTTATTTATTCGGGGCAATAAAGTCATAATAAAAAAACGACCAGACCAAGAACGTTCCTCTAAAACAATACCATTTTGGGGATTCTTTGATAAAACTATTGGCACGGCCGAAAGTGGCAAAAAAGAATTGTCTAATATTTTGGGGTTTGACCACGGATTTGAAACCGTAAAACCGACGTCTTTGATGAAACGTATATTATTCCACGCTAGTAAGAACAATTCTGTCATATTGGACTTTTTTGCTGGTTCTGCTACTACAGGGCAGGCAGTGATGGAATTGAATGAGGAGGATGGCGGTCATCGTCGTTTTATCCTATGTACAGACAACGAAAGCAATATCTGTGATGGTGTGGCATACCCACGCTTAAAAACAGTAATTACCGGTACGCGCCAGGATGGTAGTGAATATTCAGATGGCATTCCTACTAATTTAAAATACTATCATACGGGCTTTATTCCTAAAACTGCCGACCCATTGGCTGAAGACCTATTGAAACATATAGACGAGATGATTCAGCTTGAGTATGGAGTAAAGATTGATAAAGAAAAATACATCAGTGTCCTATGCGATGCTGATGCGGATGAATTGGAAAAGAACTGGAGCAATTACCCAAATATTCATGGTATCTATATTTCTTCCAAGGTCTTGCTCACAGCAAAACAAAGAGACTTATTTGATACTAAAGATTGCTTTATAATACCAGACTATTATTTTAGAAACGAACTAAGGGAGGCTGGAGAAATATGATTGCTACAGAATTATTTGAATTTCAAAAAAAGGCAGTTGATGCTCTTTGTGATTTCACAAAAAGCGTTCGCGCAAAACAGACTATCATTGTAAAATCTCCTACTGGCTCGGGTAAGACCATTATGCTGATTGGGTATGTAGACCGCGTTATTGATTACATGAATGATGTAGCCTTCGTTTGGTTGTGCCCAGGAAGAGGTAATCTCGAAGAACAGAGCCATGAAAAAATGCGCCAATATGCCCCCCATTTGGCCGCACAGACTCTTGATGATGCTTTACTTGGTGGGTTCGAACCTGGCTCTACTACATTCATCAACTGGGAGCGTATAACCAAAAAAGATAATACCGCTATCGCTGATGGTGACTTCCAGAACTTATACGACAGAATTGCAGCCGCAAAGCGTGCTGGCACTAAATTTGTCGTTATTATTGACGAGGAACACAACAACAAAACAGAAAAAGCGCAGTACGTAATTGATGCTTTTGGCGCTAGCCATATTATCCGCGTTAGCGCAACACCAAAGAAAGTTGATTCTGCAGAGTACTACGAAATAGATGAACGAGAAGTAATTGATTCTGGGCTTATCTGTCGTGCAATTTACCTTAATGACGGCATTATAGATGACCCTGAGGTTGACGAAGGGGCAGAGATACTTATTGACGCCGCAGAGCAAAAACGTCGTGCTATATTCGAGGGGTATAAGGCCAAGGGTGCAAATGTTCGCCCACTGGTATTGATTCAATTCCCAAATGGTGAAAAAGCAAATGTCGACCGAGTGCTTCAATTCCTCGAAGATAAGTATGGATATACCCACGCCAACGGCATGGTTCGTGTTTGGTTGAGTAATGACGACCGCAAGCCAGATGAGTCTGAGACGGCAAATGATGGCCAGTGCTTATATATTCTTATGAAGCAGGCTATTTCTACGGGATGGGATTGCCCGCGTGCAAAAATACTCGTAAAGTTGCGCGAAGGTATGAGTGAGCAGTTCACAATTCAAACCATAGGACGTATTCGTCGTATGCCAGAACGTCACCATTATGAAAATGAATTGCTGGATTGCTGTTATGTCTACACGTTCGACCAGAAATATAAAGAAGGACTCCTAGGCGACATTATGACTTCCTACGAGAAGCGTACACTTAATTTGAAGGATAAATGCAAGACATTTACGTTGCAGAAAGAGGCAAAAAAAGACAACCATAGTCATATTGCACCGCGCGAGATGCATGAGCGCATCTACAACTATATGATGACTGTATTCGACCTCGTAGAGGGCGATTACAAAGAAAACCAGCGAAGGCTCGAGAACCGAAATTTCGTGTTTGGAGACCATGTTAATTTCGTATACGGCCAAGGGCGTTTCGTAACACTTGGTGAAGTAATGGCTGGAGATATGAAGACTCGTTCTGCAAAGGTTAGTACATCAACCCATGGTATTTACGTCTTCCGTTATATTGATGAGCTTTGTCCGATTCTGGGTCTTGAGGAGACGGAAATACGTGCCATTCTCGAAAGGCTCTTTAAGGGTGGAGACCGCTACCAGCAAAAGATAACCAAGTTAACGCGCGAGGAGTTCTATGCCTTTGTGATAAATAACCATGAATATCTAAAGGGTATCGCGCGGGCTGTTGCTGCAGAAATTGTGGAGCAGATGGAACTAGATATTAATCTTGTGGTACGCCAAGAGTTTAAAATCCCAGAGCAAGAAAGCTATAAGTATGACCCAAATGTTAGAAATGAGGTAGAGTACCTTTCGAATGCGTATGAAAAATATACTTCTGGGTTCGCTACTCGGAAGGTTCGCTGGAAGACCGAACGTCTATTTGAAAAATATTGCGAACGCCGTGAAGATATTGATTGGGTATACAAGAATGGTGATGTTGGCGAACAATATATGACGCTCGTCTATGTTACTGGCTCTGGTAGAACTAGAGATTTTTACCCTGATTATATTGTAAAGAAAAAAGATGGCTCTGTTTGGCTGATTGAAGCCAAGGGTGGCGAAGACGAGGAAGGCAATTCGCAGAATATTGACCCTAACGCACCAAATAAGTTTAAAGCCTTAGCAGAATATGCGAAACGTAAAAAAGTTAATTGGGGCTTCATTCGCAATTATGACGACAATGAATTACTCTTCAATAATACTGAATGGCATGAAGAGCTAAATGACGAGCATTGGGAACCGTTAGAAGAAGAATTTTAGATTTTTAGAATTTTTATAATGATTTATAATACTTTTTGATTTTTTCAACCATTAATTCGCGGCGTTTGGTTAGATAATTGTCGTAATCTTTGATGGTCATTTTTTCAAATCCAGCAGGGATACAGTTTTCTTTTAGGTTTTGTTGCAAACGTTTTATATCAGTGATTTTACCAATAGGATGTTTTTTATCTAGTTTTCCAGTTTTTGCTTGGTTAATTACTATTTCCATATAGTCCATAGGCTTCATTTTCCCGATTTGGATGTTAGTGGATTTCTCCATATAGACAAAGTTTGCGATTTGATTATATTCAAAGCGTTCGTTTTTGCCATTGGTTTTGAGATATTCATAAGGGAATGTATGGTGAATATCGCCTTTGATTTCTCGAATACTACGCAAACTTACATCACTTAAGAAACCTGTATCTCCGAAGAAAACTTGTGCTGCAAAGAATGTGTTTAGATAAGGATGTTGCGTGCTTGCTTTGTCGAAATCGTTTAAGAGCGTGTTTGACCAATATTCTTCGGTTGGTTCTTGTTTTTCAAGATATTCTTTAATGCCAATTCTGGCTATTTCTTTAATGTCGCGGTCAATAGCGGACTCTGGCGAAGTAGAATAACGGGATGTTAGCACACTCATAACAAACCATTTTGAAATATATTGTTTAATATCGCTTGGATTGAAATCTTTATCTTTTAATAATAAGAATATGGCGTAGGCGTAGTTTAGAGCATTTTTGGAACCTATCATTTTGGAATCAATGAAGCCGGTCGAATCGATGATTTGAATAAAATCGGTGAAGTTATTTTTGTTTACGAAATTTAAGACGGAGGCTTTAAGAGTTTTGACAGTTTCTTCTATAATACTTTGCTCGTAACTGCGAGTTTCGAAATTGCGTCCTGAAAGAAGCGATACTAAATCGGCGAGTTTGCCACGTTTAAATCCATAAGTAAAGGAAGTACGAATAACATCATTATAGTCTGGTATAAAAATGGAATCATTATATTCGCGTGCCCAAGCAATTTTTTCTAGCAGATCGGAATTACAAAAATCAGGATCGTTTTCTCGAAGATGGTCATAAAATTTTGGTTCTTGAATAAGATGAGAAAAGTAATCGATTACTTTACGAATATTGTTGCTATCGCCAGTATTAGATGCAAGTTTACTCATGGTAAAGTCAGCTTGATTTAGAGGAACTCCTTTTGAATTAATGCGTTCAAAAATGTCGGCGATTTCATCAATATCTAATTCTTCAGAACGTAGATGTATTAAACCAATTTCTTGGTCTTTGAGACTTTGGAGTTCGGTAATGGCATTGTTGATAACGTCTTCTGGTATATCAGGATTTTTATTTTTATATTCATTAACGAATTCGGTGACTTCGCGAAAGTCAGCATCTATAATTTTAGAAATATCATGGATCCAATAAGATGTTTTTTCTATAGCAGGAGTGAGGGTTTCAAATTTATTTTCATTTTTTGATGGATCAGCGAATGGATTATAAGCAATTTTGATGTGATATTTTTTATAATTTTTATTAACGACTGCTTCGCCAAGAATAGCTGCACGTAGAGCAGTGATACGTTGTTGACCATCGATGATTGAGGTTTTGCCGTTGGCTTTTGAACCATCTTTTTGGACCATTTCTGGATCGGTTGAAGTTATGATGTAGCCGATGGGGAAACCACGATTAATGCTATCAATTAAATCACGTACTTTGGAAGTATCCCAGACGAATGGGCGTTGTATTTCTGGCATGGATATTTTGCCTTGAGATATGTCTGACAATAAATGTTTAATAGTGATTTTATCAACTTCGTATTTTCTGTTGCTCATGTTTTTAATTATAGCATATTGTCTTATTGGTTTGATTGAACGAATAGAGATGATGCTAAGTGATATAATATGGGTATTGAGGGCAGGACCTGCATAGATATATGCGGGACACCGTCTTTTTTTTGTTGCTGATGGTATAATGAGATTAAGATATAAAATAAGGAGTAAGTATGGCGGAGATACTAAAAATTAATGAGAAAGAAGTAAAGATCGGAACCGATGATGGTAAAGTCGTGACGGTGCCACTTGCGAACATTAATTATGAAGGGCCTGAAGAGGGGGACAAGGTGAACCTTTATAAAGATGATAAAAGCTACATTGTGGTAAGAGCTGGGTCTTCGGTAGATGGTTTGATGAGTACGGACGCTAAAGGGAATCGAAAAATTAATAAACATTTGTTTGTGTGGGTAGGGACGTTTCTTTTGGGCTATGTAGGTCTGGATAGATTTCTGAGAGGACAAATTGGTCTTGGTGTTTGCAAGTTGTTGTTTGGCTGGCTGACGCTTGGAATTTGGGCTTTGGTGGACTGGATTATCGCGATGGTCAAGGCCTATGGCGGAGCCTATGGTAATATGGAAGATTTGACATTTGATGCAGATGGTAACTATACGAAATAGGTAGAAAAATGAATAAATCGGAATTTATCGCGGTATTGGAAGAATTGGGTTTGCCGAAGGAGGAATATGTGATTTTGTCGGGTGGGTCGCTGCTTCTAAGGGGGCTTCGTGAGACGACGGTGGATGTGGATATTCGGATGACGAAACGTTTGGCGCGTGAAATTAATTTGTATGACTGTCCGCAGGATGAGGGTGGCTACTATCAACCGCTTGAAAATGTGCAAGCGACGGATGATTTTGGTGAAATTGAATTTGACATTGTCGACGGATATCAATGTGAAAGTTTGGAAAGTATTTTGGCATTTAAAAAACGCATGATGCGGCCGAAAGATTTGAAGGATATTGAAAAAATTGAAGAAGTATTAAAAAGAAAGGAGCCACATGGCGGAAATATATGACTTCAAAGTCAAACAACGTGATGGAAAAGAAAAATCGCTCAAAGATTTTAAAGACAAAGTTTTATTAATTGTGAATACGGCGACGGGATGTGGATTTACGCCGCAGTATGAAGGATTAGAAAAACTATATAAAAAATATCATGATAAAGGTCTAGAGATTTTGGATTTTCCGTGTGATCAATTTGGGCATCAGGCGCCGGGAACGGATGATGAAATTCATAATTTTTGCGTTTTAAAATACGATACTTCGTTTGACCAATTTGCGAAGATTGAAGTGAATGGCGACAAAGCGGAGCCACTATTTAAGTATTTGAAAAAAGAAATGCCAGAAGATTCTGAACCGAAGGGAATGAAGAATAAAATGGCGATGAAGGCGATTTCAAAAATACCGGGAGTTTCAAAAGAGCCAGGTTATATTAAATGGAATTTTACGAAATTTGTAGTATCGCGCGAGGGGAAGGTCGTGTATCGGTTTGGGCCGACGGACAAACCGGAAGAGATGGAAGAGAAGGTTAAAGAGCTGTTGTAAAAAAATGCCCCGAAGAGTTCGGGGCTTTTGCTACTCACGGGGCAAGTTGTTCCAGATATCGATAACGCGGTTTTTGAGCGATTCGTTGGACTCGTGTCCTTTGGGTTTGAGTGTTGGAGTTTTGTAGTTGCACTCTAAGCACTGAACCATGGCGAATCTGACTTTTGCGTTGCCGAGATTAGGGAAGCCCCGTCTTAGTTTTGCTTTGCCGCCGCATTTGGGGCAAGGCTTTAACTCTATCATGATCCCTCCCTTCAAATCAATAAATTTGATATCATGATATTTATATTATATCATAACTTCTAATTATTGTCAATTTAGGTTATAATGGAGAAAAGGAGAATTATGGCAAAAGTATTTTTCACAAAAGAAATTACACCAGAAAGTTTGCAAAAGATTTATGAGGCTTTGGGTGTGAAGTTGGACGGAAAGATTGGCGTGAAGGTATCGACGGGCGAAAAAGGTGCGAAGGGGTATTTGAAGGCGGATTTGATTGGGCCGTTCGTGAAATCGCTTGGTGGGACGATTGTGGAATGTAATACTGCGTATCCGGGTAAGCGAAACAACGCAAAGGATCATATGAAGGTGGCGGAGGAACATGGATTTACTTCATTTGCTGAGGTAGATATTATAGATGCGGAAGGCGAGATCAAAATTCCGGTGCATAATGGTAGGCATTTGAAATATGATTTGCTTGGTTCGCACTTTGATAATTATGATGCATTTGTGAATCTTGCACATGGCAAAGGACACATGATGGGAGGATTTGGCGCGAATCTCAAAAATCAGTCGATTGGATTTGCGTCTAGAGACGGGAAGGCTTATATTCATTCATGCGGAAAAACTAAGAGTCCGACATTGTGTTGGGCGTCGAAACACGAACAAATTGATTTTATTGAATCAATGGCGGAAGCGGCGACGGCGGTGGCGGATTATTTGAAAGAGCAAGGCAAACCGATTGTTTATATTACTGTGATGAATGCGATTTCGACATCGTGCGATTGTGATGAGAATCAGGATGATCCGGTGATGGAAGACCTTGGTATCGTGGCATCACTTGATCCGGTGGCGAATGACCAGGCGTTTATTGATATGATTTGGGCGAGCAAAGATCCGGGTGTAGCAAAGATGAAAGAGCGGATCGATTCTAGGCTTGGACGTGAGATTTTGCCGTATGCGGAGTCGTTGGGGCTGGGTGAAACGAAATATGAGTTGGTAGAAATATAATAAATAAATAACCTCCGACTATAATCGGAGGTTATTTTTTAAATCGTTCGCTTTAATTTTATTAATATGATGATGCCTGCTGGCAAGAAGATTGCCAGAGTCATGAGTGCGCTGTAGTTCAATTGCCAGTCGGCTACTAGGCCAATGGCCCAGACTGCCGGAATGTAGATAAGCTGAGCAACGACTTTGGCGAATGATACAACTGAGGTTTGTTCAGATGGATCTACATGTTTTTGAACTTGAGGCATCAGGGTTGCGCCAGTCCATCCTTGGGTGATACCTAGAAGAAGGTAGAACCAAATGGTAACGGCGTTGAGGTCGATACCGATGAGGGTGAGACCGAGCGTGGTGAGTCCAAGGGGGACGGCGAAGAGTTGCCATTCTGCTAGGCGATTGACAAAGCGCGCTGCAAGCTGAGCACCGAGCCAGGTCGCTGCGTAACTAAGCGCCCAACCGAGCGAAACCATTTCGATCGGTACGCCAACGAAAAGTAACATCGGCGTAAAACACCAGATGATACCGTGAGTCATTTCGCGTCCGATACTACGGGCAAAAATGCGTAGACGCAAGGCTGGGTTTTTGAGACTAGTTTTGGCGATGCGAGCGATATCCTTGAAAGGATTTTTAAACTGGCTCTGGAGTTTTTTGCTATCGTCGACAATTAGTAGGCTAAGAAATGCACCGATGAGGACTGGTACGCTCGACAATGCAATTGCTAAGCGATAACTAATTGCGCCGATAGGACCCGCTAGTAACACAAGAATGAGACTATTCAGGGCCTGCATGGCGAATACTTTGGCATTCTGTTTTTTGAACAGTCGGTCGCCGTTGGTACTGATTTTGTGACAAAAATGACGTATTAATGCCGAATCAACTCCTTGGCTAAGACTAATAAAAATACCGAAAGCGACTTCGCATGCTACGACACCGACAAACCCTTGTGTTTGTGAGTAGAAAAGTAGTGTAATACCGCAGCCCAAATCGCCGATGATGTTAGCCCATTTACGACTGATTCTGTCTGCTAACCAACCAGCTGGTAGATTTAGAACTATCACCACGGCTGTGAAGATGGCTTGCGTAAGAGCAATTTGTTCTTGATTTAGACCGATTGAGTTGTAAAAGGGGGTCATGATTGGTACTGCTAAGAAACCGGAAGTAATAATTGATTCGAGACAAACCAGCGACAAGTATTTTTCACTACGACTGTACTTTTTCATACGTTATCTCCTTTCTAGCGAACGATGTTAAGGGGCTAGCCACATTTTGATCTGCGGCTAGATAAACTTCAAAGACGATTTTTGGTGGGGAAATAAGTTTCGTTTTTGAAACTTATCTAGTTTAACTTTTGATTAAGAAGAAAAATTCCGCATATCTAGGCCAAGAGCCGTACGAAAAAGCCGACCATTGGAAGGGTGGCCTTAACATGAATTCGATATGTGAAATTATTGTTATTCATAAATAATATTATAGCATGTTTTTATTATAATGCAAGTGTTTTTTTATGATATAATGATAGAAAGGAGGTTTATGGAGTTTGTAAGATTAAAATACGCGAATAATAAACTAATTAATGCGGATATTAAAGAGCATCGCGACGTGATTAATGAATATGTAGAAAAAAAAGGCTATGAGTATGTTGGGTTTATTCCGGTGTTGTTTGGGCCGAGTGGAAAGACGCTAGAAATCGATTTGGTGTTTAAGAAGCCAGAAGAGAAGAAATAACCATTTACTACTGAGGAATATTTACAGATACAATAAATCATTGTATAATTATTTTGTATTTGGTTGGTGGGTATTCAAACGTACGTTACTATTTTTGAGGTTGGTGATTATGAATGTCAAGGAATCCAGAATTAGATAGGCTGAAGGCGGAACAGCAGGTGCTTTTTGAGCAGAAGCAGGCTGCGTTTCAGCGGTTTAAGGACCTACAGAATCAGGTCAATGCCGCTCATGACGTCGTGCAATCGACTTGGGAAGAGCGTGTACAAGCTAGGAAGCGCATGAATAGCGAGTTTGAGGCAAGGAAGTCGGCATATGATAATCGCGATGCGGTTTGGAAGGAGTATGGTCGCATTCGCGACTATAACAATGCTCGGATTGAGTCTTTGAAATATGAAGCCGATAATGAGCATCGAGCTATGCAAGATTGTTTTGAGCGCGCTAGTAATGCTTATCAGTATGGCGATAAATCCGAGGCTCCGTATTATTCTCAAGAAGGATATGAGCACAGGGAACGTCGCGATGAGCTAAATGCAGAAATTTCTGAGCTCGCTCGTGAAGTGAGACAGGCTAGAGAAAACGCTGAGGCTTTGGCTCCGAGGGTAGACTCTTCGGCCTTTAATAGCGCGAGAGCTGACTTTGAGTCGGCAAAAGCTCGCCACGAATCGGCCGTTACAGAATTCAAGAGATTGAAGGCCATGCGAGATTCTGCTAAAGCTGAGTTCGATCGTCTTCAGGGGCAGTTTAAACAGGCTCAGGTTGCTTTTAAGCAAAAGCTTGAAGAAGTCAAGTCAGAGCGTACGGCCAAGAAACAGCAGGCCGTGGATAAGGTTAATATGGCGCTTGTTCACGAAAAAGGCGGCGCATCCTATCTCGGTTCAATTTTTGGACAAGATGCAAAAATAAAGCCACGAAATGATGGTAGTGGCAAAACCGACGTATATTTCGGTGGCTCGAATATAGCTGGAGATGGCTATGGACACGGGCACGCTGTAATTGATCGAGAAGGAAACGTGATTTATCTTCGCGATTCCGGACGGGATCATGAAGAATATCTTATTGATGATAGGTTCTCCTTTGATCGTACCCACAATATTTAGTCTTATCGCGCCAACCAAATACTGGTTTAGGCCGGCTGATGCCGGCCTTTTTTATGGTATAATTTTTATATGATTAATTTTAGAAACGAAGCGGAATTGTCCGAAATACTTAAAGAGTTCGACGCGCCAAAGCTAGTATATAAGGGAAAATACGACGCTGGGCCAGACGAGGAGCTGTACTTTTTTGAGACTGAGGATGGCGACAAATATGGCATTTGGTCGCGAGATTATATGTCCGAGCTAAAATATGAAACGAATGGATTAAAAAATAATTATAATATTAAAATTAAGAAATGGGTGATGACGAAAGACGGAGACGAGACTGCTTATTATCGTGGAGATTATTTTGCACTATTTAAGATGTAATTTGGTTGTGACTATATGTATTTATCAGAATCAGAACGAAAAAAAATAATAGCTGCGTATGATTGCGAAGACCTCGTCGAAAGCAATCATTATCAGGTGGAACCTGATACCTGGGTCTATCTTTTTCGCGATAAGAACGACAAGAAATATGTTTTAATTGACGCCGACTATATTAATTTTGATTTCGAGGTATACCCACATCTTTTGAGATTTGATAACGGTGAATTTACAAAACTTGATTTTGTTCTTCAACGTGAAGTTCCAGTCAAAGAAAGTTCTTCGAGAGAAAAGGCATCCGGTACTTACTTATTTGAATATACTGATTAGGGCTTATTCGCATGGTGAGGGGCGAGTGGACGTTATTGCTCGACTTTACATGGTTGTGGACTGGTGTCTGGAGCACCCTGAATACACGGCTAAGATAAAGGTTATACCTAAGAAAGACTACCCGGTGCTGATGCCTTGCGAGTTCTGAGATATACATATACAGGCAAAGAGATAAGGATGTCGTTTCGCTCCATGGGGATGTCGTGCTTCGCACTCCATTCGAACTTTTAAGGATTTATGGCTTTGGTGGAGCCGTAGAGGCTTAAAACAATGATTAATAGAATAAAACCTAATACTAAATATTGCATATTTAGAGAAACATGGTATAATTCTAACAAGACAAGTGGAAAATTGTTGAACATTTTTAGTATTTTTCTTATGTTGGCAAACATCTCAGTTTGTCGCATATGTGTGGCTCCTTTGGGGTGCGACGGGCTGTTTTGCTGTCCATATATACACTTATTATTCCAGGAAAGGAAGGTGATTCGTTATGAAGAAGCTTCTTGACGTTGAGCGTACGCCTTACGATGTGAATGTTGCTGCGGCTGGTAACTGCGGCGGAGCCGGATGTGGCTCTGGTTGTGGCGGTGGCTGCGGTGGTGGCGGCGGCTCTTGCGGCGGCGGTTCCGGTTGTAACGGAGGCGGCGGCGGAGGCTGCGGCGGAGGCGGAAAGTAATTCCACCACTCACCAAACATAAGATATGCAAGAATGTTTGGCCTCACACATGCCAAACCTTCGCCCCTGGCCCGGAACCTAAATTCCGGGCCTCTTTCTTGCTTAAACACTGTAAAAATGTTATAATATAGTGGAGAATTATCTCTAGGACCTTAATAACTAGTCTTTAGAAAGGAAGGTGTTTTAGGTGGACATCAATTTTATCCCAATCTTAGTGGTTCCAGCGGTTCCATACAAAGGAGGGATAAGATTCCTCCACCGCGAGAGCCAGATCGATATCAGCCCCGACATGGCTGATGAAGTTTGGAAGATTTTGGGCTTTTGCAATGGATATACGAATGTTTCCTCTATCATTGAGTCTTCTGGCTTGCCAAAGGATGAAGTGATGGAAATTCTCGTTGAACTAGAGGATATGGAACTTATTGTTGATTCAAGGCATCAGTTCATGCATTTTCATCGTATCAGTAACTACCCGTCTGCTATCAACTCGAATCTCACTCAAGACGAGGTCGAAGCCTACACTAAAAGTGAAAGGTTGCCGGTTAAGTCTGGTGAGGTTATCCAGTTTGATTGCGACACATCTTCGGCGCTATTCTCAATCAGGGAAAATCGACGCTCTTGTCGCTCTTTTTCAGAGAGAAAGATGACAGCTAACCAAATCGGTAGTATTTGTCACTTCGCCTACTCGATTCCTGATCATTCAGTACCGAGTGGCGGAGCACTTTATCCGCTTAGGATTTATGTGCTAATCGAGAAGTCGCAAGACGGGCTTAAACCTGGTTACTATGAGTATGACGCTGAGCAAAATTATCTTGTCCGTTTTAATGATGAGGTTGATATTGAGCAGCTGAAATACTGTTTTAACCAAGAAGAAATGCCTTTTGGCTCTTCTGTGCAAATCGTCATAGCGGCAGATCTTGAGCGTCAACCATACAAGTACGCTAATCGTGGCTATCGTTTGACACTCATTGAGGTAGGTCATGTTGCTGAGAACATTAGTCTCTATTGTGCCGAGCAAGGTCTTGGTGCCTGCGAGATGGGCGGTGTTCAGGATGGACCATTAAAGCAAGAGCTCGAGCTCTCCGATGATATTTGGCCTTTACTTGCAATTCCAGTAGGTTATCCGTTAGGCTCTGAGACGGAACAATTCAATAAGATTCGTTTCGTCGAGGAGCGTGTTGGCGCAGACCGTCCAGTTAAAGATGTGTGGACGCGCGTATTTGATGGTGACTGCTCATTCTTTGGAGCTACGACTACTTATCTAGATGAAGATGGCAATATTCAATATGCCGGAGCAACTAGCTCATCTTATGCGGACGCTGTTTTCAAGGCGACTATTGAGGGCTATGAGCGCTACCAATCTAGTCGGGTACGAGTGGACTTCCGCGGCTCAGCAAACCAAGTGCCAGGCAAATGGCTTGATCCTAGAGCGTATTTTCCGCTTACAGAAGAACAAGCTAAGAAGTGCGGGGTAAAGTTCTTTACGAACGATCTCGTTATTAACTGGACCTTGGGGACTAATTATGACGGCTCCAAAATCTATGTTCCGTCAGATTTAGTTTACTACGGTCAAAAAGATGACAAAAACCGCATTTACTACGGTAATTCGTCTGGCATTGCGGCTCATTTTGACTTTGATGAGGCTAAGAGGAGAGCAGTCGTTGAACTGATTGAACGTGACGCTATTATGCGTAACTGGTTTTCTCAGGAATCTCGGTATCGAGTCGATGAAAGGATCCTCCCGATTCATGTCAGAAAGCGCATTACTCACTTCTTGAAGCAAAAACGCCAATTGATTGTTCTTCAAATTCCAAGTGATTTCGGAATGGTCTTTGAGACGGTAATTGTCGGCGATGAATATCCATGTTTCGTAAGCGGAGCAGCGGCTACGATCGATAAAAAATCCGTAGATGATGCGATTCTGAAGTCTGCGCAGGAAGCGGAATACAATCTTCTGTTAGCTTTGCGTTATCCAGATATGACACCAATAGATCCGTTTAGTGTTTCTACGCCAGCAGATCACGGAAAGGTCTACTACTTCAAGGAAAATGCCAACAAGCTTCATTGGCTTTGGAAAAATATAACCACCGAGGGCCACATTCAGGAGAGCATGGTAGTAAAGAGCCTTAATTGGTTCTATAATGAACACCTGCAACTTGTAACAGTGGATCTGTCCGATAGAAAATCGGATATTAAGGTCGTCCGCGTATTCAGCCCTTGGCTTGTGTCTATCAACTTCGGGTTCGATTCGGCACATTATACGCATCCTGTCATTCAGCATTCAGTTGGCGTCAATCCAGACAGCCTAAGAATACCACACTACTTTGCCTAAGGGCTAGAGTTCAATAAAAAGCACGGTGTTGTATCCGTGCTTTTTTATTTACAAAGCAATCTTGAATTCTGCATATTTATCTGCGAAAGCATCTTCGATTTTTTTATTAGTTTTCTCGAGATACTTTTTGACTAAATAATATCCAAGTGAATAACCCGACCAACGTGGTAGTTTGTCGTTGCCATTGAAGAATATAGTATTGTAATCGTAATAATTGGAATTTAATTGATCGCGAAGCTCTTCGAGAATCTTTTTGTTTTCGTCGTCTGTTCGTTCGAGAATTGTTTTAATAAAGACTGTTTTTTCTTCTCGGTCTTTGACAAACTCAGCTTCTAGAAAAGTTGCAATACCCTCGCTAATCATGCTATCGAACAACGTATTAATCCACTCGTCATTCTTGCCCCAGCGAGCGGCATGACAAAGTTCATGAGCTACCATTTCAGAAATCAAGTTCTCAGTTGCTTTTTCCTCATTGACAGCAAATTCAATAAAGTCAGAAGTCCTAGTGCGTCCACCGACTCCGTCTTCTGGAATAATAATATCATACAAGCGGTTAGTTATTAGCAAATCGATATCCCAATTGACATTAAGTTTTGGAAATACATATTCTTCGGCAGTTTTAACAGCATCTATAATTATCTCCCTGCTATCAGAAAGATTACCATTAGCTTCTGTAAGCAATATGTTTACCTTGTACATAATTAAATTATACCATAATCAGTGATGTTTTAATTGCTATATATTATGCGCATCTTTATTTGGTGATTCGGGTGGGGCTCGTCTTTTCGCTAAAGCGAAAAGACTACGTCGGGCGTCGCTTCAAAAAATCCAGAATATAATTCTGGATTTTTATTCAGCTCCTACGACGTCCGAACCCTGCGGGTTCGCGCCCCACGCCTGAAATTGTCACTAAAAAATAAATCCCTAAAGGGATTAATTTTTTAGTGGTGATCCGGGTGGGGCTCGAACCCACGACACCAAGCTTAAGAGGCTCGTGCTCTAACCAGCTGAGCTACCGGACCAACATGTGTTAGATAAATGCTTGTTAATTATATCACAAAATGCATAATTTGGAAAGCCTGTTTTAAATAATCTTTAAATGCTATAATGGAATGAGCAATTTAAACGGAGGCTAATCTGATGTGTGGAATTGTTGGATATGTGGGGAATAAGAACGCACAAGATTTTTTGATTTCAGGATTGAAACGTTTGGAATACCGTGGTTATGATTCGGCGGGGATTGTGACCTTGTCGGATGATGGTGAGGCTACTTTGATTAAAACTAAGGGTAAAATATCAGAATTAGAGGAAAAGTTAGTGCGAAATAAGAAGGGGGATAGCATCGGGATTGGTCATACGAGATGGGCGACGCACGGTGAACCGTCTGAGGCGAATGCGCATCCGCATCGTGTTGGCAGCATTTTTTTGGTCCACAATGGCATTATTGAAAACTACAAAAACTTGAAACATTATTTGAAGGGTTATGATTTTAAGTCGGAGACTGATTCGGAGGTGCTCGCGGCTTTGATTGATTCTTTTTATAAGGATGGTAAGTACCCATTGATTAATGCGGTGGTGCAGGCTTTGAAACTGGTGCAGGGAACCTATGGTATTGCGGTGGTTTCGGAAAAGAACCCGAACGAAATCGTGGTGGCACGCTCGGGTTCGCCGTTGGTGATTGGTGTGGGACATGACGAAACTTTGATTGCTTCGGACGCTTCGGCATTGCTTGGTTATACAAAGCAAGCAATTTACTTGAATGATGGGGAAGTGGCCGTAGTGACTCGAAACAGTGTCGAGCTCAAAACTTTGAATGCGGAGCCGGTTTCGGCAAAAGTGGAAGAGATTGAGACGAACTTGTCGGCGATTCAAAAAAACGGATATGATCATTTCTTATTAAAAGAGATTATGGAACAACCAGAATCATTGGTTGAAACTTTGCGCGGGCGTATTGATATTAGTAAAATGAAAGTGCATTTAGGCGGTCCTGGCCTCACAAAAGATGAACTTCGTAAGATAAAGCATTTGATTATTGTGGGTTGTGGTACGGCTTATAATGCAGGAGTTTTGGCGGGATATTATATTGAACAATTTGTGCCAGAAATAACAGTTGAGCCGGTGATTGCTTCGGAATATCGATATCGTCAGGCTTATATTCCAAAGGATGCTGTGGCTTTGATTGTGTCGCAGTCTGGCGAGACGGCGGATACTTTGGCGTGTCTTCGTGCGATTAAGGAACGGGGAATTAAGACAATTGGGATTGTAAATGCGATTGGTTCGACGATTGCTAGAGAAGTGGATGGCGGTACTTATGTACACGTGGGGCCGGAGATTTCGGTGGCTTCGACAAAAGCATTTACTTCGCAGGCGATTGCGATGGTGATGTTTGGTTTGACGATTGCGCAAGCAAAAGGTGTGAGAGAGTCGTTCCTGGAACCTTATATTAAAGAGATATTTGGAATGCCGGAAGAAATTCGTAAGGTTTTGGATGAGGTGAGAGAACCAATGAAGGCTTTGGCAGAGAAGTATAAGGATTTTGAGCATGCGATTTATCTTGGTCGAGATACGGCTTATCCTGTAGCGATGGAAGGCGCTTTGAAGTTAAAAGAGATTTCTTATGTAGATGCCAATGCGTATGCTTTTGGTGAGCTAAAGCATGGACCGTTAGCCTTGATTGATAATAGATTCTTTGAGATTGCACTTCTGCCAAAGGGTAGACTGTATGACAAGGCGGTTTCAAATGTTCAAGAAGTGTTGGCAAGAAATGGACATGTGGTCGTGCTGACTAATAATGATAAATTTGATTTAGAGGTGGAGAATGTTGTAAAAATTACAACAAAATATGAGATATTGACGCCGCTTTTGATGAATTTGGCTTCACAATTATTTGCTTATTATATGACTTTAGTGAAAGGAAATGACGTGGATCAGCCTCGTAACCTCGCTAAGTCTGTGACTGTCGAGTAAATATGTTATAATATACTTATGCGGAAAAAGTCCGATTTTGTTTTGAGAATTTGCTTGATTATCGGTGATGCGTTGATGTTGATATTGTCATTTGCGATGGCGTATTATATTCGTACGCACGTGGATCCGAGGCCTTATTTGTTTGAGTCGCAATTGCATGATTTTACGATGACGGTGGTTTTCTTGGTGCCGATACTTTTGATTATTTTGGCGGCACTTGGTCTGTATAGAAAAGAGATTTTTTTGGGTAAGTCGCGTTTGCCGGAACGAGGGAGACTGGTGTTGGCGGCGATTTTGTCGGTGGCGGCGCTGATTGTGTATGACTTTTTTACTGGTGAAGAGTTGTTCCCGGTGAGAGTTGTGGCATTGACATCGGTTGCGCTGTCGTTTGTTTTCTTGCTTGTTGAAAGAGTTTTGATTCGATTTGTTGTGCGGCAAGTGTTTCGAAATGATTACGGAACAAAACGTGTGATTATTATTGGAAACCATAAAAATACAGAATACTTGGCGGATTATATTGCGGCGAGACCAGAATCTGGTTATCGTTTGGCTGGGATTGTGGCGGGGAGAAAATATATCCCAAGAGATTTAAAGACAAGGCAGTTTTCGTCGCTCAAAGATGCGCTGAAAAAGACAAAGGTAGATGTGATTTTTCAGACAGACGAAAAGTCGACGGAATATGTGTACAAAAAGGCCGTGCAGTATCATTTGTTGTATTATTTTGTGCCAAGTGAGACGGCACTTTCGTCACATTTTGGTGAGTTGGAATTAATCGGTAATACACCGGCGGTGTTGGTAATGACGACGCCTTTGTCTGGTGGATATGTGGTAATTAAACGTTTGTTTGATATTCTTATTAGTTTGATTGGGATAGTGATAGCGGCGATTCCGATGTTGATAATTTGGTTGATTATAAAGTGTTCGGATCTTCGACACCCGGCGATTTATGCGGATGAGCGATTGACGCGGTATAATAGGAGATTTAAATGTTATAAGTTTCGTTCGATGAGGCCAGAGTATAGTGGGATGACGGCGGAGGAGGCGTTTATTAAGATGGGGAAGCCGGAGTTGATTAAAAAATATCGTAAAGGTGGAGATTATTTGAAAAATGATCCGAGAATTACGAAGATGGGGCACTTTATTCGGAAGACGTCTTTAGACGAATTGCCGCAGCTATTTAATATTTTGAAAGGTGATATTTCCCTGATTGGGCCGAGGGCACTACTTCCTGGAGAGCTACGCGATTATGGTGATAGGTCTTTGATCTTGACAGTGAAATCTGGCTTGACGGGGTTTGCGCAAGTGTCGGGAAGACGAGATATTCCATTCGAAGAAAGGCGGGCGCTAGATATTTATTATGTGAAAAATTGGTCACTTGAGTTAGATGCGCAGATTTTTTTTAAAACAATTGCCGCAGTGGTAAAACGTGACGGAGCTAAATAAACTATGAAAGTAGCGATCGTTTGTGATTGGTTGACGAATGTGGGTGGAGCGGAAAAAGTGTTGCTTAGGATTCACAAACTGTTTCCGGAGGCGCCAATTTACACGTCGAAATATGATCCAAAAGGGATTGACTGGTTTGATGGTGCAGATGTGAGAACGGGATGGTTGAAAATTTTTCCGGCGAAGATGCGGAGAATTTTGGGGCCACTTCGGCAGCTTTATTTTTCGCATTTGGATTTGTCGGAATATGATTTGATAATTTCTGTAACAGGGGCGGAGGCTAAGTCTGTGAAGTCGGGAAAGTGGCTTCAACGTCATGGGAAGAAAAGTGTTAATCCGGAGGGGATTCATATTTCGTATTGCCATGTGCCGACGCAGTATTATTGGCAAATGTATGATGATTATGTGAAGAATCCGGGTTTTGGAGTATTAAATCCGGTGGTGCGATTTTTCTTTAAATTGATGGTAAAGCCTCTTAGAAAGGCGGATTTTAAGGCGGCTGGGAGACCGGACTATTTCGTGACGATTTCGGAATATGCAAAAGAGCAGATTAAGAAGTATTATAAGCGTGAGGCGACTGTGATTCATCCACCGGTAGAGATTGAGGATTTTCGTAAGGGTAGCAGTGATTCTGACGAAGATTATTACATTGTAACGAGCAGGCAGGTAAATTGGAAGCGGATTGACCTTGCTGTGGAAGCGTGCTTGAAATTGGAGAGGAAATTGTTGGTGATTGGCGAAGGACCAGAGCATCGGAAACTGATGGAGATGGCGAAGGGGTCTGATTTGGTGAAGTTTTTGCCGACAATGAAAAAAGAGGATTTGGCTTGGTATCTAAGTAGAGCGAAGGGTTATTTGTTCCCGAGTATGGAGCCATTTGGAATTGCGCCGGTGGAGGCGTTAGCGACGGGATGTCCGGTGATTGCGTTTGGTGAGGGTGGTGCGAGAGATTATGTGATAGAGGGAAAAAATGGCGTGTTATTTAAGAAACAGACGGCGAAGAGTTTGATGGATGCGATGAAAAAATTCGAAAAGATGAAGTTTGCGCGTGAAAAGGTTTCGAAGACGGCAGAAGATTTTGACGAGAAGCGATTTGATAAAGAAATCAAGGAATTTGTGCGTGAAAAAAAGAAATAATTGGATGGAGAAGGCTTATCGGTTTTTGGTTTGTATTTTGCCGGCGGTGTTGTTTTTTTCGTATTATCCGTTGATGCATTTTGGATCTGATGTGGCAATGAATTATGAGATTTCTTTGCCGATTATTTGGCTTTTGGTGTTTGATGTGTTGGCTTTCGTGATGATGATTCGCAAAAAGAAGCTGTTTTGTAATTGGCAAAAAAAATGGCCGTGGGTGCTGCTGCCGGTATGGTTGAGTTTGTCGGTGCTGTGGTCTATGAATAGTGTGCGTGGATTGTTGACGGGGGGGATTTTGTGGCTGATTTATTTTGCGGGTGATGCGATGTTTGAACTAAGAGATGTGTTAAAAGAGAATGGGTTTAAAGAATTGTTTTGGAAGATGTTTTTTGGATCGGCGCTTTTTGTGTGTGGGTGGTGTTTGGTGCAGTGCGTGTTGGATCTTGCTGGAGTGTCGCGGGATTATTCGTTGATGTGTGCGGGGTGTACGTACACGATGTTTGGGTTTCCGAGAGTGAATGGGTTTGCGGCGGAACCGCAGTTTATGGGAAACTTGTTGCTCGCGCCAGCGATAGTGGCAGGATGGCGAATGGTTCGTTCGTGGCCGCGAAGCCCGCGCCCGTCAGCACGGGGCGAGCGCGCTAATTCTCGCGCTGCCGCGCTCCGAAATGCCACTTCACTGAATCATTACGCCATCCTATTTTTCATTTTCGTGACTACTCTGTTTTTGACGATGTCGAGAGGGGCGATTTATGCATTTGTGGTGGCAATGGTGGCAATGACGATTGTGATGGTGGTGCGGAGTAAAAAGGCGAGAGCTTTGATGGTTTGGCCGGTGGTGATTGTGGCGTTTTTGTTTGCTTTGAATTTGCAAGGGATAATGGCGCAGGTGTCTAAGACGGATGATACTTATGCGTCAGGGGTGAGTAAAGTGATAAATCAGTTGTCGCTTGGCGTGATTGATTTAGGCAAAAAGAATACTGAGGTGGAGCCGATTGAAAGTGATGTTGGGGGTGAGGCGAGTGAGAAAGCGCATTTTGATGGCTATGTGGAAGTATCTACGGATATGAGAGTGGGATTATCTGAGGCAGCACTTCAAATTTGGTCGCAAGACTTTAAGACTATTGTTGCTGGGGTGGGACTTGGCGGCGCAACGAACGCTTTGAGCGAAAACGATAAAGCGCCGACTACAAAGGAGATTGTAAATAATGAGTATGTGAGTTTGCTATTAGAGACGGGTGTGGTTGGGATAGCGCTTTTGATTTTGACTTTAGTTTTGGTGGGGCGAGTAGTAATGAAGAGCCAAAATCGTGTAATGACTATGACGCTCATCTTGGCGTATGGGGTGAGTTTGATGTTTTTCTCGGGGTTGCCGAATGCTTTGCATATTTACCTTTTGCCGGCAATGATTTTGGTTGTGGAAAACTTGTCAAAAATCTCTTAAAAACTCTTGTAAAAACTAATCCGTTTATGCTAAAATAACAGTGTACATGGAAGGTCATATGTGTTTTGGTTTGGTTTGCAATATTTATAGGGGATAATTTGTGTAATATTCTCTCTATTTTGTTTTTTTAAAAAAATAAAATGCTGAGATAAAAAAATGAAAGGGTAAATATATGATGGAAAAAAAGAAAAATCCAATATCAGCACTACGAAATCGTGTTAAGGGTAGGAGCAGTGAGCAGTTTGTTGCTCGTGAGAAAGGTAAGAAATTTGGTAAAAAAACTTACCTTTTGATTGTAGGAGCGGGTATAGTGGTGGTAGCGTTAATAACGGTAGCGATTTTAATGGGTATCTTGAGGAGTGGCGGAGGTAGTGAGGAGATTGAGCGCATATCGGTTAATTCTTTGACGAGTGATGAAGAAAATGCGTTGACAAAACAAGTTTTAGATAAATACGTTGAGGCAGATATACAGGGTTATCAAAGGATGGATAATGAGGACGGTTTGAATGATGTGGTGGTGATTAGTATCAAGAATATTTCGGATGAGAGGACGAATTTGGCGTTGGATGTAGTGGCATTAGATGATAATGAAAGTGTATTAGATAAAACATCGCTTTATGCGGAGGGAATTGAGCCGGGACAGACACAGGTTTTCCAGGCTTTTGCTTTGTCCGAGCTAACGCCTGAGCAATTAAAGGCGGCTCACTATAAAATTTACCGTGCGAACACCTATCAATTGGATGTTCCGCAGGAAGAAACACAAACACAAACACAAGAAGAGGAAAACAAAGTAGAAGAGGCTGAATAAAGAATGCCTCTTAGAAAAACCAAAAAAATGAATCTGTCGCGAATGAAGTGCGTTTTTGGTTTTTCGACAATCATATTTGTTAGCCTCTTGAGTTTATTGGTATCAGCTCCAGCTCTCGCCGCATCTAAACAAAGCACCCTGTCTCTCAATATCAGTACCAGTACAATCGCGGCAAACGTAGAGGCCAAGGCCGCAGGAAACTTTGGTGAGTCTAGCGAAGCTTCTATTAGTGTCACTACAGACAACTTTACAGGCTACATGCTACGTATTGCCGCAGCAGATTCCACAGACCTAGAAAGTCCTAATGGTGGTGTAATGCATTCTATTCCATCAGCTATTTCTCGGGATACTTTCTCTTCAAGTAGCACTTATAATAACATGTGGGGTTATAAACCAAGCCAATACATCACAACTAGTGGTGGCACTAATACCAAAGTCATGAATACAGACACTTACCTTCCTTCTCCTTCTACTTCTGGTGACATTATAGACATTACAAATGAGGCTAATAGTACAGCTAATACTTATACCATTTCTATTGGAGCTAGAGCAGACCTAACTCTTCCTCCAGGAGTATACAGCAATACCTTCATCATCACAGTCGTAAGTAATGAATCACCTTATAGCATTACTTACAACAAGAACACTACAGACACTGTGAACAACATGCCAACTCCTAACCCACAAGCTGCAGAAATAGCAGGTGATACACCAACGGCTCAGAGCTATGCAACACTTAGTAGCAACGTACCAACCAGAACCGGCTATTCCTTTAATGGTTGGTGCGATACTCAGCCTACTGAGGATGCAACTACAGGGAATCAGACGTGTAATGGGAATCTTTTTGCTGCTGGCGCTAATTTTGGCATAGACCAAACTGCAGACGAATCTGGTGTAGTGATTTATGCGACGTGGGGGGTAAGCAAATATGCGTTAACATATAACTATCAGGAAAATTATAACTATAGAACCGATGAGTTTCTCGATACTGGTTATAAAATAGATTGGGGTAAAGACTTTAAGATTGAGACGATCTTTAATATTCCTACATCTGGTAAGCGTTATGCTATTATAGCTAATTACAATGATACGGTTAACACTTTGAACATTGAGATTAATACTTCGAATCAAGTACGATTGTACATGGGAAATGGTGGAAAAGATGAAAGAGCCGGCACTATACCGACAAATACTGATGTATCTATGGTCTTTACTTGGACAGCGGCGACAAAAACTTACAGTTTGACTGCTACGGCTAGTGGAATGTCTACGATTAATATCAATGGTACTTATGCCGGTATGTCTACGGGGATTGCTACGAAAAACTTGACAACAAATCGAGATCACAGAGGAACTGGAACGTTTACGGCTTTAGCGATAAAGGAATTGAAAATTACGAAGTATCTTGATTATAGGGCTACTATTAGCGATTTGCCTTCGGTTGCTAAGGTTGGTTATACGTATAGTGGTTGGTATACTCAGGCGTCAGGTGGAACTGCGGTGACAGGTGGAACGATGCCCGCAAATGATGTAACATATTATGCTCATTCAACTGTAAAACAATACACCATTACTCTTAACAATAATACTGGCACCGGTGGCTCATCTACTACTACGGCAACTTTTAATGCAATCAATTTGTCAACTATTACTAATCCAACTAAAGTTAACACTACTTATACACTATCTGGTTTTAGTAGAACTTCTAGTGCTACGAACTCTTCAATTTCATCCACTTCTAGTAAGACTAGCACCCAGACCTATACCTTCAACGGTTGGCATGAAACATCTGCTGAAAGTAGTGCTTTAATTGCTTCCAACGCTACTACGCCAGCCTTGCAAGCAAATACTACTTATACTGATGCAAATAAGAAATGGACTTATGATGGAGCTGTAACCCTCTATGCTGGCTGGACTGCAAATGGCTATTCATCAGTTACTCTACCTACTATCACAAGAACTGGCTCTACTTGTGGTTGGGCGACATCTAGTACTGCTACTACTTGGGACTATGCTTCAGGTGCTGCTATTGTACCTTCTTCCAGTATGACTCTTTATGGCGTCTGTAGGAATAACATTACATTAAATGGTAATGGCGCCACAACTGCTGGTTCTACTTCTGCTACCGTAAACTACAATGCTACTTCACTTTCTACTATTACCTTACCACAAAGGAAATACACACTCTCCGGTTTTAGTCTGCCTTCATCTAATAATGCTTCTGGAGCTACTGTATCATCTACTGCTACAAAGACTTCTACATATACCTTTAATGGCTGGTATAAAGAATCTGGTGCAACTAACAAGATAGCAGGGAACACTACTACTCCAGCCCTGGAAGCAAGTACTACTTATACCAACTCTAGTAAACAATGGACCTATACTACAGCTGGTGCTATTACTCTCTATGCTGGTTGGACACCACAAGCTGTAACCCTACCTACTATTACTAAATCTGGCTATACTTGCGGTTGGACTGAAACTGCTGCTAATGCTACCTTTGTTCAATATCTTTCTGGTGCTACTATTACTCCAGATACAGACAAGACCTTATATGGTGTTTGCGTCACTGCTCTAACAGTGAACTTTAATGGTAATAGTCTTGAGTTTGCCGATGGTACAACTACTAATGCGGTAGGTTATCATAATACTGATTGTGAACAGGGTGTTATCCACAAATATTCTCATACTTCAAACATTAATGACGATGGTACTCAAATAGGAACTACTGTCTATGAGAATAATTTGGCTACCAGGGATATTGTTAATATTCCTGGAGCTAGCACTCTTCGCGCTACTATTACTTATGGTACAGAAGCTGGTTATGATTATCTTTATGTTTTCCAAGGAGAATATACTGGCAGTGTGACTAGAAACATGTCTGCCGGACAATTAGCGACATATGTAGGTGGACGCGAAGTTACTACGACTGTAACTCTAGATATTTCTGGTGATACGGCTACCTTTGCTTTCTTTTCAGATACCAGCCAAGCGTTCTATGGCTATTACGCCGACATTGTTGGCTATGATAGTAATGGAAATGAGATTGAGGGCCAGACATGTTCGCGCGAACGTGTTTTCGGTGAGTATAAGGTGCCGGTTGATACTCCCCATAAGACATTTACTGGTTGGAGCGAAAGTAGTACTGCTGTTGTTCCAACCTATTATTCGGAAAGCCAGATATTAAGTAGGCTTTCAGGCAGTGATGGCGAAACCAAGACTCTTTATGCAGTTTGGGATAATTACTACGTAATTACATTTGTGAACACAGATACCGGTGCCACCCAAACAAAGCGAGTGAAATATGGCTCAAGTGGCACTATTACATCACCTACCACTTGGACTAGAACCAACTATAGCTTAGCTGGTTGGGACACTAATAGTGCTGGTACTAATGTAGTTTACAATAAGAATCAATCCGTTACTCCTTCTTCAGACATCACAGTCTATACAGTTTGGAAACCAGCCTATACTATTCAATACGATGGTAATGGTGCAGATGCAGGTGTCATGACTAACGTAAAACACAGTAATGTATTTGAAGGCGATGTCTTTGACTTATATGCCAGTAACTTTAGCAAGGCTAACTACGGCTTTGCTGGTTGGTCCTTTGATAGCTCTGCGCAGCCTGGCGGTTCATCAACAATCTATGGTCCAAATGAAGCCATTACTGCTCCAGCTCCATCTAATCCTGGCCAAGCTGAGACTAAGACTCTTTATGCTGTCTGGGTACCAGCACAAACTGGTGTTTATATGCAAACTTGGACTGGTTGTGATAACCTATCCAGCGGTGCAGTCATAGCACTAAAAGACCAAAGAGATAACAATGTATATACAGTAGGTAAACTAGCTGATGGTAACTGTTGGATGATGGAGAACTTAAGGCTAGACAACACTAACTCAGATAATACTGCGGGTACACTAGCACAAGGTTATGGTACTGGTTTTGTTGGTCTAGATGCTTCAGAAAGTGCTAACTTCTCTAATTCTACTACTGCCAATGGACTATATAGTACTGCTAACATTACAGGTTCTAACCAAGGCTATAGATTCCCGCGTTATAACAATACTAATACTAGTGCCAGGTCCACTAGCCCAAGCGCTACCGATAATCGTTCTTCTGCTACTTCTGCTCATGGATCAAGTCTTAGTAGTGCTATTTATTCCTATGGTAATTATTACACTTGGGCTGCGGCTATGGCTAATATAGAAGATTTAACCACTAAAGATGCATCTGAAGCCGCTGATACTTCTATTTGTCCTAAGGGCTGGAAATTACCGTACGGTTATAATAACGGCAAAGGCAATGCTAGTGGCGGCTTTTATTATCTTGGGGTACAACTAGGAGCTACTGCCTCAAACGAAACAGGTTCTCGTATTTGGAGGAGCTATCCAAATAACAACATTTATGCAGGGTTTTATAATGGTACCTCAGCAAGTAACCGTGGTACAGATATGAGAGCTTGGTCTGCGAGCGCAAATTCCAGTACTAATAGCTATTATCTAAATATTAGCTCAACATCTTGGGGTTCTGCAAGTAGTTATAATAAATTCTACGGCGAATCAGTTCGTTGCGTAATGGCTACTAATGCACCTGTCACTCTTAACGGCAATGGCGCCACTACGCCGGGTTCTACTACAACTACAGTAAACCAAGGTGCCACCACGCTTGGTGCTATCACTAACCCATCACGTTCATATACAGTTTCTGGCTTTACTAAGACTGCTAGTGCCACCAACTCTACAGTATCATCTACTGCTACAAAGACTTCTACTTACACCTTTAATGGTTGGTACCAAGAAGCAGCTGCTACTAATAAGATTGCAAGTAATGCTACTACACCAGTACTACAAGCTAATACTGCTTATACCGATGCTAATGGTAAATGGAACTATGAAGGCGATAGTGTAGTGCTATTTGCTGGTTGGACTAGTGCTTCTGTAACTCTTCCTACTATCACCAGAACTGGTAGTACCTGTGGCTGGTCCACTTCATCTACTGCTACTACTATTACCTATGCTTCTGGTGGTTCGCTAACGCCAACTGCTAATACTACACTTTATGGTGTATGTGTTAATAACATCACATTAAACAACTCTGGCGCCACTACTGCTGGTTCTACTTCTGCTACCGTAAACTACAATGCTACTACACTTTCTACCATCACACTACCGCAAAGGAAATATACCGTATCAGGCTTTACTAAGACTACTTCTGCTACTGGTTCTACTGTGTCTAGTGCCAGTACGCTTACTAGTACAGCAACCTTTAATGGTTGGTATACGGCAAGTTCTGGCGGTACTAAGATTGCGGCTGGCGGTACTGATACTACTCCAAACCTTCAAGCATCTACTACTTATACCAATGCGTCTTCACAATGGACTTACACTACAGCTGGTGCTATTACATTATATTCACAATGGACTGATAACGCTGTGACTCTACCCACTATCACTAGAACTGGTAGTACCTGTGGCTGGAGTACTTCATCTACTGCCACTACGATTACTTATGCTTCCGGTAGTTCACTGACTCCTACTGCGAATACTACGCTTTATGGTGTTTGTATAAACGATATTATACTTAATGGCAATGGTGCTACTAATACATATACCACTTCTACTACAGTGAACTATGGCGCTACTTCACTGGGCACAATTGCTACTTTACCGGCTAGATCTCATACTATTTCCGGTTTTAGCACTTCGAGTAATAATGCTAGTGGTGCTACGGTTTCATCAACTTCCACACTGACTTCCAACTATACTTTTAACGGTTGGTATAAAGAAACGGGTGCAACTAACAAAATTGCGGGGAATACTGCTACCCCCGCTCTAGAAGCATCTACTACCTATACTAATTCAAGCAAACAATGGACTTATACTGCTGCTGCTGCTATTACGCTTCATGCCGGTTGGACTGGCCAGTCTAAGACCCTACCTACAATTACTAAGCCCGGTTATGATTGTGGCTGGACTACCACTAGTTCTGGGGCTACATCTATTCAGTATGCTTCTGGTGGTTCGCTAACTCCATCTGCTAATACTATACTTTATGGTGTATGTGTAGCTAAGAAATATAGTCTCACTATTACATTTGCTGGTAGTGGAACAGTTAATAGCGTACAAGTTAGAACTGCTAGTGGTGCAAGCGGTGGTACTTTAATGGGGACGATATCTACTAGTGGTGGTAGTGTTAATAATCTCGTTTATGGTACCAATTATTATCTATATCCTACTTTTGCTGAGGGCTCTTCATTGGTAAATTGGACAAAGACGGATTCTGCTACTGGTGCTTCACTTAGCTCTACTACTGCAGCGAACCCTTATTATACGATTGGTGCGGGGAATGGTGCTGTAACCATCACTGCTACTAATTGTCCTGGTGGAAAGATATGCTATGACGCAAATGCTACAAGTGGTATTACGGGTACGATGGGACAACAAACAATATCTAATACTGCTACATCTGCAACTTTGTTGGCGTCTAATTACTCTAGAACTAGTTATGGTTTCGCTGGTTGGAGTACGGAACCCTTGTCTTCGAGTTTGGTTTGGAATGATAAGAGCGAGCAAATATTGAATATACCTAGTGGCGTACAAGTGTATGGCCCAAATGAAACAATTGAGTTTGCTGCTGGTACTTATGCTAGTGAAGGTCTAAGATTGTATGCAGTCTGGGTTGATTATTCGGAACCAGATTATATGCAGGAATGGGGTGCATTGAATTATTGTGCTAATTTGAATATCGGTGAGGTGACTGCGCTGATGGATTACCGAGATAATCAAGTGTATGCTGTGGCTAGATTAGCTGATGGCAACTGTTGGATGATGGAAAACTTAAGATTAGAGGCTTCTAATTCTAGTAATGGGAATCAGGCCCAGGGTTTTGGTGGAGTGTTTACTGGTTTAGCTAATGCAGAAACTGCTTTTCCAATTGATACTACTACTGCTACTGCTAATAGTTTGTATTATAGTGGTACTCAGAGTGGTACTGCTACTATTGATATTGGTACGAATGATTATCCAGGTGCTCGTCTTCCACGTTACAATAATATAAATACTCAATCTAGAGCTGATAGTCCAACGAGCAATAATGCGAATATTTATAGTTATGGTAATTATTATAATTGGCCTGCTGCCAAAGCTAATACTACCAGCCTTGGTACTCCGGCTACTTCTGATGCTGCCAAGACTTCTATTTGCCCAGCTGGTTGGCATTTACCAAGTGGTTCTGGCTCTGGTGAATATGGAATATTGAGTAATAGTTTGGGTGGTTATAAAAATGATAGTGGTGTGGCTCGGCCTATGGATTCTTCTACTACTCCTGCTGGTTCTGAAGCATCCAAAACTATAAGAAGTTTTCCTAATAATTTTATCTATTCTGGTCATACGAGCGGTGGGAATGGTTATGGTTGGTACTGGTCTGCTACTACGCTAGTAAATCAAACTAATCTGGCGTATGTTTTTGTACTTAGCGGTTCGGCTGTTACGCCCGGTACAAGTGGAGGCGGTAAGCCTAGTGGTTATTCTGTGCGGTGCGTAGCTAATCAGTCTAACACTGGTTCCACTAGAATTACCTTTAATAAGAATCATTCATCTGCCACAGGTTCTATGAGCACTCAAACTATTAATGCAGGAACATCAGTCGCTTTAACAACCAATGGCTTTAGTCGTTCTGGATATCAGTTTAATAGTTGGAATACTAAAGCTGATGGTAGTGGTACAAGTTATGCAAATGAAGAATCGTATTATGCTATTGCGGGTAATGAAACTAATAACGTAACGCTATATGCTCAATGGGATCAGCTTGTTACTGTTACATTTAGTTTAGGTAGTAATGTCACCGGTATTAACTTCGATGGTACAACTTATACTAATGGACAAACCGTACAAGTAATAGCCGGTAGAGAATATACTATTACTGGTTTGTTTAATACTAAATATGGCATCAATGGCTGGAGTGCTACAGCTGGTACTATTGCTAATAATTCTGTAGCTTCTACTACTTATACTACTGGGACTAGTAATGCCACTATTTCAGTCACTGCTAAAGAAGCTACGGTCAGTATTAGTTCTCTTACTAATCCTTCTACACCAGTCTCTAGTAATTGTAAGAACGAAGCAGTAGTTCCAGAGTTAGTCTATGATCCACGTGATAATGAAGCTTACTATGTAGCTAGACTTTGTGATGGCAAATACTGGATGCTAGATAACTTAAGATTAGACTTAACTAATTCTACAGTTATTAATGCCTTAAGTTCAAGTAACACTAATGCTACTACAACACAACTTAATTACTTAAAGAATGGTGGTGGAACGACTACAAATCAATATCCTATAAGTGGCTTAGCTGGCTCGGAATGGAATAGCAACAGTAGTTATTCTGTCCCTCAAGTGGCTGCTAGATTCAAAGATGATATTGCTTCTGTTACATTTGGCGTAGGTTCTGGTAAAGTAGGTGTTTATTATAATTATTGTGCCGTTAGTGCAGGCTCTTATTGCTGGGGCAATGGTACTAGCTATACTGGCTCTCCTACTACCGATCCGAATCCTGATTCTTATCGTGATATAGAGGGCGATATTTGCCCAGCTGGATGGCATTTGCCTACGGGCACTGATACAGGACAAGAGTTTCGAGTGCTTTATTTGGCTTATAATGGTGGCGGCACGTTGGGTGGTGACACTGTTTTAAGTCAAGGTGTAGCTCATGGTACTGCTCTTTCTGCTTTATTGTCGGGCACGATGTATAATGGTGCTTCGCGGAATAGTTATGGCACGTGGGGTAATTTCTGGTCTTCTACGTGGCGTGAGACTGGTAATATGCTTGCACAATCTGTGGATGGTACTGATTCTGGTGGTAGCGGCGGTACTGTTACTAGCAGATCTTACGGAGAGCCTATCCGTTGCGTGTTGAGCGATAAGTATAATATTGTTTATGACGGTAATGGAGCGGATGCAGGTGTAATGACAAATCTAAAACATGTCGTGAGTCAGGGTGAAGAAATCACTTTGTATGCGAGTAATTATAGTAGAGCTAATTATGGCTTTGCTGGTTGGTCATTTGACCAGAGTGCGCAGCCGGGTGGTTCAGCTAGAATTTATGGACCAAATGAGACAATTGTTGCTCCAGAGGGGACTTTGGGCGAAACTAAAACTCTCTATGCAGTTTGGGTAGCAAGTGCTGGTAACCTTCAGAGTTGGTCTGGTTGTTCTAGTATGAGCTCTGGAGCGGTAATAGCCCTCAAGGACGCACGCGACAGTAATGTATATGCGATAAGTAAGTTGGCAGATGGTAGATGTTGGATGATCGAGAATCTTAGATTAGATTCGGGCAATTCTAGTAGTAGTTCATTAGCTCAGGGTTTTGGTGGAGTGTTCTCTGGATTAGCTACAGCTGAAAGCTCCAATTTCACTAATTCAACTGTGACTAACAGTAAGTATAGTACTTCTAATATTACTGGTAGCAATCCGGCTTATCGTTTCCCACGTTATAATAATGTTAATACTCAATCTCGAAGTGCTAATCCGTCAAGTGGTAGTCTCAATATTTACGATTATGGCAATTATTATACTTGGGCGGCGGCTAAGGCTAATACTAAAGTTTTGTCTAATACGTCTGCATCTGCTGCCGAGTATACTTCAATTTGTCCGAAGGGCTGGCATTTGCCTATTGGTACTGGTTCTGGTGAATTTGGAATACTTAGTAATAGTCTTGGTGGGTATAAAAATGCTAATAATGTAGCTCAGGCTATGAACGCCTCCACTACTCCTACAGGTAATGATGTATCCAGAATACTCAGAAGTTATCCGAATAATTTTATTTATTCCGGGTCGATTAGTGGATCTGGTTATGCTGGGCGTGGTGTAAATGGTTATTACTGGACATCTTCTGCGGCTGATAATGAAACTGCTGCTTATTATTTCCGAGTAAGTGACACATATGTTTATCCTGGTAATTATAATAATCCGAGATACTTAGGTCTTTCAGCTCGTTGCGTTTCTGATGGGATGTCTATTTCAGAATTAACTTATATGCAAGATTTTAATACTTTAAGTGCCTCTTCGAAGTCGCAAGTGATTAATTCTATGCAGGTGGGTAGAGAATACACATTGATTGACTCGCGAGATAATGAACGATATGTAATTGCAAAATTGGGAGATGGAAGAGTATGGATGGAAGACAATTTGAGGCTAGGTGGTAATACCAGTATTGGGCTCAGCCCAACTAATACTAATTCTGCTGGCTATTTCACGTTACCGGCCGGAACTACTAGTGGGTATGACGAAACTGTGCCGATGATAAATACGTCTTATAGAACTGCAACCAATGCAACTGGATGGGGCGCTGGTAGTGGTAAGACGGGTGTTTATTATAATTATTGTGCGGCAAGTGCAGGAACAATTTGTAGCTCATCAAATTCAAGTAATGCTTCTTATGACATTTGTCCGGCTGGCTGGCGTATGCCTACGGGTGGTACTTCTGGAGAATATCAAACTTTGCGAAATAGTTATTCTGATGTAGGTAATTTTCAAAGGGAGACATCGATGTTGCTTTCTGGTTATGTGAGAAATGGAGTGATAACTAGCGTAAACGAGTTTGGTACAGCATGGTCGTCTACTTTCTCTTCAGAAATGACTATGCACAACCTATTAATTTATAGTGATTCTTTCGATTCAGCTGACGCAACGAATCGTTTCAATATGGATTCTATGAGATGTATATTGAAATAAATTAGATAGTTTTTTTGAAGAAGTTGGTGTCGTAGATTTCGGCGCCTCTACGTTTGTAGAATTCTTGCGAGGCTTCGCGGCCTTGGCCGCAAGTGAAGCAAAGATTGTTACAGCCTTTTTCGGCGGACCATTTGAGCATTTCTTCCCAAAGGGCGGAGCCGACGCCTTTACCACGGATAGTGAAATCGGTGACAAAATCTTCTAGATAAGCGTTTTTCTTAGTAATGGGACCCATGGTGACGGAAAGGGTGGCGATGCCGATGATTTTTTCGTCATCGTCATAAGCCAAGAGCATATCGTGATATGGGGAATTGATTAAATCATTAAACCAGGCTTCGGGTATTTCGCCACGGTCCTTGCCGGAGCGAGAAAGTTGAATTAATAATTCACGAACACGATTAGCAATTTCTGGCGTATAGTTTTCTAGTCTGGTGATTTTCATAATATTTCTCCTATTTTATCTTTTAATTCGTTAGCAAGCGTAGTGATGATGTCTTTGTTATTTCCCCACATGGTGATGCGGAGGAGATTTTCGGTGCCGGAAGGACGGACTAGTAAGCGACCTTCGACATCGGAGAGTTTGGTAGTATATTCATCTAGAAGTTTTTGAGCTAGTTCGCTGGCTGCGAAGGCGGATTTTTGGGCAGCGGAAACTTCGGCGTTAATGATGACTTGTGGATATTTTGTAATGATACTGGCGAGCTCTTTTAATGATTTTTTAGATTCGGAAATGGCTTTTACAATCATGAGGGCGGTTAGCATACCATCGCCAGAGGTGTGTTCTGGTAAAATAACATGGCCGTTTTGCTCGGAGCCGATTTTGATGTTGTTTTTTAGCATGGCGGCAACAACGTTGGGGTCGCCAACGGCGGTGATTTCGGCGCGAATGCCGGCGTCTTTGGTCCAGTTGAGAAGACCTTGATTAGCCATGACGGTAGTAACAATGGAGTCTAATTTGAGGAATTGAGAGAGGAAGGCGAGCATTTGGTCGCCGTCTACTTCGTTTCCTTCGGTGTCTACGGCGAGACAACGATCGCCGTCGCCATCGAAAGCGACGCCAAAATCTAGATGGTTTTCTACCACATATTCGGCGAGGGAATCGAGATGAGTACTGCCGCAATCTTTGTTGATTTCGGTATTATAGCTTTCATTGACATGAAGTAGGTCAACGGTAGCGCCGAACTCTTCGAAAATAGATTTGTTGACGACACTGGTGGCGCCGTTCGCGCAGTCCATAGCGAAATGGAGATTACTAAAATCTACTTTGCCGATATAATCGCGAAGGTGCTGTTTGTAAAGGTCGAGGGCGTCGTCGTGAAGGTCTTCGCGGAGAGTAGAAGAGATAGTGTCGTATTTGGCGTCAGTTTTGAGGGCTTCTTCGATGATGGCGCGACCTTTTTCGCAGAGTTTTTCGCCACAGTTTTTGCCACGTTCTAGAATTTTGATGCCGTTGTCGGTGTAGGGATTATGGGATGCAGTAACGTCGATAGCGAAGTCGAAACCCATTTGATAAAAACAATAGTTGATAGCGGGAGTAGGGAGGACGCCTGCGCTTCCGTGTTCGATGCCAAAGGTTTCGAGTGCGTTTGCGAGGTCTTGAAGAATCCATTCGGTAGATTCGCGAGTGTCGCCGGCGAGGAATACTTTGATGTTGTCGCCACCATAATTGACGAGGCCTTGAACTAGTTTGGTGAGAAATTCGGGGGTGAATTTGTCGGCTTTTTCACGGATGCCGTCGGTGCCGAAATGCATATTAATTCCTTTCTAATTGTTTAATAATTACTGACAAAGTAAGTTTGACGTCTTCTACGGTGCTGCCACGCGAGAGGTCGGCGAGTGGAATCTGGAAGCCTTGGATGATGGGGCCGGCGCAGGTGTAGCCACCGAAACGCTCGAGAGATTTATATAAAATATTGCCGGAATTAAGATCTGGAGTGATAAGGACGTTGGCTTTGCCTTCGACCTTAGAGTCGGGATATTTTTTGCGGCTGACTTCTGGGTCGATGGCGGTGTCAAGTTGCATCTCGCCGTCGATGAGCCATTCTGGGTGAGTTTCGCGGATTTTGTTGATAACAAAATGGATTTTTTCGAGATCGGGATTGTTTTTGCCACCGGAACCATTAGTAGAATAAGACAACATGGCGATAATTGGTTGTTCGCCGGTGAAAGCTTGGTAGGTTTTGGCGGTATCTTCGACGATACAATATAATTGATCTTGATTTGGTATTTTGTTGACGCCGCCATCGGCGAGGGCTAGAATCTGATTGCCTTTTTGACAGATAAAACTACTGGAAAAATATTGTGATTTGAGCGAGGTATAAGTTTTGCAGGCGAGAATAACGTCGCGAGTGGGATAATCAATGCCGGAGATAAGGGCGTCTGCTTCGTTGTTTGCTAGAGCTTTGGCGGCCTGTTCGAGATTGTCGGCCGGTAGGAACTCGACGTTAGGGAAGTCTTTGATAGCTTCCTGTGCGATTGAATTATTGGTGATTTCTGGAAAGATTATTTTCATGGTTCTATTATAGCACGTTAAAAATACTTTTTTGTGTTAGCACTATTGACATACGAGTGCTAATGCGCTACAATAGAGATAATTAGCACTCGTTATGTGTGAGTGCCAACGAAAAAATTAACGAAAGTGAGGAAAAATGAGCAAAATCATCGGAATTGATTTAGGAACTACTAACAGCGCATTTGCGTATATGGTTGCTGGAAAGCCTGAAGTTATTACTAATGCTGAAGGTGATCGCACTACTCCGTCGGTAGTCGCTGTGACAAAAAAAGGTGAGCGATTAGTTGGTAAAGTTGCACAACGTCAGCGCGTGACTAACCCAAAAAATACGATTTATGGTATTAAGCGATTGATTGGTCGCAAGTTTTCTGATAAGGAAGTTCAGCGCGATACCGAAATTAGTCCATATAAGATTGTGAAAAAAGGTAATGGCGTAGCCGTCGAAATGGATGGTAAGGAATATACTCCAGAGGAAATTTCTGCGATGATTTTGTCCAAAATTAAGGCCGATGCCGAGGCTTTCTTAGGTGAGCCGGTTACGGAGGCAATCATTACGGTTCCTGCTTATTTCGACGATTCTCAGCGTCAAGCCACAAAAGATGCTGGTAAAATTGCTGGACTTGAAGTAAAAAGGATTATTAATGAGCCGACCGCTGCAGCGCTTGCTTATGGTCTTGAGTCTAAGAAAGATGAGAAAATTGTAGTATTTGACCTTGGTGGTGGTACTTTTGATGTGTCTATTCTTGAGCTTGGTGACGGTGTATTTGAAGTGATGTCTACTAATGGTGACACTCATCTTGGCGGTGAAGATTTTGACAACTTGATTGTGAACTTCTTGGTTGATGAATTTAAGAAAGACTCTGGTATTGATATCAAGGGTGACGCGGCTGCAATGCAGCGCGTGAAGGATGAAGCCGAGAAGGCCAAAAAGGAACTTTCTAGCTCTACTTCTACTGACATCAATCTTCCGTTCCTTTCGGCTGATGCTGATGGGCCAAAGCATTTTGAGTATACCTTGACTCGCGCTAAACTTGAGGAATTGGTTTCTGAACTTTTGGATCGTCTTGAAGAGCCAGTTAAGAAAGCTTTGAAAGATGCCAAGTTGGAAACAAAAGATATTGACGAAATTGTGATGGTTGGTGGGATGACTCGTATGCCAGCGGTGGTTGAAAAAGTAAAAGCTATTTTTGGTAAAGACCCAATGCAGGGTGTGAATCCGGATGAGGTTGTAGCGGTTGGTGCTGCTATCCAGGGTGGTGTGCTTCAAGGTGACGTAAAAGACATTCTTTTACTTGATGTTACTCCACTAACTCTAGGTATTGAGACTATGGGCGGGGTGCGCACTCCTTTGATTGATCGTAACACTACGATTCCGACCAGTAAGTCCGAAGTCTTTTCTACGGCTTCTGATAATCAGCCACAAGTAGAAATCCATGTTTTGCAAGGTGAGCGTGAATTTGCTGCGGACAACAAATCACTTGGTCGTTTTATCTTGGATGGTATTGCGCCAGCTCCGCGCGGTGTGCCACAGATTGAAGTGACTTTTAATCTTGACGCTAACGGTATTTTGAATGTGACTGCTAAAGATAAGGGTACTGGCAAGGAGCAATCTATTACTATTCAAAACTCTGGTAATATGAGCAAAGATGATATCGAAAAAGCGCGAAAAGAAGCTGAGGCTCATGCTGATGAGGACAAGAAAAAGAAGGATTCTGTTGACGCTAAGAATCATCTAGAAAACGCTATTTATCAAGCTGAAAAGATGCCTTCGGAATATAAAGATAAAATTAGTGATGACGATAAGGATACTATCAAGAAGGCTGTAGAGGAAGCGAGAAAAGTTTTGAATGACGAAAAAGCCGACAAGGATGCCTTTGAGGAAGCCACCAAGGAATTAAATGATCGAATTATGCCTATTGGCGCTAAGATTTACCAAGCCCAAAGCGAAGATAGTGCAAAATCTGATGACAAAAAAGCGGATAAAAAAGCAAAGGATGATGACGAAGCGGTCGAAGGTGAAGTCGTCGACAAATAGTGTAGAGAAAACGAGCCCTGGATGGGGCTCGTTTTTTCATGTTATAATGTAGATATGGCAATAGAGAGGTTAGTGGAGCCGACAGCGGCCGAAAATGATCCGGAAGAAGAAAAGATTGAAATAAGCCTTAGGCCGGTGACTTTTGAGGAGTATATCGGGCAAGAGCATTTGAAGAATAATTTGCGTCTTGCGATAGAAGCGGTGAAAAAACGTAATGATGGTTCGACTTTAGATCATGTATTATTATATGGTCCGCCTGGGCTTGGTAAAACTACGATGGCAGGAGTAATTGCACATGAATTGGGCGCGTCTCTAAGGGTGACTTCGGGGCCAGCGATTGAACGAGCAGGCGATCTTGCGTCGATTTTGACGAATTTGAAAGATGGTGGTGTATTGTTTATTGATGAGATTCATCGGTTGAGACGGGCGGTGGAAGAAGTTTTGTATTCTGCAATGGAAGATTATAAATTGGATATTGTAATTGGTAAGGGTCCAGCGGCGCGAAGCGTGAGGTTGGACTTGCCAAAATTTACGGTGATTGGGGCAACGACTAGGACAGGGTCTTTAGCGGGGCCGCTTCGCGATAGATTTGGAATAATTCATAGATTGGAATATTATAAGGAGCCGGAAATTGAGCAGATTATCAATCGGACGGCAGGAATTTTAAAAACAGAGATAAAACCAGAAGCGACGGAGCTTTTGGCGACACGCTCTAGGTTGACGCCGAGAATTGCAAATAGGTTGTTTAAGCGAGTGCGTGATTATGCGGATGTGAATGGAGACGGAATTATTGATAGCGTAGTGGCGGAAAAGTCATTAAGTTTGATGGAGATTGATGTTTTGGGTTTGGATCCGGCGGATCGGAATATGCTGCGGTTGATGTATGAGAATTATGGTGATAGGCCGGTGGGATTAACTACGATTGCGGCGCTGACTGGCGATGAGGCAACAACGATTGAGGATTTTTATGAACCATATTTATTACAAATGGGATTAATTGCGCGGACGCCAAAGGGAAGAATGGTGACCGAAAAGGGGAGGAAGCATTTACAAAACTCGAAAAAGAGTGTATAATATATGTAAAGGAGTTTTTATGGATGAATCTTTAGCAAAAATCCGACACGAGCGAAGCAAGAAGGATTTTCCGATGCTAAAATTAGCGGATGATGAGTATGTAGAAGTGGCGCTTTCGAGAGCTAGGATTTGTTTGTGGGCGATTCTTGGTGGTACGGCGCTTTGTGTGATTATCATATTGCTTGCTTTTTTGCTTGTACTTTTAGGGCAACAAATGTTGGATGAAATGGGTAAAAACTTTTTGTTTATTATTTTGTTTGCGCTCTTAGCGTCGGCGGTGGTGATTGGTTTGATTGCTTTAAGGATTTATAACGGGAATAAGTTGTTTGTGACTAATCGGAGAGTTTTTCAACTTTTGACAACTTCGCTTGTTTCTAGCTCGACAAACGTGATTGATTTGCCTTCGATTGAAGATGCGAGTTTTCATCAAAATGGTATTTTGCAACAATTATTACATTATGGCACTTTGAGGTTGGCAACTGTGGGTGATGAAACTACCTATACTTTTAAATATTCAGATATTAAGCCTGAACAGATGGAAAAAATTTCAAAACTAATTACGGAAGCAAAGAAGAGGCTGAAAAGAAAACAGATTGCTGAGCTCGCTGAAGCGACTAAGTAATTAATTGCGATTGTATTTGACGTAAGTGTCTTCTTTTTCGAGGTTGGCTTTTAGGGTGTATTCTTTGCATTTGCCGTTATCGCAGTTGGCTGGTTCGTAGAAATATGAGCCTTGTGGATCTCCGAGATTAAAGCCTGATGGGTCGGTCCAAAGTGCTGGATCGATGACTTTGATGTTTTCTTCGGAGATGTATTCGGGATAGTATTTGTGCTCTTTGTAGAAGTCTTCTTCGAGTGCATAGTACATGGCGTTGATGGCGGTTTTACGAGCTTCGTCGCGCGAGAAGGCGTCGAGGTTGGATTTTTGGATGAAAAACAATATTAACAAAAGGCTAGCAAAGACGCCGACGATGATGATTTCTAAAACAGTGAAGCCATGTTTTTTCATATTACTATTATACCATAACTAACTTGGGGCGTAATGATTTGTAGCTAGGTAAAGAATGTAAAGAGAATTGTCATGATGGCGGGCATAGTTATAATTGAAAGAACGGTGGAGATAACAACAATTTGGCTGGCTTCGGCGACATTGCCACCGTATTTTTCGGCGAAAAGGCCAAGGGAAGTTGCGGTGGGGAGAGCTTGGATTAGCGTACAGATTAAAACGACTTCGATTGGGAAATTGAAGAGGATTTTGGTAACAAAGAAGGTGATAATCGGAGCAAAGATAAGTTGGACAATTGCGATTACGAATAGTCGCCAGTTTTTGATGAGTTTTTTGAAGTTGGCGGTGGAGAGCATATACCCAATGCAAAGTAGCGATAATGGAGTAGTGGCGGCAGAAAGGTATTTGATAGAATCGTAAACGATTGGCACTTCGGCGCTAACATTGATTCGGCAAGTGAAAAAAATCATGCCAAGGATGACGGCGATGATGTTTGGATTGAGGATGGTTCTGAGAATAAATTTTGGAGTGATTTTGCGTTCAAAGAGCCAGACGCCATAAGAAAACAGAGCAAGGTTAAAAGCAATGATAAAGCCGCAATAAGGAACGATGCCCTGTTCGCCGAAAGCGATGCTAATAAGAGGATAGCCGAGGAAGGTGGCGTTATTAAAAGCGAAAGAGAATTGAGCTTCGTAGGAGAGCTCGCCCGGAAAGATTTTTTTGTTGTAGACAAGCTTGGCGGCGATGATGACGAGTAGCATCGTGACAATGCCACCGACGAGGCCCATGACAAAAAGATTTGAGTATTCTTCAGAAAAACTACTTGGAAAGGCAGTAAATAGGGCCGCCGGCATAAACACCATCAGGAGAAGATTGACGAGTTTTTTATTGGTGTGTTTGTCGATCCAATTAATTCTTCCGAAGAAAAATCCAAGTGCAATAATGATAAAAATAACAATTAAACTGAGATAAAACTTACTAAAATCAATATCCATATTGTAGTATTTGTTTTTGATTTTGGTGGTACCGGGTGGGATTGAACCACCGACCTTGGGCTTATGAGTCCCACGCTCTAACCAGCTGAGCTACGGTACCAAGTGATGTAATTATAGCCTAAAATGACGGAAATATCAAGAGAGTAAATGTGCCGAGGACGAGCCGCGGCACTTTTGTTAATCGGGGGAACTAAAGACTAAAAGTTTGCGATTCCCCGTTTCATCAACGGTGAGATAAATGTTGCCGTTGATGAATTTGAGTAGCCATTTGATACAGAGACGATTCTTGTTGTCGATTTTGCGGTGGAGGAATTTGCTGTTCTCGCTCCATGGTTCGACGATGATTTCGTGAGTATCGGTATTGTAGGCTACGCCGACCTCTTTTAACGGGTTTTTGTTAAAAAAATTGGTAAGAGTAATCCTACCTGCCTGGTCGACTTTGATTTTGTCAATAATGTACATGGCTGCCTCCTATTTCGAATATTTTTGAGCCATGCTGAGATTATAACATATTTTGGTGGAAAAACAAATTGGTACACCCGACCGGAATCGAACCGATATCATTGGTTCCGGAAACCAACGTTCTATCCGTTGAACTACGGGTGCATTTTAGTAAACTTTGCTGAATTATTATATCGTATTTAAAGGGAAAAAGCTACTTTCCGTTATTTGGTACACCCTAGTGAAAGAGGTTATAACTATATTTAAGGGGATTACGCGAATGATGATTGCCTGCCTTATTTATTCTTCTTCCTATAACGATAAATGGCAACGAGGCCATTAATTATTATGATCGTTTCAGCCAGAATACCAGCAATGGATAGTAAGTGGATATCGTAAATCAGCCAAAGCAGATTGGAAATCACTACAGCATAACGTATTTTCTTTACATCACTAGTATAAATAACAATAGTGTATATTGAAGGAGCAAGTATTGGCAAAATTGAAAAAACTGAATTAAAGGTCAGAATACCCATAATAATATATGCCAAAACAAAAACGATTAGGATTAATTTGCTTTTTTTATTCTTATGCGTAGTCTGATAAACTGCAAGAGCATTCCTTATAGTAGTGATAATCTTGCTGGCTAACCCTGACCAGGCTCCAAGAAAGACATAATGTAAAGAAGAGCAGAAGGCCGCCAAAGTATCCATTTTAAGAAGATCAACTTTCTTCCGTCTTTGTGCGGCAACTAAGTCAAAAATGATACTTAAAACTGCAAAAATTTGCGAAATAATATAAAAAGCAGTAAGGTTAAATTCTTCAAACATCCTTATTTATTATAACATGAGCGTTTTTATCAATTTAATGTGGCTTTCAAAAAAGGTCTTAAAGAAGGCTTAATTTCACAATGGTACACCGGGAGGGATTGATAATTCCCGTCCGGTATTTCAAATAGCAAAAAAATAAGAGTAAACTCTTATTTTTCCGTTATTTGGTACACCGGGAGGGATTCGAACCCACGACCCCTTGTTCCGAAGACAAGTGCTCTAATCCGCTGAGCTACCGGTGCGAGGGGAAGTAGTTTTGGAGCACTTGCGCTACAAAACTATTTCAACGAGCGCCGGTAGGGAGCGATAGCAACGCTACCGGTGCGCGGAGCCATTATACCATTTTTTGACCTCTTTTGAAAGCCTAGACGGAATGACATAGTTGAACTTTTTAAACGAGCATGGTAGAGATGACGCATGTTGAAATGGCTAGGGAAGAGTATCCATCAATCGTGGTTTGTGGTGGCGATGTGTGTGGGTGTGATTGTGGGTGTGGTTTTGGCTTTGGTATTTAGAGTTCACTTTTTTGCTTCGCCGACTTGGATGGTGCTTGTGATTTGTTTATTAGTTTTTGTGTATTTTGAGCCGAGAGTAATGTTTGTAGTGTTGGCTTTGGTGGCGGGAATGATTTTGGCGTTTTTTAGAGTGGCGAATGAACTTGAGGGGGAAGAATATATACAGCAATTTTTTGGTCAGACCGTAACGATAATGGGCGAAGTGGATGGTGATCCGGAAACGGACGCAAAGGGGACAAAAATTAAGCTGAAGAATCTGAAGTTTGGCGAAGGTGAACTACGTGAAACAAAGGGCAGTATTTTTATTTCGGCGAAACAAAACGAAGAAATTAAGCGGAGTGATTCCCTGGTTTTGAAGGGGAAATTGTCGGAAGGATTTGGCGTGTATGCGGGATACATGTATCGGCCGATGGGTTTGAAAATTCAAAGACCGGAACCGGGGGATTTGATTTTGAAAATGCGGAATTGGTTTGCGGAAAGAATTGAAAGGCTGATTCCTGAACCGGAGGTGAATTTAGGATTGTCGTATCTACTTGGGATGAGGGCGGGTTTGCCGGAAGGTTTGGCGGAGAATTTGAGAATAGTGGGGCTAGTGCATATTGTGGTGGCGAGTGGGGCGCATTTATCGATTCTGGTGGAAATTGCGCGGAAGATTTTTGGAAAAGTATCAAGGTTTTCTGGGCTATTGTTTTCGGTGTTGTTTATCGTGTTTTTTATGAGCATGGTGGGCTGGACGCCATCAATTATGCGAGCGGGGACGATGTCGATTCTGACACTCCTTGCGTGGTATGTGGGGAGAAAACTTGCGGCGTGGCGGATAATTCTAATCGTGGCGGCGGGTACGTTGTTCTTTAATCCGATGTATATTATTAATCTTGGCTGGTTGTTGTCGTTTGCGAGTTTTGGCGGGATTATGATTTTGGGACCTAAAATGGTGAAGTTTTTTTATGGCGAGAAAAAACCAGGTTTTGTATCTTCGGTAATTATTACGACAATAGCGGCGACTTTGATGACGCTACCGATTACTTTGTATTTCTTTGGTACGGTTTCGTTGATTTCGGTAATTGCAAATTTGCTGATCTTACCGACTTTGCCATATGCGATGGGGTTAGTGTTTTTGACGGGACTAGCGTCGGGATTACCTTTTGTTGAAACTGGAGTATCTTTTGTTGCGACGAAGTTATTAGATTTTCATATTGGCGTGGTGAATTTTTTTGGTGCGCAAGCGTCGTTTTTGGTGAAGATTGAACCGGGAGAGTGGTGGGTGTTTTTGTTTTATGCGGTGATATTTTTGCCGCTTGTGATTTTACTTTTGCGTAGAAAAATGGTAGAATTAAAAGAAGTTGAATATAAATTTTGATGGGAGAAAAATATGTCTGGACATAGTAAATGGGCGACGACTAAAAGACAAAAGGCAGTTGTTGATGCCAAGCGTGGCGCACTTTTTACGAAAATTGGAAATCAGATTGCGATTGCGGCGCGTGGTGGTACAGATCCAGCGATGAATCCATCACTTGCAATGGTGCTTGAAAAGGCGAGACACGCAAACATGCCGAAGGCAAACATTGAAAGAGCGATTGCGCGGGCGGCGGATAAGTCGGCGGCGGCTTTGATTGAGGAAGTATACGAGGCTTATGGACCTGGTGGCGTCGGAATTGTAATAGAAGTTGCGACAGATAATAAGAACCGGACTTTGCCGGAGGTGCGTCATACTTTGGATAAAAATGGTGGTCGGATGGCAGATGCTGGTAGCGTGATGTTCCAATTTAACCGGAAAGGCGTGATTGAGGTTTCTGATAAAGGTGAGGATGCTCTAATGGTGGCGTTAGAGGCTGGGGCGGAAGATGCATCGGAAGAGGATGAGGAAATTGAGATTATTACGGATCCTTCGGATTTGATGAAGGTGAAAAAGGCTTTGGATGAGGCTGGTATGACGGTGACATCGGCGGAAGTACAATATGTGCCCTCTTCGTATGTGCCGATTGAAAATGAGAATGCAGAGAAGTTAGAAAAGTTACTGTCGGCGATAGACGATCTTGATGATGTGACGAATGTATATACGAATGCGGAATAAAAAATAATCCCCTGAAGCGGGCTTATTTTAACGACCGTTTTTGAGGCGTGGATGTTGCCTTTTGTCGCTGTGCTTGTGATTGTTGTTGCGATTTTGTTTACTAATTGGTCGCAATTTGATTTTTCTTGCCATAGTGATATTATAACATATTTTCTTAAGATATGATATAATTACGGGTGGAAAGGTGGCCGAGTGGTTGAAGGCACTGGTCTTGAAAACCAGAGAGGGAAACCTCCGCAGGTTCGAATCCTGTCCTTTCCGCCATTTTTCGTTGATTTTTCTCTTGACACCCCTAATCATAAGCGGTACAATGATTGCAGAGCGTAGAGTTGTAATAAAAAGATATAAAAATAAGGTTATACATTAAAAAGGCTAAATAAACTGTAATGCTAAAATTTTTGGGAGACAAAAATAGTATTGTTGGCGCATGCTTAGTTTTTGCGTCCCATTTTGTTTTCGCCTTTGTTTTGTTGGCTCTTTCTTCTGTGTCGTATTCGCTTCTAGTTTCTCCTAATACTCATGCCTACATCGCCTCGTTATCTACTTCCGGCACAGTAACTACTAATGTGAAACCAAATAGTGATGGTACTACCGGTACTAACATTAGCACAGATTCAGTCAATGTCATCACAAACTGTAGAGCAGGTTATAATCTCACTATCTCAGGTCCTAGTGATAGAAATCTCTATAAAGACGGTAACAGTAGCAATAATACATCCGGACAATACTTCACTCCAGTAGATGGTACAAGCCAATTAAACAACACCACCAATGCTTGGGGCTATTCACTAACAGCTAATACAGAATCAGGAGTCTTTACTCCACTTCCTACTACTCCTACACTAATTAAAACTCCATCTCAAACTGCCTCTCAAACAGACATCAATGACAATATACCAGTCTACTATGGCGTATCAGTATCAAACAGTCTAAATCCAGGATTATACAAAATGGCTAATAGTGGGACTATACTATACCGATTAACACTAGACGATAGCTGTAGATCCTACACAGTAGCCTTTAATGCTAACGGTGGTACTGGTACGATGGCCAACCAAGATGCTAGCGTGGACATTGCTACTAAACTCTCAGCTAATAACTTCACCGCTCCAGCCTTAGGTCAATCCTACCAAAACGCAGATGGCAACACTATACCAGCTATAGCAGACAAGATGTGGGCCTTCTGGGGTTGGAACACTGAAGTAGATGGCTCTGGTGACTGGTATAAAGACAGAGAGTCAGTTACTAATCTTACTAATGACGGTGATACTATTACTCTCTATGCTCAATGGAAACAAGCTACTCTAGCTGATCTCACTGCCTCTACTCCAGGACAAAACAAAACTATAGACCACAATACTATGCAAGATATGTCTGCTGCTACATGTCGGAACTCAGACATTACTACTAAAGCCGCACTAGAAGCAGCTAGTAAGACTGGTGCTGTTACTCTTACTGATA
>JAZUML010000006.1:0-8604 GCA_045603565.1 Candidatus Nanosyncoccus sp. | reverse complement strand
GGGAGGCAGCAGTAGGGAATCTTCCACAATGGGCGAAAGCCTGATGGAGCAACGCCGCGTGAGTGAAGAAGGATTTCGGTTCGTAAAACTCAAGTCGGATCGTAGCCATGTCGTTCTGTGAGCCAAGGAGTTGTAGTGGGGATTTGTCTTCCTAAGACCGCTTGGCCTCCGACTTCGGGAGGCAGCAGTAGGGAATCTTCCACAATGGGCGAAAGCCTGATGGAGCAACGCCGCGTGCAGGATGAAGGCCTTCGGGTTGTAAACTGCTTTTATAGTTGAGAAATATGATGGTAAGCTATGAATAAGGATCGGCTAACTACGTGCCAGCAGCCGCGGTCATACGTAGGATCCGAGCATTATCCGGAGTGACTGGGTGTAAAGAGTTGCGTAGGTGGCATAGTAAGTAGATAGTGAAATCTGGTGGCTCAACCATTCAGACTATTATCTAAACTGCTAAGCTCGAGAACGTTAGGGGTAGCTGGAATTTCTAGTGTAGGAGTGAAATCCGTAGATATTAGAAAGAACACCGATAGCGTAGGCAGGCTACTGGGACGTTTCTGACACTAAGGCACGAAAGCGTGGGGAGCAAACGGGATTAGATACCCCGGTAGTCCACGCCGTAAACGATGGATACTAGCAGTTTCGGGTATCGACCCCTGGAGTTGCGAAGCTAACGCGTTAAGTATCCCACCTGTGTAGTACGATCGCAAGATTAAAACATAAAGGAATTGACGGGGACCCGCACAAGCGGTGGAGCGTGATCTTTAATTCGATGGTAAACGATAAACCTTACCAAGGCTTGACATCCAAGGAGGGCTCTGGAAACAGAACTGTGCCTTCGGGAACCTTGAGACAGGTGATGCATGGCCGTCGTCAGCTCGTGTCGTGAGATGTTTGGTTAAGTCCATCAACGAGCGCAACCCTTGCAACCAGTTGTATTTTTCTGGTAGGACTGCCCCGGTAACGGGGAGGAAGGAGGGGATGATGTCAGGTCAGTATTTCCCTTACGCCTTGGGCTAGAATCGCGCTACAATGGCCGGTACAATGCGAAGCGAAGCAGTGATGTGAAGCAAATCGCACCAAAGCCAGTCCCAGTTCGGATAGAAGGCTGAAACTCGCCTTCTTGAAGTCGGAATCGCTAGTAATCGCAGATCAGCATGTTGCGGTGAATACGTTCCCGGGTCTTGTACACACCGCCCGTCAAACCATGAGAGTCACCAACACCCGAAGTCCGATTCGTCGGCCTAAGGTGGGGGAGATGATTGGGGTTAAGTCGTAACAAGGCATCCGTACGAGAACGTGTGGATGGATTACCTCCTTTCTTGAGAAGGAATTGATGCTTATGAATCCGTGAGGACACATAATGCTAGGTCGGTTACGGTTGTGTTAAATAAGCTTATAACACAACAACTCTGGTTTACCAGACGTAACATTAAGCTTTACACAAAACTACGAAGATAATTGCACAACTAAGTTGTTAATCAAGGAACTATCCGAAGGGGTAGTTTTCTTGTTAAATAGTTAGCGTGATGATATCATATAGAATATGAAAAGTGGAGAGACATGGAATAAGGACGCTTCAGGTAACAGTAATAGTAGTTGGGATGGTTTATCCAGCGTTGAATTCGCAGGGAATAAGCCCAAGTTCTCTCCGAATCAAAAATATATAAACGATTTTGGAGAAGCCAAATTGCGAGAAACGCTTGGCGACAGAGAATCGTTAGAAGGAATCAACGAATCGTATCTCAGTCAATACGAGCCGGATTCAAAAGCCACGGCTCATGATTTGGCACTCAAAGAATCACTGGATCATTTTGTTGTCCAGAGATTGTCGAGCGATTATCCAGATATGTTCATAGCTAGTCAAGAATTCAAGAATTATTGTGATTATATTATGAAGATAGCTGATAAGAAAAAATTCGAATCTAAAAATGGCGAAAAAACCCTCTATCCTGAGTTTTCTACTAATCCAGTGTTTAGGGACCAGAAAATGCGTGAACTTGTTTTTAAAACAGCGTATCCGAATGCAAATCTAGATAAGATGAACACTTGGTATGACCAGCATGATGCAGAATACAGAAAAACCATTGATTATTTCGTTGAAAATGGCATGAAGAAACATAATAAATTAAGCCAAAAACAGATGGATATCGTTGGCGACTATATTTATTCTGGAAAGAGCTTTGATGACGGTGCAGCTGAAGCATACTCTAAATATTGTTTTAATGACGTTGATGACGACTCCAGAATTAAGCCTTCAATCCCTATGTTGGGGGCTTTGGCAAATTATTTTGCCAGTAGCTACACAATAGATGAAGATGTTAGGGATAATAGCCGTATCATTATAGCCAATCCAAGGATTGGGAAAGACAAAAATGGCAAAGAGATAAGAGAATTTAGCGTGGGCGTATCACGTAAGTACGGTTGTGTAATGGAAGCTGACCATTTCCTCGGGATGTCTCTATCTTCTGATGATTCACTCGATAAATCACGTACCAATAAATCTAATGATGTTTATCGTTTTATGATGATTACATTTCATGAATTAACTCATGATCATCAGAAATATTCGTTTCTAAGAGGCGAGAAAAGTAGTAGTGCTATGTCGCACATATTGAGAGGGATATTGAATAAGGATGGAGAAAAATGCTATACAAAAAAGCGAAAAGATGGGTCAACTAAAGAGGGTTCTTATGTACAAGTCAATCACGATAATCTTGAAACAGAGATTCAAGCAGATGAGGAAGCTTGGCAACAATGTAGAACTTTTCTAGTTGCGCATAAGGATGGATTTAAAGTCGGGGGTGAACAATGGCAAAAGTGCAGAGACAATGCAGATGAAGTGCGTGCCAGGAGAGCATTCGTAAAGAAACTTGCATCAACCGGTGAAGAAATGCCCGCCGTTCAATATGATATTAGCAATTTAAAAGAACGGGTTAAGGAGCAACCAGAGTTATTGCAACGGTATCCACAATTGGGAGAATATATTGATAATTCTGGAAATTTGAGACCAGAATTGTTGTTTACTCTTGATATTGCTCGCGACAATTATGATAATAATTACCTCAATCAAAGATCTGATGTGTTCGGTACGGAGATTGGTGCTTACATGTTAACAGACTCAGATACAGTAAATAGTGTAGTTGAATTTATTAGAGACAATAAAGACAGCATCTCATCTGATCAAGCAAAAAGGCTACTGTCAAATCTAAGTCATATCATTCACCAGAGTATTCAGAAAACCAGGTCTTTAAGAGATATTAATTTTGACAATTATGACGAGACAAAAACCAGAGGTAAGGATCTATCTCCAGAAGAGATGAAGGCAGCTTTATTCGAGCAGTATATTAAACAAAACTATCATGCGGTTAAGTTGGCTGAAGCGATTAGGACGATTCATCCCGACATTTCAGATAAAGTAACAGAGGAGGAAAGATATTGCGGAAGTTACTATAATGAGTTTTTACGGGAAGAAGCTGAGTTGACTCCGGATTTTGCTAGAAAGGCAGTTTTTATGTATGAAAGGCCAGGCAATCCAATTTTATCGAATATAGGTAAACAAATGCGTCAAGATTATATGTAGATCTTGACTTTTAGGCTTGATACGACCGCTTTTTTAGATAGAGCTAATAATCTGAGTCGTCATCTGAATCTGAATCGGCGGCATCCTGTTCCTCACGAGCGCGAAGACCGTCGACATAACCACTTTGATAATCTGCGTTAGTTGTAGCCTTTTCATCTTCTCCAAAGATTGCGTCCTCGTAACCTTGGTCGTAATCTATATTATAATCATTCATAGACATATCATAACATAGAGTAGCACAACTATGTTGTTAAACACTAGTCCGCCCCAAAAAGGCGGATTTTTGTGCTTAAACGATCACATCTCCCCGGCTTATGCCGGGTTTTTCAAAGATCGATACCCACCTCATTTTTTTAGACACGCCAAGCCCCATATGCTAAAATTACCTTAAGTATGTCAAAAAAGAACAAGGCTAAAACAGCTAAAATCAAGTTCAATCTACTCGATTGGCTGTGCTTTGCCGTCAGTGCAGTAGTATCTCTTATAATTATTCTTTTTTACCACGAAAACCCTCCTTTTTACACCTTCATGGGTATCGTAGCTTTAAATACCGGCGTCATCGGTACAATATTAAACATCAAAGGCTACCGCAGTAATTACATTTTCGCCCTCATCAACGCTTTCGCCTGTTTTTATACGTCCTGGATTAATCATTTCATCGGTAACGCACTAATGAATCTTGCATTCTACGCCCCCACCAACCTAGTGGGTTTTCATTCTTGGGGCAAACACAGCGGTAAGGACAAAAAAGTAATTGCGCGCAAATTTACTCCAATCCAAGCCGTTGTCGCTGCCTTCGTATCTGTCATTGCTACCATTCTATTTAATGTTATCCTAGTCGCCTTAGGTGGCTCACAGACCATCCTAGATAGCGCAACGACAGTTTTTGCAATATTTGCCATCGCTCTCTCTGTTCTTCGTTTTCGCGAGCAATGGGTCTTTTGGCTTTTGTCCGACATCCTTCAACTAATCATGTGGACTACAACTAACGACCCGGCCGTACTCGCGCTCAGAATATTCTTCCCACTCAGTTCTATTTACGGCTACATCAGTTGGCGAAAACTCATTAAAAAACCAAAAATAGGCGCTAATCATCCTCGTTTATAAGGGAATAATCTGATATAATTGAGAGATGAGCACAAGTTACGATATTGTTTATTTTGTGAAAGAAGAAAAAACCAACGAAGAGTTGCGTTTTTCGCTTCGCTCTATAGAAAGAAACTTTCCCCATGCAAAAGTTTGGTTTTATGGCTGTGCTCCAGAGGGAATTAAGCCAGATAAGTTAGTTAGATTTGTCCAAGCCAATGAAGAAAAATATTCGAATGTTGGCACAATGATGACTATGGCCTTCGGCAACAAAGAAATAAGTGAGAATTTTTGGATTTTTAACGACGATTTCTTTATTATGAAGCCAATCAAAGATTATAAACCGCATTACGATGGAGATCTATATCGATATATCGTTACGGTCGAAAACAACAACGATGAACAAGTCTCACGTTATACTCACATCCTTCGCTCGACGGCAAAACTATTAGAGGAAAATGGTTTGCAGACCAGAAATTACGAAACTCACACGCCACTTCTCATCAATCGAGAAAAAGCTTTGTTCATTAGGGAGCATTTCGGCGCCGGCATGGCTTTTCGCTCTCTCTATGGCAATTATTGGAAAATCGGCGGCGTCGATCAATCAGACGTCAAGACGGCCGACCCCTCCACCCCCTTCAACAAAGACTCCGACATCTTATCCACTTCGGATACCAGTTTTAAAGTCGGCGATATTGGCGAATATATCCGCAACAAATTTCAAAACAAAAGTCGATTCGAAGACTAAACCCCTCTCTGATGGTATAATAGTACTATAGCATTCGTATGAAATGTTAGTACTTCAAAGTTTTGCCCCTACAACAGAAAGGAGGCCGTGATGGCTCCTAGATTTGTCATGATGGTTGGCTTGGCCGGCTCTGGTAAATCTACAGTCGCCAAACGCCTCGCAACCGAAAACGGCGCCCGCATAATCAGCTCTGACGCCATCAGGAAGGAGCTCTATGGCGACGAAACGATTCAAGGTGACTCCAAGCTCGTATTCCAACTTATGGACGAACGGTGTCTGGCCACTCTCGCACAGGGAACAAGCGTCATCTATGACGCCACCAACGTCTCGGTCCGTTTCCGTGAGCAAATACTGGGAAAAATCCCTCCAGAAGTTGAAAAAGAATGCGTATGGGTAAAAACCTCAGTCGATGTGGCATTGGAGCGTAATCTCAAGCGCGACCGACGAGTCCCCGAATGGGTTATTATCCGGCAAGCAAATCGGCTTCAGCCACCTACCTGGGAAGAGGGTTGGAATCAAATTCGCGTCGTTTAGTCAAAGTACTTGACAAAATGAAGAAAATTTGGTATAATACAGTATATAAACCAAAACCCGACGCCCTTACGGGGGCAGAAAGGAGGCTTGCGATGAGCAAGACTTCCACTAAAAAGACGGCAACCTCCGACCGTCAAAGGCTTCAGCGCTACGCGCTGAAGCAGGCAACCGCCTCCCGTAACGGGTGGCGGGTGGAGGCGAGGGGTGACGCCCTGATCCTTCGGCGTTAGCCCCCCCAACCACCGGTTAGGGCGAACCGGTCCACCAAAATCGCCCAAACCACAAACCCTACCCCGGCATCTGCCGGGGTTTTTCTTGTCGTTTTTTATCTGTTGTCGCCAGCGCCGTGTAACTTATTGCGCTCCTTGCGACTAGTTAGTTTCAGGACATTCATCTTTGCAACCTCAGAAAAGGGAACGTCCAAATATCTTGCGATACTCGCCACGTACCAGATTACATCACCTAGCTCCTTTACTATTTCTTTTTTATCCTCATCTGTAGCGCGCCCATCCTTATCGCGTAAAACCTTTTTGACTTTATCGGCTGTTTCTCCGGCCTCACCAGCAAGCCCCAATACTTTCTCTATGAATCCTACCTCTGTCAATTTCCCCGGCTCATACAAATCAAACTCTTGAATTGCCTCTTGATATTCGTCAAAATCCATCTTACCTCCTCTTTATGCTATAATTATATCACATGGAAGATACGCGCAATTTGATAGATGAGTACAAAGGGCTCAAAAATGAACAAGTTTTTGATGAACTGTCCAAGTCGCGTACACCTTTAGAAATTGCCATCGAAAACCTTGAACACGATTTTAATATTGGCTCAATTGTCCGCACTGCCAACTCCTTTAATGTGAAAAAAGTTCACATCATCGGCAAGAAAAAATACAACCGTCGCGGTGCTATGTGTACAGATAAATATTTAGAGATTTTGCATCACTCCACCATTGAAGAGTTTCTCAAAACTCAGAAGGACAGGGAATTGGTCGCCATAGAAAACAATCTAGAGCGCGCCAAACCCCTAAAGAACAAATTATTTGAACAAAATACCACCCTTATTTTTGGTTCCGAAAGAGACGGCATCACAAAAGAATTACTCGAAAAAGCCGAAGATATTAGATATATCGAAAGCTTTGGCTCTACTCGTTCGGTTAACGTCGGCGTCGCCGCAGGGATTGCAATGTATGAGTACATCCGCCAAATCATCCTCTAAAACTCGTTCCAAGAGTAATTTTCTTCAACGTATTAATACTAGGTTTCCTTGGTTAAAGCTGGTCGCAGTATTAGTTATCGGTATTATCGCTATTCTTGATCTTCTTGATCTCACCATCTCTAAGGCCAATGAAACCTACCACAAAATCAGTATCGCTCCGATGTCTAAGCATATTCGTATCACAGAGCGAGATATTACTGGCAAAAAACTAGTAGCACTCACTTTCGACGACGGGCCTTCTAGCGCCACTACACCATCCTTGCTAGATACGCTCAAAAACCGTGACGTGCCAGCCACTTTCTTTATGCTAGGATATATGGCTCGTAGCAATCCAGAGATCGTCAAACGTATCAAAGCGGAAGGTCACGATATTGCTAGCCATACCATGTACCATCAAAACCTAATCCGTATTACTCCAGCTGCTGTTCAGTCAGACATTAACGAAGCGAACTCGGTTTTTCAAGACATACTCGGGCATTCACCCGAATATACTCGCCCGCCATACGGCAATATCAATGACGCAGTCAGGAACAACGTCGGCACCCCAATGATTCTGTGGTCTGTTGATACTCTAGACTGGAAAAACCAAAACACCGACTCAATAATCTCCACAACGATGAGCGAGGTTTCGGACGGGGCAATCATTCTTATGCACGATATTTATCCTACTACGGTCAACGCGGTCCCGGTCTTGATCGATGAACTCAGAAAAGCTGGCTATGAATTTGTCGCCATATCGGAACTCACCAAAATCCGCGACTACACCCTCCAAAACGGAACCGCCTATTACAATTTCCGTCCTTAACCTAGTCCAAACAATAGCCTAATTAGTCCACCAAAGACAAAAGTATGTAGATTCGCAGCGCAAATTAACCCCACGATAATTGTAATTACCCCTACTAGTTTTACTCTTTCATAGGAAGAAACGCCATTCGCAAGGTTATCAGAAATCTGACGATAAAATATCACTAGCAAAGCCCCAACCAAAGCTATTGCGAGCCCTCCAAATAGCCAACTCAAACTAAATTCATAACTCATATGCTTTATTGTACCACAATCTGAAGCCTCGAGGTTGACAATTTTAACTTTTTCGGTAAAATATAAGCCATGGGGTAATAGCTCAGCTGATTAGAGCGATGCCTTTGCAAGGCAGAGGTCCTGGGTTTGAGTCCCAGTTACTCCACCACCGTAGGAGCCGAGTGAAAAGTTTACTTTCTTTTCCGAGGCGACGCCCATTGGACGACTTTGAGCGTCAGCGAAAAGTCGACCAAACGTTAAAAATTTGGGGATATAGCTCAGCTGGTTAGAGCGCGTCACTGATAATGACGAGGTCTGTGGTTCAAGTCCACATATCCCCACCAACATACTTGATTCTTGAATCTTACCGCCTGAAAGGCGGACTTTTTTATTCGCCGAGCTCAACTCGGAACAAAGG
>JAZUML010000005.1:0-40242 GCA_045603565.1 Candidatus Nanosyncoccus sp. | reverse complement strand
ACTAACGATAGTTAGATTGTTTGGTTGATAGGCTTGGGAGGAGTTAGTTTCTTTAGAGAGTTTCATAGACCAAGAAGAGCTACCTGAAGTATTAGTGCTAGTGGGAATAGTAAGGTCTGTATCGTCACCTACTAGTGTAGTAGTGCCGTTTGTATCATTGGTATATCCTATAGCATAAATAGCGAAGCCATTATTATCATTACAGAAGGCTTTGAGTGTAGTTTTACCAATGTCTTCTGTAGTAGTACCGGGATTGATGGTAGCTGAGTGAGTGGTATTGGTACCAACGAGATTGCATGAGATAGGGACTATGATGGAGACGTCGTCTATGTGGGTGTCGTTGGCGGAGGTGGTGTGGGATGCTAAAATTCCACCTACAAATATCGACAACAACACAAAAACACCTGCTGGCATCAATATCAAATTACTCTGTCCTCGTTTTTGCATCAGTTTTTATCCCAATTATGCTTAACCTAAGTATACACTTTTCCCCTCATAAAATCAAGAAGCCAAATATGTTCACATGTTATAATAAAAACCAAATGGAAGATCAAATCGTCTTAGTTGACAAGCCTACCGGTATCTCCAGTTTTGGTGTAGTGGCCAAAATTCGCAGCAAATTAAAAGCCGAATATGGTCACAAAATCAAAGTCGGTCACACCGGGACGCTAGATCCCTTCGCTACTGGTCTTCTTATAGTTTTGACTGGCAAAATGACAAAAAGATCTAATGAATTCCTAAAGCTCGACAAAGTTTACGAAGCCACCCTGAAGCTTGGCTACGTTTCCTCCACCGGCGACCCCGAAGGACAAATTCAACAGTTTTCAGTTGAGGGGCTTTCGGAGGTTACGACCGAGAATGAGGGCGCGAGCCCCGTAACGACGGGCGCGAGCGACCCGTCCCCGAAACGAAAAGCTGTTGAATTTTTCCTTTCTTCGTTCATCGGTAAGATCGAACAAACTCCTCCAAAATTCAGTGCTATCAAAATCAATGGTCAACGCGCCTATAAACTCGCCAGAAAAGGTGCAGATTTTGAAATACCATCCAGGCAAGTTGATATCTATTCCATCGAAATTCTAGATTATCATTATCCCGAACTCAAAATCAAAACTCATGTCAGCTCTGGTACCTACATTCGTACTCTGGCCGAAGATATCGGCAAAGCTCTCGGCACCGGCGCCTACCTTACCGCCCTCCGCCGTACCAAAATCGGCGATTACGATGTGAAAGATGCTATAATAAACTTATGCTAGTTTATGCTTCTAGACTTATTGGCGCACGCGTCCTAAGCGTTCAAGCCGGCGGCGCTATTGCTCAAGTCTCCGAACCAATCATCGATCCTGACACTCTAAAAATCATCGCTTTTCGACTTTCTGGACCTCTCGTGAATAAGTCTCCAGCAAACATTTTAGATGTTTCTAGTATTCGCGAATATTCCAACTATGGCATAGTCATCGATAATATCGATGAACTAGTCGCGCCAGATGATGTTGTCAAAATTGCCAAAGTTTTAGAGCTCAACTTTAATCTTATCGGTCTCAAAGTCGAGACCAAAAAAGGTTCAAAACTCGGCAAGATCTCTAATTATACCGTAACTTCCGACAACTTCACCACTCAGCAAATCATCGTCAAACGCCCAGTCATCAAAAGTTTCGTCGACCCAGAACTGACCATCCATCGCAAAGAGATTGTCGAAATCACCGATTACAAAGTAATCGTAAAAGACGAAGAAAAAGTCATCAAAGCTCGTGCCGAAAAAGAAGACTTCGTGCCAAATTTCGTCAATCCTTTTCGAGAACAAGGTTTCGCGCCAGCTGATAATCAAAACCTTGCCGAAAAAGATAATTAATTAATTTCTCATCATCATATTTATTTCGTTTTTTTGCAATTATCTTGCGAATTTCATCTTCGTCATTCCGTAAATCTACGACTCTCTCAACAATATCGTTTTTAATTCCCTTTTTCATCAATTCCATTTTAAGACGCCGTTTCGAAATACCTTTTTTTACAAACCTATTCTCCACATACCATTCTGCAAACTTCTCATCGTTGAGATAGTCACGTAACGAAAGCCTGTCAATAATATTTTGAGAAAGCTCCGAAATATCATCTGAGGACATTTCGCGACCAACGGGGAGCGAGTTAGCGCAGTCTCGCCCGTGACGACGGGCCGAGACAAGCGTGTCCGAAGATGATTTTCGGAGTTTTCTCCACAAATAATCTCGTGTTTCTTTTTCACTGCGAGGCCTAACAAGGACCCATTCTAATGTTCTTTGGTATAGTTTTCCAAATTCCGAAGCTTTTTTAAGTTCCGCCAAATCCTCATCCGAAATTTCCAACCCTATCTTTATCTTATAATCTACTACCTGCGCTACGTCCAACGAAAATGAGTATTTTCCGTCTACAAAAACATTCACGCGGTTCGGATTTTTTACCCCCTGCTTCAGTTTCGTTATTATCATCAATCTTCTTGAGCAGCCTTTTCACGCACCTGCTTTTCGATTTCTGCCATCAATTCTGGTTTTTCGCGGAACAATCTCTTCACTGCCTCTCGTCCCTGCCCCAATGTTTCACCGTTATATTTGAAGAATGCTCCCGCTTTATCTACTACTCCATAATTTACACCGAGATCCAGTACGTCACCAGCCTTCGAAATTCCTTCATTGTACATAATATCAAACTCAGCCGTCCTAAATGGCGCTGCGATTTTGTTCTTTACTATCTTTACCTTCGTACGGTTGCCAGCGATATTATCACCTTCCTTAATCTGTCCAATCCGACGAATATCCACGCGCACACTAGCATAAAACTTCAACGCGTTACCGCCAGTCGTAGTCTCAGGATTACCAAACATCACGCCAATCTTCATACGAATCTGGTTGATAAATATCACTGTGGCTTTAGACTTACTGATAATACCAGTCAGCTTGCGCATCGCCTGCGACATCAAACGCGCTTGTAACCCCATTTGCGCATCGCCCATCTCACCATCAATCTCAGCCTGCGGCACCAAAGCTGCCACCGAATCAACCACAATCAAATCTACTGCATTTGAACGCACCAAAGTTTCGGTAATTTCCAAAGCTTGCTCACCATTGTCCGGCTGAGAAATCAAAAGATTAGCCGTGTCTACGCCAATCTTTTTTGCGTATGCAGGATCAAGAGCATGCTCCGCATCAATAAATGCCGCTTGTCCACCCTGTTTTTGGATTTCTGCAATTGCATGCAAAGCCAAAGTCGTCTTACCAGAAGATTCTGGACCATAAATCTCAATAATTCTCCCTTTTGGATAACCACCACCCAGAGCCAAATCCAAAGACAAAGACCCCGAAGGCAAAAGCTCTACATCCATTTTTGGAGTCTCACCAAGCTTCATGATAGAACCATCGCCAAATTGCTTTGTAATTTGCGAAATCGCAAGTTTCAGCGCTTCGTTTTTCCCATCCACGTTAGAATTTTTCTTTTCTGCCACCGCATCCTTTTTTGCCATAATAGTATTACCTTTCTATTAACTATTATATATTATTTTATAAAATTGAAACAGGATTGACTTTTACACTTGTGTATGGTAGAATCAATTCAGTTTTGGTTAATTGCTCTTCTTACGAGGAGCAATTTTTAGTCTTATCGTCAACTTTATGTTTTCGAGCTCAACATCCATAAACCTCCTTTCCTCTGACCATTGTTTTTAAAACTCCGCCAACCCTGTTTCTGCGCCTCTTGTAGCACACCTCAAATCATTTTTCAACCCACCACCTTAGCTTATGGTATAATTACGCTATGAGAGTTAACGAAAATATTTTGATTTCTAGTCTTACTACCATGCGTCTCGGCGGTCCCGCTCGTTATGTCCTAGAAGTAGAAAATCCTGCCGACGTCGCTGATGCCTACGGTTTTGCTGCACAGTTTAATCTTCCGACTTTCGTCCTCGGCTACGGCGCCAACACTGTCGGCCACGACGAAGGTTTCAAAGGCGTTATCATCATCAACCGCATGAAAGGCATCACCGCCGAAAAAAACGGTGACCAAACTCAACTTAAAGTCATGGGCGGCGAATACTGGGACGACGTTGTCGAATTTACGACCAATCTGGGTCTCACCGGCATCGAAGCCCTAAGCAAAATCCCTGGCCTCGCCGGCGCCGCACCCGTTCAAAACATCGGTGCTTACGGCCAAGAAATCGCCGATACACTCATCAGTATCGATGTCTACGATTCCGCTACCGGAACATACAAAACCCTACCAAAGTCCGAACTCAATTTTGCTTACCGCAAAAGCATTCTAAATACCACCGAAAAAAACCGTTATTTCGTCATCTCAATCACTCTAGAGCTACACGAAGGCGCCATGTCTCGCCCATTTTACAACTCCATTGAGCAATACATTTCCGATCACCAATGTACCGATTTTAGCCCCAAAGGCATCCGAGAAATCGTATCCAAAATTCGAGCCGACAAACTACCCGATCCAATGGAAAAAGCCTCTTCCGGTTCATTTTTTAAAAATGTCTACCTTACCGAAGAAGAAGCCGAAGCCGCCGAAAACAAAGGCCTTCCAGTTTATCGCGGCAAAGACGGCAACAAAATCAATTCCGGCTGGCTTATCGAAAAATGCGGCTTTTCCGGCAAACTCATACACGGCATACGCGTCAACGAAAAAGCCTCCCTCGTCCTCATCAACGAATCCGCAAAATCCTACAACGACCTCGCCGAAGCCCGCTCCGAAATTGTCGGCAAAGTTTACGACAAGTACGGATACTGGCTCGAACAAGAGCCCGTGGAGATTGTATGAAACTCTTAAATGGCTCTGAGTTAGCCGGCTTTATCAAAGAACGTCAAGCCCACCAAGTCCGCAGCCTAAAAACCAAACCGCATCTTCTAATCATTCGCGATAGCGACAATCCCGTTATTTTGAAATATGTTGGCCTCAAAAAACGCTATGGCGAAGATATAGGTGTCGAAGTAGAAGAATTTTATAGCAACGATTACGACAAAATTACCGACAAAATCAAACAAGCCAATCAGAACGACAAGGTCACAGGGATAATTATTCAGTTACCACTTGTAGACAAATCCAAAACCGATGAGCTTTGCGATCTAATCAGCCCATCAAAGGACGTCGATGGTCTCGGAAAAAACCCCAAGTTCGATTCCGCCACTGCTACCGCGATAATCTGGCTTTTATCTGGTTACGACATCGAATTAAAAGGCAAAAAAATCGCCATCGTCGGCCGTGGCAAACTTGTCGGTGCACCACTATACAAAATGTTCACCGATTCAGATTACGGCGTCGAACTCTTTCATCGTGGCTCCGACTTGACAAAGCTTAAACAGTATGATATAATCATTACTGCTACCGGAGTTCCTGGTCTGATTTCTGATTCTATGGTCGGCCCTGGTGCCGTCATCGTCGACGCCGGCACCGCTTCCGAGGGAGGCGTCCTAAAAGGCGACATCGCGGACCAAGTCCGCGAACTAAACAACCTCGGCGCTATCACTCCCATCACCGGCGGCGTCGGCCCTCTAACTATTTCCGTCTTGTTTGATCACGTAATACAACAAAACACCTAACTTATAAACCTCTTCTCTTCGCCTCTTCTACCGCAGAAGCTTGGATTTTTGCATTCTTAGGATTTGGATCAGTAGCAAGCTCCAAAATTCTTTCATCCGACATATTTCTATAGACTTCCATTTTTTTGGCATTCTCTTCTATTTGTCGTTGCAATCGAGCATCGTTTTCAACTCGGGTGCTAAAATTACCACCCATATCATTTCCATTCTCATCTACCCATCTACCATCAGCCTGTCTAGTTAATACCTGCTCGCCACTCGCACCAGTCATTCTCAAAGTTGCCCCAGCAGAACCAGTATCAGCAACGCCACCAGTTCCAACAGCCTGTGCCCCCTGCTCAATTGCTACGTCACCACCAGTACTCTGGTTAGCAATTTTCTGAAGCGCACCAATCTTTTCTTCATCAAGTTTCGACATAACTCCCTGAACTTTACTATCTAAAATGCTCTGAGCCTTAGCGGGGCTCAACCATCCTTGTTCACCAGCGCGTTCTATCGCTGCAGTCGACATTCTTGCAAAGTCCTCATCCGTAGTAAGATAACCAGGTTGAAATGCCTCGTTGCCTAAGTTACCATACTTACCTTCCCCAATTCTACCACCATAACTTATCATCTTCGATACATCAGGCGCCTTCTCGCTAAGTATCTGAGCAAATGTAGAGTTATTCCTCATAGTTCGTTGCAATGCCTCAACCGAAGCAGCAGCCTTTGAATTCTTGAGATTACCATTTTCATCAGCAAGCTCAAGACCTTCGAGTCGTTTAGTAACATCAGCAACGGCTCCCGCACCTTTTCTGCGAGTCAATAAACCAGTCAACGCCTCAAGATCTCCTTTTTCATCACCAGAATCGAAAGCCTTAACCCAATCTTCCGCCAATTCCTTATCAGTTTTGTTACTATAATCTTGCTCCAATAAAGCGGTCTGAGCAGCAACATTTTCTGCTCTCAACTTAGAACTAGTCTCAGTCGCCCGCGCCAATCTTCTCGTATCTCTCTCGTCTAGTTTGCCATTCTGTTGCCTTCTCTTATTCAACCTGTTAATTATATTATCAGCATTTCTCTGTTGTCTTTGTCTTGCAACCTCTTCAGCTTGCGATTTATAGGTTTCCGTATTTTTAACAGCATTCGCCCCACTCTGCAAGCCACTTCTCAATCCATTACCAACCGAAGTCAAAGCCCCACCAATCACACCAAGTCCAGCCAAAGCACTCTTTAATAGGTTTGGCAACACCAAGAACGGCAAAAACGGAGTAAGAATTAGCACTATTCCTTCCCAAAGACCAGGTGTCCCAGAGCTACCAAACATCGCTTTAATTACAAAACTCATACCATACAGCAACCCACATAGCGGATACATCACTAAAGCCGCCTTAAATATATTCCACCATTTTTTAAACAGTGTTTGCGTATTTGGTAAGATAAAGCACGCAATAGCTACTGGTGCAATCGCAATAAAGACAACAATTATAACCATCCTTGCCCCCAGCATCACAAAGAACATCAAAATTGACACCACGGCAACAAGTACCGCCAATAGCAAAGCAACTATTACCAACGGAGCAGCTATCGCTTCCGCTCCAACCGCAAATGGCAATATAGCGCCTAAAGCAGCACCACCAGCGCCTAACGCCCCCATAATACCAGCAACCACCTCCGAAACAAAATTTCCACTACTCCACAAAAACGTTCCGCCAATACCCCCAGCAATGCCTTGGAACAAATTGTTTAGACCATCTCCCAGAATATTGGACACGTCTACAGCAATTTGGCAAAGCACATAGGAAAGATTTATCAAAATTGCTACTACTACAAATCTAGGCAGCATCTTCTTAATACCGTAATTATTAATGCCAAACCCAGTTACTTGCGAAATAATAATCACAAGCAAAATAACACTCAAAAATATGTTCGCAAAAGTCCTAAATACTTCCCAAGCCTTAAAAGTACCACTATCGCTATTATAAAGCTCCGATTTAACGCTTAACATACCGTCTATCATCGCCAAAAACCCATCAGACGTACTTGCGCCATTTTCGAGCGCTGGACAAAGAACCCATCCTTGACCACTCAAATCCAACCCCATACAATCCGTACCAGAAGGATCACTCACCGCCCCTTCTGCATCCGCTGCTTCAATCTCATCGGAAGGATAATCAGTTGGTAAATTCTTTATTTCCTCAGCTAAAGCATCTAAATTAGCAATTGATTCAAATTGATAATATCCACGACCGTCAACACCGTTTACTGCCTTGCTTTTATTTGGCGATTTACTAGTATTATAATGACATTCTTTAATTTTTTTATCGGTATCAAGCCAATAAAACTTACCATCAAAAGCACTATCAGATTGACCTTCTCTACAGTCAAGCTCTGCTTTATAATAATCCTTAAAATACGCTTGATAAAGCAACCGCTTTTCTAAAGGCGTCAAACGAATACCAGCCAAATCAGTTATTTTATTATCACTCAGGTATGATATTGCCGTCACGGATGCCGCAGCAGAATCTCCATTTTTAAACTGAGCCGAAGAATTAGTTAAGCTAATTCCGGACGAACTACCACCATCTACGGAAGAGTCAAAAGAAACCTTTCCACTATACTCTCCACTCGACCAATTACACTCCATACCTCCGCATGCGCCCTTAATTACAGACATCAGCCACTCCCCACTAAACTCGCCACCACCAAGTTCCTTGCACCCCTTTGCGCTCAATAAATCAGATACATAAATACATACATTTTTGCCAGAAGCTGTGAATTTTGTCGTTTGTTCAGTAGAACTTGCATATAAGCTCCCGTCAGCCTTTTGACAAACCTGATTTGTAGTCTTGCCGGATTCAGTAATCGGTGGCAAACCAGCTCCTGGGCTTGTTTCCGCACTATACCTCAAACCATAACACTTATCATCACCAGCTGTATTTACGCTGTAACCTAAATTTTCAACAAGCTTCACTACCCCATCAACATCACCTGCGCCAGGCGCAGTCTTACCAAAAGCGTTCATTAAGCCACCAAAACTACCATTCCAACTAAACCCATTTAGCAATTCATGACATGTTATACCATTATCATTATTCTTATAATGTCTACCTTCCCACCCGGAGACCAGAGGGATATTATCACCCGAATCAGATGATCCATACGTCAAAAATTCTAAAGGCTTCAAGCCAGCACCTTTATATTGGCTCAAAGGATTAACATAGCGATCCACATGACCCGAAGAATAACAATTATAAACTGCCTGATAAAATGCCTTGTCTGATATCGTACTACTCACATTAGTAGCGGCAAAAGCGCCCCCATCAACAACAAATACGGAAACAATCATCGTCGCCAGAACAGCAAAACCACATCTACTTATCATTCGTCTAAACATCTTCACTCCTTGTCTTTTCCGCGTTAACAAACTTATTTAAATCAGACAAATTATAATACAAGCTAGTTTTACTATTATTCAATACCATGTCCATTTCGGAACCATTTTTTGATATATCACTAGAAATCATTTTACTTTCGTCATTAGTCTTCTGTGCAGCACAATCATAATCAATCTGCCCCTCGCTCAAACATCCATTTTTTTCATAAAACATTATCAAAGAAAGATTTCCGTCACCCCAACTAAGCATTAAATTATAATAGTTAAAATCATTTATTATTCCAACATTCTTAAACGGATCACTTAGTTCACGTATATATTCATCGGCTTTGTTTTTTCCACCTTCATTATACGCTCTCAAAATCCCTTCTCGCGTCAAAGTATCATTATTATAATATGTTGTTATAAACGATAGCTCCGAATTATAAGTTTCAATAAGAGCACTACCAAAATCATCTTCTTCGTCTAAGTAACCATTTATTGAGCCATTAAAAGTATCAAATAACGCTTTTAGTTCCTGAAAATAATTCGAACCTTCACTAATTGATTCAGTTTGTTTTATAAAAGCCGTTTCTGCTAATGCAGGAATCTCATCTATCATCTCATTATTTTTGCTATCTCCGTACAAAAAATAGTTCGCATATCTATTAAACGCTGTCTTCGCGTCATTCGATATGACGGCACTATTGCCATTACCGCGTACCCCCATCATCACCATCAGTACAGCCAACACTATTACCATTACCACCCCAATCACAACTAGCCATTTCTTTGATTTCCTCTGTTCACCACTGGCACCCAAGACAATATCCCCGCCCCCCGAACCAATCGGCTGGCCTTGCGACGCAAAACCCTGCGGAGTCATTCCCTGTGGAGCCCCGCCAAAACTACCAGAACCAAATCCGCCTGGGACCTGCCCACCCGGATTTCCTGTACCAAAAGAACCATTGTATGACGGATTCATATGAATCTATTATAACATAAGCACTTCAAAAAACACAAAAAAATAAGCCCCCTTTGGCTTATTTTTTCGTGAAGCGGCCCCCACCTCAACTCACGATCCGAATCCGAATTGGAATTGACTCCCAATTCGGATTCTAGACTCGTTTTTTCGTTGGATCTCCCTTCCGAAGGAAGAAGATTCAAACTTATTACATTAACTTCTTACGGCTAGCAATGTAATAACCAAGTGTGGTTACTACGGCACCGGCACCAATCGCGCCAGTTACGATAGTCTCAGGACCAGTACTCACAATTGTAGTTGGAGTTTCGCCTGGATTATCAGGGGTTGGGGTAGGTGTAGGGGTAGGAGTCGGTTTCTCTTTACAAGTCTCGTCATCCTTATTCACCATCACCGACGCATCATCTTTATAAACTGCGTTCTTGATGCTAGAACCAGACACAGTAGCGCTCGCCCAGTTTACTAACTGATTGTCGCCACAAGCCATGGTCTTATCAACAACTTTACCAGTAAAGCGCACATAGGCATTACCCTTAGGACCATAATTACCAATCACAATACCGTTCTTAGTCAAATGATCACCCTCTAATAATACGCCGTCTTGATGGCTGGCATTATATAGATAAGTAGAACCATTCACATACTCAATATTAGTTGGCAAAACGTCTCTAATTGCAACATCTTTTACAGTTTCAGACAAAAGGTTGACGTATTCAATTTGAAATTCAACTTCATCACCAACCTTAGCTTTTACAGATTCGCTCCAGGTCTTAGTACCTTTGAGACGAACTTGCTTAGAAACCTTAGCAGCTACCGAACTATGAACCTTGACGTCAATAGTCACAACGCCAGAATATTCATAGCAACCAGGAATTTCACCATTCATAGAAGTGTAACCCAAAGTAGCACCAGAAGTAATTACTTCATTTGGCAACTTAAAAGTACCCTTGTTGTTGTTGAATTTGGCCGAACCATCAACATATTCAAGGTAAATGTTTTCGCTAGCATTAAGCGTTACTTCATCCCAATAACGACCAGGTTTAGCATTCGAAGAATCGATATAACCAATAATCGTTTGAGATTTAGCAACTGTGGTAGGAATTGAGAAAGTAGCTTTCACATTCTTTGCAATCGCATCCATACCTTTTGGACTGTTGTTGTGAACAAACAAACGAATCGTATAAGTTTCGCCGTCTTTCACATTAATAGTATTTGCATTCCAGGTGTCAACCGTAGCACCAGCTACCTTAGCACCCACGAAATTCTTTTCGTCCCCGATTTTACCGTTAGAAATCGAGTTAAACGTAATGGTGTCACCAAGATCACCGTTATTGATTTGTGCGAGTGTATAGCTAGGACGACCATTATCAGAATCACCCCAAGCATTTACAATCACAGGAGTCAGTGTAGCCGCAAGCATCACCGCCGCAGCAGACACACTCAACACAGATTTAAAAACTTTATTCATAATATCCTTTCATTAAAAATGATAAATAATGTTTTGTTGCTAGCCGAATTGTTAATTTTCGTCTGAACAACCAAATCATCTCAGTCTCAAATCATGGGATGAGCCCGGCAGCCTGACGGCCGCCGGGACATTCAAAATGTGCTAGGTCTGGGTTCCCCCCAACTCAGCCTCATCCTTGCGCCTTTTAAGCGCAGCTATCTAGCTAATCCTTGGGACCTCCCCAAGCCCCATCGGATTCGCTTGTTAACGATGAACCGTCAGCCGGCTTGTCGTTTGATGGTGAGGTTGTCGGTTGATTGATCGTCTCACCACCATTGTTATCAACGGTGGTACCGGATGGCGTCGGAGTCGACGGCTGATTCGAATCGTTACCCGTTTGCTGGATAGCATTCGTCTCAGCCAAACCGGCAATCTCTTCCACATATTCCTCATAGGTCATGTGATTAGAGTTCGTCGGCTGGTCTGCGGTCGACTCCTGAGCCCCAACACCATTGTTGGTGGACGGACCCGGACCAGGATCGTCATTAGGCTCCGTATTCTCCTTCGGAGCCTTGTTCGGATCCTTGTTGTACTTAGGATCCGGGTCCGGCGTCGGTGTCGGTGTGGGCGTCGGTGTCGGCGGGTTCGGATTATCCGGAGTCGGAATCACCGAAGCCGGCGGCGTAGGCTGAGGCGCTTCCGGAGTTCCACCATAGAATTCCGGCCTCTTGTCATGGACGTTGAATCCGATAACAAACAGCCCATTACCGGTATCAGCGGCATTCCCACCATTGCCATCAGCACCTGCATCTTTGCCAACATACGCAAGGATGAGAGCATCCTTCGCATACTGGTAATCAGCAGGAACGCCAATGCGGTCATTGTTATTGGCAGCTCCGTTAAGAGGCCAATTTTCGACCGTCTGCCAGGCGTGAACGCCCTGCGGCACCAACCGCTCCAAGAACGTGCAGAGTGTGGCGGCGTACCGCCTATACTCATCAGTCACGTACATGGTCGACTTATCACCATCGCGATATTCGAGCCAGTACGAAACGCCGTTCTTCTCGTGAAGGGACACCATCTCCTCCATCCAAGGATTAAAGCTACCGATCGTGCGATCGCCAATCTTTTTATCCTTGATGGCCTTGACCACGGTAACCCCGTCAACGGGATTACGCATGATCTCCTCTTCGAGCTCCGCAAACCTCGAAGAATCATCCGACGCCTTAAACCCAAAGGTCAAGGCGTCGGAGAACCCAGTAGACTCGGTACGCTGCTTGTCTTTCGTGGACAGACTGGAATCCAGGAAAACCTGAGAGATTCCGCTGTACTTCTCGACGGTCAGCGCCTCGAGCTGATCAGGTGTCACTTTCGTGACGGTCAAAGCACTCTGAGTTGCCTTAACTTGCTCGGACGTCATCGCAGCCACTTTGCTTCGGTCGCCCGAGGAAGCACCGCTAGCGCTGCCATTAGCAGGCGTCGCTACCGCGACACCAATCACCATCACCAGAATGGCGATAATCACCGTGACAACGGCGACTACCCATCCGCGACGGCGATTAATCGTTGCCTCAGCCATGCTACTCACCACCTTTCTGTGGGTACTTGTAACGGAAGAAATACATGTTAGCGATAAAGAATCCTATCACCAACACCAGCACGCAAATCGGAAAGCGCATCAGGACGACTGCCCAAATCCCACTTATCTTCAATGCGGCTGCGGTACCAGCTGCGGCCGCCAAAGTGGGGCGAATGAACAACAGCGCCATGACAACGAACGATACCATTTCGGACCATTTGTCACCACCGTATTCATCGCTTGACCACCAGACGCTGATCAGGCAATACAGCCCAATCATCACTAGGAGGCTTATCACCGCGAGCACCGGATTCGCCGAAGTGGCAAAGAAATTCGCCAGTCCAGCTAAGATACCCAGTGCCAACGCACGAATCACCTCGCCGGCAGTCGGAGCAGTACTAGCCTTTTCTTCTGTCCTATACTGATACGTATTCCCTTGATAAGGGAGGTTCTTACGCTTGACGGAAAAATGCCCGTCGCCTTTTAGCAATGTGTTTGCCATAATCGCGGTAAACGCGACGATGATGGCAAGAAACACACAACCAATGATAGCCATGAGACCACCATCCTTTCTTTCTGTCGCGGGGAGCGAATATTGCTAGATAGCTCAGACTTCATTTGAAATCTGAGATGATTTGGTTGTTAATGGTCTTCGTTGCTTTAAACACCCTAAAACTCAGACTACTTACATTGTATCACACTTTAGCTTTTTTGTCAATAGGAATACCATTATTTTACGCTTATGTCTATAATATTATTTTTTCCCTGATAAAGCGAAAGCCCAGCTATACAGCTGGGCTTCCAAGGTACTTGTAGCGCCCGCCCTAACGGTTGACGTAGATGTTAATCACCACGGATCCATCATCAAACGCCGTCTCCGTCTTGACGTTGGGCACAGAAGCGGCGGCCTTCTTGGCGGTGGCTTCTTCGGCGGCCTTCTTGGCGGCTTCCTCTTCGGCCTTCTTGGCGGCAGCCCTCTTAGCGGCCGCCTTCTTGGCAGCAAGCTTCTTAGCCTCAGCTTTGAGTGCCTCGTCGGCCTCCTTCTGTGCCTTGGCGGCAGCCTCGGCAGCAGCCTTGGCCTTCGCGGCCTTAGCTTCAGCGGCCTTGACAGCCTCTTCAGCCTTCTTTGCCTGCGCCTTGAGCGCCTCAGCCTCAGCCTTGGCCTTCGCGGCAGCCTCAGCCTCAGCCTTAGCCTTGTCGTTCTCGGTCTTCAACTTCGAAGAGGCTGAGACCAAGTTGTCCTGAGCCTTCTTCAAGGAATCCTCCGTCTCCGTATCAGGCTGAACAGCCGGCTCCACCGGTCGCTCCGTCACGACGCCCGTCATGGTCGTCGTTGCTAGTCCCTGTGCTTCTGCGATGCGTGCTTTTCTGGCCATGTCTGGCCTCCTTTCTTTCTCACGCAAATTTAAACTGCTACATAGCCCCATTATAACACACTTTACCAGAAATGTCAACTACTAAACAATAAAAATAACCTTAAATAGGTTTATTGGTGCGGGTGAGGGTAGTCGCACCGAAGGTTCGGCTACCCGAATAAAAAAGCCCTCTGGAGGCTTATTGGTGCGGGTGAGGGTAGTCGAAACCCTATCTCAAGTTTGGAAAACTTGCATACTAACCGCTGTACTACACCCGCAGCTTTAATTGTTATGGGGTGGGATACCGGGATTGAACCGGTGACCTTCTGGACCACAATCAGACGCTCTAACCATCTGAGCTAATCCCACCATCCCACCAATTATAACATATTTATCTAAAAATCCCAGGATTTTTCCTAGCTGGCGGCTGAACTGGTTTAGACGTCGTATTAGCAGTACTCGCAGCACCTCCAGCGCCCCTGCCCGAAAAACCACCCCTATTTAAACCACTCGCTCCGACACTCCTTTGCCCAATTTGAGGCTCGCTTTCTCTATTCAATATCTTATCTTTAGAAGCGTCATATTTTTTTGCTTCCGGCCCGTTCTCTCGAGTTTCGTTTACGATCTTCGACTCATCATACCCTCTCACCCTACTCCGATTTCTATCTATTCTTAATCTATCCAAAAAACTAGACGTCGAAGCAGTACCCATTTTTCCAGAGTTCTGCGCCTCCCCATAAGCCGAAGTATGAATAACGTCCTTAGTCTCTTCCTTTATTAATCTCTTCAAAAACGGATTGCTCATCTTGTCCTATTTCGGTATTAATAAGAAGGCAATCGTACCCGCCGCCGCCCCCAAAATAATCGTCAGAATAATCGCCACAATCAACCCAACTTTTGCATCTTTTTCGGGTTTTTCAATAATTGTCACTGGCCCTTTTGGTTCTTCTTTTGGAGCCTTTATTTCTTTTCTATACACATTCTTCGACAGAGGTCGCTTCACAACCTTCTCCTGATTAATAAATGGTGATTTCGGGGTCTTGTAAGTCTTTTTATCCTCAGCCAAAGCCGTCTTCTCGGCCTTCTTCGCTGATTTTTCCCTAAACGCTACACCTCTGCCAGCAACTTTTTGCGCCTTAAGTGCAGTAACCTCTGGCTGCCTCTTTTCGCCTAGAGGACGTTTATTCAAATCCGCCTCTGTATATCGAGGAGATAAATCTTCAATCTCGCCTAATTTTGGCATTCCCTGTCGTGACGCCTGAGGAGCAACGACACTTTTCTTTGGTTGCGGTCTCGGTTGCGGTCGAGGTACACGAGGAACAACTTTCGATTCAACCTTAGCCACTACTGGCTTCTTTTTCACTACTCTTTTCGCCGGTCTCGCCGGGGCAAAATCCATGTATTGTTTTTTCATGCTCTTACTCTTTTAGCTGTTTCAATTATATCAGTGAATTCATTTAGTATCAAGCTCGCACCGCCAATCAAAAGCCCATTCACGCCAGGTACCATCAGGTAAGCTCCAGCGTTCGAAGGGCTAACACTACCTCCAAACAAAACTGGCACTTTTTCAGCTGCTTTTTCACCGTAAGTACTTGCCAAGGTATCTCGTATCAACTTCACTACTTCGGCTATTTCATCAGGCGTAGCTAATTTCGCAGCCTTGGTCGAAGAAATCGCCCAAACTGGCTCATAAGCTATCACAATTTTATCCAAATCATCATCCGCTACCTCTGACAAACCACCAATCAGCTGATCACGAATCACATCTTTCGTTTCACCAAAAGCACGCTCCGACTCCGTCTCGCCAATACACAAAATCGGCGAAATCTTATTTCTCACTGCCGCAGCTACCTTTTTTGCCACCACCTTATCGTATTCCTTAAAAATATATCGTCGTTCAGAATGCCCTATAATTGCATAGTCCGTAATTCCCCTTAATTGCGAAAAAGATATTTCCCCAGTAAAGGCACCATAGTCTCTATAAAATGCATTTTGTGCCGCTAGCTTCATCTTGTGACGATCTACCTGCAAAGACAATGGTTGTAAAGCAATCGTCGAGGGCGCAACTACTACCTCTACATCCCTATAATTTGGTAGTTTTTTCAACAGTTTATGAAGATAAATAGAAGCTTCGCCAACTGTAAAATTCAGCTTCCAATTGCCCACGATATAAGTTTTCATACCTCAATTATAACATATGTTATAATAAACATATGCATATTTTAGTAGTGGGCAACGTCCTAAAAGACGTATACTTAAATCTTGACACCAGAACCGAACCGTTCGAAACCGACCGATATGGCATCAAATGGTTAAATCTCGGTTTTAACGCTAGCGAACATCGTTTTTTTAATCGTGAAAGTAGCCTCGGTGGCGCCGCCGTCTCTCTAGAAGTCCTCAATAACATTGGTCTCAAAACCTCAATCGCAGACTCCAGCCTCACTTACGCCGACGGTAGTTTTAATACTAATTATTACATCGACGCTCACCGGTATATTCTTATTTCCGACGGACAAGTCTCCTATCTCGCCCCTAGCGAATACAAAATCACTAATTTTTCCGCCCCCGCCGAAGCCGTTGACTATCTTTTCGTCGATCGCTCAGCAGAGCTAAGCGAATCAGCCGCCAAACAAATCGTAGCCTATCTTGGTCTTTCCCAGAAGACCAAACTCGTACTCTATCTCCGCAATCTCGACAACCCCCACCTCAATCAACTAATCTCCCAATCCTCATTAGTATTTTTAGAATACAACAGAGATAATTCGGAAAAACTAGACGCGCTCAAATTAGAGATTCCGCCCGAAAAACTAATTCACATTTCCGAAAACCAATTCTCTTATCTCAATATTTTTGAACACGTTTCAGTGGAACGTATCGACCTATTGACTCATCTCTCTACTTATTCCATTGCCGCCGCCACAATCCTCGGTGGCTTCGTACTCGGCAATTCCGTCGAAGATAGCCTCAAAATGGCTCGCGTCAACCTCGAACATTCCAAGCTTAATTCCACCCTCACCCTAGACGAACTCAAAAAATTTAGCGAAAAAACCAATCCCAGCGATAATCTCAATCTTATCGCCGCTAATCTCGTCCTAAAACCCAAAGGCATTTTAGCCGCTGATGAATCTGGTGGCTCCATCGAAAAGAAATTCGCTCAACTGAATATCCCAGACACTTACGACAACCGACGCGATTACCGCAACCTCTTTTTCAGTACCCCAGATTTAGAGCAATACGTCAACGGCGCCATCCTATTTGACGAAACCACCCATCAACTTGCCGACAATGGTCAAAATTTCGTCGATTATCTAACAAGTAAGCGCATCATCCCTGGTATCAAAGTAGACCAAGGGCTCGCCCCATTTAATAATACCGAGGAAAAATACACAAAAGGCCTAGACGATCTCCCCGAACGTCTCAAAACTTATTATCTGGCCGGACTTCGATTCGCCAAATGGCGTGCCGCATTCGAAATTCGTCTCTCTGAAAAAGGCGAAACCCTCACTCCCACCCCAGAAGCAATTTCAGAAAACTGTCGCATCCTTGCCGAATACGCCAAAGAATGTCAATCCGCCGGACTCGTTCCAATTGTCGAGCCAGAAGTCGTCTATGACGGTAATTATTCAATTGAAAAATGTGCGGAAACTACCGGTGTAATCCTGGATAATCTATTTGAAAAACTCGAGAGTTTCGGAGTTAACCTACGCGCCTGCTTGCTCAAAGTCAACATGATCCTTGCTGGCAAACAATCAGAATCTCAATCTACTCCAGAAGAAGTTGGCCAAAAAACCGCCGAAGTTCTCAAAAACCACGTTCCCGCCGAACTAGCTGGCGTAGTCTTTCTCTCTGGCGGCCAAACTCCAGACCAAGCTACCGACAATCTTGCATCTATCATCGCAAACGGACCTTTCCCTTGGCCAGTCACCTTCTCCTTTGCTCGCGCTCTTCAAGATCCCGCTCTCTATACTTGGCAAGGTGACAACGAAAACGCCGAACCGGCCAAACAAGCCTTCTTAGAACAATTAAAAAAGAACAAAAAAGCTATATCCCAATAGATATAGCTTTTTGTTTTATTCAGCTTCTTTTTCTTCAGCCGCTTCTTCTGGCTTAGCTTCTTCAGCGGTAGCCTCTTCCGTCGTCTCTGCTTCTGCCGCTGCCTCCGCTTCAGCCGCTTCTTTGGCTTCACGCGCCGCCGCTTCTGCGGCCGGATCATAAAGCGATGCAACTAGTTGTTCTTCATCAAGCTCTTTATCTGCAAATTCTACGCCGTTTGGCAACTTAATATCCGCCACCGTAATCTTGTCTTCAACCTCTTTCATCTCTGTTGCATCAATTTCGATTTCTTTAGGTAAATCTGCTGGCTTTGCTTTTACCTCAATTTCTTCCATCACTTGTGAAAGTGCAAAGTGATAAGTCTTTGAAGCTTCCGAAGCTTCAAAATTCAAAATTGTAATCGGAGTAGAAGCCACAACTACCTCATTTGCCGAAATCGCTTGAAATTCAACATTCATAATCTTACGGGAAACTGGGTCAATATGTACATTCTTGGCAATCGCCATCTGTTTCTTGCCATCTATATCAAGGTCAATCGGCGAGTGGTATCCAGCGCCTTCCAATACTTTCTCAGTCGCAACATAATCAGACTCTAGCATTATTGGCTCTTTACCACCAAAAACCACCGAGGGGATCAATCCCTTCGCTCTTAACAACTTCGTCTTTTTTCCAACTAATTCACGCTTTTTAAGCGCCAACTTATAATCAGCCATTTTTTATCCTTTTTCTACTTAATTATCTTATATTTTACCACTTAAATCGCAATATGTAAAGTTTATACTCTCTTAACTTTAACCATCGCCGGTCTTAACACCTCTTCCTCATAATAGTATCCTGGTCGCAAAGTCTCCGCAATCACTTCTTTTTCACCTTCACCTTCAACCATCACCGCCTCAAAAACATCCGGATTAAATTCAACGCCTTCACTAGAATCAATTCTCTTTAAACCCAAATCGCCCATCGTCTTCGTCAATGACTTTTCCAACGGCCTCAACTCTTCATAAGTCGTAATCGCTCTATCCAAATCATCCAACATGGGTAATAATTTCATCACAGTAGCAAATTTCGCAGCTTTGCGCTCATTTTCTTTCTGGATTTCCACTTGCTTACGAAAATTCTCAAAATCCGCTCGCGTCCTTTGCAAGTCGTTTGTTAATTCCGTCAATTTATCGTTTTTATTGCTTTCCTTGTTTTTCATAATATTTCCTCCAATACGCTACCCGCGTGTTTTACCAATGTCATCACCCTAGAATAGTTTTGCCTCGTCGGACCAAGTACGCCAATATAGCTTCTATCCGAAAAAGGCGAACGGAATTTTGAAATAATCAAAGAAACTTCCGAATTCTTACCAATTGGATTTTCATGGCCAATAAAGATATTCAAAGCCTCTCCTGGCGCCGCTTCCCTCAGCCACGGTTCCAAATTATCCAACAGTTTTGCCACCGCTTGCACCCTTCTCGTATCCATAAATTCCGGTTGTGTAAAAAGACGCGACATTCCAGACAAGTATAATTGTCCGTCAATCGTCGCGATTCCAAGATTACCAGTTAATTCAACCAAAGCATCCACTGCTCTTCTTATCGCCGCATCCGCACGCGATTGAGAATTCACCCTCACTTCAAGAGCATGCGTCCCTCTCTCTATAGACGGCAAATCTTCCTCATTTTCTTCCAAATTATTCACATAAAAACGATATCCTGCGTCCGTCGGCACACGTCCCGCCGAAGTATGAGGCTGCGCAATCAGGCCTAACGCCTCCAAACGCGCCATTTCCGCTCTGATCGTTGCCGGTGAAACGCCAAAAAGTTTCGCGAGCGTCACGCTTCCGACCGGCGATGCTGTCTCTGCATATTCCTCAATAATCTGGCAAAGAATCCCCATTTGCCTTTCCGTTATTTCCATACCTTATATTATACAAAATTAGCACTAAAAAGTAAAGAGTGCTAATTATGATATAATGTAATTATGGAAGACAAAATTGAAACTATTAAATCTTGGCTCGGTACCGGCTCAATTAATATTTTCGGCTTACCAATGTCCGGCAAAGACACTCAAGGCATCAAATTAGCTGAAGCATTAGGTGCCAAATTTCTTTCTTCCGGCATGATTATTCGCGCCATGGAAGAATCCACCAAAAACGATTATTCAAGCGAAGGCAATCTCATTCCATCCAATGTTTTTTATGAATGGGTTTTACCATATTTAGAACGTCCTGACCTATTTGAATCTCCGCTCATTCTTTCCTCAATCGGCCGCTGGGAAGGAGAAGAAAAACAAGTCATGTCCGTTGCGGCTGGTGCTGGCCACGAAATCAAAGCCGTCATTCTTTTAAATGTTTCTGAAGCAGACGTCGAAAAACGTTTTGAAACTGCCAAAGTTCTTAATGACCGCGGCGAACGTGCTGACGACAATAATTCTGAAATCTTCCAAACACGTCTCAAAGAATTCCGCGAAAAAACCATGCCCGTACTTCAATATTATAAATCAGTTGATCTCTTAATCAACGTCAACGGCGATCAATCCCGTGAAGAGGTTTTTAACGAAATCGTTGAAAAACTTTACGCCAAAGCTTCACAATCTCCTGTCTAAATTCATATATCAAATATATTAGTCCAACCCCTATCACGCCAAGCACCGCATAAAGTGCAATAAAAGACGTTTTTTCTTCATAGTTTTCTGGCGTCAAATTATAGTTTGCACCCGTATTGTCTTTGATTTTACGACAACGCCCAGTTTCTGGATTTAAATAGTATCCCTCTTTACACGTCGTCGTCGCTTTTTCCTCTATTTTTCTACATCTTCCAGTTAGTATATTCAAATAATACCCACTTTTACATATTTTTTCTGCAACCGTTGTAATTTTTACACAATTCCCCGTTTCCTTATTAATCACCTTGCCTTGTTCGCAAGTTTTGTATTCTTGATAATTATTTGGTTCACCCGGTGTCGGCGCATAAGTCACTCGCCAAATCTCTTCACCTTTTTCATCATAACCCACAAACGCATAGGTCGCCCCCTTTCTTTGTCCATTTGGATAAACCAATCTATCTACCACTCTTTCATCCACATCCAAAATCTCCAATATGTTCGAATTAGTCGGATTCTTGGTCAAACTAAACTCCTTCGGACGGTAAACTAAATACTTCTCTGCCCCCAAAATACCAGACAACGGATAACTCTTGTTTTTGTATCGAATCGCACAGCCATCTAATAATATTTGCTCCGAACTTCTATTATATATCTCGATAAATTGCTCTGATTTTAGTGTTTCGTAATAGCTTAAAATCTCTGAAAATTCCAAACCCTTACATTGGCTAATCTTCTCACTCTCTTCAATATGTTCCACATAATAACTCTTTTCATCAAAAATTGGCTCATACACAGACAAATGTTCAAACAAACCAGTTTCAATATTTCTCACTAGCACTGTTGGATTAGACGATTTAAACTCTGCATGACACCCCGCCTTACCTGTCCAACAAACCTCATCTACTATTTCTCCGCTCACCCTCAAATCCAACTGAGCTTTAAAAGCCAAGGTCTTAGTATAATTCACGGCGGCTAGCTCGCTCGTAGGCGAGCTAGCCAAACGAAGGAGGAGAGTCTCGCCAGTCATCCAACTGTTCTCGGGAAATTCATACAAAATAGAATAATTCCCGCTTGAATTAGTATAGCCTACAGTGGCTCCAGCGAGCAAAAACGGTGCGTCGGAGTTCCTTCTACCAAGCTCAATCATTTCTCCGACATTACTTTTTCCATCAATCGTGTACCCTGGATTGACGGCCTTAATAAAAATATCTGGAAGCACTTCATCCTCCGCATATGTTATTCCTGTCATAAAAAACGTACAAACTCCCAAAATCATCGCTCCAATACTAGTCAACAACACTCGTCGAATTTTTTTCATGACGCCAAACTATCACGCAGTTTTCAAAAATACAACCCTTTTCGTGCTATAATTAAAGCATGAGTGTTTTGACCTCTTTGGGAATTATAGCTTTCTCTATGCTTATTTTGATGTCGCTCCAGCTTATTCCGGGCATATTCGCGCTCGTTTCTCATTACGCTTTCGGCAAATACACCGCCAAAAAAGCTTCCAATCTTGCTCTTTTCTTTATTATCGGCGTAGAGGCCGCTCTTGCTATTACTATCATAATAACCTATCTCACCCTCACAACCGTCTATTCAAAAATGTCCAATATTGATATACTGATTTGGATTCTATGCGGTATTACAATCGCCCTTGGCTTTATTACATTTTTCTTGTATTACCGCAAAGGCGATGGCTCCAAATTATTCATCTCACGCTCACTTGCAAACAATCTTGACCAAAGAGCACGCTCCGTCAAAAAACCATCCGACTCCTTCGTAATGGGACTCCTTGCTCCCTTCCCCGAGCTAATCTTCACCATTCCGCTTTATATTATTTCATCAATCTGCATTATGGAAGTCGGCGGAACGGCCATCGAACGCGCCGGCCTAGTCTCGCTTTTCGTATTCCTGACTATTGTTCCGATTTTGTTTTATTATCTACTCTCTAGCCATCACAATTTAGCCAACTACCTCAAATTTCGTCTTAAATATAAGCAATTCTTCCGCATCTTCATTAGCATCATGTATTTCTTCTTAGCTATTTTTATCATGATTGGAGTTGGCACATGAGCGAACAATTAGATATCAAAAAAATCACCCGCGAACTAAAGATCGACGCCGTCGGCCTCGGTATTCCAGTCGGCGCCGCAGAATTATTCATTAAACACGCCCTAAAAGACGCCGAAAAGCAATTAAAAACTAAAAAAATCATTACAAAAAATGATTTGGAAAGGATCATCGCGAAGGAACTCAAAAAATATAACGCCGATTTGGCTTATGTTTACAAAAATCGTGATAAAATTATATAAAGATGGGAAAAAAGTTTGATTTTGATTACATCATTATAGGTAGCGGACCGGCAGGTAGCGCCGCTGCCCTCACTCTTGCTAAGAGCAAAAAAAGAATTGCTTTAGTTGAAGGGCGCTTCTTTGGTGGCTCCAACTTAAATACCTTAGATATCCCCTACGCTGTCGCTTTAGATTTTTCCCATTCCTATCACAGAATCCAATCTTTCCCCGAGCTAAAAAATCAAGATTTTCATTTTAATCTTCCTACGATTTCCGCACGTCAACTCAAGACCATCATCGAAGCCGGTGGCAACAACAAAAAAATCTTCGAGGATGCCGGCATCACCTGCATCAAAGGTTACGCCAATCTCCTCGATCAGCACACCATCGCGGTCAATGAGAAAAAATTCACCGCAACCAATTTTATTCTCGCTACAGGTTCTCATCTTAAAGTTAGCGAAATTTCTGGTACCGATCAGGTTAACTATCTTACACCAGAAACCGCTATTAAAATTCGTCGTCTACCAAAAGTTGCAGCCATCGTTGGCGGTGGTTCAACCGGTTGCGAAATCGCTGAATTCTTCGCCGAACTAGGTGTCAAGACAATCATATTCGAAACCTCCGAACGCCTATTGCCTCGTGAAGACAAAGAAGCCGGCGACACCATTTGCGATTATTTCACCCAAAGACTCGGTATCACTGTTTTAACAAATTCCAAAGTAGTCGCCCTTGAAGAAGACGAATTCAGTAAGCGCATTATTTTCCGTAATGAAAACGTTGAAAAAATGGTCCGCGTAGATTGTATCGTTCTGGCCACCGGCAGTCAACCCAATCTAGACTATGGTCTAGAAAACGCCAACATTAAGTACAAAAACACCGGTATCACCGTTAACAAACTTTTTGAGACCTCAACCAAAAACATCTACGCTATTGGCGACGTACTTGGCCAAGCTTCTTCTACCGAACGCGCCCAGCAAGAAGGTTTAACTCTTGCCAATAATCTAATCAGTAAGTCAAAAAACCCTCTTAATTACAATGGCTTTATTCGTTCCACCAAAACTTACCCAGAAGTTGTCACTATAGGCTACGGAGAAGACGATTTAGTTCGTCGCGATCGCAAATACAAAAAAGCGATAGTAAAACTAAACGACGTCACAATTAGTAAAATTCATAACATGGAATATGGCTTAATCAAACTCTTAGCCGACCGCAATAATCACATCATTGGCGCAGTTATTGTTGCGCCTTACGCAGAAGTTCTAGCCTCTGAAATATCCGTCGCAATTCGTCATAACCTTACCGCTCTAGAACTTGCCAGCACTCCTCACGCTATAAATAATTATAATTATCTAATCAAAAAAGCAGCTAAACAGCTACTAAACAAATAATCTTGGTTGCGGGGGTTGGATTTGAACCAACGACCTTTTGGTTATGAGCCAAACGAGCTACCAGGCTGCTCTACCCCGCGATGTAATATATATTATATCGCGGGGTAGACAATTTGTCAACTCCCTAGCAAGTCGGGCCACCAAAGGCTGATTCCCATTCGCAAATCACTGGCTCAGTCTTGTTCAAGACATCGTCATTTGCGCCACCACCTCCGCCGTTATTGTCATTGTCGCCAAACAACTCTAGTGGCCCCATAATCGAAGACATCGAACCACTACCGCCACTACCGCCGCTACTAATGTCCATTCTTGCCTGCACTCTTCGGTACAAATCATTTGCCCGACCAGTCGAATCTACTCCCACCTGAACGCCCTTCAAAGCAGCCGTCGTCCTATTAACTGTAGTCTCACCACCACCCTCAGCAGGAACAGTCATCGTACCACAAGCTCCTTCTTTGCAATTAAATTGCAAAGCGAATTCTGTCGCTTGACCATATGGCGATGCAACCACAAAGGTAAACGTATCATTACTTCTCGTCCCCCCAATAACATCTGGAATTTTCACCGTAGCAGAACAATAATATCTACTCCCAGCAGCGCAATACACTGCATATGGTAGCTTTTTAGCCGTCTTGTCATTTGAATTCAAAAATCCTTCTGTGCCCAAAATATTATTTGTGCCGTCATAAATACCTTTAAATGTTGCTGCATCCTTTTTTGCTGCCGTAGTCTTATTCTGAGTTGGTACCAAATACACCATACCTCTATCCGTCTTATTACCTACTGTCAAGTCAAAATCGCTAAAATGAAAAGTTTCTGCAGTCTGCACCAAGCCAAGAGAAACAATTGGTGGGGTCGCCTTAGTAAATGCACTATACTTTTTAAACACTAACTTATTATTATTATCAATAAAACTATTAAACATCGAGCCGTAATTAGATGCATCTACATCTGAATACCAACTAATAGTTACGCTCTCAATATTTTTAGCATCAATACCATCGAATTTCGCATTCACTACCCTAGCTGGATTAGTCGAACTAAGACTTGCTTCATAATTATCTAGCGTAGTCTCCATCTTTACGCAAGTATAAGCCTGCTGCATATTATTAAAACCTTCAGTCGATTCCTTAATCATAACTTCACCCCCTTCTTGCGGACTCACCCTTCCTAGTACTAGCCCCACCGTATCACAACTATTGCTTTTTTCTACTAAATAAATGATCTCTGGGCAACCTACACTTACAATTTTCGAAACATCCGTTATTCCCGCCGCAGCCGTCACATTGCTCGCATCCGACAAGCAATCTTGATAATTATAATACGTTAGTTTTGCGTCCTCTATACCAGCCATTGCCGAATCATAAGCCGACTGCGACAAATCGCTATTGGAAGTTCTAGTTACCTGAGAAATAATAATCGCCGCAAAGCTCATCGCAACCGTTAACAAAATTAATGTTGAAAAAGCAATAATATAAAACGACGCCGCTCCTTTTTTATACTTCATTTTTCTCATTCTATCCTCCTATGGCCTGTGCCGCAAAATTAAATTTATTAATCGAACAATAATCAGAGTTCTCAAACTTCGCCCTGTAACCTTTATTCGTACCACTTCCTTCTCCTTCTGCTTCTGGGGGAGCACAGTTATCTCCAGCCACCGTCACGTCCACCCCACCCTGAATCGTACCCAAAACAAACGAAACCGGATATAACATACTTCTGTCATTCGCTCCCATAGAGGGCGTACCTATTTCCAAATCATACAAAGCCAGATTACTTTCCTTCGCAATCAAATCCTCAGGCGCCATCTCTGGATTTGAAGCATCATAGTCTATACTGAATACTGAATTTCTTATGCCATTATAAGAACGAGGGTAGGTATAATTATCACCATTCCTCGTAAAGACGCTTCTACATATCGCACGTCCTTCGTCTTTAATTTTTAGTAGCTTAAATGGCTTATCTCCACTATCATAGTTATTTAAAGTAGCAGCGACAATATTTGTCTGATAATCATCAACAAAATAATATCCCGAATTCCAAATATAAGAATAATTCCCCGTACAAAAAGCGCCCCAAAGCGGAACTGTATTTCCGTAATAACTTGCGTTAGTACCCTCATTCTTTACCGTAACGTAACCATAGCGTGTGAAACTAGCAAAACTCAACCCTCCTTCATCTTCACAGGTTCCCATATTATTTTTTATATACAACGCACAATCATTCTTCAAAGATTGCGCCGGCGAGCCTTGCACTGCACTCATTATGTCATCTACTAAATCCGATCCAGTAGTATTAATCTGATTCAAAGTCAAACCACGTCGATAAGCAGAAACCGTATCCATTATCACCAAAACCACGGCAAGTGACAGAATCGCAATAAAAACAATCGATATCGACAGCTCCACCAAAGTAAACCCAGTCTTCCGCTTTTTTATTTGTTGCATGTGTCTTCTCCACCCACTACCAATACGCCGGAAGAGTTTCTGGCATTTTCAACAATTCTCACGTCTCCTCTCAAAATATTCGTCTGCCCAGGCTCAGGATTTACGCAAAAATCCATTGCTCCAGTCTTAAACTCAGCTTCATCGTTCAAGAAAGTCCCGATATTTATAGTAGTATTTTCCTCTCCAACCCTATCAAATGCTTCAGGATCATTTATTTCCGCCACGTCATCCGTGAAATATGTATAAACCATTCCCGAAGTCGGATGCCTTACAATCAAAAGCGTTCCAGTCAATGTCTCAAATGCGTCATTTTGGATCTCCGAACTCCACCTTGGCAAATAACTATCTGCCTCTCCACCAGCAAGAACCTTTGCATTCATCGATTTCAAAGCCGAAACCGCGGTAGCATTACCGCTAGTAGCATCTGCATCCGCAATCACATCGTAAGCAAATATCAATTTCTGGGAGTTGTTTTCCCCATCTAAGTTTTTCTGCTCACCAAAAGTAATCATTTTTCCATAGACAGCTGTTTCAGTCGAACCCGTTCCAAGATGCTGCACATTCAATGTCTCGGCAAACATCGTCCTCAAAAATTCCGCATAACCTTGCACTGAATCATTAAATCTTTGTTGTCTGATAGAATTTTGCACCCCAATCGTAATCCCAACAAACAAAGCCGCAGAAACCGCCAAAAACAACGACACTTCTATCAAAGTAAAACCGCGCCTAAGCTTTTTCATATATATAATTATAGCACAACCATTATTAAAAACCAACTAATAACTTGGTAATAAATACAACATCCATTTTTCAAAATTCGATCGTTCGGTTTCCTTGATTTCTACCGCCTCAGTTTTATACTTATTACGCGCCTCATCAGAGTTTTCCGGCATCACGACCATACTTTCTCCCTCCAGTTTTTTGTCCAAATCTCGTCTCGCCATCAATTCTTGATATTCATTCGATTTATAATATTCATTTTCTAACTCAGCCATATCCACCTCTACGCTCACAAGCTCTAGATTCTTTCGCTCAGTAGTCAATCTTTCTGACAATTCCCAATTTCTAGACATCGCCACAATCGATTGATAAGTCCATATTAAACATAAAACTATTGCCAAAATCAAAACAACATTCTCAATCGTAAAAAAATCATGTCGAAACCGATAGTTCATTCTCCGAAAGAATCTTTTTATCTCGCCCATGCTTATTATTATACCATTTTATGATAAAATATAGGAAGCGGGGTATAGCTCAGTCGGTTAGAGCATGCGTCTTATACACGCAGTGTCCTTGGTTCGAATCCAAGTACCCCGACCATAGTAGGAAGCGAGACAAAAGAAAAAGTCTTGCTTTTTCTTTTGCGAGCTGACGCCCTATGATATTTTTTGCGAAGCAAAAAATAGTCCACAATAAAAAACCGCCCTCCCGGGCGGTTGATTTTTACGCTAAATTATTTCTTCTTCAAGGTCAAGAAACCATTGCGTGGATTCTCGCAAACTACGCGATCTGCTGGAAGGTCACAAGGAGTACCTTTGCCACCATTCTCTTGCTTAGTAAAGAAATAAATCGTCTGTGGCTTGCCACCGCGAAGAGTAACTTCAGATTTGTGTAGATAGTATTTCACACCCTTACCATTGGTATGTTCGTAAGCCATTTAGCTTTCCTCCTTAAGTTAATATATTCTTATCTTATGACCTCGTAAATAAATTGTCAAGAGGTTTTTAGAGGTTTTTTAGAACTTTATAAGAATAACAGGGATAGCCTCAAAACAATCCAGACCAACCCCCTAATAAAAATTACAACAGTAATAATAAGCGTAATCAAAATCATGAAACCAGTCAAGGTTGGAGCCCAAAGTGGCGAAGCATAATTCTTACGGTAAAGTTCCGTCGAAGGCAAACTAGCAATAATTTTATCCTGGATTTCATCTGAAGCCGGATATTTGTTTATCTCTGTCATCATACAATTAATAAAACGCGCATCATTCCAAGTCCATCCATTCGCAATCGCTTGTGGCTGACAAACGCTCGAAGCCATCGCATACACATTCCCATTTGGATTACCACCCGCCGTGAGAGTTTTTTCCGCCTCCTCCAGAGCCGCATTCGCCGCCCTTATATACTGATGTTCAAGATAAAACGGACCTGTCCCAAACATCACTTTTTGCTCACCATTATCATCTACAACATTTATCACTATATTTGAAAAAACAAAATTCTTTAATTCTTCTAAAGACCTAGCTATTTCCTCATCATCCTCCGCTTCATCTGCCGCAAGCACCGCACTTCTTAGTTCCGTCATATGAATGTGATCCATCCTGAGAAGCGTAGCGTCAACAAAAAGAAGCGGCACCAAAATCAAAAGCAGTTGCCAAGTCTTAATCTTATGAAAACGAAAGCGCCCACGCTTTTTCATACATTATATTATAGCATAATGTTATGCTTGCATTAACGATTGATGTTTGCTAAAATTAATCCCATCGCTCAAATATTTCCTAATACTCCAAAGAGTATGGTCGTAAGAGCGAAAAACATTAAGGAGATAACTAGATACATGCGTATCAAACGACTCGGACGCTCTCACGAGGGTCAAAAGTCAAAAATCGCTCCTGCCGCCTGGCAAGAGTTCATTGAAATCTAATTTCAATCAAAAATCCCCCATCATGGGGGAATTTTTGATTTCAAAACAATTTACTCGCCAACTTTAGCTTCAACAATTTCCTTAATTAGTTTTATAAACTCGTCACCACTTCTTGCCGAATCCCAAGTAATTGTCTTACCGTTTATCGTTACACTGCCCTCGCTTCCCCAACTAATCAACTGTCCGTCTATATAAAATGCAGGCGTACCAGATACATCAACCCTCTTACCAATTCCCATATCAAAGCTAATTTTCTTCGAAACTGCTTCACTCGCTATATCCTCATTAAACTTCGCAACGTCACCTTTGCCATCTGTCACTTCCTCAAAATATTTATTAAACAAATCCGTTCGATCAGACGCTGAAGCATATTCCCATTCTGATTGTTCTGCAAACAACTTATCAGCATATTCCTTCCAATATCCCTGGAGGCCCGCTGCTTCGGCCGCAGAAGCCGCTGCTGTACCATTTTGGTGATAAGACAACAAATAACTACGATATACAACTGCTAGCTTACCATCCAACTGCTCAATTACCTTATTAACTCGTGGGTTTATCGAAGCACAACCAGGGCATTGATAATCCGCATATTCAAAAATCAACACTGGCGCATTCGGATCTCCTTTGACATGATCGCCAATATCGCCATTATCTTTCGTCGGCTCAATCACAGTATTAAAATCGTAATCAGCAAAATCAGTAGCTTTATTATTGCCATCAATAATCGCCCAAGTAGCAACACCGAGCAAAGCCACCACTAGAACTCCAATTATAACCCCCGCCACAGAAAAACCATGTAATTTTCTCATATCACTCCTTTATGTTATAATTATTATATCATGTGGCACGAGATTTTATGTAAAATTGTTAAATTCCTTGACCCAAAACTTGATAAATATCGCGAACACAAACCCGAAGTCAAACCAAAATACACCCCCAAAACCATCGAGGAATTCATCGAAGTCTTACAGCGAACCCCCAAAAGCATCCTAAATTCTACCGATCGCGCTCGTATCGCCGCCGTTATGAGTTTCGATGATCGCAAAGTCTCAGATCTGATGATTCCAAAAGATAAAATGCTTTTCGTAAACAGCAAGGACATTCTCGGCCCACTCGTATTAGATAAACTATATAAATCTGGTTTTACCAATTTTCCTGTCGTCGACAACAATCACAAAGTCAAAGGCATCATTCATACCGAAGCATTAAATGCTCTCGAGATTAAAAAAACTGACCGCGCCGAAAAATACATGGACAAAAACGTCAACCATCTTCACCTTAACGACCCCCTAGGTTTCGTCGTCGAAGAAATCGAACGCACCAACAGTTATTATTTTCTCGTCCTCGACGACAAAGATTCCCTCGCCGGCTTCTTCACTATTCAGATGCTCCTAGATTATTTACTCGGATGATGATATAATATACTCTATGAGAATTTTAGCAAACGAATTAAACAATTATCTTGGTAAATCTGTTATGGTCGAAGGTTGGGTTAATTCTCGTCGTGACCACGGCGGTTTAATATTTATTGATCTTCGCGACCACACTGACATCATTCAACTCGTCATTACTCCAGAAAACGATGATTCGTTTAAGCTCGCCGAATCCGTCCGCGATGAATTCGTTCTCCGTGCTACCGGCAAAATGCGCGAACGCGCTCCAGAACTCATCAACCCAAATATCGCCACTGGCAAAATTGAATTAGTAGTTGACCAATTAGAACTTCTCAATAAATCCGCTCCTCTTCCAGTCAATACTCACGACGATGGCGAAAAATCTTCCGAAGAAATGCGTCTCAAATATCGCTATCTAGACCTTCGCCGTCCATCTATGCAAAACCTCCTAAAACGTCGTTCTGAATACTATCGCTATATCAGAAACTTTATGTACGATCACGACTTTACCGAAATCACTACACCAATTCTCGCCAATTCTTCCCCCGAAGGTGCTCGCGATTTCCTCGTTCCATCTAGGTTACATCCTGGTAAATTCTACGCCCTTCCCCAAGCTCCTCAACAATTCAAGCAACTACTAATGGTTGGCGGTGTTAACAAATATTTCCAAATTGCACCCTGTTTCCGCGACGAGGATCCTCGCGCCGACCGTCTTTACGGAGATTTTTATCAATTAGACTGCGAAATGTCCTTTGTCGATAACGGCGAGACAGTCAGAAGCGAAATCGAACCTTTATTTGTTTCGCTCGCTCACGATTTTGCCAAGAAAAAACTCGTGATGAATTCCGCGCCAGCCGAAAAATACCTCGAAAAAGGTAAGCAAATTCCCTGTCTACCTTACGAATTCGCTATGAATACTTATGGCACCGACAAACCAGACCTTCGTTATGGCATGGAATTAATCGATTTAACTGAAGTCTTCAAAGACACCGATTTCAAAGTCTTCCAGACTGCATGCGTCAAGGCGCTTTGCGTCAAAAACGCCGCCTCTCTTACTCGTCGCGAAATTGACGAATTCACCGAAAAAGCCAAGAAGCTCGGTGCCGGTGGCCTTGCATATATATTATATACAGAAGAAGGCGCCAAATCTCCAATTCTCAAATTCATGACCGACGCAGAAATCGCAAATGTTCAAAAACTCACCGGAGCCAAGACCGGCGACGCCGTCTTCTTTGGTGCCGACAATAAAAAGACCGTCAACAAAGTTCTCGGCGAGCTCCGCATTGCTTTTGCTGACCATTTCAATCTCAAAAATCCCGACGAAATCTCCTACGCCTGGATCGTCGATTTTCCTTTTTACGAATGGGATGAAAAAGCCAAAAAACTAGACTTCGGCCACAATCCATTCAGTATGCCAAAAGGCGGCTTAGTAGCATTAGAAAACGCCAAGACTGATGAAGAAAAACTCGCCATCACAGCCGACCAATACGACATGGTCATGAACGGCTACGAAGTATGTTCCGGCGCAGTCCGTAATTACAACCCCGAAATCATGTATAAAGTTTTCAATATCCTAGGCTACAACAACGAATATGTTGAAGCTCGCTTTGGCGGCATGTTGAACGCCTTCAAATTTGGCGCTCCGCCACACGCCGGTTGTGCCCCAGGACTAGACCGCATCTTCATGGTTCTAGAAGGTGTTGATAACATTCGCGATATTGTTGCGTTCCCCAAAAACGGCTCTGGCGTCGACTTAATGATGAACTCCCCCTCCGAAGTAGACCAAACCCAACTCGACGAATCCCATCTTGCCATCCTTGAAGAAGAATAAAAAAACAGGCCTAAGCCTAATGGTAGGCCCGGCTGGAATCGAACCAGCATCATATCCTTAGAGGGGATATGTCCTATCCGTTGAACGACGGGCCCATCAACTATATATTATAACCTATTTTCTGGTTTTCTCAACTTATAATAAATTGACGGCGCAAATCTAATTGGCGCAAGCGCTGCCTGTGCTTTATCTTCCATCTTCACCAAATTATTGGTTTTGAATATTTTTTTCAAACTTCGACTTCTAAAGTTCGACACCGACAAAACTTTTTCTATCTTAAACCCAGTCTTATCAAATATCTCTTCCACATATTTCGGATGATAATTATAAAATCCGTCTTTAGAGATTTCTTTATAATTTGCCACTTTTTTATCAAATGGGTTCACTTTACTTCTGCCAGTAATAAATCTCGCCATTTTCGGCAGAGTCCGCTTGTTTGCAACTTCAATCACAGCCACCCCGCCAGGTTTTAGAACTCGGTAAAGCTCCGCCATCGCTTTATTCATATGTTTTAAATGATGAGTCACACGCACCATCATCAAACCATCTAATTCTTCGTCTTTAAATGGCAATTTATAAATATCACCAGCTCTGGTTTCAATTTTGTCTCCGTAAATTTCCTTAGCTTGCTCTAGCTCAGTTTTGGAGTAATCAAAAATGATAATTTTGTGTGCTCGTTTCAAATATTCATTCGCAAGTCTTCCGTATCCCCCTCCGATATCAGCAAATTTCTCCATTCTCTTTGGCAACAACTTTCTGATTGCCATTCTGTCAGCCTGGTCTTCGTATTCTCTATCCGCGTTTTCCCAGAATTCTTTTTTATAATCGTAACCATTATAGTCCGAAACAACTTTTTCACTCATAGATATTATTATACCACAATTATTATCAAATCACTCTAGATACTTCTTCTAAGGTTGTATCACCCCTAAGAGCCGCCAAGATTCCCTTCTGCTCCAAAGTCAACATTCCATTCTTTTTGGCCGCAGCTTCAATTGCGTTCGTGTTAATATCTGCCACGTCACCACGGATAAATGCCTGAATATCTTCCGAAACCACCAACTGCTCCATAATCACTGTACGCCCACTATAACCAAACGGATCATCTTCCGTCGCCACCGCATCATACAACGTTATATTATTCAAATCCACCCCTGTCAATTTTTCCTGTGAAGTCTCTTTCAAGACTTCACGGATATAATTCGCTTCTGCTTCAGTGGCCGGTCGTGCCTTCTTGGAGTCCGATAATTTCCTCACCAATCGCTGGGCCATTACCAATCTAATTGAGCTCGAAAAAATCGGATTTACGCCTATCAGATCAATCATGCGCGAAAATGCCGCCGAAGAAGAATTAGCATGAAAAGAACTTAGCACCAAATGCCCAGTAATCGAAGCCTGAATTGCTGTTTTAGCCGTATCGGCATCGCGAATCTCACCTACCATCACCACGTCAGGATCCAAACGAAGTACCGAGCGTAACCCCTCAGCAAACGAACCCCCAGCGTTAGTATTAATCGGAATCTGCGAAATCCCCGAAATACCATACTCAATCGGATCCTCCAAAGTAATTATTTTTCGATCCGTGCTATTAAGCGCATTAAGCATCGAATACAAAGTAGTAGATTTACCCGAACCAGTTGGACCCACCATCAAAACCAATCCTCTAGGATGCGAAATCACTTCGTGAATTTCGTCTAGTTCTTCCTTAGACAGACCAAGCAAATCCAAATTCAATAACGACTCGTCAAAATTAAACAAACGTAGCACTGCATCCTGTCCATACATCGTCGGAATTGTTTCCACGCGCACATTTAGAAGATGCGAAGTCCCATCCTGAAAAACTTCTTTCTGCATGTGTCCAGATTGCGGCTTATTCGAAGCTGTCGACACGTTTGCTCGTGACGAAAGTTCGCCCATCAAAATCCGATATCTATCTTTATCAATATCCGCCACCGGATGCAAAATACCGTCTACGCGCATTCTAATTCGGATTTCATCACGCATATTTTCGATATGAATATCGCTCGCACCGAGCTTGTCAGCTTGATCCAACAAAAAATCAAAAACTTTTTCGGTCGACACCATGCCAAGAGTCTTAGATACCGACGCAATTGTTTCCGAATCACCTTCACCACCAATTTTTATATCATCATATTCTATTACCTTCGGCGGATCATAACGCAACATAAAAACTTTGTATGCCGAATTCGAAATCAAAAAGAAATCCGCTTTTTCGCCTTCATCTGTATACTCTTGACGCATTTTTTCAATCAAAGAACGCGGCGTTTGACTCGTCACCATAAACTGATAATGCTCTTCGCCACCACCCTTTTGCAATGGGATGATAAAACTTTGGTGCATTTCAGAAACATCCAAAAGCCCAGATACCAATTCTATACTATTTTCAAATTCGCGCGTATCAAGATATGGCAAACCTAAAATCCGCGCTCGATCCGCAGTTGCTTGCTCTTCATTATCACGTCGTTTTTGCTGGATTTCACTCTCATCCATATTGTTATTATACCATAACCATTATTTTAGGTTACGTATAAATTCCATAAATAGTGGGTGTACATTGAGCGGCCTAGATTTAAATTCTGGGTGAGCTTGTGTTGCTACAAAGAACTTACAATTCGGAGCCTCAATAAATTCCACCAATTTCCCATCCGGCGAAGTACCAGATACCCTAATTCCGCCCTTCTCCATTTCTGACAAAAACTTCTGATTAACTTCATAGCGGTGACGATGTCTTTCTACAACTTCATATCCACCTTCAACTTCCTCACCCCAACCATATTTTTCATAAATCTTCCTAGTCTTAGATTTATCCTCCAATTTCGCCCTATAATCACCTAGTCGCATCGTCCCTCCAGTAGATTCCTTGCCTTTTTGACCCTCCATAATATAAATCACATTATTACTATCCGTCTCGCTTGCGCCAAATTCCTCTGAGTTCGCCTTTTTTACGCCACCTTTTCGCGCCGCCGCAATGCAGGCCACCTGCATACCCAAACACAAACCAAGGTACGGCACGTTATTTTTCAAAGCATATTCTGCAGCTTTGATTTTCCCCTCAGTACCTCTTGCGCCAAAACCTCCCGGCACTACAATTCCATCTAATCCGCGTAAACTCGTAGCCGTCACCTCCTCCGCGTTCACCCACTTAATTTCCATATTCACGTTGTTCCACGCTCCTGCCGCCTTCAATGCTTCCGTCACACACATATAGGTATCATCATTACCCACATATTTCGCCACCAAACCCACTTTCACGGTTTTAGCATATTTACGCCCTCGTCGTCGTGAAAATTCTTTCCAACGTGACATATCTGGTTCGGTCTCGTCGTCCACAAAATCATTCAAAATCTTCAAAACGCCAGATTTTAATACATTAAATGGCACATCATATACCGAATTAATATCAGGTAAGTTTAGAACTGCCTCGTCAGGAATACCAGAAAACCTTGCAATTTTTTCACAGATCGCCCTTTGACACGGTTCTTCCGTCCTCACGCACACTACATCCGGGATAATGCCAAACCCACGCAAATCTTTCAATGCATTCTGTGCTGGTTTGGTTTTGAGTTCATTCGAAGTATGGATAAACGGCACATACACCACCGAAACATACAAACAATTCCTTCGCCCAACTTTATTTGCAAACAATCGAATCGCTTCAATAAATGGCAAACCTTCATAATCCCCCACCGTACCACCAATCTCTACAATATGAATATCGCTCTCCACCGAGGCTTTTTCAATTTTTTCACACACTAAATTTGTGAAATGCGGAACTAACTGCACGGTTTTACCATGAAATCCACCCGCACGTTCTCGTTCAATCAATTCTTTATAAATAGAACCCGACAAAGTAATTGAATATTTATTAGTTTCAAAATCCAGGAATCTTTCATAATGTCCAAGGTCAAGATCAGTTTCTACACCATCATGCGTGACATAACATTCGCCATGCTCTACCGGATTCAACAGTCCTGCATCCACATTTAGATACGGATCACATTTTTGCATAGTGACTTTATAGCCCTTCGCCTTTAGAATCGCACCCATACTAGCCGCAGTAATACCCTTACCAACACCCGAAAGCACTCCCCCCGTCACAAATATGTACTTACACTTTTTATTTTTCATATTCCGGGCACCTCCTCCCACCCATTTATTTTTAATATAACCTTGCTTGTTCTTATTTTACCACAAACAATATTAATTGTCCTAATTTGCGAGGGTAAAGGACCTACCCGAATCTGGAGCGGCAGTAACCGAAGCGGTATTACCATAAAGATTGGAAGTAGTGTTAGCAATTGGTCCTGAAGCTGTTCCGTCATTGGTTTTTGGAATAGTAATGGACCAAGTGGTGGCACTGTGACCAGCATTATTAAACATACTGCCCATACTTGTCACGCTAGAAGTATCCCAAGAAGAGAGGTTTAAAGTGAAGGAAGATGAGTTGTAGCCAGCATTATTAAACATACTACCCATACTTGTCACGCTAGAAGTATCCCAGTCAGATAGGTCACCCACAGACCAAGTGGTGGCACTGTAGCCAGCACCGTTGAACATACCACCCATATTTATCACATTAGAAGTGTCCCAATCAGAGAGATCGCCAACAGACCAAGTGGTGGCACTGTGACCAACACCAGAGAACATACTATTCATATTTGTCACGCTAGAAGTATCCCAATCAGAGAGATCGCCAACAGACCAAGTGGTGGCACTGTAGCCGGCGCTGGCGAATATACTTTGCATACTTGTCACGCTGGAAGTATCCCAATCAGAGAGATCGCCAACAGACCAAGTGGTGGCACTGTGGCCGGCACTCTGGAATATATATCCCATGCTCGTCACATTGGTGATATCCCAGTCAGATAGGTCACCCACAGACCAAGTGGTGGCACTGTAGCCAACATTTTGGAACATCTGGTATATATTTGTCACACCGGAAGTATCCCAGGAAGAGAGGTCTAGAGTAAAGGAGGATGATGCACTGTAGCCGGCAGAGTAGAACATCTCTTGCATAGTCGTCACGCTGGAAGTGTCCCAATCAGCTAGGTCACCCACAGACCAAGTGGTGGCACTGTAGCCGGCATTGGAGAACATCCGGTACATATTTGTCACACTGGAAGTATCCCAGGAAGAGAGGTCACCCACATACCAAGTGGTAGCGTTGCGGCCGGCATAGTAGAACATCTCTTGCATAGTCGTCACGCTGGAAGTGTCCCAATCTGCTAGGTCACCCACAGACCAAGTGGTGGCACTGTAGCCAGCATATTTAAACATGCCACCCATATTTGTCGCGGTAGAAGTATCCCAGGAAGAGAGGTCTAGAGTAAAAGAGGATGATGCACTATAGCCAGCCTGATAGAACATATAAGACATATTTGTCACACTGGAAGTATCCCAGGAAGAGAGGTCTAGAGTGAAGGTAGAGACATTACCACCAGCACTTTCAAACATATAATACATATTAGTCACATTAGAAACATCCCAAGAAGAGATGTCTCCAATAGACCAAGTAGTAGCGCTGCGGCCGGCATTAGAGAACATATAAATCATACTTGTCACGCTAGAAGTATCCCAGGAAGAGAGGTCTAGAGTAAAAGAGGATGATGCACTATAGCCAGCATAATAGAACATATCCCCCATATTTGTTACATTGGAGGTATCCCAGGAAGAAATATCACCAACAGACCAAGTAGTGGCATTGCGACCAGCAAATTTAAACATGCCACCCATGCTCGTTACACTGGAAGTATTCCAAAAAGAAAGATCTAGGGTGAAAGAAGATGAGTCATAACCAGTATAGTAGAACATTTGATACATGCTTGTTACTTTAGTTGTATCCCAATTAGAAATAGTAGATAGATTAGATAAAGCTCTCATTTCGTTAAAAAAATAACTAGAGGTTTTATTCATAAGAATTATTGTAGATTCGGAATAATAGTAGATGGTAGTGTTAGTTGAATCATACCAAGCATAGATTGGGTATGGCGAAGAGCTGTGTGAAATGGTATTTTCAGTTGCAGGAATAAAATCGTTTGGTAGAGTATTAGAGCGAACAATTGCGGCAATAGCAGTATCTTGGGTGGTATAGGTAGCTGAGCTGTTGCCAGCTAGACGCTTAAGTTTTTGATTTACATTTTGTCCAGTGTCTAAGTAAGCCCCTTGCGACCAAACAGCATAAAGGGTAATAGTGCTACCAATAGAAGTAAGGTTAGTGACCTTTTGTCCATCACTATAAAGCGTACCAGTACCATCGGCGGCTGTATTCCAGCCATAAAAGACATAGCCAGTAAGAGCAAAAGTACTGGTTTTAATAGCAGTAACCTTATCTCTTACAACGGTCTGGTTAGTCATGGCGCCAGTAGCAGAGCCAGGAGTACCACCCACACTAGATTCATTAGTATTAAAAGCAATATAATAAACATCGTCCCACATAGCGTAGAGTTCGAGGCTTTGACCCGAATATAGATTTAGTGTAGAAACATTAGCATTGGCTGCGTAGCTAGTGCCAGTACCATTGGCGGCGGTATTCCATTCTTTAAATTGTTTGTGGCCTACTGGGGTAAATAAGTCAGCAGATGCAAGTTTACCGTTAACAATTTCCACAGTTTGGCTTGATGTATTACTAGAACCGTCATTGGCGTTATAGTTAATTGTAACTGAACCTTGGCTAGCTACACACCTGATATTCTTTCTGTAGTATTTATTGCTACCATAAGTAGTGCCGGTACTTGTGCTATTAGTAAGAGTAGTAGTACTTGCTCTCCTGCCATATGCTACAGTAGTAGTACTAGAAGTAGAGGTCCAATAGAAACCATATGTAGTCTGATAAAAATCGGCACCATTAGTAAAACCACCAGCTACTTTAAATTGACTTGGTAAATCAGTAGTAGGATTAGTAGAAGAATAAGCCGAAGCAGTAGAAAGAGCACCATATTGGGCATCAGTAGGAAGATCCCAGTTCTTAGGACAAATAGAAGTATTAATAGCAGAACTAGTAGATGCGGTACTAGCTACAGCCGCAGCCCATGAATAATAAGCACCATTAGTAGTACCACCACTTTCATTCGTTAGACGTATTCTAGCATTAGTAGCTGTGGTGCTAGATGTGGTATCCCCAGCAGGCAGAGTAAAGGTAGTGCCTTCTGCTAGGTCAGTATCATCACTAGTAAGAGTAACTGCAGATGTAGTACCTAATGCAAGATTAGTAGTCATCCAACAGTTGCCATCTGCGAGTTTAGAAACATCATAGGATCTTACTGTACCATCACGATTATCAGTAAGAGTAACAGCACCA
>JAZUML010000004.1:0-23779 GCA_045603565.1 Candidatus Nanosyncoccus sp. | reverse complement strand
GCTGGAATTACTGCAGTATGCGGGACATAAGTATTGTAATCTCCTTCCATTGTGCAAGCCTCAAGCACTGATACTGTGGCATTGACTGAAGTAGAGGCGGAGATTTCTGCCGCAGAGGCTAGTGGATGAGAGAGGCTGATGGCAGAAAATGTTATGAGAGAAATTAAAAAGAGGCAAAAAACAACACACAAAGTGCTACTATTAACCTTCTTTAATAAAAAACCTCCCATTTAAACTAATTTTAACATAAACACTAACGCTAATACAAGATTTTTTTCATTACGCTTTTTACTTTTTCAATATCTTCCGGGCAGTTATGGAGTCCAAGTGAGAATCTAATTAAAGGCGGTAAACCCAGAACATGATCAAGATAATAATGGGCGCAAAAGTAACCAGTACGCGCCATAATTCCCTCACGGCTTAAAGCATTCCCTAGCAAATGCGAATCGAGACTGTCAACATAAAAAGAAATGGTCGGGTTTGGCTCATGGTTTACAAGATGAACTTTCTCCGATTCGCTTAAGAAATTAAACAATTCAATAGTGTTGTTTTCTAAGTTTTTCCAAGCTGATTTTGGCAGTTTATTTAGCCAATCAAGAGCAGCTCCAAGTCCGACAATCTCGCCCCAAGCCTGCAAGCCCGATTCGAATCTCGTATAACGGTGTTCCTTCCCTTCTGCAGACAGTACATAAGAATCCTTATCAACATCATCTACCATCCCCCCGCCGAGAAATCCTGGAGTCAAATATTCCATCAGTTCGTCGCGCCATACGATTACACCAAGTGATGGTGCGTACAATTTGTGTGCTGAAAAACAAATTGCATCAACTTCTACGCCGCGTAATATATCAGCAGAATGTGCCATTGCTTGTGCTGCATCGATAATAATGATTCCATTAGCTTTGTGTACTGCCTTCACTATTTCTTTGATGTTCAATAGTTTTCTTCCGTCAAAATTCGAAGCGCAATTTATGACAACGACTGCATTTTCAAAATCATAATCAGAAACATTAATCGAGCCATCATCATTTCGCTTCATCACCTCGCGCGCCAACCCGGTACGTTTACTGAAGGCCATCGTACCAAGGAACGGAGAGTTGTGCTCGATTTCACTCGTCATTACTTTTTTAAATTTACGTTCATTAAGCTGATTCAAAATCAAATTAATACCATAAGTCGTATTTAACGTAAAAGAAACGGTATATTTACGCGAAGACAGTTTCAAAAACTTCAAGACTTTCTCACGCGTAGCGTCAACTTTTTCGTCGGTCTCTATACCCCACTTATATTTTACGCGTTCACCACAAGAATTATGCTCGGTGTAATATTTATTAATCGCATCAATCACTGGCCTCGGCCGTAGGCTCTGACAAGCCGAATCCAAATAAACTTCGTCTTTGTCTATGTAATCAAAATCGTTCATATTGTCTATTATACAACAAAAAACTGGAATTGATACTTTGAGGGGCTTCCGGAGGTCACGACCGAGGATGAGGGCGCGAGCCCCGTAACGACGGGCGCAGACCGCCCCTTGGGACGCGGACGACCCGCAGGGTCGAGCGACCCGTCCCCGAAAAGTATAATTCCAGTTTTTAAACGTACAATTAGCTAACAATTTTAATTAAGCGAGCTCGACAGTAGCACCAGCTTCTTCGAGAGCTTTCTTCATTGCTTCAGCTTCGTCTTTAGCGACCTTTTCCTTAACAGTAGCAGGCGCGCCATCTACGATAGCTTTTGCTTCACCGAGGCCAAGGCCAGTGGCCTCTTTAACAGCCTTGATTACGGCGATCTTCTGAGCGCCAGCGTCTTTCAAGACGACGTCGTATTCAGATTTGCCTTCATCGGCGGCAGCTTCGCCACCGGCGGCAGGACCAGCAGCCACAGCCACAGCGGCAGCAGCCGGCTCAATGCCATATTCGTCCTTAAGGACATTCTTTAATTCGTTTACTTCAAGAACAGTCAATTTGACTAGCTCTTCAGCTAATTTCTTAATATCAGTAGCCATGATTTATTCCTTTCTAGTTATAATCGATTGCTAATTTGCATGCGCTTCAAGACCAGAAACGATCCCAGACAAGCCTCCAGAAAGGCCAGAAATAGAATCCGTAACTGGCGAAAGAAGCTGTGCCACCACCTGAGCGATAAGCTCGTTCTTGGTAGGCATAGCGGCTAGAGTTTTTACTTCGTCTTCCGACAAAGTATTGCCAAGGTCAGAAAAACCACCGACAAGGCTGAGTGCGTTATGTTTTTTGGCGAATTCAGCCAACACCTTTGCAGGTGCAACTTCATCTTCGTCCGAAATAGCATAAAGCAATTGGCCAGTCAGGCCGGTAGTATCGGTGTCTTTATAGACCGCAATTTGGCCCATTGCGACACGTACTAAACGGTTCTTCACGACCTTGATTTTGACTCCAGCTTCGCGAGCGGCTTTCCTGAGCTCTTGGAGCTCAGCAACGGTCAAACCTTGATATTTGGCGTAAACCGTTGATTTTGCGCTAGTTAAAAGCTCGGTCAAATCAGCAACCAATGTATTCTTTTTATCCTTTGAAATTGCCATAAAAAGTTCCTTTGGTTATTGTTAATAGGGTGTTAGCTAATTGTTAAATAGCGTCACCAAATAAAATTATAAGAAATTCCTCGGCGACATAATTAAGGATTACTCCCGTCGCTGTCTTTGGTAACTCCCCCAATTATATCACACTTAATTCAAAAAATCAATCAATTCGCCTAGTCGTAGTAAATTGAATAATACAACCAACGGCAGCGAGACCAAGCATAATTGGCCAGTATAATCCGCTTCCTAAATCTAGAGCTGGGATAAGGTTGCCGATCGCAAGGGTGAGCACATGGGCACCCAAAACAGCTGTCGCTACGATAATAGCAGGTTTCATTAAAGTAACTGCAGCACCCGCCGCAATTACGCCAATAATTGCGGCTACTGCCAAAACTTGTATGTCCGTACCAAAATTCTGGATTGCCACCATCATTACCAGTACAAAACAAATCCCACCGACACAAAGTTTCTCAACTGAAAAGCCCATCAAAGCAAGCAAAAGGCCTCCCGCAATTGGCAAAAGTATCTGATACAAATTATCTCCTGCAATTTGTGGAACCAAATCATTAATAGTCGGCATAAGATAAAGTACTAAATTGTAACCCAATAAGAACCATATGATAAAAAATGCAACTTTTTTAATCCGGTAGCCAAATAAAAGCACCAAAAGTCCCAGAATAATCATTACGACTACTTCTGGAATACCAAATTGGCTTATGAATTCATTCATAAGCCAATTATAACACAATTATTTAATTGTAAACATTTTCGACAGCAATCGATGGCCCCATCGTGGTGGCTAGATAAACAGATTTTACGTAGGAACCCTTAAGCGAAGCAGGCTTTTGAGCCTTTAAGCTATCAAAGAAAGCATTAGCGTTCCGGAGTAATTTATCTACACCGAAGGATAATTTACCAACGCTGATGTGTACAATAGCCTGCTTGTCTACACGGTACTCAACTTTACCAGCCTTTGATTCTTTGACGGCTTTTTCTACGTCAGCAGTCACAGTGCCAGCTTTAGGATTTGGCATCAAACCTTTTGGACCAAGCAATCTTGCGTATTTACCGAGCTTTGGCATGAATTGTGGGGTAGAAATCAAAACATCAAAGTCGATTGCACCTTTATCTAGTCGCTTCAAAAACTCTTCATCCTCGGCAATGTCGGCGCCAGCAGCTTTGGCGGCTTTACAGACATCGAGAGGCGCGAATACAGCAACGCGTACAGTCTTGCCATTTCCATTTGGAAGCACAATAGTAGTACGAATGTTTTGATCTGCTTGACGTGGATCTACGCCAAGACGTGCGTGGATTTCAAGCGAAGCATCGAACTTGGCAGGACTAGACTTAATTGCAAGCTCAATTGCATCTTTTAGGGTATAATTCTTGCCTTTTTCGACCAGCTTAGCAGCTTCTTGGTATTTTTTACCACGACGCTCAATACGAGGACGAGTAACAGGAGTAGCGCCTTTTGGTTTCTCAACACTCTCGGCAGCTTTGCGCTCGAGCTTGCGAGCTTGGCGCTCTTCCTCGGCTTTTACTTCCTCGACGTGTTTTTTAGATTTTTTACCAGATTTTGCGTAAGTTTCTGGCTCTTTAGTTGTTGTTTCCTCGGTTGCAGTGTCTTCAGCTAAAGCCTCTTCGGTTTTTACTTCCTCAGCTACAGCTTCTTTAGTATCTTTGACCTCTTCTTCGGCCATAATATCCTTTCTGTGGTACAAACGGGCATTGCCCTCCCAACCTTAATTAATCCGCATTATTATATCAAAAAATAATAAAAAAAGCAAGGAAAAGGGAGGCAAATATGCCTCCCCATAGTTATTCCGCAACTCTCGCCGTTCTCCGAGGCCTACCTTTGCAACGAATTGCACTCGGGTCGTCACCAAACGCACAGCGTTTACCCTTATGAGCAATACGCCAGCGAATGTCGTAATTCCAGCAAACAAGAGTATTGAAGCTGTAATTATATTTGACGTAACGCTCAATTAGGCTGATCAAGCGGTTGAGCTTTCGATTGGAAAGCTGTTCGAGGAAGTGCTTGGCCTGACTCTTATCCTCAATCTCGAGAAATCTAAGCCCAGGAACTTTCTCGGAGGTCGGGAAGCCAGACAAGACGTCTCGCTTCAATCGTTTACCGCCGATATCAAGCGCCTTCTTCTGCGCGCAGAGGGTTTCATATTCACCAAGGGCATTACGAAAGTCCTCCCCGTAGTTGACCCACAGCTTCAATGCCGTCTTGATCAATTCGGACTGCGTCTCGTTGTGTGATTGTTGTTGCGTGTAAGGTGCAGTCATTTTAACTCCTTCTAACGAAAAGCTGACCCTATCTATTAATTATATCACACTTATGAATATCTGTCAATGTAGAGGAAACGAGCATCAAAAAAGCCCCGTAGGGCTATTTTTGAAACAAATTAATCCTCGACTTCGACGCCCATCGAACGCGCTGTACCAGCTACAATCTTGATTGCACCTTCAATATCGATAGCGTTTAATTGATCCATCTTTTTCTCGGCAATTTCTTGGAGTTGAGCTTTGGTGATTTTACCGACCTTGTCAGTATTTGGCTTACCAGAGCCTTTTTGAATCTTGATTGCTTCCCTGATTAAATCATCAACTGGTTGACCAAGGCATTTCCAGTCAAAAGTACGATCATCAAATACGCGAATATGTACAATTACGTCTTTACCCATTAAATCTTTAGTAGCATCATTGAATGGGTTGATGAAATCCATCATGTTAAGTCCCCACTGACCAAGCGTAGAGCCAACTGGAGGACCAGCCGTTGCCCTTCCTGCAGGAATTCGTAATTTCAAATTTCCGATAACTTTCTTTTCTGCCATAAAAAACCTTTCTAGTGCGTAACTTTATTATTATATCACAATTGCTTAACTTGTAAAGCGTCAAGTTCGACAGGTGTTTCGCGACCAAACATTGATACCATTACCTTGAGCTTGCCCTTAGCGGCATCAATCTCAGAAATAGAGCCATCAAAGCCCTTAAATGGACCATCAGTAATCGAAACCACTTCGCCAACTTCATATTTAACTGAGAACTTCGGATCTTCGACGCCCATGCGCTTCTTAATCTTAGTGATTTCTTTTTCAGAAACTGGAGTTGGTTGCGTGCCAGTCCCGATAAACCCAGTTACGCCCGGGGTATTGCGGATAATATACCAGGTCTCATCAGATAGTTTCATATCTACAAGCACATAGCCCTGCAAAATCTTACGGTCAACGATTTTACGCTTGCCGTTTTTGATTTCGATTTGTTTCTCCTTCGGTACAATCGCTTCAAAAATTTTGTCAGCCATCTCGACCGTACCAGTCCTTTGGTTGATAGAATCAGCTACTTTATCCTCGTAACCACTATAAGTAGAAATCGCATACCATGCTCTTGTATCATCATATCGGTTTACTGCCATAATAATTCCTTTCCTTATTTACCTAAAATTAAATTAAATAACCACGAGAAAAACATATCGAGTAAAAAGATTAAGACCATAAAAATTGCCGTATAAACTACCATACCAAGCAGCATTTTCCAGGTAGTTTTGCGATTTGGCCAACGTACTTGACGGATTTCGTGCCACGAACCGCGAATATAATTAAATAACGCCACAAAAGGTCTAAATAAAATAAAAACTTATTTCTTTGGCTTTTCGTCAGAACTGATATTTTTTGCGGCTTTTCGAATTTCTTTTTGCTTGTTTTTAGCAGATTTTTTGTCTTCTACGACAACTTTCTTACGAGTAATTGTCGGCTCAGAGGATTTTTCCTCCTTTTTAGGAGAATCACTCGCTTTGATTCTAGTAATTTTAGCCATTTTACTCCTTTAATTATTGATGGTCTCTTGATATCAAAAAAGTCTGATACCAGACTTGTCAAGATTATACTACTTCGGGAACAAATAGTCAAGATAATCTTTCATCATGCGAGCGCCAGAAATGACTGGCAAGTATTCTGCAAGTTGTTTTTTGATGGTAAATTCAAGATCAAAATCATTATCCCAAATCATCATCGACTCCTCCATGCGCTGGTAAAGCATATCAAGCTCAGCAGACTCATCAGTGCCCGAAACATTTAAATAAGAATCAGTAGAGCCATCCGCCACACCGCCATCGTGAGTAGAGATCAATAGACCGAAGTTGGCTATATCCTTCATCCATGAAGTCCCGCAAGCCTCCAACCCAATAATAGGCACATTAATAGCTACATTGGAACCACAAGACAAACCATATGCCAGCTCTTCGTCGTAATCCGGTAAATAATGTACGTGAGTTTTCAAATAATCATCTTTCTCGATTGCATGCAAAAGCGCTTTAAGCTTTTCGGACATTTTGTGGTCACCCTCATGCACACGACCAGCCAAAACATAATGTGCGTTATGTGATTCGAGAATATTGCGAAGTCGAACAGTATCATAAAATGGCAAAGTCGGTCGTTTGTAATCTACAAATCGACGCTTAAAATCAAAAATCATTTCATTTTGAGCAAATTTGAGTATATTACCATTATGATCGGGATGCTTTTTGAGAATTTTATTTAAAACTTCCCTACCTTCGTTTTTTAATTCACGAATGCGGTTAGCGGTCAAAAATTCTAAGTTTTCTACAAAATTAGCTGTGGGATATTCAATATTATCCAAAATTTCATTGTCCTTATAAAACGACATTATTCCAGGTAAGACCCAAGTTTCCATATCGATCCCGTTTGTGACAGCCTTGAATTTAACCTTGTTTCCGGCGAGGTCTCGATAGTTCGCCACGCGAGCATGTAATTTCGAAACACCACTTCTAAGCTCGGCAATTTCTATTGTCACCGAAGAAAGTTTAATATGGCCGTTTGTAAATTTGTCCTTGAGCCATTTTTTAACGGCAAGAGATTTAAGGTTCGGGAAAACGTATTTTTCGAATTGCGCAAAAGAAAATTCCGCTTCTGCCGCTTGTACGAGGGTATGATTGGTGTACAAAGTATGTTTACGCGTATAAACAACAGCTTCATAAAAATCCATACCGTTCGAGGCAAGCTCATCAAGCCGAGCTAGTGCCGCGAAAAAGGTAGCGACTTCATTTAACTGAATAATAGCGGGTTTTAAACCAATCAGCTTCAAGGCAAAATAACCACCAAAACCTAATGCAACTTCTTGATAGAGCCGATGATCCGAGCCGCTCATGCCAGAATATAATTCACCAAAATTCGGCTCAGTCACAGCCACGATACGCGTAGATTTAAAGCGTTTTTCTATTACATTGAGCCAAGCCAAACCATTATTACATTTGATAGCGACTTTATCTATATATTTAAAACCATATTTTTTGTAATCTACGTCAACGTGCTTGTCATGGGTATTTCCGTCTTTTATAGATTGATGAGTCTCCGAAGGATAAAATGGAGTGATGAGAGTAAAAGGAATTCCCATGCGTTCGGCAACGCGCCTAGTATCAGCTGCCAAAACACCAAGTCCGCCACCACCACGAATGCCGTTTTGCTTATCATATAATTCTATTGTCCAATAAGTATAAGGTCTTTCAGGAGAGATCGACTTTGTCAAATGCTCTCGCTCAACAGCTTCATAGAAAATATCTACATCTTCAATATTCTCTAGTGGATGATAAAAATACTGCCCATCATCATTCATGCTTATGATTATATCACATTAATACCAAAAATTCTTCGGCAATTCGTCAGCCAGTCGTTGATGAAACTCATAATCGAAACCTTCGAGACGGTCCGGGTTTTTTGTTTTGAAATATTTTTCACGGATGTATTTCGCGGTCATGATTTTGCCAGGAATGAGGCGGTATTTTTTGCGAAAATTCAGTCCACGACTGTAATTTTTGGGTGGCAAAACCGCCATCGGCAAAAAATCACACTTCATTTCTGGATCAGCATATAACCTCAAGGCCAAAACCGACATCGTTGGAATAATTTGTTCTTTTTTCTCGTAAACATCCTCATTTTTAAAAACAGTGGCCTGCCGAGTTGCAGATGGTGCAACAAAAATCACACCGCCATTTTTCATTGCTTCAGTAGACAAATCGGTATAAATGTTGCGAAAATCCCGTTTCAGGCGCTTCCCTGCCTCGTATTTTCTTGAACCTTCCTTCAAATTCATTTTGCGCCAAGTAGAGGGCGTAATAGTAGGTGTAATCACGATACCAAGTCGTTTAATTCGATCAAAATTTGGCGCCAAAGCCTCATACCAAGGTAAATTTACTGGAAAATACATCGGTTTTTCGCCCATAATATCGATTTTCATGGTAAGAATGCGTGCAATTTCACCTAATGAAGGGTGATTAAAGCCAATTACTAGACCATTCTTCTGGTCTTTGGGGACACCTTTGTATGAGCCCGGAGTGATTTTCGACAAAACCTTGACCAGCTTTTTTCTAGCTGCCCTGTTATGTTTCTCGGGATTATTCTTGGGGCCAGTAGAGCCAAAAAAATAATTAATCGCAGTGTTACATGCTTTACCAACAGGCACCATTTCTCTACGCAACTTTCCCGCCCCGAGACTCTCTAATAAAGAATAATGGTGATGCTGGATTTTATCGATAATTTCTTCAGCTGAAAGATTCTCAAGCTCATTAACCGAAAACGTTTTCTTAGTCACCATAATAAAACAATTATATCATAAATTACTACATCATACGAAGTCATAGACGATCACAGAGTTGACATATTTAATAAGTCGTATTATAATATATACTCGTTGGTATCGGCCAAGCGTCCTATCTTAAGGAGGGCAGGAATATGAGTAAGTACGATAATCCTGGAAGAGTAGACGTAGAAAGGGCAGCCGAAAGCATCGTCGACAATGGCGGAGGTATGTCGTCCAGTTGGAAGGGCGACCACATTCATAATACCGCTTATTCGAAAGACGAAGATTGGCACCTTTCCTGGGATGAATATCCCGACGGTAGCATTAAAAACGTCCACACAGACAAGGACGGCAGAAGCTACACACAGTACGGCAACTAAACATTAAAACCGCAAGATATCAACAAAGGGCGCTCCGGCGCCCTATTTTTATTGTAGTAAAAATATAAACTATGCTATAATGCAAAAAAGGAGGAAGCATAAATGAAAGAGCTTTTTAAAAGGACAACGATGTCCATAATAATTTCATCAATTGCCGCTTTCATCATTGGGTTGATAATGGTGATTGCGCCAGGCATATCCTTGCAAACTATCGGGATAATAGTTGGTATATATATAATAATCCATGGTATTGTACTAATTACTTTAGATTTCATGGCGCATAATATTTATATTCCGTTTTACGGAATTATCTCTGGCATCTTATCAATCGTGGTGGGCCTTGTCCTAATTGCAATGCCAAATATACTATCTACGGTATTCGTCATTGCGCTAGGAATTTGGATTATATTATCGAGCGTTAATATTATCAGTATTGCAATCACGGTTAGGGGAGCTGTATCAAACTGGTATCTATGGCTACTACTTGGGATCATTGACCTAATTTGTGGCATTATCATATTGTTCAATCCATTTGCCTCGGCAATTTCAGTCGCGGTACTTGCTGGAATTATTATTATGATTCATTCCGTAATCACCATCGTTGATATGGTTATGATTAGAAAAGACGCCAAGGAAATCGCGAAAGCAATTGAAACCACGATTAAAGAAGCAAAATAATCGATTTAAAATACCCCTTCGATTGGAGGGGTATTTTTTTCATCATTTTTGTGCATGCTCGCTAGAGCATGGCTGGGGATGAGGGATTCGATTCGAAGAACGAATCCCGCTTTTTGTGCATGCTCGCTAGAGCATGGCTGGGGATGAGGGATTCGATTCGAAGAACGAATCCCGCTTTTTGTGCATGCTCGCTAGAGCATGGCTGGGGATGAGGGATTCGAACCCCCGAATGGTGGGACCAGAACCCACTGCCTTACCACTTGGCGAATCCCCAGTGCACCATATATTATATCACAAGTTTATTCACTTCTCAATGCTTCGACTGGGTCTTTTTTCGATGCCGAACGCGCTGGAATTAGTCCGCCAATCAACGTTAAGACAATCGACAAGAAGACTAGGAATAATGCCATCTTAGGGTCAAGCATCGCAGATAATGGAATATCTCCCGTAAAATGATGTAGAATCACATTAATTATTGGAATCAAAAGATAAGAAATAGTCACACCAAATAAACCGGACAAAAACCCGATTATCACAGTCTCGGCATTGAAAATCGAAGAAATATTGTGTTTACTAGCGCCGATTGCGCGCAAGATACCGATTTCTTTTGTTCTTTCATATACCGAAATATAAGTGATAACGCCAATCATTATTGAAGACACAATCAAAGAAATCGAAACAAATGCAATCAAAACATACGACACGGCATCCACGATAGTTTTAACCGATGACATCAAAATCCCAGTAGCGTCATTATATTCAATTACTTTGTCATCATTATTCAAAGAACCCATTAACTCATTATAGTTATTTAAAAATTCCACAAAATGAGTTTTGCCATCAAAGCTTGTAAAATAAAATGACATTTGGGTAGGTTCATCGAGTTTTTGGTAACCGAGTTGAGCCAGATTCGAATTCAAAGTCGACTCATTCTTATTAAACATCGCCGAAACCACGCGCGCAAGTTCGTCCTCAGTAAAGTTTAACTTAAAAGCAGACAGCAATGCGTTTTGGTCAATATTAAAGGCGTTAGCAAAACTGCTCGACAAATAACTGGTCAAATTTCCGACCTTAGTCAAAATATTTTTTTGCATTGTTATCTCGGTGATAGCGATAGCGAATTTATCAAAAACTGCAGTCACTTCTGTTTTTTCCAAATATCCATCCAAAGTCATGGTTGGGTCTTGGCTAGTCGCAGCAAGGTATCCGCCCAAAAGACCGCTGAAAGCTTGACGCAATTGCTCATCAGGCAGCATATATTTATTAGTTAAATCATTAAGGTCATAATTCGCCATGAAGTCTTTCAAGTATTCTTCCATCTTGGACGGATCAAACTCGCCAGCCGTTATTTTCTCTTGAATATATTTCAAGAAATCAGAGACTAAAGATTTAAACTTGTCAGTAAGCTCATTTTTGACCGGCGAAATATCCGCAGTAATATCATTGGAAATAGAATTAATATATTCACTAGTTTTCGCCGCAATCGCATTTTGGTCGATAGTAACGTTAAACGCCTTTTCTAGCGCCGCATTATCTACAGAAACTAAGTCAGAAAATTCAAAATTGAACTCATTTTTCTTCTCGCCAAATTTTGTATTAGAGAAAATATCAATTGTCGGATTATCTAATTGCTTTTTAGTAATCTCAGATTTTTCAGACTCGTTTATGACGTGCTCCACTAAGCTCGGTAAGTAGATTACGCCATTCCCCGCCGCCATCATACCAGATTTTGCGGTCACGATCCCAACGATCTTTAATTTTTCAGATTTTTCATTATAAACACTTTTCATATAGTTTTCGTCTTCGCTCATATCTTCGTATACGCTGTATTTGTCATTATATTTATATATATCCGCAGGATGAATTAAACGAAGATCGACACCCATCAACTCGTCGTAAGTCAGCTCCAGAGGCTCATTGTTAATTTCTACTCTCTCGCCGCTCATGATTCCTTTCACAACGTTAGCAAGTTCATTTGTGTCATGAAATCCAAGCGAGTATGTCAATAAGTCTGGAATATGGTTTTTGTCATTTAAGAAAATAACCAACTCGTTATATTTTTCAGGCAAACGACCAGCCACAACGTCCATGTCATTAGCGAGGTTTTCCGAGTCATACTGAATATAAACTGAAGAAAATGGAGAATAGGAAGTCAAAATTGAGTTATCTCCCACGAGCGAAGTAAATAAATTACTTGGATTCAGTTTTGCTACTCTATTCGTAGCGTCTTCGGTATAAACCAAAGGCTTAACACTATATTCATATTCAATCAATCTCAAATCATCCTTAACCTCGTCATAATGATTGTCTAGATAATTGCGAAAACTCTTAAGGTCGTTAGAAGTGACATTTCCGAGCATCGAAGTAATAACCTGATTTTCTTTCACCTTGTTTTCGAGCCCTTCGCTAGATTGTTCACCACTTATACTTAAAAGTAGTCCGGTAATATCAGTCGATTCGCGAAGAAGCGTCAAGGGATAAGAAGTCAAAGTATCCCTTTCGATTGAATCAATGTAGTTTTGAAAACCAGTCGAAACCGCCGAAATCAACGCAATCCCAATAATACCAATGGAACCAGCAAGTGCCACTAGAATTGTGCGTGCCTTCTTAGTCAGTAGGTTCTTCAACGACAACGACAATGCCGTCACAAACGACATCTTTGTTTTCTTGCTCTTTTTCTCGGCGATAGCCAAATCTAAGTCTGTTTTGATTTTTCCGTCATATGGGTCCGAATCCGAAGTAATCTTGCCGTCCTTTAATGTTATTATTCTTGTGGCATATTCATCGGCAAGTTCTGGGTTATGCGTCACCATGATGACGAGTTTTTTATCGGCAATTTTTTTCAATAAATTCATAATTTGGACACTAGTCTCCGAGTCAAGAGCTCCAGTTGGCTCGTCAGCCAAGAGAATATCCGGATCGTTCACCAAAGCTCGCGCAATCGCTACCCTTTGCATTTGCCCACCAGAAAGCTGATTGGGCCTTTTGTCGATATGCTCAGCCAGCCCAACCTCTTTTAACACTTTTTTTGCTCGGCGAATCGATTCGCGCTTAGAAATGCCAGACAAAGTCAAAGCCAGACGTACATTTTGCAAAACTGTTTGATGCGGAATCAAATTATAGTTTTGAAACACGAAGCCAATTCTATGATTGCGATAAGAATCCCAATCCTTGTCTCGATACTTTTTTGTCGATTTTTCATTAATCGTCAAATCACCAGAAGTATATTTGTCTAAACCACCGATAATATTAAGTAGGGTTGTCTTGCCGGAACCAGAAGGCCCCAAAATCGCCACGAATTCACTTTCACGGAAGTTCGTACTAATCTTATCCAGCGCCTTATGCTTCAAGCCACCAGTCTGATATATTTTTGAGATATTCTGAATTTCTAACATCTAAAATAAAACCCAACACTTACTTTTCTACAATTATACACGATTTTTCGAAATAAAATAGGCTTGACTAAACTAAAAATGTCATGTTTTTAAATCTTAATGCTATGAATTTTTAAGGTAAAATTCAGTTTTCGTTTTATAATATAAGATATGAATCCCAAAAAAGACGAAAAAAAATTTAATCGCGTTGAGAAAAAATACTTAATTACGGCAGAGCAAAAAGCTCACATGTTAAAAGTAATCAATCAAAATATGAAAAAAGATGACTATTTTATTTCGGAAGTATTTAATATTTATTTCGATACCGATAATTTCGATCTAATTATCCAATCTATTGAGCAACCCAGATTCAAGCACAAACTTCGAGCGCGCTCATATGGCGGTTACGACAAAGTATTTTTCGAAATCAAAACCAAAATGCGCGGAAAAGATTATAATATCGGATACAAAAGACGCGTGCGCATCACTAAGAGAGACTACAACAAACTCGTCAAGAATCATACTAAAATGATTGATTATATGCCCAAAAACGCCGATACGCCATCCGATCATCAAGTAGCTCGCGAAGTAGATTATCTTATCGAGCATTACAATCTAAAACCAATGATTCTCGTATTTTACGTCCGCGAGAGCTACCAAGGAAACGACAAATTACGCATCACATTTGATGAAGACTTAAAATATCGCACCAACAAAATCGCATTTAGAAAGCTAAAAAGCGACAAAAACTTCTTTAATGACGAAAAAAATATTATAATGGAAATCAAAGCACACGGTTTTTTGCCGTTATGGCTTGTTCGTAAACTATCAGAAGAAAAAATCTTCCCCGAACAGTTTTCCAAAGTAGGTAAAATATACGAAAAAGCAAGAAAGGAGCAAAATGTTTAACAGTATATTTGATACAAGTGCAACCGGGCTCAGTTTTGAGAACGCCTTAATCTGTGCCGGTGTAGCACTAGTTCTCGGTATCGTTGTAGCCTTCACACACATGAAGACTTCGAGTACCACCAAAGGATTTCTTATCACTCTAGCCACCCTGCCACTATTAGTGATGGCAGTAATGATTATGATCAACGGCAATTTGGGTACTTCCATCGCGATACTCGGCGCATTCTCCCTCATTCGTTTTCGTTCGATTCAGGGCAACGCCAAAGAACTTCTCAGCATTTTCTTCGTAATGATGATTGGCTTAGCACTAGGCATGGGGCATGTACTATTCTCAATCGTAATCACCGCGATTGCGGTCATAGCAATTTTCTTTTTTTCCTTTACATCTTTCCTCGAACCAAATTCAGAACGACGCTCGCTCAAAGTAGTGATACCAGAGGATTTAGATTATGACGAAGTATTTGACGAAATATTCACAAAATACACGAAAAAACATAATCTTGTCAAAATGAAAACCATGAATATGGGTAGTTTGTATAAGCTTACATACGACGTAACGCTAAAAAAAGGCGTCAAAGAAAAAGAGTTTTTAGACGAAATTCGAGTCAAAAATTGCAACCTCAAAGTCTTGTTATCGCAACCTAATTTTGAAGAGGAAATATAGATGATTGGCGCCAGAAAACGCAGTATCTGGCCGTGGTTAATATTCCTCATAATCTTATGCGGAGTAATAGTGCTAGCTATTATTATGAACAAAGATGCCACCAAAGAAACCGCCGAAAAGATCACTAGTGGAATAAACATCGATAATGGCGATCAAAAAATCAATTGGGATCGCTATCCGACATATGATATCGAACTCACAGAAAGTCTAGAAATCACCGAGCCCGGCACTTATCATTTGACCGGCGAATTGAACGACGGGATGGTAAATCTAAACATTAAGAACACGGTAGCAAGATTAATACTAGATAATGTATTGATTAAAAATTCGTCAGGTCCGGCGATATATTGTGAAGAAGGTGAAGATTTGATTATTGAGCTTGTCGGGAATAACTATCTGGAGGATGGCGCAACGTATGCTTCAAATATCGATTCTAATGTCGACGGCGTACTGTATTCAAATGCAGACTTAACCATGAAAGGAGACGGCTCACTCATCATTAATGCAAATTATCAGGACGCAATTGTCGGCAAAGACGATCTTAAAATAAATGGCGGCACCTATAATATTGCAGCCGTAGATGACGGTGTTCGAGGTAACGATTCAGTTTATATTGTAGATGGAGATTTAACGATCAGCTCTGGCGCGGATGCCATCAAAACCGAAAACATAGAACAAGTCGACAAAGGTTTCGTTTTGATCGAAAACGGCGACTTTAATTTGACGTCGACGGCGAAATCAATTAAGGCCTCAAAAAGTATTCTAACTAGAGGAGGTAATTATGTAATTAATTCTAGAGATGACGCAATTCATTCAGATAGCTATGTAGGGATTACGAACGGAACATTTGATATTTCATCAGGTGACGACGGAATTCATGCAAATAGTGAATTAATTATCGATGGGGGCACAATTAGCGTTAGCAAAGCCTACGAAGGTCTCGAAGCACAAGTAGTGACCATAAATGATGGACAAATCAAACTTACAACCAATGATGACGGTATAAATGCAGGTGGCGGAGCCGATGAATCTGCCAATAACCGTCCTGGCGCTAATCAATTTAACGCCGACGAGAATTGCATTCTATCAATTAATGGGGGAGATATTTACATCAATTCAAGCGGTGATGGAGTGGACTCGAACGGATATTTATATTTTAATGGCGGCAAAGTTGTTGTAGACGGACCCACTAATGATGGCAACGGCGCCCTAGACGCAGGAGTGCAGATATCCTTTAATGGTGGAGAAGTGGTAGCAGTCGGCGCTAGCGGTATGGCAGAAAGTTTAGGCGAAAAATCTAACCAATGTAATATCAGTGTCTTTTTCTCTACAACAAATCCAGCCGGTACCAAAATTACCATCAAAAACTCAAATGACGAAACTGTTCTAGAACACACTTCAACCAAAAGCTTTAATCATTTAGCAGCCGGCACAAGCAAATTTATCCCGGGCGAAACATATACTATCTATCTAGACGATAAAGAATATCAGAGTTTCTCAATTTCAACAGTAACCACGACGATCGGGAATTCAAAACAAAATCAAAATCCAAATAGCAAAATGCTTCCGCATATGTGATATAATAGTTATCAAAGAAGGAGGTATATGCAATTAATAGTCATGCTACTAGGAACCGTAGCTATCCTGACACTTCTGTCTGGACTTATCACATTTTTTGGAGCCAAAAAAGGCGATCGAGTGAGGTCGGCTTGGTTTTTGGCGGCAGCATCTTTTGCTTTTGTTTGGATGACATCTATTTGTTTCTTCTTGGCTGCAGGGCCAGAAAAAGTCCATACCATTGACTGGCACGCCAAATGGGTATTTGTCAGCGCCGTGCTGATCGATGTTGCATTCCTAGGTTATGTCTCGTGGAAAGAAAAATACGGCAAATACCTTACCTTCTTATTCTTAGTACTCGGCTTAATACTTTGCGGATTTATTTTTGCGAAAACAGATGCACTATATAGCGCAATCATTCTTTCAGTCACCGGAAACAGTATCGTTCTAAATATTGGTCCATTATATATATCTTATGTCCTATTTTTCTGCGCAGTCGTACCAGCAATTGTTATTACTCTAATCAGACAATATCTCAACACTCGTTCTGATCGCAAACGTGGTGGCGATTTGACCATCATGGTTAGCTTCGCAATTTCGAGTGTTTTAATTGTAGTGACAGAAGTAATCTTGCCGGTTCTCGGCAACTGGAGCTTAATCTGGATTGGCCCATTAGCTTTATCCGCCACTATCATTACATTTTATTACACAATTCTAAGGTATCGAGCATTAAATTTATCTTCAATTTGGCTAAAAATCTTTTCGTACGTTGTGCTTCTAGCATCACTCGCAATAGTATACATGATAATATTTGCCTTAGTTTTTGCAGGAATCTTTAGAGGTTCTATGCCGTCTGCCGAAGTAATCGTACTAAACTTCATCATGGTAATGATCTTCTTGATTTTAATTCCCGCAATCAACGAATTATATGTTCATATCAAATCCCTAATTTCAGACCAAAATCCTAAACATAAGGGTGCTAACTAATGGAAAACGAGTCAAAACGTAAATCTCGGACCACAATCCTGCTCTCTATTAATGCAGCGGCAATTTTGGTAGCAGGAATTCTCGTAGCCAGTGCAATTTGGTTTAATGGCGGCGTTAGCTTCCGTGCCGTAGATGAGCGTTCTGATATCGTAGAAGATCGTGTCGGCGAAATGGAACTACTTGAATCTGTCTCGGATTCAGACGCCAAAGTCGATTACGTCAATGTAGTCGGAAATGACGATTATGTCACCACCTCGAGCCACGAATTCGATAATTCTAGCGTAGCCTCAGGTGAACTTTGGAATGAAAAAGCTATCACTATTTATGCTACACCAGATATCGATATCTGCGTAGGCGGTAATCTATCCGACCTCGGCGAAATGTACTGGCAGACCTCAGATTCAAACGTAATTGCTGGGTTCTATAATTCTGCCCGCACTTGGTTAGGATACAATAATGATACTTGTAGATATCCAGTAATAAAAGGCGTAGGCACTACTACAATTACTGCTGGTACATATGACGGCCTACGCAAAGATTCTATCACGGTTACCGTAGTAACCCCGCCAGAAGATCAATGGAAACGCGAGGTACTCACACTAGTTAACAAAATTCGCATCAAAAACAATCTAGAGCAATTAAGTTGGGGTAGTACTTGCGAAGAAGCCGCTAATATACGCGCCAAAGAAACTATGATTTTATATGCGCATACACGTCCGGATGGCAGTAATTGGTCTACTGTATGTCCAGCCCCAAATTCGGGTGGCGTTAGCGGCGAAAATCTCGCTATCGGCAACGCCGCAGTATCGCCAGCCTCAGTAGTAGCTCTTTGGATGGGCTCAGAAGCTCACCGTGCCAATATACTAAATCCCGACTTCGATAAATTATCTGTTGGATTTGTCTTTGATCTAAATTCAGACTACAAAACTTATTGGTCGCAATTCTTTAGTACATACTAGGAATTATAATATCGTTCCAGCATAGTACCGAATTTTTTGATTTGCTGAAATGGAACATGATTCGTCATGACTACGACGATAAAATGTCGTCCGTCGGGAAACTCAACAATCGCAGCATCATGATACAGGTTCCAATACCCATCATCCGGGTTATAATCCCAACCAACTTTATTATAGACATTCACATCGTCAGAGAATCCACTAGGTAATCCTTGTCTCCAATCGTAATTCGTTGCTGGTTGGTTCAAAAGCGAATCCTTCATCCTTGAGATTAAATCGCTATCGGTGATTTGTTTATGCCAATAATATACTTTTAGCATCTTAGCGATATCTTGAGAATTAGACGATAGCTGAGAAGGGACAGTATTATCTATTGAATATTTATCTTTTATGATTTCATCAAGGTCATCTCGACCAATCATATCCCAAATCGCTTCAGCACACTCCGAATTTGATTCGCGAATCGATAAGTCCAAACATTCTATAATCGTCTTGCCGGTCGTACTAGCCAAATCATCCGCATTCCATTCTCCCGATTGTATTTTTGTGTAACCTACATAAACGACGAATAGTTTGTATAAAGAAGCAGTAGAATAGTTATCTTCCGACCTGTAGTTTCCTACCACCTCATCGCGCTCCAAATCATAAACCAATACACTTTTATTCCCGCCGGTTTGACTAACCCATTCATCAACCACAGATTGGAAATCGACCTTTGCATAAATCGGTTGGTTGACTATTCCCCTATTTGAATGCTGAGAATCATCATCTCTAACAGCTGAAATGTCACTAGATGTCAAATTAGTATTATTTAACGAAATAGAATGTAAAACAACACCAAGGAATAAAAGCGCAGCCACGACAATCAACCCAAGAAGAATCAAAAACAACCCAAGATAACTTACGGGCGCTCGTCGACGAGTCTTCCAATAAACCATTTTGCAGTATCCTTATCAAGAAGCTTAGTCTGTAAGTTTTGATCATAAACAGTCGGAGTAATCCTAGTTTGCAAAAGTTTATCCTGGTAGAAATAGTTCTCCAAAACAAAACTTCTCGTAGTCCCAGGCCACCATGCCTGGTCAAAGAATAAATTACCCAGACCGTAATATATTACACCGTCACCATATAATTCGAATGTTTGCGGCTGATGCGCAGAAGTACCGACCACCATATCTGCGCCCAAATCAATTAAGTGTCGGAAAAATCCAACTTGATCGCCTGCAGCAGAATCGGCGAAGTCACAAGTGTTGTCTTCATATTCAGAAACATATGCGCTACATTCATAATATTGTATATCTACAATAATGAAGTCTCCGCGCTCCTTAGCATTATTTATTTCAGTTGCCGCATTTTCTTCATAATATTGATTTGCTCCAGGCATATCGCCATGAGTCGCCCCGCCCGTAGATAAGTTATATGCTAAGAAAGTAATATTATTCCCTTTTTCATCAATCAGCAAAGGCTGAGCAGCCTCGTTTGCATTTTTGCCTCCTCCGACGATTTTTATACTATTTTCACGATAAATATCTATAGTATCATTTGCAGCCTGAATGCCACAATCTACGTTATGATTCCCAGTTAACTCGACAATATCTAGCCCAATTGCCAGCAAAGTATCAATAAAGCGAGGATCAGAACAAATATTGCCAGAATTCGCCAAACTAGTAAAAGAAGACTCATTAGAAGTATGTGTCAAATCAAAACTAGATAAATAATCCGCCAAACCCTCGGCAAAATAATTCGCATCACCGACTTGATATAGTTTTTCATTCATTCCACGACTAAGTGCCGTTACTCCAGTCTGCGCAAAACTAAGAACGCTAGATTCGTCAGGAAAAGATTTAGCGAATTTTTCATCAACGAGTGGTTTTATTTCTTCCTCGAATTTTTCAGACTCAAAGCTAATCACTCTAAAAGTAGCGCCGCCATCAAAACTGTCCAAAAAGTATTCGCCATCAACCGATAGCAGTTTATTGGAATAATCCAAATCATCGATCGAAATATATTCATAAGTCTGCGTCTCAAAATCGTTAGTATCCGTTGCGGTGTCATAATAATCCGTAACCGGAACATATATTTGATATAAATATTGGCCTGATTTTAAGGAAGGTCGGCTAGCGCTCTCTTCCGCCGAAATCGTCACGTCCTTGTCAAGGTCGATATCTTCCGTAAAAATCGATTGAAGCAGGGCGATTTCCTCGTCATTCAAGCTTTCATCATAATTAACTACACCGGGTATTCTAAAGATTCCGGTTTTGGTAAAAAATTGAATTCCGAAAAAAGCCAAGGCAAACACCAAGATGAAGCCAAGTAGTCCCACAAAGAATGATTTACCGCTTCTTTTTCTGGACATATCTATATATATTATATGGTATAATAAGTTTATGTTCAAGTGGGCAAACCGACTTCTCAAAGAAACAGCAGAAGCAGACATATTATCGCCAGATCAAACAATCCGCTGTCATTTGACCCTCAACAAACACGGTGTTTTTTATTCTGTATACAAAGATAATCGGCTAATCATTAAGCCGTCATTACTAGGTTTTAAAATCTGCGGCGAAAAACCATTATACAAAAATTTTGGTCTAATCCGGGCGCAAAAGAAGTCTCACAATCAAACCATTGAAATGCTTTGGGGCGAAGACCGCTATATCAAGAATAACTACCAAGAAATCGCTTTCTTTCTAGCGGAAAAAACCAAACCGAATCGCATTATCACAATTCGCTTCAGAGTTTTTGATAACAGCATTGCATTTCGCTACGAAATTCCGCCTCAGCTCAAATTCAGACAAATATCTATCAAAGACGAGCTAACCGAGTTCAACCTCAATCCAAACACTACCACTTGGAGTATTCCGGCATATCAACCAGATCGTTATGAATATAATTATGAAAAAGGTCATGTAGCCGGAATAACTGGTTCCGTACATACTCCATTAACTATGCGTACACCAAATGGAGTGTATTTATCAATTCATGAAGCAGCTTTATATGACTACGGCTCTATGACCATTAAGAAAAATCAAAATGGGATTCTAAAAACCGACATTACGCCACTCTCAGACCATACTATCGCTCACGTCGCACTGCCTTTTAGTACACCCTGGCGTCTAATCATGTTGGCAAATTCAGCAATCGAGCTCACCAAGAATCGCACCATGTACGCGCTAAACAAAGCTCCCAGTCAAGATTTTTCTTGGGTAAAAACTTTGAAATTTATTGGCATATGGTGGGCAATGTATGTCGGTGAATGGACTTGGGCGCCAGGCGAACGCCACGGAGCTACCACTGAACACGCCAAAGAATATATCAATGCCGCAGTAAGGTTGGGAATATCAGGGCTGTTAATCGAAGGGTGGAACGATGGATGGGAAGGCGATTGGCTCAAGAATGGCATCAACAATAAATTTACCACCTCGACACCAGATTTTGATTTAGATGAAGTAACTCATTACGCCAAAACCAAAAAAGTCGAACTAGTCGGTCATCACGAAACAGTAGGTTTTGTCGACAATTACGAAAAACAATTAGAAGATGCGTATAATTATTATGCCGCTCACGGAGTCCATTATATTAAGACTGGTTATGCAGGAAGCAAAATGACCATTCATGGACGCAAAGAATTTCACCACTCCCAAATCGGCGTCAACCACTATCAAAAAACCGTAGAACTCGCCGCCAAAAAACATATCTGTTTGGATATTCACGAGCCCATCAAAGGAACTGGCATCGAAAGAACCTGGCCAAACCTACTTACGCGCGAAGGCGCGCGCGGCCAAGAATACGAAGGCGGCTCCTTGCAACCGTCTCACGCTTGCAATTTGCCATACACTCGTCTATTATCGGGCGGCATGGATTATACGAATGGAATTTTCGACATCAAGAACCCAAAGAAGCGCATTTATACTACCCTAGCCAGACAAATTGCATATTTCGTCACCATTTATTCAGGTATGCAGATGGCGGCCGATCGCCCATTTATATACGAGAATAGATATAAGGATGTATTTGAATTTATCAAATACGTGCCGACCAATTTTGAAAAAACTGTACCACTCGCCGGAGAAATCGGAGAATATTATATCGTAGCCAGAAAAGATCGAAATAGTAAAGATTGGTATATAGGCGGAGTCACTAACGAAAACGGACGAAGATACAAACTCAAATTTGCAGAATTCTTACCCGCAGGCAATTACGAAGCTACAATTTACGCAGATACCAATACGACGCACTACCGCGATAATCCATTAGCAATTAGTATTTTAAAGAAAAAAATAAGTCAAGACGATGTCTTGGACCTATATCTAGCTCCTGGCGGCGGGTTTGCTATTCGCGTGAAGCAGTTATAATCAATCGATGCGTCGAATCACCGTTACCCAAATCAGTGCCAGCGCAAGTCATGATAACTAAAGTATCTTGTGATTCAGATTTTAATAGTTGGTTCATCTTGATATCAGATTTTTCGAGAGTAGCAATATCAGATATATAATATATATTGCCGTTATAATTTATCTCGTCACCCAATGACAAATCATTTAAATTCTCAAAAACAGAACTCGAATGTCCAAACAAAAAGGTTTTGTTCTCTGCCCGTGAGTAACTCCCAACAATATTATCTGGAGTCGACAAATGGCCGTTTTCTAGTTCTACGGCAGCTACATCTGAGTATAAATTAATATCAGGAATCTTTAAGGCACCAACGATGCTATAATTTGTTGCGCCAACAGGCTGCAATCCAACGATTAAATATATCGCAAATGCCAAAAAGTACATTGCGATAAAAATCTTTCTAGGATTTAATCGTTTCTTGAGCTCCACACTCTCCTCCTTAACTAAATTATAGCACAAGAATTATAAAAAAATAATATTTTTATATAAAAAACATAAACATGATATAATCATAATATGAAAAGGTCACGAGCTACCTTGTTATGGGTAACTTTAGCTATACTAACTGGCTTTTTTGTGCCTTCTTCCACCTCCGCCCTCACCTACCAGGAAGAAATCCCAGTCTCATTTACCTTTAATCGTGGCTTGTCGCTCACAGTCTCTGCTTCTGATTTACATATCTATAATCTAGTGCCAGGTAATTCTGATGAAAGTAATATTATTAC
>JAZUML010000003.1:0-121594 GCA_045603565.1 Candidatus Nanosyncoccus sp. | reverse complement strand
GCTGGAATTACTGCAGTATGCGGGACATAAGTATTGTAATCTCCTTCCATTGTGCAAGCCTCAAGCACTGATACTGTGGCATTGACTGAAGTAGAGGCGGAGATTTCTGCCGCAGAGGCTAGTGGATGAGAGAGGCTGATGATAGAAGAGATTAAGAGGGTGATAAGGGAGAGGCAAAAAATAGAAGAAATAGCAATATTGATCGTAGCTTCCCTATTTATTTTCATTAAAAACCTCGCTTCATACGTATATTATTTTAGCATAAAAAGGATGAATTTTAGCACATTTTTTTGTACAATTTTGCCCAATCCTCTAGCTTCAAATCTCCTGGCCTAGCATCTACATCCAATCCATATTCCTCAAATATCCTCATCAGCTCACTCTTTGATTTCAATCCCGCTAAATTATGTATCAATTTCTTCCTCGGCGCTACAAATCCTCTCCGAATCAACTCAAACACCTCATCTCCCACCAAAGGTTCTTTTGGCTCCAATACAACTACTTGGCTATCCACTTTTGGCGGTGGTGTAAACTCCTCTTTCCCGACCACTGGTCCCACTAGCACCTTTGCTCGATTTTTCACAAATAACGACAAGCCCGTCTCTTTTTCTGCCAAAATCCGCTCTGCTACCTCTTTTTGCACTAACAGCACCACTCTAGATGGACGATTTTCCGTTAGTAGCACCTTCTCAATAATCGGGCTCGTAATATAATACGGGATATTACCCGCTATCACATAAGGCTGCGCCAATTTACCAAAATCAAACTCCAAAATATCCCCATTTATTACTTCCAGATTCTTGCCAGGAAAAGATTTTGGTAAGTTTTCTGCTAGTCTTTCGTCAAATTCCACGGCAATCACTTTTTCAAATCGCCGAAGAAGCGAAGACGTTAAAGTCCCGAGTCCCGGCCCAATTTCCACACACACCCCTGTTTTCTCGGAGTTTTCATACGCGCCCGAATCAGCCGCAAGTTCCGCGATTTCTTCCAATATTTCTCGATTTTTTAGCCAGTGTTGACCTAAGGATTTTTTAGTACCAACCATGCGAATACCAGAAGTTAAGTGCTCCAGACCAACCACCATATCGCTGCACATAGCCAGCCATCCATCGAATTTGCGTCACTGGATTAGTTTCCCAGTCCGCCCCCGCTGAAGCCATCTTACTACCAGGCAAAGCCTGTGGGATACCATACGCCCCCGAAGAAGCATTTCTCGCGTCAAACCTACAACCACTTTCTTTATAAATGATCTCTAGCGCCGCCGGCACGTCCGCCTCCGACACACCCGCCTGACGCACCCATTCTGCACAAGTCTCCGTCCCTGGACGCACCGAAGGCTTCGCTCCGACAGCCACAATCCTCGTCACTGGCTCGCGTACCACTTCCTCCGAAATCACTTCCCTAGAAACCTCTTTCCCGTCTACATATAATACGTTATAGCTAATCCGTTTCGTTCCGACTTCACCTAGCTGCTTTACTTCCGTAGTACCCTGCGCCATCGTCACATCTTTTTCGGTCTTCTCATCAAATGGTATCTCGACCTCCTCCGTCACGGTTCTGCCACCATTTCGAGTTATTTCATATACGTTCGCGACTCCATTCTCCAAGAAATTATGGTTCGTCACCATCGCAACTTCGTCACCATCATAAATTGTCATTCCAGCGTCATTCACGATCGTCCTATAATCATAACTCGCCGTCATCAAATACTTTTCTACCACCCCATCACGCACAATCACCGGCCTAGCTCGATAAATGTTAATAAAGAAATTGTCTGCATTAATCTCCGATTCCAAGCCCGGCTCTACTTTATCACCTTTATTTATCACAATCTCAGCACGGCTAAGCGCCTCGCCAACCGTCGTAGCATCTGTCTTTACGGTTAGTTTCTCACCATCATCATAAAAAGTCACAAATTTAGTATCAGAAACAACTACTGTCTCGCCCTCAGCAAAAGTAGCAGCAGAATTTACCTTAAGAAAACATCCAAAAAACAATGCTAGCGAAACAACTGCCACGAAAACAAGAGCCATATCGAATCTTTTCGAAAGTCTCATGCTTATATTATATCACATCATTAACAAAAATAACAGCTGTTAGTACTCCTAAAACGGTAATCCTACTCTTGGCCAAACATTACAAGAAATACCTTTAGCTGTACTCGACTCTAAAGCTTGCTCAAGTTTCTTGTGCGCAGAAAATGTTGCCCCTGGACTATCACCGCCACCAAACTGTACTTCACCTATAATCAATTCTGCGCCATATCGCTTTGATATATCCAGAAGTTCATTTTCATAATCGTCATAAGACCAATTTTCTCTTCCAGAAACATCTCCATATTTCGCTTCGGTACCCGCCACAGCCGGCTCATCTACTTCACTCCGGTACGGATGAAAATCTATTCGATCAACCAATTTTGACTCTATATTTCCATCCGGATAAATGCTTTGAAGGACACGTTCAGTATAATTTGGCGCTAAGAATGTTGTTCCGGCAGGACATAGTTTTACATCTGGATATTTCGATTTTAATCTAATCGCTATCTGTCGATAAAAAACCCCATATTCTTCAGGAGGAATTTCTTTACTTACAGCCAAATCAGTCAAATCATCAAGATCTCCAGGATTACTAGTCATAGTTTCATTGGTTTCATTTCCAATAGATATAGTAAGACCTTTTTCGCCAACTCTCTCAATTAATGATTCTATCATTTCACAATATCTTTCTGGGTCAGGCAAGCTCATATCGGTATCACCGTTTTCGTTTCTTGTGGCAAAACTAGCCACAAGATTAATATCTTCTATACCTGCTTCGCGCATTTGACGAATATCCTCGACAAATTCTGGATCAATTCTAATCGAACCATCTTTTTGCTCTGTGTTCATTAATGCAAATGGTGAATATTCAGGAGCAGGGCAAATCCGACCACGTTTCAATCGTCCGTCAAAAACATCTAAAAATTTAGTAAACTCAGTTCTATGTTCTACGGCTTCCGTTTCTAGACGCGACCGAATATAATCAATATCATATCTAGCGCGTTGCTCAGGCCGAAGATTATCAAAAATCTCTTCAGCCGTTAAATTATTTCTCGCATCAATTACTTTTATTTCACCAACGCCACGATATTCAGTATCACGAAGCACAGTATTAATCATAGAAGTTTCCTCCCAAGCATTTTGAACTTCACGATATGCAGACCTTATATCAAAACCACTCGTTTCAGGAGAAAGGCCAGATATTGCAGAGAGTTTTACCCGCCAATCAGCTGGGAACTCTGCTTGTTCTTCTTGCGTCATCTCATTTGACCTATCTAACAAGGTTTGAGCATAAGAACGATATTCCGCGGAAAGCTTTCTGTCTAAATCAACTTCTTCAGACATTTTACTCCAAGAATCACCATCTAAGCCATTTTGATCATGTGCAACAGATTGGCCAAAAGTCTCATTCATACTAAAAATATATCACACAACAAATAAAATAAAAACCCGCACAATAATACGGATTTTTATAAGCTAATTCCTAGGTGGGTTTCAACAACAATCTAGTCAAAACAACTTCTCCACCCTTTAACACTCTCCCAGTTCAGGCCTCTTTCAACGTTGGATCAGGTCCGAACCTACCTTCATTTTAGCATAGGCTCTATCGTTGTCAATCTTGTTTTTTCAAATTATTTATGATATAATATGTTTTATAATTTAAAAGAATAACAGAGGTAATTCTAAAAAACCGAACAAAAATAAGTTGACAGACGACAGAATAATGTCCTAATATAGTTATGCTTTTTCGCATTATTGTGTGCTATACTTATATATATGAATTGGAGGAAATGGTGCGACGAGTTCGTTTTGGCTGGCAAAGGTATTTTACTAGCTACTCGTGAAAAACGTTTTTGGTACGGCTTTATCCCTACCTTTATCTTTTTTGGTATGCTGATGAATCTACTTTCTAGCGGCACTTCAAAATTCGAACTAATGGGTGCACTCGGCTTTCCTGCTAATCTCCAAATACTAGGTGACAGTTTCCTCGCCATCTTCGGCATAGGACAGCCCTTCTTAGATTGGCTTCCAATTTTTCTAATCGCCATCTTACAAGGTATCCTCATCGGCCTAATCGTCCTACTTTGGAAAAAGAAAAAGGATCAAAACTCCGCCAATCTCGAAAAAGCAGGCATCATCACCGGACTAATCGCGCTTGGCGCTGGCTGCCCAACCTGCGGCACCACTCTTCTAACTCCCCTCATCGCTGCAGTTTTCTCTACTGGGGGCATGGCAATTGCCAGCACAATATCCATGGTTGTCACGTGGCTTGCCATCTTAATCGCAATTTTCGCTCTAAAGCGCCTTGGTGAAGAGACCTATGTTATAATAGTTAACGAAAGATATCTCGCTAAAAAATCTACAGCAGAGAAAAGGAGTAAAAAGTGAGCAAATTCTTAAGAATATTTGGCATCATTGCCGTTATCGCGATTGTTATCGCTGCTATTGTTGTTAGTACTACTACTAAACCAAGTAATGCCGAAAAAGTCTGGGACGTCGACACGACTATAGGCAAACTCGACGCCAAAAATTATTTCATCGTCTACTCCGATTTAGTTTGTCCATATTGTATCGCTTTCGAGAACGCTATCGTCGAAAACGAAGAAGCCTTCCAAAAATACATCGAAGAAAACGATATCCTCTTCGAAGTACGACTATCCGACTTTCTTTATGAATACGGCGAATCCAATCCTATTAATTCCCGTTATTCCGCCGAAGGCGCTTACTGTGCCAAAAAGGAAGGCAAATTCTGGGATTATTACAACAAAGCTATCACCACAGTTTGGAATGATTACTTCAAAGAATCAGGCAAATCTGCCGTCAAAAGCATGAGTAAACTCGGCAAAGATTATTGGATCAATATCGGCAAACAAGTTGGTCTCAGCGAATCCTTCGAAAACTGCGTCAATAACGACGAAACTCTAGATGAAATCGAAGCCAACGCCGCCAAGACCGTCAAACTCGCACACGGCATGCCATACTTCAAATTCAACAATTACACCAGCTCCGGCTTCGATCTAGGCTGGGGTTGGGAATACGTCCAAATGTATTTCCAAGCCGGCCTAGAGAGTTAGGTACGTAATTAAGTTGCATTTTTAAGGCAATATCCCGGAAAAATCAAAAAAGTCAACGATCTTGTGTCTTTACTTTTTTGATTTTGGAGGCCGCCCTAAAAATACAACTTAATTACATATCTTAGTGTCTTTTATGCTATCTGGCAAATAGTTTTTGTCCAAATGAAACCCCGCCTCCCACTTTTGACCTTTGCCATAACCTAAATCTTTCATTAGTTTAGTCGGTGCATTTCTGAGCCATACCGGCACCGGCTCTCCTCGCGTTTTTCGCGCCAAATCAAGAGCTTTATACCAAGCATCGGTCGTCGCTCTAGATTTCTTAGACTTAGCCAACGCTACCGCAGTATGCGCCAACATCAACCCTGACTCCGGCATCCCTACTCTTTCCACAGCCTGAAAACACGCCGTCGCAAGACTAAGCGCTCCATTTCCAGCCAACCCAATATCTTCCGAAGCAAAAATCACCATTCTTCGCGCAATAAACTTCGGATCCTCACCTGCTTCCACCATCCGCGCCAAATAATACAAAGTTGCATCAACATCTGACCCCCTCATCGATTTAATAAATGCCGAAATTGTATCGTAATGCTTATCGCCCTTTTTGTCATAACCCGGCATTTTCTTGCCCGCCGCTTCCAAAACCACATTCTCATCAATTTTTTCAGAAAGCGACAAAGCTAACTCCAAATCTCCTAATGCGCTCCTCGCATCTCCACCAGAAAGTTCTGCAATTAAATCTAATGCTTTTTTACTAACTCTCTTTCCAGCTTTTTCAGCTTTCACCGCACGTCGCAAAACTTCCAAAATCGCATCTTTAGAAAGCGGCGAAATCACCACTACGCGCGAACGTGATAAAAGTGGCGAAATCACTTCAAATGAAGGATTTTCAGTCGTCGCACCAATTAGCGTTATCAGTCCAGACTCCACGTGTGGCAAAAACGCATCTTGTTGCGCCTTATTAAAGCGATGAATTTCATCGACGAACAAAAGCGTCCGAGTTTTTAAATTCCAGTTCGTCTTTGCACGCTTCACTACTTCTTCCACGTCTTTTTTGCCAGCCGTCACAGCTGACATCTCTACAAAATCCGCCTTAAATTCCTTTGCCAAAATTCGAGCAAGCGTCGTCTTACCAGTCCCGGGTGGCCCCCAAAAAATCAGATTAACTGGTTCTCCTTTTCTTACAATTTCCGTCAAAATCTTACCATCGCCAATTACTTCATCTTGCCCCACTACCTCAGATAATTTAGTTGGCCTCATTCTTTCCGCTAAAGGAACTCTATTCATATATATTATTATACAAGAATTATTAAGCTATCTCAAACATAAGCATTTTTCTCAAAAACTATTTACAAAGCGATTTGTCATATGCTAAAATAAAATTAATTAATAAAAGGAGTGTACACTATGTCAGATTCTGACGTATATCAACTATTAAATAGTGGCAGTAGCTATGGTTATAGTAGTGGCCCATCAACCGATGCATTGGCCGGAGCCGGCATTTGGGCAATCATTGCTCTTATTCTTGCTATCGTCGGCGGCATTTTAGTTTATTTCTTGTTCGTCAAAGCCAAAAGCGAGCCAAAAGGCAAATTCGGTAAATGGCTCAAAGATTTCTTGAGCTTCAAAATTATGTGGATTGAGCCAATTCTAAAAGTTGTTTACTACATAGCAACTATTTTCGTCATCCTCATTTCGTTCGCATTTTTGGGAATGGGTGGAGCAGGCGTGCTTTCCTTCTTCTTCTGCCTCATCCTTGGACCAATCGCGGTACGCTTGGCTTATGAAATGACCATGATGTTCATCATGATCTGGCGCAATACCAGAGACATTGCAGAAGCAAAGAAAAAATAATCTATATAGATTCAGAAAATCCCCTCAAACTAGAGGGGATTTTTGACTAATTCAGCCACTCGCCTTGCCACCCCTTCATTACCATCAATCAAAGTAGCCCGAGGAAAAACTTTCTGTATTCTATCTTTAATCAAAGAATAATGAGTACAACCTAACACTACCAAGTCTGGCTGCCGAACACCCTCCAACAGACTAGCCAAAACTTTATCAATCTCCTTCTCCTCTTCTATAGCATCAGCCAATCCCGAACAAGCAAGTAATTCAACCTTCTGTCCTTCCTTTTGATTCTCTTTTAATAAACTCATCAAACGCTCGGAATGCACCGTTCCCGGCGTCGCCATCACTAATATTTCTTTCGCATCAGATTTTGTAGCTAACTTTATTGCCGGCTCCGTACCTACAAACTTTAATTCCGGATACAACTCGCGAAGTTTTTCAATACATTTTGTAGTCGCAGTATTGCAGGCAATTACAATTATTTCAGCACCCCATTCTTTCAACTCGTCAACATTATTTCTTACTATCCTCATCAATTCATCATCAGATTTTTCACCATAAGGACAGTTTTTTGAATCCGCAATATAATAGTATTCATCCTCTGGCAACAATTCTTTAATCGCCTCAAGCACAGTCGTGCCACCCCTACCAGAATCAAAAACACCAATTTTCATTTTAATTCCTAATCAGCCCAAAAATCTTCCGGATTTGAAGCTACTTCTATATTTAACTCCGAAGTTTTGCCAGTTTCAAAGTTCTTCGCTTTCAAAGTAGTGGCACCAATTTCAGATTCACCAATCACAATTCCGTTTTTTGCGACTTTCGTAGCGTAAGTCATTTTATCTCCTAGTTTCTTATCAGTCAAAACCACCGTTACGCCATAATCTTTTTCTCGCAATTTTTTCGCAACATTTAACGCTTCGTCAAATTCGTGTTCCGAAACTGGTATTATTGCATAATCCAACAGATGATTCCCGTCAAATTCAATCAACTTTTCCTCAGTCAAAACATAAAACAATCGCGTAAGACCAATCGAACCACCAACTCCCGGAAAAGTCTTAGCACTAAAATTGCTTGCCAAGTTTTCGTAACGGCCACCACCGCAGACCGAACCAATATTTTTATATTCTGGTAAAACAAATTCAAACACCGTACCCGTATAATAGTCTAATCCGCGTACAATCTTCATGTCCGCTTCTATTTCTTCATCTAGTCCCATACTCTCTAATAAATACAAAACCTGGTCTAATTCCGTTACGCCAGCAACAAATTTTTCGTTATCAATTTCTAAATTATTTAATTCTTTAACCACAGTCGCTCTATCACCATGTAATTCAATAAAACCTAGAAGCTTTTTTACTTGTGCTTTGTCCAGGCCAGCCTCCTCGAAAGCAACTTTTGTTTGTTCCGGTGTAACTTTTTCAGTATGATCGATAATACTATATATTTCTTGTGACTGTTCGTTAAGTTCCATCGCCTCAAGTAACCCCGACAATATTTTGCGGTTACTAATCCGCGCCAAAACATCAGCCTTTAATCCAAAAGAGCGAAATGTATCAAGTAAAGTTTCAATTACGTCTGCATCATACGCAATTGGCAAAACATCTCGCCCAATCACATCAATATCGCATTGATAAAACTCGCGAAAACGCCCTTTTTGCGCCCTTTCACCACGAAAATTTATCCCATCCTGAGCCACCTTAAAAGGAAAAGATAAATCATTCTCATGCTGCACCACATAGCGCGCCAACGGCACTGTATGGTCAAACCTAAGAGCCTGGCTCGCATTTTCCTCCACTTCAGTCGTCTTCACAACTTTGTAAATCTGCTTCTCGGTCTCGCCGCCAGCCTTCGCTAAAAGTATTTCCGTTCTCTCAATTGAAGGAGTCTCAATATTAGCATAACCATGCTTATTATATATATTATTTATCTTTTCTCTTAAACTATTAAAGATAGCTTGCTTCTCCGGCAACAATTCTTGCGCCCCAGAGATTGGTGAAGTATTAACTTTTGTCATATTTACATTATAGCACAAATCTGGTACAATAAAGCATAGGGCGCTGTAGCTCAGTTGGTAGAGCAGAGGCCTGAAGAGCCTTGTGTCACTGGTTCAAGTCCAGTCGGCGCCACCAATCAAGATGCTTAGCATCTTTAGGCGGGCGGTTAGCTCAGTTGGCTAGAGCGCGTCTTTGAGATAGACGAGGTCACAGGTTCGACTCCTGTATCGCCCACCACACTTACAGTGCGCAAAAAGCAAGAGTCGTTCTTTGAATCGACTCCTGCAAACGCCCACCATTAACAATCTGGGTCGGTAGCTCAGCAGGTTAGAGCACGGGCCTTTTAAGCCCGGTGTCGAGGGTTCGAGCCCCTCCCGACTCACCAAGGACATGAATAAAAATCCAAAGCAAGCTTTGGATTTTTTGAATGTCCGCAGGTGAGCCACCTTTTTGCGAAGCAAAAAGCGTACTCACTTTTACCTAGAATCTTTTCAGCTGTCCGCAGGTGAGCCAGAATTTTGCTTTAGCAAAATTCGTACTCACTTTTACCTAAAATCTTTTCAGCTGTCCGTAGGTGAGCCAGAATTATTTATGGTATAATAGTCTCATGAGTAAATTAGAAGATATCGTAAGTTTATGTAAGCGTCGTGGTTTTATTTTTCCTGGCTCCGATGTTTACGGCGGCATGGCTGGTACTTGGGATTATGGCCCCCTCGGCGTCATGCTAAAAAGAAACATTATGAACGCATGGTGGAAATTTTTTGTTGAAAACCGCGAAGATATTTATGGTGTCGACGCAGCCATCATCATGAACCAAAAAACTTGGATAGCTTCCGGTCACACTGCCACTTTTGCCGACCCATTAGTTGAATGTAAAGAATGCAAATCTCGTTTTCGTGCCGACAAAATCGCTGACGGCATCACTGAGTCCGTCACTACAGAAGAATTCCTCGAGACTCACACCAAATGTCCAGTCTGCGGCAAAGAAAACTGGGGACCAATCCGTAAATTCAATATGATGTTCTCTACCCATGTTGGCGCAGTCCTACCAGAAGACACCAAAGAAAACCAAGAACTTGCCGAAAAATCCACTACCTACCTCCGTCCCGAAACAGCTCAAGGCATCTTCACAAACTACAAAAATGTAGTTGACACAATTTACCCAGACATTCCTTTTGGAATCGCCCAGCAAGGCAAAGCATTTCGAAACGAAATTAGTCCCCGCGATTTCATCCTGCGCGATCGTGAATGCTTACAAATGGAAATTGAATACTTCGTCCACCCAGATACATGGGAGGAAAACTTCGAACTTATGCGCCAAGCTCAACACACATTCCTAGAAAACAACATGGGACTAGATCCAAACAAAATTCACGAGCTAGAAGTACCAGCCGAAGATCGCGCCCATTACTCCAAACGTACCATCGATTTTATGTTTGATTATCTAAACGGCGAGGAGGAACTCATGGGTCTCGCATATCGCACCGATTTCGACCTTAAGAATATCGAACGTGAATCTGGCAAATCTATGGAATATCGCGACAAAAATACTGGCGAGGCATTCATACCTCATGTTATCGAGCCGTCAATCGGAGTCGAACGTCTATTCCTGGCTATTCTATCTAACACTTACACCGAAGAACCAGTCGAAGGCAAATCCGAGACTCGTATTGTGCTAAAACTTCCAGAAAGCTTAGCACCCTACAAATTCTGTGTTTCCCCACTCTTAAAGAACAAACCAGAACTAGTTACCAAGGCAAGAGAGGTTTACACCAAACTACGCCAAAAATACACTTACGTCACTTGGGATGATTCCGGCAACATCGGCAAACGCTATCGCAAACAAGATGAAATCGGTACGCCGAAATGCGTTGTCATTGATTTTGACACCTTAAACGACGACACCGTCACTGTTCGCGATCGCGATACCACCGAACAAACCCGTATCAACATTGCCGATTTATAACTCTTATGGTAAAATAATACCAATATAATAAAGGAGTATTAAATGGCTAACAAAAAGAAGAATAATAAGAACGTCATTATCGGTGGGTGCATTGCAGCCGTTGTTATCGCAGCCATTATTTTAGCTGTAGTATTCGCAGCCGGAAACGGCACTATTAATGATTCCTATTTCGTTTCGGATGGTTCAAAATACGTCATCAATAATGAATATGGCGATACCGAATCAGATGGTTCCGTGCCAATCAAAGATCACATAGTTTATTATTACTCCGGCGACAAAATCACTGGCGCCAAAGCCTTTTATGAATACGTTGACGAAACTGCCGCCAAAAATGCCTACGAGACCATCAAAGCCAACGCCGGCAACAGCTACAAAAGTGTCTCTTTAAGTGGTATATATGTCATCCTAGAGGCTAACGAATCCGAATATGAAGGGCTTACAGCTTCTGACGTCAAACAACAAGTCGAATTATCAGAACAAGCTCAAAGCGAAGCATCAACAGAAGAGACAAACATTGAAGAAACAATAGTAGAAGAAGATACAGAAGAAGCCATTGTAGAAGAAAACCAATAAAAACCACTCAACAAAAATACCCGCCAATCTTGGCGGGTATTTTTTATATCTTTATTTAAATCTTTTGATTGCAGCCGCAATTACTTCCTTTGCAGAATCCAAACCTTCAAAAGCTTTTACCTCAGTCGTTCCTGGTTTTTTCAAATCTTTATAATGATTGAAATGATGCTCAATCTGCTTCAACGTCTGTTTCGGCAAATCTTCCAATGTTTTATAAACATCACCATTATTACGATCATCTTCTGGAACACAAATAATCTTGTCATCCACTTCGCCGTCATCTACAAACTTCATCACGCCAAGAATTTTTGCCTTCATCCAAATACCAGTCGTCAACGGCTGATCGGTAATCATCAACACGTCTAGCTCATCACCATCTTCATCCAAAGTTTGCGGAATAAAACCGTAGTTACATGGCTTAGCAAACGCCATCGGCTCAACCCTGTCCAACATAAAACAAGCATGTTCCCTGTCCCATTCAATTTTATGATTAGAGCCAGTCGGAATCTCAATTACTACATTTAATTCACCATTTTCATAATCCCCCGGTTCCAAGATTTTATTAAAATCTGCCATTTTATCTCCTTGTTATTTGCCTAATTATATCACAAATCAGACCTTAGCGACTACTCTAGATAGCCCCAACACCTTACCCAATAAATCCGAATCGACTTTTACTCTTCCCACTGTCTTTAAACTCGTAGTTACCATCAACCTCAACATTTTAATCTCATTCACGCCATACTCGCCATGTTCGCTCTGCAAAAATGCAGATTCGCCAACATCCCATGTATATCGCGATTCCGACAACAACTTTTGACCTTTATTGTCACGATACAAATTCATTTCCTCCCCCATCGACCTACATAAGTTTAGCCAAAACCAACTTTCAATTAATTCAAGATCATAACCTCCATCAAGTGCTTCTAGGCTTTGCTTAAGAATACTATAATAATCTTCGCTATCTGCACCATCCGCAGCCTTATTTATCCATTTCAAAAACCGCCCAGCAAGCTCAACGCGATTGTAATCTTTGAGTATATTCTTATAAAACTTTACCATTTTTGAACTCGTAATAATTGCAAGCTCCGATTTTCCTTGATGAATATTTAATTCTACCAACGAAAACATTTCAATTCCACCAGCAAGTTTTGATTTTTCCTTTCTGGCCGCCCTCGCAATTGCCGCAATTTTTCCTTGTGGCGTAATAATATTCAAAATTCGATCAGCTTCACCATAATTAGTACGTCGAAGCACATATCCGAATGTACGATAATCATTTTTAGGCATACTTCTCGGCATAATCCCTTATATCCTCCGGCAACATATTGTCTTTATTTAATACGCCCACCACGCCATATTCCGAAAAATCTTTATCTTCAAAATTTAATAACGAAAAAATCACTGTCGGGATCTTAGCAGTATCCATATAAGAAACCATTTCGTTTAAAAAAGTAAAGCCATCTGGACCAGCCAACATGATATCCAAAAAAATTAAACTAGGTAATTCTCCGTCAATTATTTCAGACATCGCATCAATCGCATTATCAAAAATCACATAATCTTTTTTCGTGGCTCGCCCCACACATTCCGCCATAGTTTTGTCATCATCAATTACAAAAATCATGCAAACAAACTCGCCTGTTTAGACATCGGAAGTTCCACATAAAAGCTCGTACCATCATGGTGACGCACCGCGCCAACCTCCGCATTCATATAGCGCGAAAACTTAGAAGCAATATAAAGACCTAATCCCGAAGAACCCGGGCGCATCGCAATCGAAGTTGGTTTATTAATCCAACCCCTTTTCATCTCGCGCCAAACATCAATTGGTAATGTCGGACCAAAATCTCGTACCACCACCTGCACTTTTTCCCCACGGTCTCTCACTAGCAGTTCAGCCCTCGTATCTTCGCCAGAATAATGAATTGCGTTCAAAAGAAAATTATAAATCACACTAAAAAGTAGTTCACGGTTTGCGGTCACGAGCCTCGTTCGATTAGAATAATGAATAAACAAATCTCTTCTGTTGTGTAAAAACAAATAGTTTAACTCCTTCGAAACATCATCACAAACTGCACGCACAGCCACAGGGCCCATATCAAATAATCCATCCTCTAAACGACGGATTTTTACAAGATCATTAACTTGTTTTATTGCGCGATCAGATACATTTACCATCTCTGTGCGAATACTTTCATTCGCTACATCCATATCGTCGAGCGACAAAGCTAGTTGTCTCAAAACTGCAAGCGGAGCCTTCAACTCATGCGCCGCCACCAAAATCCCATCTACCTCGCTCTCCATATTTTTATTATATCACTAATAAATGTAGGACAAACCTTAAGCGTTAAATTCAACAGTACCTAATAATTTATCGAAATCAGCCTGGAACAAAACCGAATCGGTTTGTAGTATCGCAGTCTTATCTCTTATCTTAAATATCACAATAAACCCTGATAATTCTGTATCTGGAATTCTTCCGCTATAACGATTCGCAGTTATATCCGCCTTCTTGCCAATTACCACAGACTCCATTGTAAGCCCTGAATCTTTTCTATCCATCTTTCTCTGGTAATCCGCCGTCACATCATCAAAACTTTTCTCCAGAATCGTCACTCTCAAAGCGTTAATCGTCTCTTTCCCTACGGCATCTACTTGAATTGGATTAAAGTAGGTATTAAAATCACCGCCTTTTGTCGCAGCAGCAGCGACATATACGCTCCAAGTCTTTGGATATTCAAAAGTCAACTGACCATAATCGGCCGGACCAGAAAATGTTTTAAACGGATATTTCTCCAGTTCGGTAAATTCATCGTGATCCTCTTCCCATTGTTCATCTTTCGCGGCCGCTACCGCTACATCAATTTGCCCCTGCACATCAGTCTGTACATCCTTAAACTGTATAAACATCCAAATAAATAACCCAATAAAAGTCACTGCAATCAAAGAAACAACAATAATAACAATTGTCTTAATTAGTCCTGCCACATCCTTCTTTTCTTCAGGCGGAGCTGCTACCTGTTGCACCATTGGCATTCCATTCGGGCCAGCATAAAACTGCCCTGTTTGCGCCGACTGGGCTGGTTGAACTGGAGGTATTCCTTGACTATCCATAAGCCTATTATATCACATATTGATTATTTACTAAAATCTTCCGCCAAAACCTCGATTTCATTCTTTAATTCTGACAAATCCTTTTCAATTTCCTTAGCAAGTTCAACTGCGTCCTTATATTTCGTGGTAGCCTCGTCCAATTTAAAATCATCCGAATAAAACCATTCTACTTCAGCGTCAAGCTTCTCGATTTTTTGATTCAAACTCATTTTTTCAGCCATCTTTGCTCCTTTCTTTTACTTCCTTAATTTGCGCTTCAATTATATTTTTATGTGTTGTAATTTTTACAACACTTCCGGGAGATATCTTACCAGACAAAATCGCATAACCCTGGCTCAATACCTTCTCTGGATTCAACGCTTCTAACAGTTTTACTTTTTGCTTAATCGAGCTTTCCAAATGTTTTAGCTTTTCGTCAATAATACTGAAGTATTTTTTTATTGTTTCATGGTTTTGTTTTTTTGCTTGCTCGATTTTCTGCAAAATCACTTGTTCGGTTCGATTTATCGTCCTAATTAGCTTTGCCTTCTCCTCAGCCTTATCTTTAGTTAATAATTCTGCCGCATTAGACGGAGTCGAAGCTCTCACATCCGCTGCAAGGTCCGCTAGCGACTCATCTATCTCATGCCCAATCCCAGTAATAACAGGTATACGCGACGTCGCAATAGCTCTCACCAACTTTTCATCATTAAAGGCAGATAAATCGTCCGCCGAACCACCGCCTCTAAGGATCGCAATAACTTCTACATCACCTCTTTCGTTAAAATAATTCAAGGCACGAATAATCTGATCCGGCGCGTCTAGTCCCTGAACTTGCGTATGCGCTACCTGAACATTGATACCGCCCCATCTCGCATTAATAATCTTGATAAAATCCGCATAGCCTGCCGCCGCCGTACTAGAAATAACGCCAAGTTTCGTCAAATCCGCGGGCAACGGGCGCTTTTTAGCAACATCAAACAACCCTTCCTTTGTTAGTTTATTCTTCAACATCTCGTATGCTTTTTTCAAACTACCTTCGCCCACCGGCTTAATCACTTCCACCGTAAAAGAAAACTTGCCCCATTTCGTAATCTTCGGCGCACCACGCACCACCACCTTCATTCCGTCCTCAATCGGCATTCTAAGATTCCACAAAGGCATAAAACAAGACACACTAGATTCTTCATCTTTCAAATCAAAGAACACCCACTTCCCTTGGTTCACCTTAAAACTTGCTACTTCACCAGTAATAGTCGCACTCCCGTAAGCATAATCCAAAGTCTGGTTTACGACGCTAATAAATTCAGTTGGAGTAAAACTATTTTCCATCTCTTCCTCTTATCGCCCTGTAATATGGATATGAACCAGAAACAATCGTGAACACCAGCGTAATCACTCTCGTCATCACCGTCACAATCGTCGCCGTCGGAAAATCTACGCCCAAAGCAATCATTACGCCCGCCATACCAAGTTCATATAGTCCATAAGGAACAATTCCATCAAACACCGAACCAATTGCTTCACCAATCATAATATACGGCAAAAGTTCTGGCCGCCCAAGTGCCAAAGCCACGATATAATAAGTACCAATTTCGAGCAAACTATAACAAAGCCCCCACAACGCCGGTTTTTTAAGTTTTGCCTTATTTTCCTTCGCTATCGTCACATTCTCATGAACATCAGCAAAATAGTCATTTATTCTTTCTTGCTGAATCAACTTCCTCTTGCGTCCAAAAGTCACAATTCTTGTAAACCAACTCGAAGCCTTTACCACAATCCTTGAAAAGAAATCAATTCGTCTTTTGCTACCAGCCACAAACACCACAATCCACAACACCAAAAACACACCAATGTTCATCACGAGCGCCACCGGAATCACCCACTTTGCTTCATTTGGGATTAGGTTCAAGGCCAACAAAATAATAATCGCAATCAAAGCTTGTAAATAATTAATAGCTGTAGTAATTGCGTATCTAAAAACATACAAAAAACTCGCTTGTCCAGCCGAAACATTAAATGGCAAAAGTCGATAAGTCAAAAACGCCAACCCGCCAAGCCCACCTATCGGAATTGCGTGATTCACAAAATTTAACTCTGTTGATATACGAATCTTTTCTCTACGTGAAATCTTCTTCACATTATGCTGATTTTTGAGATACGAAAAGAAGATTTGACCACACGCGTAGTACATAAACAGCTGCTCCGGAATCAAAAGCAACAAAACAAATCCATTAGTCTCCTGTAAATGATCAAGAGTATCAAGAATATCCGGCCAATTCAAATAAATCACATAACCTACCAAAATTGCCGTCAAAATAATCAAAATCGTTCGAAAAGAAAACCACTTGCTTTTCTTAGTAGCCATAAAAACATTATAACATAAAAAATAGCCCCCTTGAGGGGCTATCAATTAGCGCACTTCTACTCTAACTCTCGGAAGTGATTTACCCGAAAAATGGGTCTTTTTAGTTTTAACAAACGTTACTACTCCGTCCTTTGCAGCATGAATAGTAAAGTTTCTAGACATATAAGTACCTGGACCAGCAATTTTTGTAGCACCAGTTTGGCGAACCAAAACTTCACCATTTTTAACTTTTTGGCCACCAAAACGCTTTACGCCGAGGCGCTGGCCAGCATTATTATGGACATTCTTGGCGGTACCGCCAGCTTTTACATGTGACATTTACTTTTTCCTTAAAATTAATATATCTCTCGCTACAATTTGCTCCTCACGATGATAAAAAAGCCCCTTGTGCGATTTATTATTTACATTATACCCCAATTTCTCAATTTCGTCAACAATATCCATTCTCTCATATTCGCCACTCTCTCGTAACCACGCTGGCACAGCTATCACTACTGGCGTATCAAGCTTAATCTGCTTAGCTAAATTCTTCAAAAAACCCAGTACGATAGCCTTACATTCCTGTTTCTGCTCCTTTAGTTCCATCTCTGTCGGGATCTTTGAAAAAGGCCTACCGAGATACCCCTCACACGCCACCGCATCAATCGGTTGCTCCCACTGAAAAGAAGTTGCATCTGCCTGCAAGAGATAAAATAGCTCGTTTTTCGGGCCGCGTCCTGCCGGCCCGTCGCCACGGGCGGCCGGCGCTTGTCCTCGGCTTGCCAGCCTCCGGATGCCCTCAAAATGACTATTTTCATCTCTTATCAACCATTCAAGGTTCTTTTTACTATATTGAATCATCCGCTCACTAATGTCAGTACCGTATGCTCGATATCCCATCAAAATCGCTTCTTGAAGCACTACGCCAGTCCCACAAAACGGATCCAAAACCACAGAACCAGGTTTCAAAGGCCCGCATAAATTAATCAAAATCTGCGCCAATTTCGGTGGCAACATACCCACTTTTGCATCACGCGCCGGCCTTGCCTGATCGCGCTCGGCATACGCATCAATGTCCTGCACCCCAATCACTTTATACCATTCATCACCAACTCTAATTAATTCTACTTTTCGTTCATTTTTACCGCTAAGTCCATTGTGCAAAGAAGTCGCCGTCGATAAGGTCGCCTCCTTGCTTTCTACTACCCGCACACTTCGTCCATGTCGTACTAAAATCTTTTTTAATTTCAACGCTTCGTCTAATGCAGTTTTACGCGATGCCTTTTCAGAATAGTCACTCACCCCAATTGTAATTTTCCCCTCCGGCAAATCTTGCAAATAATCTATCGGTTTCCGCTCCAATTTTTCAGCAAACTTTATAATTCCCCCGAAACGTGAAATATTCGGAACGGTATCACTAACGAACTCAATATGGGCGGGTGACGGCTTTGGAGGGGGTCCCCCAAAATTGCCGTCAATTTTGGGGGAGGACAGAAGCCGGCAGGACCCGCCCAAAACAAGTTCGGCTATCGAGATTTCCGGCTGTCTACCCAAAACCGCTAAGTATTTCATTTTACTACCAAAAACTTATTTTTGCCTTTTTTAATAATTGATGTTTGCTCTAGTTTGACATCATCTTTAACTTTTACGCCATTAATCGTAATCGCGCCAGCACCCAAAAATTCGCGTGCCTTTTTCTTGGACTCTGCCAAACCATTATCTACCAAAGCATCTATTAGCATTACACCTTTTTTCACTACAGGCAAGTATTCTGCAAATTCATTAATTTCATCCGCAGTAAATTCAGCAAAATCAGTCTCTCGACTAAACAGCATCGCGGTTAAATTTTCTATCGCTTCGGTAGCCTTCAAACCATGCACTACCTCAGTCGCGCCACGCGCGAGCGCTTTTTGCGCAATTCGTTTTTCTGGTTCCTCATAATGTTGTTTCAGAATATCCTCAATTGTTTCCTTATCGTAAGGCGTATAAATTTTCAATAGACTCTCTACGCCATTATCCGCTTGATTCAACCAGAATTGATAAAAATCAAAAATGGAAGTGTAATTCCCGCCACCATTATCAGAACTCGCTAGCCAAATCGCATTTCCTTCACTTTTACCAAACTTACGCCCTGTTACCGGATCAATTACGAGCGGCGTAGACCACACATCAGCCTGCGCATTCTCAAGTCGCTTAATCAAATGAATACCAGAAGTACAATTACCATATTGATCCGCACCACAAAGCTGTAAATCTACACCATATTCACGATACAAATGCAAAAAATCATAACCCTGAATCAAAGTATAAGAAAACTCCGCATAAGAAATTCCGCTTCCACCTTCGCCAATCCGATTTTGCACAAATTGCCGATCTAAAAGTTGCGTCATCGAAAACGCTTTTCCAACTTCACGCAAAAAATCCAAATATTTCATGTCGCGGAACCAATCGTAATTATCTACCATCGTCACCTTATCAGAATTCACTACACGTTCAATCTGTGATTTAATACAATCTTTATTATGCTCGACTTCGTCCAGACTTTTTAGTTCACGTTCACTATTTTCCTTCGGATCGCCAATTTGACCAGTTGCGCCACCAACCAATAAATACGGTTCATAGCCATGCCGCACAAAACAAGCACACATCATCAAGGCCGCCAAATTCCCAATCGTCAAAGAATCGGCCGACGGATCTGCGCCCCAATAAAACTTTTTATTCTCCCGCGTATCTAAATCTGCAGGGTTTTCAATCGTAGTTTCTGCTATAAAACCACGATAAATGAGTTCCTCTGATAATTTCATAACATCATTATATCATAGTTTCCAACGCTCGAAGTACTGCACTCCTATTCTTTTTTATCAACTTGACACGTGCAGTTATTTCATTTATACCAATTTCAATCGCCCGCCTTACAGCCGAGTCATTTAACATCGGCTCAAAGAATTGTTTATAATCACCAAGTTCTTCCTCGGTTCGCGCTATTCTCGCGATTAATATCGGATAATCACTCATAGCCTTGTCTCCTCCCATCTTTCTTACCAAATCCCAATTTTGAGTCAACCAATCAAAAGCCTGCTTTCTAGCCTTCGAATTACGATACAAATAAACAAACAAATATAGTTGGTCTTGCGATTTTACAATTTCGTAATTGCCTAGCAAAGCTAAAAGTTTTTTAATATATTTATCATCTTTTACCAAGCACGCCGCCGCAAGATAATCAAATTTTACTTCTGGATCAGATATTGTCTTGTACTTTTTTAGATATTCATCTACCACCGAAGGATCAAAGTACACTTTTGCACTCAAAACATCGCCACGAATTTCTTTATCTAGCTTGCTATAGTCTTGATCATACATTTCGGCAAGCTTCTTAAGTCGCTTTTCGTCCTCCGCAAAATAATCCAAACCTAGTAAATTTGCACGCAATCTAATGATGTCTTCCTCATCCTTTTTGCGCGTAGTAAGTCCAATTTCATCCAATTTTTCGTCAATCAAATTCAAAACATATCTCTTTAACAATTTCTCCTCATCCGACTCATCATCAAAATAGACTTTCAAATTTCCAACCAAAGCCGAAATCTTATTCCAAACCGCTGGGGCCGATTCATGTTTAAATCTTTGCGCTAATGGCACCAAGCTCGCCGCACTCTGTAATCCAGATTTCGTAATTAAATCTCGGTCAATTAATAATCTTAATTTCTCTTCCAAATTCAACTTATCAAATTTTTTTAACCTCGCTTCAAATTCGCCTTCCGACAAATTCAAAACATAATGTCCGCTCATATCTTCTGTAATTTTTGGCAAAGGCCAGTCCGATTTTTTCATCGACCCATCTAGCAAAAATCTCTTTTGAGTGAATTCCTTAAAATTACCACCTTGATTTGTGATTACTGGATAACCAGGCTGGTCGATAAATGCATGCATCAACTCTTTCGGCTCAAATTTCGCATATGGGCTCAAGCAGTCCCACAAATCATCACCAACCGTGTTTTGATATTTATATTTTTCGAAATAATCTCTAATTCCTTTACAAAAATTATCCCAGCCCATCAGCCTAATTAACATCAACATTAATCTAGCGCCTTTTGCATATACAATTGCGCCATCAAAAAGTGTAGCTATTTCGGCTGGATCATTCACGTCTTGGTGTACCGATTGCACTCCATCATGTGCATCTCGATTCAAAGCCGCCGAGCAATCTCCGGTAAAGAAGCTTTCAAAAATATTGTATTTTGGATGAATACTATCTACTGCATAATATTCCATCACGCTTGCAAAAGATTCATTCAGCCATAAATCATCCCACCATTTCATAGTTACAAGATCACCAAACCACTGATGAGACAACTCATGCGCAACAGTCAAAGCTACGGATTTTTTTGTGCCAAGCGTAGCATTCTTACTAACCAGCATCATCGATTCACGATAAGTAACTAATCCCCAGTTTTCCATTGCGCCTGCTTCAAAATCTGGTAAAGCAACTTGGTCCAGTTTCGCAAGTGGATATGGTATGCCAAAATTATCGTCATAAAATTCTAAACTCTTTGCCACAATTTCATTCGCAAAGTCCACCGAATCAATTTCCTGAGCTAACGAACAATAAGTCGTAATCTCTACGCCATGATCATTCTTCACGGTTTTTCCATGAAACTTTCCAATCACCCATGCAAGCAAATACGTACTCATTCGCGGAGTTCCGCCAAAAGAATATTTCACCTTTCCGTCCTCCTCATCTACACAAAGAGCCGGAACATTCGATAATACAATCTCTCCTTCTTCCTTCGGCACAGTCAACATCAAATGAAACACGGCCTTCGCCGCCGGCTCATCGATACACGGAAACGCCTCCCGCGCATAATGCGATTCAAATTGCGTCGCCACAATTGTTTCCTTTTTACCATTTAGCTCATACGTAGAAAGATAAGCCCCCTCCATATTTTCATTTAAAGTACCCTTATAATATATATGTATATCAATATCTTCATCTACCGATTCACCACCCAAATATATTTCAAGCACGTCCTGTTTTACTGCGAATTTCACGGTTTTACCACGCATCAAAACATTCGTTACTTCCAAACCTACCGCGTGGAACTTAATTTTGTCCGCCAAAGCCTTGCCGACTACGCTAACTCTCCCGCCAATCGTTTTTTCGTTTTTATCAATGCTAATGTCCAAAACATACTTTTCTGGCACAAAGTAATCTAAAAATCTCTCCACTTTCCCCTCCTATTTATATAATTTTGCTGATTCTGGTAGTTTTGCCCCTTTTAAAATCGGTTCAAGTTCAGTTTCTTCCAAAGTTTCAGACTTCAACAATTCTTCCGCTAGTTTATCAAGAACTGCTTTGTTAGCTTTCAGCACCTCTTCTGCCCGCTTTGCCGCTTCATCTGACAACTTCTTAATTTCCGCATCAATCAATTCAGCAGTTTTTTCTGAATATGGCTTACCCGTAGTAATCGTATAGTAGCCCGTAGCTTCCGATGGGAATACCAAATTGCGCGTCCCGTCACCCATACCTTCCTCAACTATCATCGACTTCGCTAGCTCCGCCACATTCCTAAGGTCCGACGAAGCGCCCGTAGTAATTGCATCTTTACCAAAAATCAACTTCTCCGCTACACGTCCACCCATCGCACGCGCTAAAATATCCTTTAATTCATAAATATTCTTATAGCTTCTGTCCTCTGGCGGCAAAAACCAAGTCACACCGCCAGTTTGACCTCGTGGAATGATTGTCACTTTATGAACCGGATCCGAATCTGGCAACACATGCCCCACAATTGCATGTCCAGCCTCATGATACGCCGTAATTTTACGTTCTTTTTCATTCATCACTTTCGATTTTCGTTCTGGGCCAATTGCCACTCTTTCAAAGGCCTCCGTCACATCTTTGTTCGAAATAGCCTTGTGTCCTTCTCGGGCTGCCGTAATTGCCGCTTCGTTTGCAATATTAGCAAGATCCGCACCACTAGAACCAGCCGTTTTCTTAGCCAAAGCTTCGAGGTCTACATTCTCTTCTACTGGCTTGCCCTTAAAATGCACCTTCAAAATTTCCAAACGATCTTTTCGCTCCGGCAAGGTTACATTAATATGACGATCAAATCGCCCTGGGCGTAGCAGCGCTTTGTCCAGCATATCCACGCGGTTTGTCGCTGCCATCACAATTACGCCCGAATCATTGTCAAACCCATCCATTTCAACCAAGATTTGATTCAAAGTCTGCTCGTCTTCACGTCCAGCCCCACCTCTAGCATCACGCTTATGCGCCACAGCATCAATTTCATCAATAAAGATAATCGAAGGTGCATTTTTCTTCGCCTTCGAGAACAAATCTCGCACTCTCGACGCGCCCACGCCTACAAACATCTCTGCAAATTCCGAACCAGAAATTGAGAAAAACGGCACGTTGGCTTCACCCGCCACCGCACGCGCCATCAAGGTTTTACCAGTTCCCGGATCACCGGCTAGCAAAACGCCACGCGGAATTTTCGCACCTAACTTTTCGTATTTTTTGGGACTCTTCAAGAAATCCACTATCTCTGTCAAATCCTGCTTTGCCGATTCGTTGCCAGCCACATCTTTAAAGGTAACTTTCTTCTTGTCTGGCCCATAAAGTCTAGCGCGCGACTTGCCAAATCCCATAGATTGGTTGTTGGCTGATTGCGCTTGCCTCATCATCCAAACAAAGAAAATCGCAATCGCTACAATCGGAAGCACCGTCAACAATACCTCCAAAATTATCCCGCCGGTGTTCACGTCTTCTTTATATTCAATTACGGGATATTTACCTTCACACGTAGTCAACTCGTCGCCGTCTAACCCCTCACAATTATTCACCAAACCCTGATCATACAAAGTGCCAGAACCATCCTTCCTTGAAGTCTGAGTTGGCTTCTCTTCACCCTTCAAAGTAATTTCCAAAGTGTCACCCGTCACCGTAATCTTAGCAATATTACCATTCGGATCATTTGCACGTTTAATTACCTCAGAAATCGGCACTTCTTCTTTTTGAGTCTGCCCCTGGTTCATATTCGCAATCATAAATACCCCAAGACAAATCAAAATAAAAGTAAAAAGGACACTCCTTACCAAATTTGAAGCATTGTTTACATTCTTCTTTCCCCCAGTATTATTCTGTATTTTTTCCGCCACTTAAAAATTCTCCTTATTCCCCTTATTTTACCACAAATCAAAACATAAGCCCAATATTGACTTTTTTGGCAAAGTGTGGTATAATTAAGGCATAAGCTCTCATCCAGATGTTTATATCTGTTTCGGAACTTACGAACCTGTCGTCGTCGTTTTCTAGGAGAAAAGATGAAAAAATCCACTCTAATCGCAGTACTCATCTTATCCGTCGTAACCATCGTTTTTCTGTCGTATTCCTGCGGCGAAAAACCACTCAACCCAAGCATAGTAAAGGAAAACGCCACAATTGTTATCGAAGGAAATCCCAACGTTCGCTCATTCCCTAGGGTCCCAGACCTCAAAGTTGAGCCATCGAATTCCCTCGGCGCAATTAGTGGCACCACTACCATGCACGTTACGATTCTCTACAAAGAAAACCGTGACGCACACAACGGAGAATTTTACGGAATTCTGATCAAAGACATTGAGTCCAATCCAGAAATCGCAAAAAAATTCCCAAAAGATTTAGGGAAAGATGAAATCGTATGGATCAACCATCGATATATCACCATCCTTCCCTAAAAAATCCCCGCCAATCGGCGGGGATTTTCCTATGTTTTAAATCATTTGTTTTGGTCGGGGTTAGGAGATTTGAACTCCTGACCGCACGCACCCCATGCGAGCGCGCTACCAGGCTGCGCCAAACCCCGAACGCATAAAACATGGTCAGGGTGATCGGACTTGACCCGTTTGCCCCTTGGGACGCTTCAGTTCCCAACGCAACAAGCGTTTCTGGATCAACCTTGTGGTCAGGGTGATCGGACTTGAACCGACGGCCTCAGCGTCCCGAACGCTGCGCGCTACCAACTGCGCCACACCCTGTAATTTATACAAAAAATGGTCTGGGTGACTGGACTTGAACCAGCGGCCTCGACTCCCCAAAAGTCGCGCGCTACCAACTGCGCCACACCCAGGCACTCTTATATTATATCACATTTATTCAAACACTGGTAAATCTTCCGGAAACGGATCAAAGTCCGACTCGCCAAAATCCATAAATCCATCGCCGTCCTCATCCCTAAATCCACTCGAACCATACGGATTATATCCCAGCTCCGTCAAAAACCTCGACGGCATATTATAATTTCGATTCCCATACGAAAACCTCGACAACGCATAGGTCAAAAACAATTTTCGCATCGCCCGCGTCATCCCAACATATGCCAAACGTCTTTCTTCTTCCAACTCCGCCTGCTCTTCAATACATCGCGAGCTCGGAAACAGCCCTTCTTCCATCCCTACGATAAATACTACCGGAAACTCCAAACCCTTCGCCGCATGCAAAGTCATCAAAGTCACCGAATTTTTCACCGAAGCCTCATCCGCCGACGACATCAAGCTCGCGTCCGCCAAAAAGTCCTCCAAGTTTTCGTAATTCAGAGCATTCGACACCAACACTTCCAAGTTTTTCATTCGCTCTTCCGCACTCGGCGTACCGTCATCCGTCAAAGTCTTAAAATCAAAGTACTCTACCGCCTCACGCGTAATTTCACTCGGTAATTTACCCTGCGACTTTTTCAGAAAATTAACTAATCGCTTCAAACTACTGCGAGCCTTCGCGGTTTTCAAAATTTCATCAATTTCGATTTCAAATAACGGTTGCTCACCACCCACACTATCCATTGCGACCAATATTTTCGCTAGCGACGCTTCGCCAATTCCCGTTAGCACATTTCCTACTACCCGCGTCAAACTAATTTTGTCACGCTGATTTACTACCAACTTCAAAATCGCCAATACATCTTTTACCTCTTTACGGTCATAAAATCTCACCCCACCTACAATTTTGTATGGAATCGACATATTCATAAATGCTTTTTCAAAAGCATACGACTGAGCATTAGTCCGATAAAGCACTGCAAATTCCGCAAAATCCGGAAACATCGACTTCAAATTCAAAATCTTAAGCGCCACATAATTCGCCTCTTCATTTTCGTCGCGCAAACTCTCCACGTCCACCGGCTCACCATCGCCTGCTTCCGTAAACAAAACCTTTTCCGTCCGCGTTTTATTCTCATTTATAATCTTTTGCGATGCCCTCAAAATATTCCCCGTTGAACGATAGTTTTGTTCCAGTTTAATTACTTTCGCTCCCGGAAAATCTCTTTCAAAATGCAAAATATTCGTAAAGTCCGCCCCGCGCCAACTATAAATCGATTGCCAATCATCTCCCACCACACAAATATTCCGCTTTTCATTTACCAGTAATCGAATAATATTATATTGAATCAAATTTGTATCCTGGTACTCATCAATCAAAATGTGTTCAAATTTTTTCTGCCATTTTTTACGCACTTCCGGGTGATTTTTTAATAAATCCAATTCTCGTAGCAATAAATCGTCAAAATCCAGCGCCGCCGCCTTATTCTTTTCTATTTCATATTTTGCAAAAATTTTCGCAATGTTTTTTTGGTTCGGATAAAAAGCTCGCGCCGCATATTCGTCCGGCCCATTACCTTGATTTTTTTCGTTTGAAATAATCGATTGAATCGATTTTGGCTTCAGCTGCTTATTATCAGACAGTTTCAAATCTTTCATTACTCGCCTAATCAATGAAATTTGATCGTCCATATCATAAATCACAAAATTCTTATCCAGTCCCGCCGCTTCCGCCTCTTGCCGCAAAATCCTCACTGCAATTCCATGAAACGTCCCCATAAACGGCATAAAACTTCTAGAAGGACTGGATGCGATTGCAAGGGGTTCTCGGGACCTTTCGGAGGTTACGACCGAGAATGAGCGTGGCTCGCCCGTGACGACGGGCCGAGCCGACGCGTGTCCCGAAACCCCTTGCAAGAGCGCCCACAGTCGTTCTCGCATTTCTTTTGCCGCTTTATTTGTGAACGTTACTGCGAGAATATTACTCGGCGCCACCCCGTGCGCAATTAGATTCGCGATTCGATGTGTCAAAGTTTTAGTTTTGCCAGAACCCGCCCCAGCCAATATCAACACTGGCCCTTCCAGTGTCTCAACTGCCTCTTTTTGCTGCGGATTCAGCCCCTCCAAAATTTCATTCATTACCCTATTATATCAAACTTTTCATCTTGACCATCCCACTATTTCCGCTTATACTAAAATCACAAACTATGTTCGACGGATTCATCAATCAAGATTTTGGAGTCTTCTATCTTATCTCTCAAATATTTGCACTCTTAAGCATCATTTTTGATTTAGTCGCTATTCAACAGCGTAAAAAAGCTCGTCTGTTAAACATGGATACCATGGCCGCTTTTTTTCATTTCTACATTATATCTTTCTTGCAGCCTGGCCAGGCGTGGTCAACAAAGCAATAACCACCGCCAGAAACGGCATTGCCGCCTACAAAGCATCCAGGAAAAAACGAACTTCAAAATATCTACCTTTCATATTTATCACCTTTTATATTGTTCTAGGAATCGTCACTTTCGAATCACCAATTTCGCTCCTACCAATGATTGCCGCTTCAGTTTACACCGCCACAATCTATTGGTGCGATGTTAAAAAGATTCGCTACGCTTCTATCTTTACTAACGTACTTTGGCTAATATATAATTTTTCCGTCTTTTCCGTCGTCGGCATAGCCGCACAAATACTTCTAATAATTAATGGCCTCATCGCAGTTTATCGCTATCGTAAACAACCCAAAAACACCAAATAACAAATAAGTCATTTAACTAACTTTTTCTAGACATCAATCGCGTTAAAGTCTTCCACGCCCCTCGCCTTCAAATAGAAAAATAACAACGCCAACGAGCCAACACTAAATAATAGTCCCGCCCCGATCGTTTCTGTAGCACTATTTCCACTCAAAAACGCCACAACAATAATCGACAACATCAGAATCGAAACTCCAATTCCGACAAACACCGCAATCATCGAACTCATGCTCTGCTTCACTACTTCTACGTCATCCTTCGCATCCATCTTCGGATATTTCAAATTTACAATTATCCCGAGTAGCTCCGCCACCATCGGCATAATTACTGAAACTATTAGAATCATCAATATTTGCCAAATATTGAAGTCAAATCTTACAAACATCATCAAATCGCCCACCAAAATAATCGGCACTATTACCACCATTGCCGCTAATACCTTTGACATAATGATCGTCATTGCCGACACCGGCAAACCTTTCAAAATATTAAACGATTTACCTTCAAGCGAAATCATCGAACTCGTAATCGAAGTCATCATTGAAGTAAAAAAGATTAGCCCAAACATAATCGCTGGCATAAAATCTAATATTCTATCCGCTGACAGCCATTCGATTTCTATTTCGGCCATCTGCACCAACAGTCCATCCATATTTATACAAAACAACACACACGCCAATATATATAATACTAGTCCAAATCCCGCATTTACTACAAACACCGGTGAACTCACAAATCTGCTAATTTCTTTTTTAATCAGCGCTATCATCGGTCGATGTGTATTAATTTTATAATTTCGTTTTTTTTCTTCGCTTTTTGCTACTTTTACTCGCGAATTAATTTTATAATAAATCTTACCGAACACCAAAACCATTACCAATAATAATCCTACATTTGCCAGAATAAATACTATTAATTTCAAAACATCAAACCCTAACACCAAATTAACGTATTCTCCTATTGGATAATAGACTCTTGCAATTGCCTCATTGATACTACCGGCATTTTGCACTATTGTCTGAATCATTTCCTGAAGGCTATAGCTCGCAATCAAAACTACAACCAACACTATAGTTGTTAATACAATTTCCGCCAAGTTTTTAAACCTAAACTTTATCGAAAAATACGAAATCAACCCACCAATAACACAAGAAACTACCACCGGCACAATTGGTAAAAGAAAAAGAGCAAGTAAAGAAATCAAATAAAACGATATTCCCATCCCCATTGTCACACCATATACCAACATCACTGGCGCTAAAAACAAAGCATTTACCATCACTTCAAACAAATAGAATTTCATCATCCGAATTAATAGCACCGTAGATTTTTTAATCGGTAACGCCAAAACAATGTCATCATCTCGACAATTGAACAAAAGTCCACTTGTCTTATAGACTCCTTCCGCTAAAATAAAAATTGTCGCAACCAAAGAAAACAGCGTTAGCGTCACATACTCCATCCCAGTCTCTGACAACGACTCAATCATCATATAGCCATAACTCGCCATCGCCGACATAAAAAGCACACCAATAATTATTGGCAAACCAATCTTCATAAACTTTGATCGATTTCTACCTCTAATCTTAAAAAAACTCATCCCTTCCGACAGCGAAGCTTTGAATAAAGCAAAAGCCTTTCTCATTTATTTTTCCAGCTCCAAAAAGACTTTTTCCAAACTCTTGTCGCCTTTGATTTCTTTCATGCTACCAACTTTCATAATCTTACCTTGCTTAATAATGGCGACCTTAGTACATAATTTTTCTGCCACGTCCAAAATATGCGTCGAAAAGAAAATCGTCTTTCCATCCTTCACCATCTCGCGCATTACTTCTTTCATATCAAACACCGCTTTTGGATCTAGCCCCACAAATGGTTCATCCATAATCATAATTTTCGGATCGTGTGCCAATGCCGCTATCAACGCAGTCTTTTGTTTCATGCCATGCGAAAACGATTCGATCGTATCATTCAAATTCTGTGTCATCTCAAACATTTCAGCATACTTTTGAATGTTTTTTTCGCGTTGCGCCAAATCCACTTCATACATATCACAAATAAAATTAATAAATTGAATCGCGCGCATGTTCTCATATAGTTCCGGATTATCCGGCACATAAGCTATTTCTTTTTTACACGCTACTGGCTGTTTTTGAATTGACTTGCCATTTATCAAAATCTCACCCTTGTCAAAATCATGAATCCCAGTCATCGCCTTAATCAAAGTAGTTTTACCGGCACCATTATGCCCAATAAAAGCAAAAATCTCACCATCGTCTACTTCAAAAGAAACATCACTAAGAGCCTTTTTTTCGCCGTATTTTTTCGTTACATGAGAAATCTTTATCATGTCTACAATTATACACTAAATACCGGTAAGTGGCACAATATCTGCGCCTAAGTGTCGTAATCTTACCGCAAAATCTTGATAACCACGATTAATCGTGTAAACATTCCGAAGTATTGATTTTCCTGGTGCCGCTAACATACCAAGAAGCACTACGACGGCTGGACGCAACGCTTGCGGCGCCACCAATTCTGCCGGACGCCAATTAGTCGGCCCTTCAATATACACACGGTGCGCATCGAGTAGCTCAACTTTTGCATTTAGATTAGAGAGTTCCGTAGAATACACTGCACGATTTTCAAATACCCAGTCATGAATCAAAGTCCGTCCTTCCGCCACAGCAGCAATCACCGAGAAGAATGGCAAATTATCAATATTAAGACCCGGAAATGGCATCGGATGAATTTTGTCCACCGGCGCCACTAAATGCGATTTTTTAATTGTAAGATCTACTAATCTTGTTTTTCCATTTCCGGAAAGGTATTCTTCGCTCTTTACAAAATTCGCATTCATGTTTTTCAAAACTTCAAGTTCAATTTCCAAAAACTCAATTGGTGCACGCATTAATGTGATTTCTGAATTTGTCACTAACGCCGCCGCAATAAAACTCATTGCTTCAATTGGGTCTTCCGAAATATTATAATCAACATCCATATTAAACCTTGAGCGTCCCCGCACTACCAAAGTCGTAGTACCAATCCCAGAAATCTTCACACCCATTTTTTCTAAGAAGAAACAAACATCTTGAACCATATAATTCGGTGAAGCGCCCACAATCGTAGTTTTACCAGGAGACATCGCCGCCGCCATCAAAACATTTTCCGTCACCGTATCACCGCGTTCAGTCAAAACAATATAACGGTCTTCCTTACTATTCAAGATTTTTTGATCAACTTCAACATCATAAAAGCCACTATTTTTTTCGGCATCAACTCTCAAACCAAATGGCTCCAATGCTTTCAAATGCGGCTCCACAGTTCTTGTACCAAGCGAACATCCGCCAGCATATGGAATTTGAAATTTCTTGTGACGATGAAGAAGCGGGCCCAAAAACATAATAATCGAACGAGTTCGTCTAGCCGCCTCGATATCCATCTCATCCAATTTCAATTCGCGGGGTGATATAATTTCCAAGTCGCGATGGCGGTTCTGCCAATGGCATTTTACACCAATCGATTCCAATACTTCGATTATTCTAAAGACTTCTTCAATTCTAGCAATCCGGTGCAATACTGTCTTACCAGTATTCAATAGTGAAGCGCAGAGCAAACCTACAGCAGCGTTTTTTGACGTATTTATCGTAATTTCACCTGATAATTCTTTGCCACCACGAATCCTAAAACTTTGCGAAACTGAATCATTTATAGAGAGGATTTGCGCTCCGAGCGCTTCGGATAGCTTCTTTACCATTGGTAAAGAAATGTTTTGTCCACCTTTTTCAATTCGGTGAATCGCAGACTGGCTCGATCCCACTGCATTTGCCAACTCTTCCTGGGTCCAACCCTTTTCGAGTCGCATATGCTCTACGGTTTCGCCAATTACTTGCTGATAAGTTTTTGCTTTTGCCATAAACATATTATATCACACCATGAATAAAATACAAGCATATCAAGGATAGTTCAACGGCCAATTCATCGTTTCTGAAATATGCTATAATTACCGTATGAAAACTATAGAAGATGTCAATGTAAAAGATAAAATTATATTATTAAGAGCCGACTATAATGTTCCTATAAAAGACGGCAAAGTCGAGAGCGACCTTCGCATTCGCGCCAGCCTTCCTACTATCAACTACCTACTCGAGCACGGCGCCAAAAGAATATTCATCGTCTCGCACCTCGGACGCCCAGAAGGCAAACCAAATCCAGACTTTACTTTATCTCCAGTAACCAAAGTCTTGCAAAAACTTCTCCCAGACCAAACCATCGGCTTTTATGATTTTCATAACGAACCAAAACCAATCGCAGGTATTCCCGAAAAAGTCAAAATTGCGCTTCTAGAAAATCTTCGTTTTTATCCCGGTGAAGAGGCCAACGATCAAGAATTCATCCAAAACCTTGTCAGCGCCACAGACGCAGAAGTCTATGTTCAAGACGGTTTTGCCGTCATTCACCGTGCCCACGCTTCCACCGACGCCATCAAGAATGTTTTACCCGTCTACGCCGGACTATTAATCGAAAAAGAAATCACCAATCTAGAAAAAATCATGAAAAAACCAGAGAAGCCAGTCCTCCTTATCATCGGTGGAGCCAAAGTTGAAGACAAACAACCTCTAATCGATAAATTTACACCAATTGCTGACCACATTGTAGTCGGCGGCAAAATCGCTGCTGACGGTTTTAAATCTAGCGACCAAAAAATCTACGTCGCTAATGATTTCGACGAAGATTCTGAAGGCAAAAAACTAGACATCGGCCCGATCTCTACCGCCGAAATCACTAGTTTAATTACCGATGCCAATACAATCATCTGGAATGGTCTTTTAGGCTACGCCGAAGACCCAGCTTATGCCACCTCATCTACTATAGTCGCAGAAATCATAGGCGAAAAACAAGATTCCACCACAGTCATCTGCGGTGGCGACACCACGGGCTTCATCGAAAACCTCATCAAAGATCACCCAACCCTTAGCTATTCCCTCGTATCCACCGGTGGCGGAGCTACGTTAGAATACCTCCTCGGCAAAGAATTACCAGGCTTAAGAGCTATACGCGCCTAACCTTAATCGTATCGGTACCGGCTTGATCACGATTACCAGAAACAATCACGGCTAACAAATCTTTTTTGTTATCGTCAGTTTGCAAATAACCAGAAGCCTTTAGTTCCTTAGCGAGCTCAAAGCCAAAATCCTCCGAATAAGCACGGAAAAATGCCGAATTCGCATAAATCAAAGCAAGCTGATTTGCGACTTTCGGATTTGATGTTACCGTGATAATTGGCAAATTTGGCCTCTGTGCCGCCATCGTAGTAGCCGTTACACCAGAAGCCGTCTGACACACAATCACGTCCGCATCAATTCTTTCTGCCATTCTCGCAGCTGCATCCGAAATCGCGTCGTACACTTCCGACTTTTCACCAATTGGCAATCTAGAAATAGGCGCAAGGCGTGAATGATTTTGCGCATACAGTATTACTTTTTTCATTTCCTTTACGGTCTCGAGTGGATACTTTCCATTTGCAGTTTCGTCCGACAACATCACCGCATCTGCACCCTGGATAACCGCCGTCGCAACATCCGAAACTTCGGCACGCGTTGGTTCCGGATTGTCAACCATCGAACTAAGCATTTGTGTCGCTACAATACATAGCTTCGAATAAGTCCTGCAGAGCGCGATTATTTTGCGCTGAACTATCGGAACTACTTCAGCACCCGCTTCCACCGCCATATCGCCTCGCGCCACCATCACGCCATCCGCAACTTTTACAATTTCTTCTAAATTCTTTTCGTTTTCGACCGCTTTTTTCGTTTCAACTTTTGCGATTATTTTTGCTCTTGAACCAAACGACAACAACAACTGCCTTAACTTTTCGATATCACTTGCCGACTGTACAAAAGAAAGCGCCACATAATCATAATCACATTCTGCGCCATACTCAATGTCCGCCAAATCCTTTTCTGTAAGAATATCACCACCAAAATCTGTGTCTGGCAAATTCAAGCCTTTTTTCGACATAATATAGCCTTCGTTCAGAACCTTAACCTTAATCGCAGTTTCCGAAACAATTTCCACGACTTCAGACCTGACTTTACCATCAAACATCGAAAGTGGCTCGCCCACTTTTACCTTTTCCGCTAAGTTATACTGCACTGGCACCGTCATCCCACCATCATGTTCAAATTCTTTTGCTTCCAATATTACTTCGTCACCCTCCTTCAAGTCCAGACGATTATCTTTTAGCATTCCCAGTCGAATTTTTGGACCTTGCAAATCTTGCAAAATCGCCACGCTTCGACCTTTTTTCACAGCCGCCTCACGTATCCATTTAATCTGCTGATCACGCTCTTCATTCGAACCATGCGAACAATTCAACCTACAGCCATTAACACCAGCCATAATTACATTTTCAATCATTTCCGCCGAATTTGTCGCCGGCCCAATCGTCGCCAAAATTTTTGTCCGCTTAAAAATCCTGTTCATAATTCAATATTACCATAAGTTTAATTATATGGTAATATATATTATATATGAGTAAACGCAAAAAACCCCTTTCAACTATACAAAAAATCATCTTGGGCGTAATCGGTGTTGCCTTTATCGCCGTTGTTATAGCCGCCCTTAGTGTTATTTTTAATCGTCCAGAAAACGTCATCACTTCAAAAATAGAATCCTTATCCTCAGATTATTACGAAAATTACCTTTATCCGGAAATCATAAATTCCGATCAATTCTCCGGCGATATCGATGGAACTCTTCAAAAATACGTCGAAGTAGGGTTCTCGCCAATCACTCTACGAGAACTACTGTTGCACGACACCGAAAAAACCAAAGATATTGCTCCGCTCATCAAAGAACATTGCGACGAAAACAGAACCATCATCAAGTTCTTCCCTGAAGCTCCTTTCTCTAAAACATCTTATCGCGTCAACTATTCTTACTCTTGCGATTTTTAAAAAATCTTGCTATAATATGTCCACAGTCTTACGCTATTAACAATTTGGTCTCGTAGTATAACGGTAAGACACATCGGGTTTTCATCCCGTGAGCGCGGAGTTCGCTCGCGAAGCGAATAGCCGTAGCGAAGCGAAGGCTAACTCCCGCCGAGAGTAGTAAACAATTTAACAATTTGGTCTCGTAGTATAACGGTTAGTACATCGGGTTTTCATCCCGACAACGCGGGTTCGACTCCCGCCGAGATCACCAAACATAAAAAGAAGCCCTTTAGGGCTTATTTTTATGTTTTACGAATTTGGTGGGAATAGAACCCGCAGGGTTCGCTCGTGGTAGGAGCCGAGCAAGAATCCAAAACTCGTTTTGGATTCTTCGAGACGACGCCCCACGAATTAATTTGCGCTTTAGCGCAAATTAAACTCCCGCCAATCACCACCAAAAAGCCAGGCGGGAGACCAGCTCCCGCCTTTAGACAAAGAATACCACTACTAACCCCAACAATATGGAACCACAAAACTAAGAAACTCTCGTATATCGGTCCCTTTCACTAGCACACTCGCAAGATCAAGCGACCATGGGATATCGCCATACCTATTAACAGCCTCTTCAGCGGAACCACATCCGCATCGTCTCGCGTACGCTGCGTAATCCTCGTCTGTCGGGGTGTGCAACCTAATCATCACTACCATCAGCAAGTTTTCAATCTCATCGCACACGACATAACTTACTCCCGGCGCGCCTAGCGAAATCACTCCACTAAGATCTTTATTCTCAAGCCAATCCTTAAATCTTGGATCCCTCCAATCCATCGCGATGTCCGGAAATGGCTCCATTTTTGCATACACTTTTGGTCCCGGACCATATTCGTTCGTGCTAAGCTCAAGATCAATTTGTTTTGCCGCTATACAAACATACTCCGCCAACTTCATCAAATCCTTCATCGTATCCTCCCTTGGCCAGTTTTGTATTCTTTGTCTTTTAAGGTGCTATATCATAAACGAGTAAATTCTATTCCCGTCTTCATCCCTTGGTTCAATCTCGTGCTCCCTATTTACGGCAAATTCAATTTCTGGAGCATCCCTCAAAGCCTCTGGCCATTCAGTAAACTCTTTCACCGGACCAGAGCCATCCTTCTCTATTATTGTACCATCTTCTTCAACTTTAACAAAATGATGCCCGCCATGATTATTGCAACGATAAATCACACGATGTTCATCGTCACGTAGACCTTCTTCATCCAAAACCCTCACAAAAGGAAATTGCTCTAGCACATTTGCTGTCGCCTCCTCGATGCTGTCCGATTTCAAAAACAAACAAGCGAACACTTCCAAAGCAAACCCACCACAGTTCATCCCAAAATCAAAATCATATTCAAGTTCTTTTTTTACCCCTTCTTTTGTTGGACCCAAAAGCCGATGCTCCCAAAAATCCTCATCCTCCATGTATTCCTTTGTCTTATCGTTCATCACCAAATCAAACATCACTCTTTTCTCAAACAGTGTTTTATCCCTATATTCTTCTTCTATTTCTCGTACCGCAGCATCATAACACTCAGCAATCAGGTTTTTTTCAAATTTCTCTTTCCCCGTGTCTTCAAAATCTACATTACTAGATAATTTCTCACTCATAATAACTCCAGAAATTCTTTTTCCGAAATCTGCTCTATTCCAAATTTTTCAGCTTTTTCTAATTTAGACTTTCCTGGTTTTTCGCCCACAATCAGCGCTGTAGTATTCTTCGTCACCGACGATGTTACCGTTGCGCCAAGCGCACGCAATTTATCTTCTGCCTCTTCCCGCCCCATCGACTCCAAAGTCCCTGTCACGATATACGACTTTCCAGCAAGCGGCAAATTGTCATTCTTTTCATCGACGGGCCAAACTCCAAGTTCTTTTAATTCATCAAGCAACTTCAAATTATCCTCATCAGAAAACCAAGCCAAAATCGATTCCGCTACTACATCACCAATATCAACAATGCTCAGCAAATCATCACTAGAAGCATTTATCAAATTGTCTAAAGTCTCAAAGTGTCGCGCCAAGCTCATCGCCGTTTGCGCACCTACATGTCGTATTCCAAGCGCCGTAATAAACTTATTAAGCGGCGGATTTTTCGACTCGCTAATTGCCTTTGTCAAATTCTGCGCAGACAAATCACCAAATCTATCTAGTTTTGAAACCGTCGCACTATCCAAACGATACAAATCAGCAATCGACTTCACGAGCCCAGCATCCACTAGAGCCTCAACATTTTTTTCGCCCAACCCCTCGATATTTAATGCTGGTTTAGATGCATAATACTCAAGCGCTCGCTTCAAAATAAAATCACTCGATTCCCCTTTCACGCGGTAAACCACCTCGCCAGCCGGCCTCTCAAATTCAAGTTCTGGATATTGCTTCGCCAAAGCCTTTTGATAATCAAACGCTTCGGTTTTTTCCGGTCGCAAACTCAACAAAACTTCTTTCACCTGCGGAATAATATCTCCAGCTTTATAAATAATCACTGTATCACCAATCCTCACATCAAGTCTCGCTATTTCATCCGCATTATGAAGCGACGCATGCCGTACCGTCGTTCCCGCCACCGAAACTGGATCAAGGATTGCCACTGGCGTCGCCGCGCCAGTCCGCCCAATCGAAATCACAATATCACGCACTTTAGTAGTCGATTCTTCAGCTGGGAATTTGTATGCCACTGCTCCACGCGGAGTTTTCCCAACTATTCCTAGCGAATCATACATTGCTCTATCATTTATTTTTATCACCATTCCATCTGTATTAAATGGCAATGTCTTGCGATACTCATCAAGCTCATCGATATATTCAAATAGCTGATCCTTTTCATCGGCCGCAAAAACTTTATCTTCATTTGAAGTTTGGAATCCAAAGTCGCGCAACTTTTCGTACGCTTCATGCCAAGTCAAAGAATCCGGCGTCACCAAATCATAGGCAATAAATTTCAACGGTCTGCTTGCTGCAACTTTTGGATCTAACTGTCGTATTGACCCCGCCGCCAAATTCCTCGGATTGGCAAATTTATCTTTCAGTGACTCAAAATCTTTTTTAAATATCACGATTTCACCACGCACTTCTACTTCATCACCATCAATCTTTAATGGTATATTCTGAATTGTTTTGACGTTCAGTGTCACGTCCTCGCCGACCAATCCATCTCCACGCGTCACCGCCTGATAAAATACCCCGTCACGATACTTAAGCGAGCACGCCAAACCGTCCATTTTGATATCAGTAAAAAACTCTGGAATCTTACCACCAGGTATCAACTTTTCATTTCGCCGAACCCAATCCTCAACTTCATTTCTCGAGAACACATCCGCGAGACTAATCATTCGTTTTTCGTGTCGTACTTTATTAAATTTATCTAACGGCTTACCGGCAACGCGTTGGGTTGGCGAATCAGGAGTAATCAATTCTGGATATTCAGCCTCAAGCAAACTTAATTCATGCTTCAACGAATCCGCCGCCGCTTCGCTCATTATTGATTCATCTAAAACATGATAATGATAGCGATAATCATTAATCAGCTCACGCAACTTCTCAATTCTTTTTTCGGCATCACTTTTCTTCATAACCTAGCATCCATCTATAATATATATATAAATATGTTGTAACATAAATTGCAGTAAAACAAGTCAAAACTGTAAAGCAAATCGGAATGAACGGAATCCCGCTCGTCCATGCAAAAGATTTCATCCACAAGTCAAACAATATCAACGGTAACATAATCAAAAGCCACATCAACACAATTACCACAATCAAAGCTACTAATCTCAGGATAAATCTGATTCTTCGCCCCATCATCAAATCCGAGGCAGTCCTTAAAGCCTCCATCGGATAAAGCCCAGGCGCAGACACCGCTACGAATGCAATCAAAGAACTCGACAGTAAATACGTCGATATGATAATCATTAACGCCGCAAACACAAAAAACACCAAAGCATAAAACGGCGTCGCCAAAAAATCAGTCTGCACCGCCGCCGAATACGCAATAATCAAAAGAAAAATCGGAATACACTGAATCAAAGTTACCACAAACACAACAAAAGTCGACAAAAGTGGAGTCATCGCGTTATACAAACCATCACGCAGTTTCACTTTGTGTCCAGCCATCAAATGTCTTAACAAAAATATCGTCACCAACCAAATAATCAAAAAAATCAAAACCATAAATACCGTTGCCACTTCGCTCGATTCACCCGCCAATCCACCCATTGTTATCGTTGTGGCCAAAAGAATTCCCGCCTTAGTCACGCTACTCACTTCACCACCCGCAATTTGCGCACTTGTATCATTTAATACATTTTGATGATTTACGTAATTCGACTCGCTCAAAATCCCCACAAACAGCACATTCAGAATCACCACCAAAATCAAAAAAGGCAAAAACAACTTCCAATTTCTAAAAATCATTTTAAAACTATGCAAAATATGATGCATAATTCCAGGAACATCAAGCTCCCGTTTATAATCTTCACGATACGAACGCTTAAAAGACTTGTGCGGGTTTACACTTTTAGAAGCCTTTTTTGCCATGCTCGAGTCTTTCTATGCGTTTTTCAATTGGCGGATGAGAACTAAACAAATTACTAAAGAACCCTTTGCGCAATGGATTATTAATATACATAGCCTCAGTTGCAATATTTTGACTCTTCATCGGCTGAGAATGTGATTGAAGCTTTTTGAGCGCGCCAATCATTCCCTCCGGATATCTAGTAATATTCACTGCCGACGCATCAGCCAAAAATTCTCGCTGACGAGAAACCGCCATCTGCGCAATACTCGCAAAAATCGGCGCCAAAATCGCCGCAATCAAAACCAACGCGTATCCCATCGGGCTACCCTCATTGTTGCGTTGCCTATCGCCATAAAACATCATTCTAAAAGCAAGGTCAGAAATCAAACCAACCACACAGACCAAACCAAACACTATCATCGAAACTCGAATATCATAGTTTTTTACATGTGACATCTCATGTGCCATTACTGCCGTGAGTTCTTTGTCGTCCATAATATCAATCAGCCCAGTTGTCGCCGCCACTGCAGCATGCTGCGGATCGCGACCAGTCGCAAAAGCATTAGGAGCCTGCTCATTTATAATATACACTTTCGGCATCGGCAGACCCGTCGTAATCGAAAGATTCTCCACGATATTATAAAATCGTGGATTATCTTTCTTCTCAATTTCTTTGGCACCAGTCATCACCATCGCAATAGAACCAGCTGCATAGTATTGGATTACTGCATAAACAACTGTAATCACAATCGTCCAGACCGCAATCCAGGGGTCATTATAAGCCCAAGCAAACAGCGCCGCAATCACACCAATCAAAAACACAAATCCAACTATAATATAAACTGTTCGACGTTTATTCTCCGCAATTTGCTTATACATTTTATCTTAACCTCATGTTTTCAAAACTCAATCGCCAAATTAACAGGGGGCCAAAAAATCATGACCTCATGTTTTTAAAACTTAACTTCTGGAGCTTTGTCGATTTTAGCTTTTTCTGCTTCGCTTACTTCAAAGTAATCACGCTTCTTAAAATGACCAACAAAGTTGTTTACGATGTTAATCGGGAAGGTTTTGATACGAGTATTCAAATCCTTAGCTCCCGCATTGTAAAATCTACGAGCAGCCTGAATTTTGTCCTCAGTATCTTGAAGCTGAGTTTGTAATTGTTGGAAGTTTTCGTTTGCTTTTAGTTCTGGATAAGCTTCAGCAATCGCAAAAATTCGACCAAGCGCATTTTGCATTGCATTTTCAGCTTCAGCAGCTTGCTTCACAGTTTTTGCGCCCATCGCGGCAGTCCTAGCCTCAGTCACCATCGCAAATGTTTCTTTTTCGTGCTTAGCGTAGCCCTTTACTGTTTCGATTACATTCGGAATCAAATCTGCACGGTATTTGAGTTGAACTGTAATATCGCTCCAAGCTTCGTTCACGCGCTCATCAAGCTTGACCAAACCGTTGTAAATGCCGGCAATCGCAAGACCACACACCACCACGACGGCTATAATTATAATTAATATAACTAAACCTGTAGACATTTTTTCTCCTTTTAATTTATATAACCATTATAGCATGTTTTTTGCCACAAAACCAAAAACTGTGTTATAATATCATTAATTGCGAGCGTAGCTCAGTTGTTTAGAGCGCTTCCTTGCCAAGGAAGAGGTCGAGAGTTAGAGTCTCTTCGCTCGCACCAATCATTTCGGCTTTAAAAAGCCGATTTTTATTAGTTAACTCTCGATTATTTCAACTTTTGCATTGTATCTGCAATCAACTCGGTCTCGTCAACCTCAAACCTTCTCGGATGATGTTTACCATCAATTCTACCCTCACGATATTCATTCACCACCGCAACATACTCCGCCGTAATTACACTCGTAGGTAAAGCAAAAATCGCAATCCCAACCAGCGACGAAATCATTGTAATCACCCGACCAACACTAGTCGTTGGCGCAATATCACCATAGCCAATCGTAGTAAGAGAGGTCACCGAAAAATAAAGCGCATCAATAAAACTCGGGAACAATTCTGGCTCTTCATTAAACATAATCGCCGCCACCATAAATATATAAATCAAAACCAAAGACAACACAAAAAGCAACGGCCTCGTCGCACGCTTGAAAACGATTTTAATCAACTGTAAGCTTCTCGAATGTTGGAATATTCTTACTACATGGAGTAATCTTCCGGCACGAAGCAACCTAAGCCCGCTGTTCATACCACCAGCTACCGACAAAATCACCAAAAGATCAACTAATGCCAACGGCGAAAAAGGATATCTCAAAAAACTACTAACGTCATGTCTTTTGTAATGATAGTCGGCCGTGATAAACCTCATCACATAATCGACCACAAAAACGATTGCACAAATAACATTAATCAAAGCTAGCGGCCACACTGCTTCGTTATGAAATACTAACGGCACAAAGCTCAGCAATGTCACCACCACCATTGCGCGGTCATACCACTTACTCGCAGGATGCCGCTTCGAAAGGGGCTCAATAATATCAAAAATTTCCTTACGCCAATCCTTAGTAGCAAGTCCAACTTTCTCAGAGTTTTCTTTTTGCTCGTTAACCATAACTATTATTATTTTACAAGAACTAGCCAAAAAAGCAACCCTTCTACCATTTTTATTCCGCTTATGCTATAATCCAAAACATGATGGAAGTAATATTTCAATTAATCTTACTTGTAGTCGGTTTCGTTTTTCTTATCAAAGGTGCAGATTGGCTAGTTGATGGCGCCTCTTCCACCGCCTCGCATTTCAAAGTTTCAAAACTACTTATCGGCCTCACTATCGTCGCCTTTGGCACCGGTGCTCCAGAACTCGCCGTTTCTTTCTCATCGCTTCTTAACGGCAGCACAGATATTCTAATTGGTAACGTAATTGGTAGTAATATCGTCAACGTCCTACTCTTAATCGGCATCGCGGCCATCATTTGCCCCATCAAAGTCAGACAAGACACCGTCTCAAAAGAACTTCCATTGCTTCTACTTATCTCTACCGCATTAATAGTTTTACTCCTAGACACTAATCTATCCGAAGCTGTCTCTAATACCTTTTCTCGCGCCGATGCCATTATTTGTCTTCTTTTCTTCGGCATCTTCCTTTATTACCTGTTCTCGCTCGCGCGCAAAAACAAAAAAGACATGAAAAAAGTCGAAAAACCACAATACAAGCTTGGTAAATCTATCTTCTTCGTATTTCTCGGTTTAGCCGGCATCGTTGCTGGTAGCGAACTCGTCGTCAATTCAGCTTCCGCTATCGCCGTTGGAATGGGTATTTCCGAACGTATGGTCTCCCTTACAATCGTTGCTATTGGCACCTCTCTGCCAGAGCTCGTCACTACCGTCGCCGCAGCACGCAGAAACGAAAGCGACCTTCTAATCGGCAACATCGTTGGCAGTAATATATTTAATATATGTGTCGTATTGGCCCTTCCGGTCTTAATATCCGGCGGCATCGCACCCGACAACTTCGAAATCATCGACCTTGCCATGTTAATTCTTTCTTCATTCCTACTTTGCATTCTCGCCCGTCACGGCCACTCAATTTCTCGCTTTGACGGATTTCTCATGCTTGTCATCTTCTCGCTTTATTATGGCTATCTTGTTTATGGAGTGCTAGCTTGAACTGGCTAATTTTAGTATTAATCGCGACTTTTTTAGACGCTATTCGTATTTTTATTGACAATTATTTGTCTGATGTCTTTTTCAAAGATCGACTTGCTGTTTCGCAAAAAGTTTTCACCTCCATCACAGAATTATTCTTCGCCTTGATAATCCTAATTATTTGCGGATTTAGTTTTGGCCAAACCGAACTATCAGTTTTCTTCATCATTATGCTATCCGGCGCAATCGGCGCCATAGCTGCAATTCCTTATTATCGTGCCTTAGAAATCGAAGAGTCTACCAATATCGGCATATTCATTCAGCTTGCGCCAATTCTCTATATCATTTTCGGCTACTTCTTCCTAGGTGAGTCATTCTCACTTAACCAGCTTCTTGCAATCTTCATCATTTTATTAGCGCCAATCCTAATCGTTGCGACCACCAGGAAAAGAAGTCGCAAAATCAAAATACGCGCCATCTGCTATGCCTTTCTGTATGTATTACTTGCTGTCATCGGCAATCTCGTTTTCGTCAAAGCAAACGGCCTCCCTTCAAACGATCTAAATTTCATGGAACAAATCGCTTTCTTGTATATAGGATTAGGTTTTACAAATCTCATCCTTGTCAGCATGATGCCAAAATGGCGCAAAAGGTTCTTCAGCGTCGCCAAAAAGCACAAAGCCAAACTGCTCGTACCATTATTCTTTAATCATGTAATAAGTCTAGTAAAAAGCATCTGCTATCGCGCTGGACTAATCGCTGCCCCAGTCGTAGCCGTCGCCTCCGCCGCCTCCGATTCAGTTGCACCCATTATAATATTCTTTATGGGTATAGTATTCACGCTTATTTGGCCTAAATTTGGTCGCGAAAAACTCAACAAAAAAACCGTCCTCGTCCACTTAATCGCTACGATCCTTGTAGTTTGTGGCATCATCTTAATGCAGTTTTAATATTGTGATATAATAAATATATGGGGCGCTTTGGCGGAGTGGTTACGCAGCGGTCTGCAAAACCGCGTACACCGGTTCAATTCCGGTAGGCGCCTCCATCATAAAACCCAGCACCAAGTCTGGGATTTTTATTTAACTAAAGAATCTATTGCTTCTCAACAATTTTTATCACTGGCTCTTTAACCTCGGCAAGTTTTGCTGCTTTCTCTACCAGAGCCTTAATTTGTAAATCATTTACTCGCTCATCATCCAGAGTATATCGCTCTTTTCCGCGCATCAAGTCACCATAAAATCCAGTTCCCCGCGCTGCTTCCCAAAACAATTCTCCCGAGTTTACGTCATCATGAAACCACGGTTTTTTCGACAAATTAAAATGAAGTAATTTGGCACCTTTTGGTTCTTCACCCTCTGGCTGCAAATTCCACTCCTTGCCAAGTTTCATTATTTTACCCTTCAAAATTACATTCAAATAATCTTGATCTGGCGCCACCAAATCCGCATCGTATTCACGGATCATATCCGTCATCCTTGTAATATAATGTAATTTGCGTAATTTTTTAAGATCCATCAACAATACACCAGAGTTTACATATTCCTTAGCTGGGATATCTAGCGCATTCTCCACGTAGCTTACGAACTCTGGCACCATCGCCACCTTCGGATCTACGCGTGCCGCAATCACCTTTTCACCTAAATCTATGTCGTATAATTCCCCAATATCTCCCATCAAAATCGTATCACTATCTACATATATTCCCTTATCGTACTGAGGAAATAACCTCGCAATAAAAGAACGATAGTAATAAACCGCTCTTGCAAAGAAATCTCCCGACCCAGAACGCTTTGCGCAGTATCGCACAATTATCTGCATGTAGAGATTATATTTCATTTTGCTAAATTCAATCGCCACATTCTTTGTCACCATATTGCGCAGCCGCCATCGATTCGGCAAACTCAATCGATCATACATGATAATCACTCTATAATGCCGCTTTGGGTCCGCATGCTTCATCAAAGAATGAATCGACGCCGCTGCATATTTAGCATAGTCATCCGTAATCGTATAAAAAATCGGCACGACTTTAGTTTTTTTGAAGGGATTCATCCCCGTATTGAATATACTCATCTATTTCTTATCTGATTTCTTGATATATTTAAAGTATTCGTAAGTACTTTTCTTGCTATATTTTACCATAGAATCATAAGCTTTTTTTGCTAAAATTGCGCGGTTTTCTTCCTCGGTCTTATCAGCATCAGGGAAAAACGGCCCATCCAAATACACTTCCATCCGCGGTAAATCACCATGTTTCTTATTATTTCTCTTGTGATAAGTTGTAGTCATCGTAAAAATCGGCAAGTTATTTCTCGTAGCATATTTAAATGACTTATCTCCTGCCGGAAATTTACGAATATTCGTTGCATACGGCCACACATGCGCTTCCGGATAAATCACCACGCACTTTTTTTGCGCCAATCTTTTGTCGATTGCCTCATGAAAAGCCGCTTTTTCTTCCTTAGTTTTCCCAAGTGGCATTCCGCCAATCAAAGGCAAAAACTTACCAATCCCGGGTACCTTCAAATTCACCGGGCTAATAATTGTAAAAATCCGCCTATCCGCTGCCACCGCCGGTCCAAATACATCATGAAACGGATTGGTGTGATTTGCATAAATCACATATCCCTTTCCCTGCGCTTCTTTCAATTTTTCGCGTCCATAAAAATTCGCCTGCCAATAGTGTCTTTCGTACCACTGTCCAAAAATCCAAAACAATCGAAATAAAATCGCCGACCACACCCTCGTCCACCAATGCTTCGGAATAAATTCATAACCTTCCGGCAACCCGACTTCCACTTTCTTTACTTGCTCATCAGTTTTAATCGGGTCATCCTCTTCCGATTCATAATAAAAAACCCGTTCATCCTTCGGTATATCTTTTTGAAACAATTCCGCCTGCGCCATAAATATATAATAGCATGAATTATCCTTTTGAGGACCATAAGCCTGGGCGAGCGCCCTCGAGCGTGTCCGAAAAAGGATATTTCATGCTATAAATTACTTTTTAGTCTACGGTATTCATTCAAAATATCGTCGTATTCCGTAATTTTTAAAACAGTATGTATTTTCTCAATCTCAAATGGCTTCACTTTTTGCACATGGAAAAACGGCCAAAACTTAAAATTATTACTGAAATGATGTAAAACCGTATCTTCCCTAGGTCTCTCTCCTTGTTCATTATACTTTCTCGGCATCAATTTCCGTTCACTAATACTCTTGTTCAGCGCCGCCTGATCCGCTAGCATCATCCACCTTTTAGCACATAGAGTCACGGCCTTTTCAAACATTCCCGTCTCTAGACATTCTTCCATATTAAACAACATCACTCCCGAGTTCATATAATCAAACTTGAACAAACCATGGTAATGATAAAAATTCTTTCCATAAATATCCAATACTCCCGCCGCCTCAACTCCTTCCATATTCGTATTATAAAACTCCGTCAAATCTCCCCGACACATCACATCGTAATCTAAATACAACACCCTATCTAAAGCCGCAATTTCCGGCACCTTATCTGCATAAAGCCGGAGCATCGAACAGGGCGTAAAATACGATTTCATATTTTTAGACGGCAAATTCGCCGTAAACACTTCCGAAGCGTCAATTAGTTTCACAAAACTCTTCGGATTAGTTTTTTTCACTAATTCATCCAAAAATTTCGCAGACTTCTCAGTAAACGCCTCTGTATTCTCGTAATTAATCGTCAAAATATAAAAATGTAAAACACCCCTGTTATGCTTCAAAATCGACAAAATCGATACCAAAACCCCCCTGTTAATACCTTTATCGCCACAATACATTATATTCACACCTCTATTATACACTATTGACAAAATATCACAAGCGTGATATAATATAAATACACAGCACCTTAACAGTCACCCCTAATATTCTGCAACTCAGCCTAATCATAAAAGTGGTTAGACTGAGTTGCGGAATACGCCGCAACCATCCTTCACCAAAAGCAAAGGAGAAGCAAATGAAGGAAGCACTGCAAGAGCTCAAAAGCAACAGCATCCTGATCAAGGAGGGTACTAAGGTCATCTGGCCTCATCAGGGCAATAGGATCGGAGCTCTCGACATGTCAGAAGCAATCGGCGAGTTCAATGGTCGTTCCGTCTACGCGACGAACAACTCTACCATCGCATACATTTGCGACAACCAGTTCTTCGTCACTCCTTACACGCACGAGACCGAAGAGACCCTCGAAGATGCCGGCTTCACCAAAGAATGGTTCTACGTCCCCTGCTCTAATGGCGATCTACCGTTCGAGCAAGCCGACAAATGGGCTAAGCTTCGCGCAGCCGCACAGAAGTCGTACGAACAAGCGTTCGAAAAAGAGTGCCGCGCATATTGCGCCGCTCATCACATCCGTGAGATCAGCGATCGTGCGCTCAGCAAGTGCCTGCAAGTTCCCGAAAAAGGTATGCGAATTCAAGTGAATGGCATAGAGTCTACGTACTATCCAGCTCTTCAATCAGTCGGTATTCTAAACGAGACCGGCCGCGAAAAGCTCGGACATTACTGCACAAACAAGGTCCTGGTCGCGTTCGTCTATCTGGATGGCAAGACCTATCTCGCGCGAGGCTCGTGGATTCTAAACGAGTTGAACCTCGCCGGATTCCTGACATGCAAAAACATCTACGCCCCATCACTTCGCGACGGTAGAGGAGTCCTCGATCCAGAGCTAAAAGCGAAGTTCGACTCGTTACCGAAATTCATCTAACAATTAGGAGGTGACTACAAGCCCTCGGTTCCGCGCACAATGCGCGCACCGGGGGCTTTCCTCATTTCGGCAAATTTTGCCGTCTTTTTTATTGCCTCTGCATAACCGGTTAAAGCCGCATATGGTGCAAATTGCGCTGCCCTCATCTCGCGAGACATCCTTGGATGGTTTTTTGGCTCATAGTGCGGGTGATTTTTAATCTCATCGTATTTTTTCATCCTCGGTGTCCTCCGATTTGCGTATTACGCTCTCGCCCCGTCGCTCCCTCTTCAAAATTTATTCCCTTCAAAATTGCATTCTTACCGTATCGTCTTTTTATCGCAATAATTGCCTCGTTCGCACGTTTCTCTTTTTTTAATTTCTGATTTTTTGGCTTATTCAAATCTACAAACAAATCAAGTTGTCTCGGAATTTTTGCCGCATCTTCTTCTCTTATGACGTGATTTACGTCAATATTGATTCTACGCACCAATAGCTTCGGATCAACTATTCTTTCAAACAAATCCGCCACTGCTCGCGATATTTCCTCAGTCGAAGCGCTATATTCGCGCAAATTATGAGTACCATGGGCAGGCTTTGGCACTGTCCTACCATAAAAGTCCGCTTTTGTTTCGCCACTATAATTAACTAAACTAGCCTTATCATAGCCCACCGTCAAAACCACCTGCTCTGTTACTAAGCCCTTCCTAAGTAGCGACAAGCCCACCTCTTCCGCCATTTCCCTTGCCACCGTACGTGCCTTTTCAAAACTATACGGCTCCTTCAAAACTTGCCCAGACGAAAACGAATTACTTTTTGGTCGATATTTTCGGATGTCAGCTATTTCACACGGCTCCCATCCCCACGCGTGGTCAATCAAAAGTTCCGCATTTACACCAAACATTTTATATAAATAGTCTTCATCATGCTCCGAACAAAGCGCAATATCGCCCATCGTATTTAGCCCTGCGCTTTTTAATCTCCTCGCATAGCCTTTACCCACACGCCAAAAATCCGTCAACGGCTTGTGCTCCCACAGTTTTTGTCGGTAGCTCATCTCGTCTAGCTCAGCAATACGCACTCCGTCCTCATCCGGCTCTTCGTGTTTTGCCACAATATCCATCGCCACCTTCGCAAGATACAAATTCGTTCCAATTCCCACTGTGGCCGTCACGCCAGTCTCAGCCAAAACCTCTTTTATTATTTTTATTGCTAATTCCCTAGCTGTCATTTTATAGTTTTTTAAATACGGCGTTGCATCAATAAAAACTTCGTCAATCGAATAAACATGCATGTCTTCTTCGGCAATATAACGAAGATATATATTATATATACGTGTACTATAGCTAATATAATAAGCCATTCTCGGCGGAGCGATAATAAAATCCTTTGCTTTTTGCTTCACCTCGTATAACCTTGCGCGCCCAGGAATACCAAGAGCTTTCAAGGCCGGCGAAACTGCCAAACAAATTGTTTTATCAGTTCGCGACTCATCCGCCACTACCAATTTCGCAGTCAAAGGGTCCAACCCTCGCTCCACGCATTCTACGGAAGCATAAAAAGACTTAAGATCAATCGCAATATAACTCATCAAATTCAGTGGTGCCCGAGATGGGACTTGATTCGCAGAACAACGTCCTACTTTTTCATGCATCTTCAGATGCATGGTGCCCGAGATGGGACTTGAACCCATATGGATTTCTCCATTCGATTTTAAGTCGAACGCGTATACCAATTCCGCCACTCGGGCACGCTATTATTATATCACAGATATGGCAAAGCGGGGTATTTTAACCCCGCTCATGCTATTTGCTCCTAACTATACCTCACATATTCTGGCATAACCACCATAGCGAACAGCATCATTGTCGTCGCTACTGTCACTACACCAATTATCGCAAAAGAGCCTATTGCGACTCTTTTTAGTTTCTCGCCCATTTTTACCCCCTTTCAAACGAATTAAGGTACCTACAAAACAAATAGCTACCTTTATTATCACATATTTATTTCAGATAGTCAATAGCGGCCTTAGCTGCTACCGCACCATCAGAAGCTGCTGTCACTAGCTGTTTCACTAATTTCGTCCGGCAATCTCCTGCCACAAACACACCCGGACAAGAAGTTTTACAATCTTCTCCAGCAATAATATAACCGTTTTGATCTAATTCGACCAAATCAGAAAAATTCTTCGTCGCAGGAATCCGTCCAATCGCTACAAATACCGCCACCGCCTCTTCCGGAATGGGATCGTCGTGGTGAATATGGTAAACACGAGAAGCAATATTCTCCAAATAGTCCATTTCTTGCTTGGCCGTATCCCCACTGCCCACTACCACTACGGGTTTTCCTTTATACAAAGCTCCATCACAAGTCGCGCAATAAGAAATCGCTCTTTTTCCTGCATCCTTCGTCTGCTTCTCGCTTAGTTCTCTCGGTACCGTGCCAGTTGCCAATATCACGGCATACGAAGTATACTCGCCGTCATCCGTCGTCACCAAAAAACTGTCATCCTTTTTTTCGATTTTTTCTACTTCTTCATATTCTACTTTCACTCCAAGTTCGGTAGCTTGCTTGTGAATATCTTTCATCAAATCTGCACCAGAAACACCAAATCCTCCTGGCCAATTTTCCAATCTCGGCGCGGTAATAATTTGTCCACCAATCGCACCAGACTCTAACACTAATACTTTTTTCCCAGCTCGCACCACATAAATCCCCGCGGTCAAACCTGCAATTCCTGCCCCCACAACTATTACGTCGTACATATATATTATTATACCTTATTTATCACCGGAATTACAATTGGCGTATGGCCAGTCGCATCAAACAAAATATGTGTAATGTCTTCTTTGATTTCTTCTTTTAATACCTTCATTTCCGGGTCGGTCGAAATCGATTTATCAGTCTTTTGTCGCAGATAATGTCGAATCTTGCCAATCAACTCTTCCGAATTATCTAGATAAATAAACGCCCGCGACACAATATCTGGTGTCTTCATCAAATGCCCAGTCTTTTTATTCAAAGTCAAAATTATCACAAATATTCCTTCACGCGAAATATGAATCCGGTCTTTGATCACAGCTTCATGAACTTGCTGATCCGCATCATCATAAAGTTTATTCCCTACCTGAATTCTCCCAGCCTTGCGGATTTTCTTGTCTTTTGTAAATTCCACCACATCGCCGTCATCCGCCACTAGAATATTGTCGTGCGGAATACCAAGCACGTTCTCCGCCATCTCTGCGTTATGTTCCAACATATAAAACTCACCGTGATATGGCAAATAGTTAGTCGGATGTAGCCTAGTTACAAATTCCACATGATCCTCATAGTATGCGTGACCCGACAAATGAAGTGGCCCAATATTAGTAAGGTGCGTTTTACCGTTTTGAATCACCTGCGCACCTTCGCGCAAAAGTCCGTCCACTGTCGACACCACATGCGGCTCGTTACCAGGAATCGGATTAGACGAAAATACTATCGTGTCGGTGGACTTAATCTTGATATATTTATGCGCGCCACTAATCATCCGACTGAGGACCGCGTTTAACTCACCTTGCGAGCCCGTACAAACAATACAAACTTTCTCGTCTGGAAGTTTAATAATATCTTCCATTTTTACAATTGTATCTTTTGGCACCTTAATCGCTCGCGCGCGAAGTGCCACTTCCAAGTTGTTTATCATCGAAAATCCACTAAACGCTACCTTGCGACCACGCTTCGCCGCTTCCTTCAGGACTAACTCAATTCTCGCAATCTGCGACGAGAAACACGAAATAATCACCCGGCCATTCACATAATGGTCCATCACTTTACCCATGTTTTCGCCAATATCATATTCTGAATGTGGGTGACGCCCTGGCGAATCAATATTAGTAGATTCGTTGAGCATCAAGTCGATCCCCTCTTTTGCCACAATTTCATCAATTCTTTCGTAATCCGTCTGTACACCCATCGGATTTTCCTCGTGACGCCAGTCACCCGAAAGATAAATCACGCCATTCGGGGTACGCAGCACTATTGCAGTATTTCCCGGAATCGAATGTAAAGTATGAATAAACTCTACCGAAAAATGCTCACTCACCTGGAACTTTTCGTGCTTCAGCGGATCCACCACTTGATAATTCAAATCCGGCTCTTCTTCTAATTCGGACATTTGTTTCTTAATCATTCCAATCGTAAAATCAGTTCCATAAATCGGAACTAGCGGTCCAAATTTTGGCAAAAGATGACGACACGCTCCAATATGATCTAGATGTGCGTGCGAAAACAAAATCGCCTTCACTTTATCACGATTGTCTTCCAAGTATTTAATATCCGGAATCATATAATTAACGCCAGGGTAATCCTCGCCCGCAAACAACACACCCATATCTACGACAATTATTTCGGACTTATACTCAAAAATCGTCATGTTTTTACCAATACCAAATTCACCAAGTCCGCCAATCGGAATAATTCTTACCGCATCCGGATCAGGACGAGCCTGCTTAATCTTCGCATTGGTTACCTGCTCGCCATTATAACCATTGTATTTCGACTTATTGACTGGAATTCCAATAATATGTTGAGTAGCTTGCGCATTCACGTCTTGCGACAACATTCTTTGGTGGTGCACCATGTCGCCTTTTTTGACAGATACAGACAGATTTACCTTGCGCTGTTCGGCTTCTTGTCTCGCCTTGTCCTTCGCCGTTAAAGGCGCTGCTTTCGCAGTAGCCTTCTTGGCCTTAGTCGCCTTGGTAGTCTTAGGTTTTTTCACCAACTTTTCATCTTTACCACCAGGCTGAAAGTTCGAATTAAAATTCCGATTCTGTGCCTCTTCAAATTGCTTCTTAATATCTGGTAATCTTTCTGCCCTAGATTTTAAGAGCCGGGCACGACGCTCTTCTTCTTTTAAATTCATAAAATTCCTTTTTTATTACAAGTATTCAAAACAGTATCCCTATTATAGCAAAAGACTTGAAAAAACGCAAGTTTTATCGCAAACTACAATTCCGCACCTTCGCGCGCCTTATTGGCCCACTCGTCTGCCATTTCGTTAAACTCTATTCCATCGTGACCTTTTTCCCACACCAATTTCACCGGATATTTACAATATAACTCATATAATTCTTGCACCAGATCTAGATTTTTTATCTCACCTTTCGATTTTTTCCAACCATTCGCTTGCCACCCCAGCGCCCATTTCGTAAGCACATTAATCCAAAATTCCGAATCGGAATGGATTTCACAACCTTCTGCGTCAGCATATTTAATCGCTGCAATCATCGCCGAACCTTCCATCCGAATATTCGTCGTATCTTTCTCGCGCCCCAAAGCCACTGGTTGCCCCACGCCATCATTTACTTCAATCACTGCAAATCCCCCCGGCCCCGGATTTGGCGATGCACTGCCATCAGTCCAAAGAATCTTCATACCTTTTATTATAGCATACTATCATGATCCTCCACACCTTTACACTGGTCGCTCATCGCACACATCTAATAGGAACTCTCGTGGTACGACTCAAAGAAGTATCTGAAAAACTTCCGTTATTACTAGAACTATTATATGTTCGAGTAAACATATTATCTTGACTACCCCAAGAAGATGACTGGAATCGACCGCGCACACCAAGTTCACCAATATCACTCAGCGAACTACTATCATTACTTATATTGCCAGATAATAACCAAGACAACGCATTACGCATCGCAACATTTTGACCTGCAATAGATCCATTATAAACCGAATATAAATATCTATAGTCAGAACCATCATTAGCCCCGCCGGTAGGCAAACGCCATCCAGCCGGGCAAATATCACCTTCTATATCACGATAAGAACTAGGTCTTGGATCGGTAGTTGGAGAGCCAATAGAGTCCGTACGATTACCCCAACAGTAAGAGCCAGCAGAAGCAGCACAATAATTATAATATATGCCAAGCTTGCTAGAGCCCACGCCATAAACAACCGGAGCAATTATGTCTTTAAAATTATTGTTTATCTGTGGAACAGAATAATAATAACTACTAACCCATCCTGAACCAGTTAATCCAGCCGTAGGATATTGATCCGTAGCGGTACCACCACCATTCTTCAAGTAGTCAAGCTGCGTTGCAGTAGCATTAGTATTACTAGAAGTTAGATTATTTATAACTGTAGAATTAGTTAAGTCTAATCTTAAATTATCTAGCATCCAGTATTTGCCATCACAAAGTCTAGCTACATAGTAAGCTTCATTATCGCGTGGATCATAGACTAGCTCTGGTACTACTGCTTCATTCTTACAGTTACTGGAGACTGGAGTAGAAGGATTAGTGAGAGAACTAATACTGACCGTAGCTTCTTTAGCAGTGACCGAAATAGTGGCACTACTTTCTGTAGGAGTATAAGTAGTAGTGTTATAAGTATTATTGGCAATCGTACCAGCTGTAGCACTCCAACTATTAACACCATATTTAGTATTAAACATGCTAATTATAGTATATTCTTTTCCTACTATAGCTTGTGTAGTTTGCCCATTAGTATATGTTGTCCCATCAAAGTTAATACCAGTGGTATTACTGTCCAAACTAAATGTAATTGTAACTAATTGATCCCATTGAGCATATAACGTTGCATTATTGGTTTCATTGCCCGCAATAGCATAATATGCTCCTTCATCGGCATAGCTTATACCACTCCCATCTGCCTTAGTATTCCAACCATTGAATACATACCCAGAGCTACTGAAACCATTAGTCGTAAGAGCAGTTGATGTTCCCGCATTAATAGTCTGAACACTCATGGAACCTGTAGCAGATGAGTTGTTCTTATTGAAGGTTATTCTCGTAGATCCAGTATTAGATTGATCAGCCACGCAACGAACCAAATAGCCGTTATACTTCGAGCTATAAACATATGCACCACTACTCGCATTGGGACGAACAACTAAATCACCACTCGTATTTCCACCGATATTAAAGTAATCAGCAGTGACAGTAGAGGAAGTTGAGGTCCAATAACTCCCCATGTAACCACGCCCAACAAGCGAACCTGAGCTTCCAGTTCCACCTATACCGCCAGAATAAAGAAAGTTATTCGGGAAGCTTCTTAAGACCTTAGACATTTCAGCCCCAGTAGGAATAGTAGAAGAATTCATAGCCTGAGCCGCACCACTAACATCTTTGTAACCCCCCAAACTATTGCTAAGCATACTGTAATCGCCAAAATTAGTACCATTAGGCAAACGCCAGCCAGCTGGACAAATAGACGTATTGACAGTATCCAAAGTAACATCGTTTATCAAATGCTCAGTGTTAGCTCTAGCAGCAGCCCAAGAATAATAATTGCCATAACTAAAAATACTCGCATTAGCACTAGTTGGACTGCTAGCTCTAGACTGAGTGTTTACATTATTGTAACGCGGGAAACGATAAGCTTGATAACTACCAGTAATATTAGAATCACTATACTTACTATTTGAAGTAGTAGAGTTATCAAAATTAGTATCAGGTTCAGCTGTTGCTAAACCCGAGAATACTCCACCAAACCCCTGAGCATAATTACTATTGCCAGAATTATTCGCCTCTAGTCTTAGGTTTTCTACCATCCAACATTTGCCATCAGCTAGTCTAGCCACGGTATATGTTTGATTATCCCGTTGATCAGTCAACGCAGTTACAGCACCAACAGCTAAATTGTTGCATTCGCCCCAACTTTGAAGATTACCTGCGGATTGCACCCACATAGCATATAATTTCAGCCCACCAAACTGAAAAGCTCCGGCCGAGAATTCTATAGTTTCGTTTGGACCATAACTTATACCAGTACCATCAGCCTTAGTATTCCAACCCGCAAAGCCGTAACCAGATCTAGAGAAATTAGAAGGCATTAAAGTAACAGAAGTATCAGTATTAGATATTGTCTGCTGCCCCATCGTGCCCTCTACATTATTACCATTAGTATCGTAACAAATTTTTCCGGCAGGACAATCAGTTACGACTAATTGTGCGTAAAGTGTAATACCAGTCGTAGCAGAAGGGCTAAAGGTATAAGAACTAGTGTATTGCGTACCGCTTCCGTCTGCAGCTGTATTCCAACCCGCAAGATAATATCCTTCTTTTCTATTAATATTTGGGAGAGTTACCGTAGAGCCAGCTTTACCATATACACGACCACCCACCCTATTAGTACCATCATTAAGCATCAACTTTACTCCTAGACCATCTTCTGCAAGACATCTAATTGGTTTACCATAATATTTATTACTTGTCTCATTTCGAATAATAGTCTGTGGACCAATATACATAGAATAGGGATTACCATCATTGTAGCTACTAGCCGATAAATAATACCCACCCGTACCACGCTGAGAATTTAAACCCGATCCTTTCTGTCCAGCATAAACAAAGTTATTTGGATAACCACGCCAAATCCGAGCACTCGTTACATTTGACGCAGTAGCACCCAATTGTGCACTCAAATAATAAAAGCCACCACTGGCATTACTATTGTTAGAACTACCGCCATATGGAAGTTTCCAACCAGATGGGCAAATAGAGGTATTTGCAGCCTCAGATACGGCGCTAGTGGCTAAATCTTCTGTGTTGGCTTTAGCGGCAGCCCAAGTATAATAATTACCATAAGAATAAATAGCAGAAGTAAGTCCCGCAACATGTGCAGATGTAGCAATGGCACGATCATCATCTATACTTGGATTTGTGTCTCTAGAATCAGTATTAGTATTGTCGTAACGCGGAAAACGATAACCCAGATTACTGCCAACAATTATATTAAGCGTCGTAGAAGAATCATCAACCGTATAAAGGCTATTTGGCGTAGTAGCGCTATAAAAACTTGAAGTCCCTTCTGGATCGGCTAACCCCGCAAATACTCCACCATAACCTTGCGCCAATGAAGCATCAGAGTTACCAATAGCGGTATTATTTAATCTCAAGTTTTCCGTCATCCAGCAGTTTCCATCGGCTAGTTTGCCTACGGTATAAACCTGATTATCTCGTGTATCTTTTAAGGCTGTTACGTCTCCTATGTTCATATTAGAGCAGCCGTTCCAATCTTGGAGATTACCGGCAGATTGAATCCATACAGCATAGAGGGTTTTAGTTTCTCCTGGCATAGATGCTGCTGGAGCAATAATAGTTTCATTCGGACCATAAATTCTGGATGAGCCACCTGGTTGCGCATTCTGATCAAAAGACCAACCAACAAAGCCGTAGTTTGCTTTACTGTAATTACTAGCAAAAAGATCAAAGGTGTCCCCTTCAAAAGTACTAGTGTGTTTTACGTTGGTCATTACACCCTCGTCTGCCCCATTCCCGTCATATTGGATATTGTAAGCTGGTTTCCAAACAGTGTATAAAGTGATGTCGTCTGATAAAGTAACAGATTGTCCCTTAGTATAGACTACATTAGTTCCAGCATCATTAGTATCCCAACCAGCAATACTATAATTAGACTTAGTCCAAATAGCGGGATGTTGTTGCAATGTTATCGTATTATTTTCACCGATTAGACCAATTATTTGAGTTTGCGTTTCGCCGGTTTCAGTGTTTACAAAGGTAATCTTGGCCATAACTTCATCCATATTGGATATGCATCTCACCCCTAAACCATAATACTTACTATAGGTCGTTCCAGCAGAGCTATTATATAATCCACTAGAATATACGTATGTACCGCGACCAGAAGAAGAGCCGTAGTTATTCGCTGTCCAAAGGTAACCATAAGTAGTTGGATTGTAAAAGTTTGTTGTGTTTACTTCGCTACCAGCAGCCCTACGATAGCCGCCATAAATGAAGTAATATGGTTCATTGCCGGCGTTTTTACCCTCGTAGCTTGCCGTTGTGTTATTATAGGTTGCAATGCTACCTTTAGTTCTTAAATCGTAGTATTGGGTATTAGTAGGAAGATCCCAGTTCTTAGGACAAATAGAAGTAGTTACTTCAGTAGCACTAGATTTACTATATGTACTCGTATCTGCTGTGGCAGCAGCATAGGAATAGTAGCCAGTGACTTTGCCGGAATAAGTGGTGCCATTTACGGTATAATCTGGGATGGTCATATCGTTTAGGACGGTAGCTTTGTTTACGTTGGCGCTACCAGAACTGGTAGCAAAATCATTTGGATCAGAAGCAGGTAAAGTAAAGGTGGTACCTTCTTCTAGGTCTGTGTCGTTTGAAGTAAGGGTGATAGGAGTGGAGGTACCCAAGTTAAGGTTTTGAGTCATCCAACAATAGCCATCTGGAAGTCTAGCTACAGTATAGGTTCTAGTGTTACCATCTCTAGTGTCTACTAAAGTAGCTTGGCCATATGGAGTACCGATGGCAGTGAACTTGTCTGAGTTCCAACAAGTAGCACTGCTCATATCTTGCATAGTATTGTGGTCTATAGTTTTGTTTTGTCCTGGAGTAGACGCGGTAAGATCTGCTAGGGTAGCTTGTTTCCATTGGGCATAGAAGGTAATAGTATCACCATCATTAGCGAGGTTAGTGACAGATTCTCTGTCTTTATACCAGTCACCAGAGCCATCTACTTCAGTGTTCCAGCCCCAGAAGGCCCACATCTTGTCTGCTATAGCTGGTATAGTGTTGCCATCTGCGTTTTGGTAGGATTGACCCCTTGCTGGAGCAGTAAAGGAGTTGGCTTTTATGTTAATAGCTTGGTCTACAGTAACGTCTTGGTTAGTCATAGTGCCAGTACCACCATTAGCATTAAAGGCTACCGTATAGGATCTACAGCTATCATCTAGTGTAAGCTGATAAAGGACATAGCCATTGTTTGGCATCTTATATAAGCCTGGACTTACAGTATTAGCAGTAGATACACCATAGTAGACTGAGATATCATCATCAATATCTGACTCACTGGCGGTTTGTGATGGAGTCTTAATAAAGGTAGGAGCAGAAGGAAGAGGAAGAGGAGTAAATACACCTGATTCTGTATTAGCTGTTAAGGAATAGCCATATTGGTTAGTAGTGTTGTTTAGTTGTGCTGTACCATTAACTGGAGTGAAGTATTGCCCTGATGTATTATTAGCACTATTACCGTCTTTATATAGGTTTCTGTCAGTAACAGATGAAGAGATAGTGAGGTTATAACCTGCTCTACAGTCCGTGATGACATTGACTGAATCTTGATTAATACTAATACTTTTATCTCCTTCTGTATTAGGAGTGACATTAGTAGTAACTGTGCCGGAAGTGGAGAGAGAGGCGGTGTAAGCGGAGACATTGGAAGAGTTAAACAATAAGGAACTAATCAAAGAAAGAATCACGACGAATAAACTAGAAGCTAATACAAAACAGAGAGAACTAAAAATAGACGCACAAAATGAAGTTGCGTCAACAATTCTATTTTTGTCTCCCAAAAATTTTAACATTATTTGAATTTAGCCTTTTTTGATATGTACAACCCTTAAAATTGATATCTTTTTGTTTAACTCTACACTCTATTAAAATTATAACTCAACAGAAGTAAAAACACAAGCGTTTTTTAGAATTTTGAGAAGATTTTTTTGAGGAATCCACCAGAGGTTTTGGCGGACTTTTTGGATTTTGCGGATTTTTTGGAAACTGGTGCAGAATATTGACTTTCTTCTGCAGCAAACAAAGCGAGTCCAACGGCGGTAGCAAATTCGGGCTTTTCGATAGCTTCAGCGACGCCGTTAAGACCAGATGGTATGCCGACTTTGACGGCGGCTTCGAGGGCTTTTTTGGCGAATATTTCAATGTCGCGCATCTTGGCACCACCTCCAGTGAGAATAATTCCCTCCGGTAGGCGTTGATCATATTTAGCAGTCTTCAATTTCTTGCGAATTTCGGAGAAAATTTCTTCTAGACGAGCTTTTACAACTTCTTCAACTTCTTTGCGATCAAAGGTACGTTCATTGTTCTTCCCTACTTTAATAGCGACACTTTTTTCGTGATCAAAATCTCCTGTTATAAATCGCGTCTTAATCTCTTCGGCGAGTTCTGGCTCGATAGCAAGAACGATTGCAAGATCATTAGTGACGTTATTGGAACCAGCTGGCACTACGCCAACGTATTGTAAATCGCCCTCTTCGTAAACTGCTACTGAAGTAGTAGCGGCGCCGAGGTCAACTACGGCAACGCCGTTTTCTTTTTGACGTTCATTCAAGACAGCTTTTGCGGCAGCGACGACGCTAGGGACTAATCTCTCGGCTTTGACATCGGCAGTCATAGTGGCGCGTTTTAAGTTTTCGCAATTTGGTGTAAGGGCAGATATTACACAGGCGCGCATTTCGAGCCTGGCGCCAGCCATGCCGAGCGGGTCCTTAATCCCACCTTGGCCGTCTAGAGCATATTCTAACGGTATCACATCCAAAACATCGCGATTGGCCGGGATGCGACCGGTCACGGCAACATCTTCGACGCGATTTAAGTCTTCGTCGTCAATTTCGTGTTCGACGGCGCCAACAGCAATCATGCCTTCGGTATGAGTAGAAATAACAGTAGAACCATTGATAGAAACGTAAGCGCTTCGTACATCGTAACCGCCCATGCGCTCAGCGTCGCCAAGCATGCGGTCGATAGCTTCGGCTGGGCCAGTAAGGTTGGCAGGAATGCCCTTGCGCATACCGGCAGACTTGCCTTCGTTATAGCCAACAATTGATACTTCCCCGCCCTTTGAGACAGTGGCGATGACGGCGCGGACGTTTTCTGTTCCGACGTCAAGGCCTGTGACAAAACGTTTATCGTTATCCATGAGTTAATTATAACACATTTTGTGTTGGCGAGTAAGAATTCCAAGCGTGCCCTTCGGGCACGTTCCGGGTCACTCGGGCCAAGTCTTTATGTCCCGCAGGACATCTTAGGAATTCTTACTCGCCATCTGCTAGTGTTAGCACTTCGTAACCGTCTTTGGTGACGAGAATGGTGTGTTCGCAGTGACAGCCGATGGAGCCGTCTTTCATTTTGACGCTCCAGTTGTCATCTTTGTCTACGTAATTAGCGGGTTTACCAAGACAAGACATTGGTTCGATGCAAATAGTATCGCCTTCAACTAGTTTGTAGCCGTGACCTTTTTTGCCATAATTGGGGACTTCGGGCGGTTCGTGCATTTCTTTGCCGATGCCGTGGCCGATGTAGTTTTCTATTACGCCGAGATGACCTTTTCTTAGGACTGTTTCGACGGCGTGGCCAATATCGCCGATATGGGCGCCGGGCCTAACTTGCTCAATGCCGGCCCAGAGAGATTCTTTGGTAATATTAATCATTTTTTTAACGGCTGGTGAGCCTTTTTCGCCAACTATCATTGTAAAAGCGGAGTCAGTATAGTAGCCTTTATAACCGATGACGAGGTCAAAAGAAGCTTTGTCGCCCTCTTCTAGGGGTTCATCCTTAGGGGCGCCGTGAACCAATTCGTCATTAATGGAAATACAGATTGCTCCTGGAAATTTCTCTTTTAAATCATCGTACGCTACGGTGGCGCCACGTTTAACGATTTCCTGGCGGACCCAAGCGTCAATTTCCTTCCCTGTCATGCCGGGCTTGACATAGTTTTCGAGGTCTTTTAAAAGATTGCCCATGATTTTGCCGCCTTCGCGCATGGCAGTGATCTTGGATTGCAAAGTCTTGGTGTCGGCGGTATCTTTATTCACCATAACTTTTCTCGATTTCTCCACCATTGACATCGTCGTTTTGAATTGTAGCATTCGGGCAGATTTTTTGAACAACTTCTACTAGACGGTCGGTTACAGCTTCTACTGTGCCGACGCCATCTACGCGTTCAATAGGAATGTTTTTGGACTCTAACAGAGGTAAAATTGAACTAATATTTTGTTCAAAGATGTCGAATCGACGTTCGATGCTGGCTCGTTCTTTATCGTCATCGCGACCGCGCAACGCCAAACGTTCGATTAGTTCTTCTTTTGGGACTTCAAGAATTAGAGCGCCGTCGATCTTTTCTGGCATATGATCTACGATATATTTGGCTTGAGCCTGATTACGAGGATAGCCATCTAATATCACATCAAAACCTTCTGCTTCGGCTTTGTTGATCTGCTTATCCATTAATTCGATTACTTTTTCGTCTGGGATTAGCTCACCTTTGTCGGTAAGTTCTTTGAATTCGCCGGTTTGACGAATAACATCGCCAACCGAAAGCCAACGCCAGCCGAAAAGTTCGGATAGAGCCTTCCCCTGTGTTCCTTTACCTGAACCTGCTAAACCAAATAATATAATCATAAAAAAATCTCCTTTAAGGAAATTATATCATATTCTGGACGGGTCCTGGCGGACATTCTCCTCCCCCAAAATTGGTAACAATTTGGGGGGACCCCCTCCATGTCCGCCACCCGTCCATGTAGATATATTTTATTTAAGTCCTAGTTTGATGCGCTCGGTTTTTTCGGCCTTGCGGGCTTCGCGGATAATAGCTTTAAGGCGGCGCTCACGCTTAGAAATAGGCTTACTAAAACGCATCTGCGACTTCTTTAAAGGCATCATGCCGCTCTGAAGGACTTTGCGGTTGAAACGACGAATAATATTCTCGTTTGCCTCACCCTGATCTTTTCTTGTAACTTTTATTGCCATATTGGGAGGTATTATACCACGAGTATTAGAAAAAAACAAGTACGACTCGTTGGTTTCGTCTGTTGAAAATAAAATTAGACCCTTTGGGTCTATTTTATTTTCAATGGCGGAACCGACGAGACTCGAACTCGCGACCTCTGCCGTGACAGGGCAGCGCTCTAACCAACTGAGCTACGATTCCAGCATTGTTATTATAACGTACTTTTTAGAGAAAAGCAAGGGCTACATGCCAGGGATTTTGAAAGCGCCTGGATCTGATGATTGAGGACCATAAACCTGATCTTGCATGGCTGGCTGACTGCCGAGTGGCTCTGGGGCGGGGAGCGTCATAGGCGCTGCTGGAGTAATCGGAGTCATTGGCCCAGTGGGCGCCATTTGACCCATTGGAGCAATTGGTGGAGCTGGCGGTGGAGGTAAGACCTCCTCGCCTGGCATTGGCATATAATTGATTGACGGAACACCGTTAATTTCTGGGTTTGCAGGTACGCTTGGAGCATTCATAGCGGCTGGATTAGGGCCTGAGGCTGGCGCGTCAGAAATACCGGCGCTTTTTAGCGCGTCTTCTAGCATTTGTCCATATTTATTGGTATCATCACCGGCAGAGAGATTTGCGCTAAGGTCTGCTGGGGGTTGAATTACCTTCTCGGGTTGGGCTGATTCGATAGAACCAGTTTCGATAGATGGTTCGGGTGATTCTATTGATCCAGATAGTTCAGTTCCCTCCGATGGCTCTATGGATGGTTCGGTTTCTTCTTTGGGTTCTTCTTCCACTGTTTCTTCTGTTGATTCTGCTGGGCTTTCGGTTGATTCTTCTTCTGGTTCGGTAAATTTCGTAGAAGCTACTGGCTCTGCGATTTCGACAGGCTCCGCTGGTTGCTCGGTAGAGGTACCGAGAGCATCTTGATTGTCGATATCTACGGGAGAATCCCCGGCTTCTGGCACAGTCTCGGCGCCAGCCTGAGACAAGCTAGCTTCGGCCGCTTTGAGGTCGGCTAGTAGTGGATCTACTTTTTCGGGGGCTTTTTCAGCTTTTTTGGCTTCTTTTGCATCCTCTTCGTCGTGTTCGATGTCGAGGTTGGTTGGGTCTTCATTGCTGGCTTTTTCGCTTTCAATGCGTAGAGCGTTACCTCGACTAGGGCCAAAGAATTTGTCTTCGACGTCTGGGGTAATGTTTTTAGAAATAAGCTGTTGATTGGCGCCCGACTCCATTAATCTAGAGGCAAGCTCCATACATTCTGAGGTAGTTTTGGCATTTGAAAAACGATTAGTGGCTGCAACAATACCGGTAAGAAATGCGGTGGCTTCGTCTTTTTCGATTGGAACGCTAGCGCCCATCGTGTATAGTAATTTGGAAATCATCTCGGCGACGGAGCTGGCGCTCTTGTCAGTCCACTCTATTTCGCCTAGTTTGCCAGGATTGCCAGTGGTAATATTGATGATAGTAGCGTCGTGCATGATGCGACCGTGCTCGCGCAGGGCGGAATCTAAATCAATACCGTTAGCAACGTTGAGAGCTAAAACCAAATCTACGTTGTAATCACCATAGGAGAATTCAAGGTCGTCTTTGACGATACGAGAGTGATAAGGGGTGATATATATTTTGACGAAATCCCCATCTAATTTGTACCTCAGGTGGTCGGCTTTGTCTTTGTTTAGGGCGACGATGAAATCTTGTAAGGAACCAACGTTGGTCTCAAAGGTCTCTTCGGGCTTTAGAAATTCGAGAGCATTTGGGGTATTACCGGAATAAATCGCGGTGGTGCGTTTGCCTAATTTGTCTAAATAAAGTGAAAGACCAATAGCAGTAGACATCTCATCAACAGATGGATCACTAGATAAAGCAATCAAAACATTATGAGAGTCATTGATTTTACTGGTGACTTCAGAAACAACATCAACTGGCGCCTCTGTAGTTTCTGGTGCTTTAGGCGCATCGTCGGTAGCAGGTTTTTGGGGAGTATTGGTTTTCTTTTCTTCAGGCATGAGCTTCCTTACGTGTTATACGTTAATGTTAACATAAGCTTTTAAAAAAATCAAGAGAAAATACCAGAGTGATTATAGATAAATACTCTTTACTTTTTGAGATAAAAGAGTTATAATAGTGAAAATTCATTAATTTTTAACTATATAGGAAGAAAATGCCAATTATTAAATCTGCCAAGAAGGCTGCTCGTCAAGCTACCAAAAGAACTGAGCATAATGTACAAATTAAGAAAGATATCAAAGCTGCCGTAAAGGCTTTTAAAGCTAAACCAACTGCAGAAACTCTAGCAAAGGCTCAATCTGAATATGATAAGGCTGTGAAAAAGGATTTGCTGAAGAAAAACACCGCTGCGCGTCGTAAGGCCAAATTACACGTTATCGCAAAAGCAGCTGGAGTGAAATTAGTGGCAAAAGCCGCAAAAAAGACCGCAGCAAAGACTACCGCTAAGAAGGCTACTGTGGCTAAAAAGCCAGTCGAGAAAAAACCTGTTGCAAAAACTACAACGAAGAAAGCCGCAACAAAAACGACTCAATCAAAAGCCAAGAAGACAGCTTAGAAGATTTTAATTCTTGATCAAGTTTAGAAAGCTCTTTGAGAGCTTTCTTTTCTTTGGTTCCCTGTTTTTTGGTGAAATCTTTGATGGCCTGAGAAGCCATAAGACCAAAAAACATCATGGGGTCTTGTTGGGGTTTGATTTTGGCGAGTATTTGGATTGCTTTTTTGCCGTCGATTTTGGCGGTTTTGTAAATATCAAATACTAAGCCTAAGTTTGGGTCTTTTGGCAAAGTAAATTCCTTGATTTCGACTTGGTTTTTGAGGGTTTTGTAAGCGCTTGAGCGCTTGTCGAGTTTGATTTCGAAAATAACAATATTGTGAGGCGAATTTAGATAATCTGAAATTTTTTCAAAAACTGCTTTGTTGTCGGAGATGTCTCTGATAAGAATATTGCGCTGACTAGCAAAAAGTGACTGTCCAAGCAAAAGACTGGGTAAATCATTTGGAGAGAGTTCTTTCCCTTCAACGATTTCATAGTTTGGGCCCAAGAATTTATCAATAGCCTGCTTTGCGGCGATGCGATTATCGCCATAAAAAATCTTAATCATGGGTGGCCTCCTGTTTTTGACAACATGGGCAAATATGAGTGCCGCGGCCGGCGACCTTGATTTTGATGATTTCATGACCGCATCGTGGACAAGGCTGATGCTCTCTTCTAAAGACTTGAGCGAATTTTTCTAAATAATCACCTTTGGTGCCATCGGCTTTGACGTAGTCTTTCATGGTGGAGCCGCCGGAATCGATAGATTTTTGCATGACGTCACGAGCGGCGAGAAGAAGCTTGTTTGCCTCGGCTTGACTAAGATTGCCGGCTTTAGTCTCGGGATGAATCTTGGCGGCAAATAACGCTTCGTCCGCATAAATGTTGCCTAGGCCACAAATGATAGTTTGATCCAAGACAACAGCTTTGATTGGAGATTTGGAATGGCGCTGAAGTTTTTCGTGGAATTCTTCTACAGTCATTTGCCAGGGCTCTTTGGCTAGTTTTTTGATAAAAGAATCGTTGCCTACTTGATCGGTTTTGAGACTTTTGATGAAGCCAAATTTTCTTTGGTCGTTAAAATACAGTTTGCCATTTTCTAGCTCTATAATTACCCTGGTCTGTTTGTTGGGTAGTTTTGCTACAAAATTATCACTCGGATGACCGGCGGCGTAGCGCTCTTTGCCATCAAAAATTAGTTGCCCCGTCATGCGGAGATGAATCATGAATGAATAATCATTGTCTAAGTCTAAAATTAGGGCTTTGCCGAAACGGCGAATGTTTGTAATTGTGCCGATTTTCGGTTCGCCGATGAACGATTTTTCGCAAAGAATGTCGATTTTTTTGATTTTCTTTTGAACAATAAAATTATTTAGCCCACGACGAATGGTTTCAACTTCTGGCAACTCTGGCATGTTTTTATTTTATCATATGGCTTCCTCTTAAAATGCGAAATTGTGGAAAAACACCATATTTAGTGTCAAAAAAGTCTTGACAAACGCTATATATAGGGATTACAATAATTTCAGGTAATGCTTATAAAATTAAAAATCGGCCAAAATACTATACTATAATCAACCAATTGCCGAGAAAGGAAAGTCATGAAGAAAATATTATATCGGAATCAAAATGAGGTGGCGAATTTTGACATGAAAAGATTCTTGAAGTCGCTCGGAAGGTACGCAAAGGTAACAGAAAAAGAAGCAAAGGAAGCTTTGGCTGAATTTGACCAATATGAAACGATGCATGTTTCCTGCCTGGTAGAGGCCGGAATGAAATTAATTAATGATAAGGTGGGTGAGGACGCCGCGAGAGAATATTTCGATCAATATGCTGATTATTTTGACGAAGGTAAATTCGAGAGGTTGCGCCGAATTACTGGCTATTTGGTAGGTACTTTGGATCGCTGGAATGATGCTAAGAAGGCCGAGGAGAAGGCTCGAGTGAAACACTGTGTAAATTCATCTATTGATGATGCTGAAAGATTGGTGGCGCTCGAGACTCAGGCGATGGAGCATAATATCGCTTACGTGCGTTAATTTTCCAAAAGTTTACAGATGAGGGCTATTAGTAGCCCTTTTTCTTTGGGATTTGATTCGGCAATTAAGAGGGCGAGGGCGGTGAGAGCGCGGTCGGAAATTTTGGTTTCGCCATTTTTGGTGAGGTGATAGTCGTTGATAGTGAGAAAGACTACAAAAAGCAGAGCGCCAATGCGTTTGTTGCCATCATAAAAGGGGTGATCTTTGATGATAAGATAGAGGAGGTTGGCAGCTTTTTCGGAAATGGAGGGGTAAACATCCTTACCATCGAAAGTCTGAGTGATGGCACTGAGTGACGATTCAAAGGCTTCGCCACGCGGCTTGCCAAATAAGTCGTCGCCTTTGACGGATTTTTTGAGTTCTTTAATAATGTTAATTCCGTCGTCTTTGGAAATGATTTTGGTGGCCTTCTTCCCTTTTGCAAAAGAGATGTGGCCTTCGTCGTATTCTTTAAGGGCCTTAAAACTCGGGCCGTACTTAGTGATAACTTCTAGCACGCCGCCAGCTTCATCAGCGGAAAGATCGGAAGAGGCAACAAGGCGCTTGACAATACCGAGGGCGCCTTCGATTTCGTGGAGTTTTTTGGCATCGAGTTCTTTTAAACGACGCTCGTTAACCGAAACGCCGTCAATAACATAATGGTGGAGAACTTTGGTAGCCCAAATACGAAAATCGGTGGCCTTTTTGGAGTTGACACGATAACCAACAGAGATAATGGCGTCGAGATTGTACATTTTGACCTGATAAGTTTTGCCGTCTGTGGCAGTATGTGCAATTTTTGCACATACTGAATTTTCGTCTAATTCTCCGTCGCGAAAAATATTGCGCAAATGACGACCAATCACGGTACGATCTACACCAAAAAGATTTGAAAGTTGTTCCTGTGTAGTCCAAATGGTCTCTTTGTCTGCATCGACGCGAAAAACAATTTCGCCTTCATGAATTTTGTAGATCTCTATACTTTTATCCATATTTTCCCTTTCAGTATGTGCACAACACACATACTAATAATAACGCCAGGGCTTCAACTTGTAAAGAAATCTGATAAGTTTAGAGTTCGCCCCAGTTTTGACCGGTGGAGATTTCGACGGCGAGTTTGATATCTAGCTCGGGGGCAACAGACTCCATTTCGGTCTTCAAAATCTTAGCGACTGCTTTGGCTTGAGATTTATCGCATTCAACAATTAAAGAATCGTGCACTTGCATAACGAGATTAGCGCCCTCGGGAAGCTTTTGATCGACCTTGATCATAGCGCGTTTCATTAAGTCGGCTTCAGTGCCCTGAATTGGCATATTTTGAGCGGCGCGCTCAGCGGCTTGGCGAATCAAGAAATTGCTGGATTTGACGTCTGGTGTAGGGCGACGGCGACCATAGAAAGTTTCGACAAAGCCTTCTTCCCTAGCCTGTTTTAGGATGCTTTCCAGTTTTTGTTTGATTGGGGCGCGAAGTTCAAAATAATTATCAATGAATCGTTTTGCTTCATAAATTGGCATTTTGGCGGCGTCAGAAAGACCTTTGACACTCATGCCATAAAGAATACCAAAATTAATGACTTTGGCGGCGCGTCTTTGGGCTTTGGTGACTTTGTCCATCGGGACTTTGAAGGCTTCTGAAGCGGTCTTGGTGTGGATATCCACGTCGTGATTGAAATCATCGATTAGGGCTTGATCACCAGACAGAATCGCGGCAAGACGGAGCTCAAATTGAGAATAGTCAGCCGAGACCAAAACTTTGCCCTCTGGTGCAATGAAGCCAGTACGAATGCGTTTGCCTTCGTCGGTACGAACTGGAATGTTTTGGAGGTTAGGATCTTTGGAACTTAAGCGCCCAGTAGCGGTAACATTTTGGGTAAAAGTGGTGTGGATACGACCGTCTTCGCCCGCAAGGCCTGGAATTGGGATGATATAAGTGTTAAGAAGCTTAGCCGCTTCGCGGTATTCGATAATTTTGGCAATAATAGGATGGAGGTCTTTGAGTTTGTCTAACTCTTTTGCTCCAGTAGAATAGCCACGAGTGGTCTTTTTGATGCCCTTGGTTGGGAGTTCGAGCTTGGAAAATAGCACTTCGGAAAGCTGAATCGGAGAATTGACGTTGAATTCTGTATCGGCGAGTTTTTGAATATCCTGCTCAAGCGCGGCGACTTCTTTGGTGTATTCGACTTGGAGGTTTTTGAAATATTCTCGGTCGATTAACATGCCCTGCTTTTCCATTTTGTAAAGAATCGGAATTAGGGGCAAATCAAATTCTTTGTATATATTATATAGTCTAGGGAGCTTGTTTAGTTCCCTGTGCTGAACCTGATAAGCAGTTTTAAAATCCATAGGGTCATATAAATCTGATTGTCCACGTTCGAGAGGATTGAGTAAGAATTCTGCTTGGCCGAGATCCCAATAGTTTTTGCCGTGCAGGATTTCGGAAGCGATTTTTCCGTCGTGATGCATCAGAGATTTGATGTTCCAATCAATAATAGTATCGACAGGCAAAGAATCAGCACTTTCTCGGGGCGCGTCGTCGCCACCCGTCGACCAGAGGTCGTCCGCGTCCCGGGGGGCGGTCGCCACGGGGGCGACGCGCTCGTCCTCGCCTTGCCAGGCTCCGGATCCCCTCGAAATTGCAGCTTCTTTGCCCTCTTGACTAGTTTTGCGGATGAGAGAGTTGAATTGGAGTTTTTTCAAGCCAGCAATGATGCGGTCGCGGTCGAATATGAAGTCGGGGATGTCGTTTAGGTAGACAGGAGCGTCAAACATGATTTGAGCTAAAGTTTTGGACATGAGGGCGGAGGCGACGCCTGCTTCGAGTTTGGCTTTGGTTGAACCGGTAATTTTATCTATATTATGATATATACCGTCTAAATCTTTGTATTCATTCAAAAGCTTGGCGGCGGTTTTTTCGCCAATACCGGGTACGCCGGGGATGTTGTCGGACGAATCGCCCTTCAGGGCTTTGAGGTCTAAGAATTGAGACTTTTTGATGCCGTATTTGGCTTCGATTTCTGGAACATTTATTTGTTCAATGTTAGTAAACCCCTTGAGGATGCGCCACATATGGGTGTTGCTATCTACTATTTGGAGCATATCGAGATCGGAAGAAATAATAAATGTTTCGTACTCACATTTGCCGTTTTGATCTAAGGTCTCGTCGGCTTGTTTTGAAAGCGTGCCAATAATATCATCGGCTTCATAATCATCAATTTCAACAAAACTCCAACCTAAATCTTGAATTAGTTCCTTTAAAAGTGGGATTTGGGCATAAAAATCTTCGCCTGGCTTAACGCGACCGGCTTTATACTCCGGATAAATTGCGCGGCGTTTGGAGGTAGAAGTTTTGGAGTCCCAAGCCACAACTATTTTGGTGGGATTGATTTTTTTGACGATTTCCATGGCGATAGCGGCAAAACCATATACTCCGCCGGTCGGCGTACCGTCTGGAAGGCTGAGTGCGCCCATTGCATAATAACCTCGGTAAAAAACCGATTTTCCGTCAATTAAGACCAGCTTTTTCATCTAAAAACCTATGTATTCGCGGCCAATTTTGCGCGAGATTAGCGATTTAATGGTGGCGAGAATTCTGGGTTTTTCGCTACAATCACCCAATTCACACAGTTCGATGGTTTCATCATCATACGCTAGCGGCGTTGTATTGATGTTGTCGTACACCAAAATCGCGCGATTGACGTTGTTGTTGTCTATGCTTTCGTCTTCGACCATAATCCTATCATCGTAAACATAATAAATTGTCCGAATATTACTTCCCTCGGTATAATTATCAGTAACGGAAAAACGGTATCCTTCTGGAACGGAGGCAGAGACATCGCCACTCATAGTGTTGATAAAAGTATAAATTAGCGTGCCGATACAAACTGCAGCAAGAGCCCAGAGAGTATATCGCATGAGGTTGCCTTTTTTGTATGCTACATTTGATATGTTATCTATGCTTGTCAAAACTCTATCTCCTTTAATATTTGATTTAATCTTTCGTGTAATTCTGGGACTGTGCCGTTGTTTAAAATATAATAATCAGCGGCGGCGATAGGACCGCCTTTTTCGAGGTTTTCAATTTCGCTACGATCGCGCTCACGGATAGCAGCAGCATCAAAAGCGCGACCCGGACGGTCGGCTACTCTATCGTAGCGGAGTTTTTTGTCGACTACGATTGCGATAAATGTTAGTGCTTTGGGGAATTCGTGTTTTAAAGTTTTGTATTCGGTCCAGGAATAAACACCGTCAAGAATGATGTGTTTTTGGCCAGCGCTAATTAAATCCTTAGTCTCGGCGATGGCTTGCTTTACTACCCAGTCTTTGCCTTCTTTTTCGCGTATTTCTTCACGGAATTTCTTCTCAGATTCGCCATCTTCGGTGCGTTCGATACCGCGCTTTTCCATTTCTTTGTAAATCATGCCGCCGAAATAAACTTTGGGATAACCTTTTTCGGTGAGATAATCAACTGCGACAGATTTGCCGGAGCCAGACATACCAACAATTGCGAGTATCTTGATATTCTCCATAGCTTTATTATAGCATGGTATAATAGGTTATGGCGAATTATTTCACTACCTCTGACAATCTTGATTTGATTATTGCAGAAACTTTGCCAGAGAAGAAAATTGAGAAAACTAAGCATATTTTGACTGGGTGGACAAATATCGTAATTGAAGTGACGACAGATGATGGCGCGTATTTTTTTAGATTTCCGCGAAATCCTTTTTGGTCAAAAATGATTGTAAAAGATGCTGCAGTTTGTAGTTTTGTAGACGGAAAAACTAGTTATTATACGCCACAAATGAAGCTTTGCTATGACAAAGACGGACGTCCGTTTTCTTTGCATCAAAAAATTGAAGGATACACTTTGGGTGATAGAATTTATCACTTGTCGCATACGGCGCTACTGGGGGTTGCTTATGATACGGCAAAGTTCATCAAAGAGTTGTCTGGCATTGATCTTAGTGGTGCACCAAAAGAAGTTCAATTCCCCTTGAGCGAGTTTTTACACGAATTAGATTATGAGCATTACGACAAACACATCGATGCGGATCATAGTTTTATCAAAGAAACAGAACTCAAAAAACTAGTACATGGTGATTTGAATCTTGGGAATATCCTGTTAGACAAAAATAACAAAGTGATTGGTGTGATTGACTTTTGTTTTGCCGGAACTGGAAATCCAGAGATGGATGTAGCGAGAATGCTGTCGAGGCCGGTACCAGACGATTTTGAAACGGCTTTTCTGGCACAATTTGATAAGTTAGATAATATTGATAGAATGAAAGAGGCTTGGAAAAATATCGATAATGGCTACGCCGAACACATTAGGGCGCATTTTCCGGAAATTAATCTAAATCAACTCTAATTTGGTAAGATAATCGATTTTAGCGTCGCGGCGCTCGTCGTCATCAGATTTTGGTAGTGCTTCCCTATTTGAATAGTCGCTAAATATATCGATACAATCTTTGATTGGACCGTCGTAAACTGGCGGTTTGTCATAGACGCTCCAGATAATGATGTGTGTATCAGGTGTGTTTTCGGCATAAAAGGCTAGGGCCTCGGATGTGGCTCGGATAAATTCTTGTTCAGTGGCTTTAGAATGGCGCCAAGCACGACCGCTAAGGTATTTTTCAGTGACGGTAGGTGAAACGGCAATCATGAGAATTAAGAACTTGTAGTTTTCTGTTTTGACCATTTTGAGTAAAATTGCTTCCATTTCTGGGTCTAATAAGGTGACGTCTAAAACAATGTCGTAACCATCTTTCATCAATGCAGAAAGCGTTAAGAATAGCATAATAGTACAGAATTCGTCAGTGTTTTTGCGTAAGTTCTCTTCACCATAGTATTCTTTGATTTCTTCAAAGTGCGGATGATACTCTACAAAACGACGTGCAGCCATTAGAATTGGCTCGAAATTGTTTTTTTCGCAATACGCTTCAACGGCGGGTAAAATCTGAGTGGTTTTACCAGAACCAGAGACGCCTGCTATGCGGATGAGATGGTAATTTTTAGTCGCAGCCATGGTTAAATCTGCTAATGCCTTTTTGAGGATGCCAGGATATTCGGCGAGACCGACTTGCCATTCTGGTTTAACATTGGACGGCCAATGCGACTTCATATATTTAACGATTTGCTCTATTTCTTGACTACCTTCAGACATTTTTTGCCTTTCTTGATTTCAATTTTATTAATGTTCTCAAAAGTCGTATACTCGCCTTCAGCTTGTAATTCGACGGTGGATGGTCTTATGAATTCCAAAATGTCGCCTTTGGTTTCTGAGCCTGGAATTCGAGAGAGTATGCTTTTCGTTAGTAGTTTTACTAAACGCCAAAAACTAGTCAAGCGGTCGGTTTCGCTACGAAAGACTGTGGGATTCTGATAGTCATCGCCACCTTTCATAACACGAGCCATTGAGCTACCGTTGACAGCAGCGTAGTCGGACGTTTTGCGGTGCTGCAATTCGCCATTGAGCTTGAACTCGGGCAAAAATGTTTTGCGATGACGGTTCTTGAAATACCAACCCGCAAGACTTAGATATGAGCCGAAGGAGCGACCCGAGGAAGTTTTGAGCTTTTTCCTGACTTTAGGTTTATCGAATAATTCAACGGCCTCGGCGGTCATACCGATGGTGACATAACAAGTAGCGTAACGGAAAAACTTATCATCAATGTATATTTCGAGAGGATATAGTTTCTGGACGAGTCCTGTCGTCGCAGTTTCCCCCGCCGTACTCGCCTCACGGCTGCGTGCGGCGGGGGTCCCCCCAGCGACGCCACCCGTCCATGTAACGACATCTTCTAAAGTTTCCGTTCCGAGAGTACGAGAGAGGTCGTTGAAGTTACCATACGGGAGAACGGCGAGAGTGATGTTTTTGTCCGACTGCAGGATTGCGTTAGCAGCAATGACGGCCGTGGCGTCACCCCCTGCAGCAACTACTAGATCGTCGTTTTTGAGGATTTTGGCAAGCTTTTTAGCATTGTCGTCAACATCGGTGTTAGCGACTTCATATTTTCCAACCATGTAGCCTTTTAGCTCCGTTAGACGACTAAGGACCTCGTCTTTAACATCAGAAAAACGAGACGAGCGAGGATTATAAATAATTAGTAAGCGTCTCATCCGAAGCCTGGTAAGAGCCATTGTAATAAGGCATAGATTACGGCGTAGGCGGCAAGGCCAATCACGATCTCGAATAATCGACGCTTAGCAGTGCGCACTTTTTCTTCACTGTCTCCGGCGGTAAGGTATTGGACGCCGACTACGGAAATAGCCACGACACCCAAGATGCCAACGCCGACGGACAAGATGTTTACAACAAGATTAATGATACAAATTACACCTTCGCCGCCGTCTTTGCTGCCGCAGTCATTCAATATAGCTGTTTCCACTGCACCAAATTGACTTGTTTGAACCATGCTTAGTGCATGAGCGCTAATGCTAGACAAGCTCATTGTGATGATTGCTAATAATGCGATAATTTTCTTCACTTGGTGCCTCCTATTTTAAATATTCGTGTAGTTTGCGGGTTTCTTTGTTTTTGCGAAGCTTACTGAGAGCTTTGGCCTCAATCTGACGAATGCGCTCACGCGTGACGTCGAATTCGTTGCCGACCTCTTCTAGAGTGTGTGGGCGGCCGCCACCGATGCCAAAACGTAGGCGGATAATCTTTTGTTCCCTATCTGTCAAAGTGGCAATTATTTCGGACAATTGCTCTTTTAAGATTTGGTTCGCAGCGGAATCTTCTGGAGAGTCACGCTCTTCGTCTTCGACAAAATCACCTAATACAGAATCTTCGTCGTCGCCATCACGTCCTACGGAAGCATCTAGCGAGGCAATATCTTGCTTGATACGCATAACGTAGTCGACTTTTTCGGGCTCCATGTCTAGGGCTTTGGCGATTTCTTCGTTGGTAGGTTCACGGTTTAATTCGGAGGTGAGTTTACGAGTAGTACGAAGAACCTTGTTGATAGTCTCAACCATGTGAACCGGAATACGAATCGTGCGGGCTTGATCGGCGATAGCGCGAGTGATCGCCTGACGCACCCACCAGGTGGCATAAGTAGAAAACTTGAAGCCTTTGTCGGGGTCGAATTTTTCGACGGCGCGCAGCAAACCAGTATTTCCTTCTTGAATTAAATCTAGAAAATCTAGACCTCGGCCACCATAACGCTTTGCAATAGAAACCACAAGACGCATGTTTGATTCGACCATTTTGTCTTTGGCTTTTTTGTCACCTTTGACGATTTTTTGGGCTAGCTCGGCCTCCTCCTCTGGAGTCAAAAGAGGAATCTTACCGATTTCGCGAAGATATAGTCTAACTGAATCGTCTGCAAAAGAATCTACATTTTCGGCAGTAATAGCAAGCTCCTCATCGGAGAGCTCTTCTTCATTCTCTAAATCGTGCGTCTCTGGTTCATCGATTTCAAGAGTTAGGTCCTTCGCAGTCAAAATTTGATCGTCTTTTTTCGCGCTCATTAGCGTTTATTATATGTCATAAATAGAAAAAAAGCAAATGCATCACCCTTCAGCGCTTTGTATATCCACGATCTTTTTAAGGATTTTTTCGTATTCTGTATCATCTTCGCTAAGTTCAGCTAGTTTTTGATTGAGTTCTTTGATTTTTTGCTTGTTTAATTCCCGATTGTAGCGTGCGAGTAGTTCGGAGGCTTCTTTTTCTAAGTCAAGATTTTTGATTTTTTCGTGTTCGCGACTGAAAACTAATTCTAATTCCGAAAGGCGAGTTTCGTCTTGTGGAGGCTCGAGGGGTATTTTGGTTTTAGTGACGCCGCCAAATAGTTTTAGTGCAAGTAGGCTATCTTCGAGCTTTTTGAGATGACTGTTTTTTGCGGCGGTTTTTGGTTTTTTTAGGTATTTTTTGGGGGCTTGAGCTAATTTTTTGTTCAGCCGTTCGCCCTTTTCGCGTAAGATTTCAACTTCGACATCTAGTTTGTTGGCAATCTTTTCTTCGTAGCTTGCTCGCTCGATTTCATCGGTAATATAACTTAGAAGTTTGAGAGCAATATCAGAATATTTACGTTTGCCGGGCGCAGTATTTAGGTTTAGGTTTTCTTCGTATTTTTGAAGGAGCCAATCTACGGCTGGAATGCTTTTTGCTACGGCTTCTTGCCAAAGTTTGGGGTCCTTTTGAATAAGCTCGTCTGGATCTTTGGCGCCATGATAATCTGATATAACAGTAAGATCGATACCGAGATCACCGGCCATCATGATAGCGCGTTCGGTAGCTTTGACCCCAGCTTCGTCGCCGTCATAGGCGAGGCGAATATCAGAAGTAAGCTTGGAGAGAGCTTTGAGATGTTGCTCGGTCATGGCAGTGCCAGAAGTTGCAACGGCTTCTTTGACGCCTGCTTGATGCGAAGATATTACGTCCATGTTTCCCTCCACGATAACCACGAAGCCGCTGCGGCGAATAGATTCTTTGGCCTGAAATAGCCCAAAAATAAATTTTGATTTGTTGAACAATAAAGTTTCGGGCGTGTTGAGATATTTGGGTTCACCTTTTCCAATAATACGCGCGGTAAAACCAATTACGTTACCAGTAGTATCAATAAATGGCACTGTCATGCGACCGCGGAATAAATCACTTTTGAAACGATTAAGGAGACCAGCGGTCTCGAGCTCAGCGACGTCATAACCATGTTTGGTGAGAACATCGACTAGTGCTTTGCCGCTTTCTGGCGCATAGCCAATCTTGAATTCTTGGACGGTTTTGCGATTGAGATTTCTTTGGTAAAAAACGTACTCACAGATTTTTTTGTTGCGTACGAGACAGGCTTGATAATATTTAGTGGCTAGCGCTAAGGCCTCTTTCGCGCGAGCTTTCTTTTTGGAAACTGTAGCGTCACCACCATGATACTTACTGAGGTCAACTCCGGCTTGATTTGCGAGTTTTTCCATCGCTTCTTTGAAACTAATTCCCTCTACTTCCATCACAAAAGTAAAAATGTCGCCGCCTTTGTTTGCTGAAAAGTCATGCCAGATGCCCTTTTCGGGAGAAACCATAAAGCTTGGAGTTTTGTCGACACCCCAAGGCGAACGGCCCTTAAGATTGCGGCCGGCACGCTTTAATTCGATATACTGCCCGACGACATCCTCCACCGCGAGTCGGGATTTTATTTCCTCCTTCGCGTCGTTCATATGGTATAATTATAGCATATGGAAGGGCAGGATTATCTTAATCAAATCTCGGCGAATAATCGGCCGGCACAGAAGCAGAAAAAAGGGATTCTATCATCAAAGTTTTTCTTGGTGGGAGCGATTGGTTTAGTAGCTTTAATTATTATCATAATTATTGGTGCGCTCGTAAATGGGAACAAGGGTGGCGAGAAAAATCTCAGTTTTGCTCTGAAACTACACCTTGATAATACCTCAAGCGTAATCGAAGAGTATCAACCAAATGTAAAATCTTCGAGCTTGCGATCTAGTAGCGCTTCGCTCAATAGCGTGATTTCTGATACTAATAGTAAATTGACTGATTTTGTCACTGCTAAATATGAGTTTAAGGAGAAGGACGTTGATAAAAAACTCAAGGATGCGGCGGCGGGGAACCAAGAGGAATTATCAAACGAATTGTTTGAGGCGAAGATTAACGGAGTTCTAGACCGGGTTTACGCGCACAAGATGTCTTACGAAACATCGATGCTAATGACAGAAGAGGCTAAGTTGATTAATTCTAGCAAAGATGATGCTTTAAAAAGCATCCTCTCAACATCTTATGATAGCCTGAAAAATTTATATGATAATTTTAATAATTTTTCAGAAACCAAATAAAGGAAAGGATTAAGATGGCAAAATCTGAAGAATTGCAAAAACTAGAAGACAAAAAAGGCATCAAAGAAGAATTCATTGAATTTATAAATCGCGGCTCGATGATTGATCTTGCTGTAGGTGTGGCAGTAGGTGGTGCATTTACTACGATTGTTAATTCCCTGGTTAATGATATCGTGATGCCGATCGTGGGGCTAATTCTAGGTGGCGTAGATTTTACGAATTTATCGCTTCGTATACCAAACTTCTTTGGTACAGGCGATGAGGCGGTAATTGCATATGGCAATTTCATCCAAAATGTAGTTCAATTCTTGGTAATTGCCTGGGTAATCTTTATGGTGATTAAAGGCATGAACCGCTTAAACCGTCGTCGAGACGCGAAAAAGACGGCAAAAGAAGCTAAGAAGTAAGATTGTAGCTAAGCCTGATTAAGTCCTCAAGCTCTTGAGGACTTAATTGTTCTGTGGGGACGATTTCAATGCCGCCGCGACCAAAATATCGGGATTCCATGACGGATTCGTATTTTTCTTTTAGAACTTGGCTAAGTTTCTCGTCGCAGCGTACTTCTATAGTATGTTTATTGACGACGAGAAATGCTTTGCCGTTTTTTTGGTATAAGACGCGGTCTTTTTCGGTTTTTTCTGAATAGTTGTCGATGCCGCCTATTTGAGAAAGGTCAGGTACCATTTTAACTCCTCAATTGAGCCATTAATATCATCTAATGCACGGTGATTTTCTGGTTTGATAAATTTTTTGTGCAGGGCATTCTCGAAGTATATTTTCCAACTCGAAACGTCTAGCATGCGATAGTGTAGTTTTTGATTGAAGTCTGGCATTTCACGTTCAATAAATTTGCGGTCTTGATGAATAGAATTGCCAGCTAGATAAATGGTTTTGCCAAAATATTGATCAGCAAAGGCGAGTAATTCTTTTTCGACTTCCGCGACAGGTTTGCCGGTTTGGTTTTGCGATATGAGGGCGTCGCGTGATTTGGCGTTTTTCTCCCAAAAGTCGCCAACCATCCGAGTTTTGATTAGTTTTTCGTCAACTTTTATGACGGCTTTGTAAGTTGCTACCGGATTTAGTTTTATATCTGTCGCTATTGCGGCTAATTCGAGAATTCTATCCTTGGCTGGATCTAGGCCGGTCATTTCTAAATCCACCCAGAGTAGCGTCGCTTTTTTCATTACATTTCCTCCGGGATTTTGATGCCGAGAATAGCTAAGCCATGGGTCATAGTATCTAGATATACTTTGACTAGCTTAAGGCGCTCTGATTCTTGACTGCTGCCATTTACTGGACAGTTTTCGTAGAACCTTGAGAATTCCTGAGCTAATTCATATAAATAATTCGCTAGTTTGTGTGGGGCCATTTCGATCACGGCAACTTCTAAAATAGCGCGGTATTCGAGGAGTTTCTTCATTAAAATGCGTTCTGGCGAATCTAGGACGGATTCTTGTTTGCTAGGTAGTTTATTCTCTTTGTTCTTGGATTCGCTTGGAGATTTTTGTAAGATTTTTTTGGCGCGGACACAGGAGTATAGCAGGTAAGGCCCGGAGTTGCCGGTCATTTTGACGGATTCTTTGGGGTCGAAGATAATATTTCCACCCATTTTGTATTTTAAGAAGGCATACTTGGTGGCAGCAAGTGAGACAAGCTCATCGGTGGAGTTGTATTCGCTCTTTAGTTCGTTGCGAACCAGATCTAACACATCGACAGCTTTTAAGAAATTACCTTTACGGGATGACATTTTGACGTTACCAGGAAGTTTGACCAGGCCGTGAGTTAAGTGTGAAGTTTTTGCGACTAATTCTGGGGCATATTGCTCAATAGACTTTAGAACGACTTTCATATAGTCTAACTGCTCAGACCCGGTGATAATAACTGATTTATCAAAATGATAATCTTGCCATTTGGTGAATATCAATCCAACATCTTTGGTCTCGTAAGTTGGAACACCTTCTTGATTAATAAAAACACGGGTATGGAGGCCGAATTTTTCGCCGTTAAAGATGATGGCACCATTACTTAATTCGTAAACGCCGTTTTTGAGCTGTTCTTTGACTTTTGCTAGGCCAAGCTCGGCGACGGTGGATTCTGGATAGTATTTATCAAATTTGACACCAATTGAATTATAAAAATTATCAAAGTATTGGTAGGACAATTCCCTGCCTTGCCAGTATAGTTTGGCTAGATCGGAATCGTGAAGGTCTTCGGAATTAATTTTATAAATTTCTTTGTTTAGCTCGGTAATTTCTTGCTTTGCGTTCTCGTCATCTTCGTAAAGAGCGGTGCCTTCGATATAGCACTTAGCGATGTCTTCGATGGTGAGCTTGGCGGGATTTTTTTGACGTAGGACGTACATGGTTTTGGCTACATGAAGCCCAACATCGCCACCGAAGTTAGCCCGTATGACTTTGGCGCCAGCATATTCAAACAATCTAGAGATTGAATCGCCGACTATGCTTGTATATAGATGACCGACGTGAAGGACCTTGAAGGGGTTAGGGTCGCTGAACTCACAAATGACAGTTTTACCTTTGAATTTGTCCGACGTAATGGCAGTATTGAAATCTTGAGATAATTTATCAATGCCGTCTGTTAAATAATCGTCTGATATAATAAAATTTAGGAAACCTGGGGCAGAAGCGAATCCCCCTTTATCAGATATAGATGCTTCCATCTCACTTGTAATTTCCATCGGGGATTTATGCAATTCTTTGGCAAGCTTCAAGGGAGCATTGGTGGAATAATCGGCGTTAATGTTATCCGGTGAAGGAGCGAGTTCGGGATCAAAATTTAGACCGTAAAGATTTTGAATAACATTTTTAAGCTGATTTTTAATTTCTTGCATAATAAATTTATTATACCATATTCTAAGGGGTGTGATATAATATAGGTGCTGCGGGTATCGTATAGCGGCTATTATGTATCCTTCCCAAGGATGAGATCAGGGTCCGACTCCCTGTACCCGCACCAGCAAATAAAAAAATGAGAGCTCGCTCTTATTTTTTGTTTGTGGGAGTGGGGCCCAGGGAGGGCAATCTCCCTGTACTCGCACCACAAGCTCTCGAGGCTTCTTTTTTTAATATAATCGAGACGAATTGGTGGGGCGACGATAGGCTTAAAAATAATTTAGCGAAATAGAGTAATCTCTTTGCACCGCGCTATTTCTATTCTGGTTGCTCAATCGTTTCTTCAGTTTGATTTGGGTCTTTGATTTCGATATATTCAGCGATTTTGTTTTCGTCTTTTAGAGATTCAAATCTTTTACCAAATTCAGTAAATGGGACCTTGATGGAAACGAAATTAACTTCGTTGTCGGTTTTCTTGATAAGCTTAACGAAATAATACCCGTCCCCATTCATGGAGATAAATTTGCCGCTACTTTCGCCTGGTTCTAGTTTCATGGCTTCAGAGGCACGACCACCATCAATGTTTTTATTATCGACTAAACCGCCAGTTTCTTGGTATTGGATCTTTTCGCCGAGGGCTTCGGCTACGGCTTGATAATTGTTGTCGTTTTCGGCTAAAAGAGATTCTACTTCTTGAGCGGTCTTGGTGGCGGTATTGTCAATGTTTTCTTCGACTTTGGCTTTTAAAAGAGAGAGGTAGAGCATGCGCTCGTATTCGCTCTTGTTGAGACCAAAATTGTCTTCAATGATTTTGATGAAACCTTCTTCGCTCCGCTCGATACCGCCAACAGCAAGATGACGATTGAATTCATTTGTAACCTCTTCTTGCGATACCGTGATACCGTATTCTTTGGCTAGATTCGCGGCATAAGTGTATTCTTCGGCTTCTGACAAGGCGGCGCGCTTGTATTCGGCACGCAAAGTACCGATAGATTCTTCGTCAAACTGAGTGCCAGATTGGCGCTCGATAGATGTAATACTGCTACGGTAGAGCATGAGATAGTCCGAAAATGGAACATTCTCGGAGTTTACGCTGGCGACTGGAACTGGGAAAATCTTGGTGATGCGGAAAAGGAATTCATCAGTCATGCCAAAACGATATAAAGCTAGCCAACCACCAATTACCATCATAGCTACAACAACAAATGTAATTAGAATGGTATTAATAACGATGCGATGCTTGGTCCATTGGAGGGGGTATTTAAATTTGCGACCGGTAGCGAGAATTTCTTCGCGACGTTCTTCGACCTTCTCTTGTTCGGTCTTCTTCGTATCTTTCTTCTTCAATAGGTTCATGGTATAATTATAACATATTGGCCTGGTAGCTCAATGGATAGAGCAGCTCCGTCCTAAGGAGAAGGTTGTGCGTTCAAATCGCACCCGGGTCACCATTTTTTTTATTTTTTGTGTGATATAATTATATTATGGTTAAGGTTAAACGCGCCATTGCTATAATTGTATTTCTGTTGGTAACGGCAGGGATGGGCGTAAGCGTTTGGTTTACTATTCAGGATGAGACGGATTATGATTATGTAGTTGAGACGAATGCATTTTTTGCGCCTTTTGAGTTTTATGAGAATCGACAAATCGTAGGTGTTGATATAGAAATAGTAAACAGAGTCGCAGAGAAGTTGGATAAGAAAATACAGATCAAAAATGTTGAATTTGATGTCATCATCGATAATGTAGAGGCTGGACGAATTGCAGACGCCGGTGCGGCGGGGTTAACTATTACACCAGCAAGGGCGGAAAAGGTTGATTTCACAGTTCCGTATTACGATTCGGTGCAATATGTGATTTTTGACCGCGAATTGCCACCATCACTACGCGATGATCATGTAGTGTGGGAAGCTCTGGATGGCGCAAGGTTGGGATCGCAAATCGGTAGTACTGGATACATTTTCGTAGAAGATGAGATTGAAAACGGTGTACTGTCTGGCACTAATACAACAATCAAAGGAATCGATTCGCATCAATTAGCAGCAGATTCTATCAAGGCGCACATGATTGACTTTGCAATAGCGGATGAACTCGCTGCGAAATATATTGTTGAGAAGAATCCAGAACTAGACGCGTTACCGTTATATTATTCTGGGCCAACCCGTGAAGAGGACTATCCGGTAGAAGAGGCTTACGCAATAGCCGTGAACAAGGATAAGACCGAATTGCTAGAAGCCTTTAATGAAGTACTAAATGAAATGCTAATAGAAGATGAAAACGGTCAGACGGAGATTGATAGATTAGTATTAAAATATATGGGGCTAACGAATGAGTAATTTCTTTGAAAAAATTGGAGAACTATTCAGTACGCCAGAATACCTTGATTCCCTACTACATGGGTTTTTGCTAACTATTCAGATTGCCTATTTTGCTCTGCTGCTTGGCATCTTTTTGGGAACGATTATTGCGCTAATTGACACAGCGAAAAAATCAAAATGGCTCGTGATTCCGAAGTTTATTTGCCGAGTTTATGTTGGGGTGATTCGTGGAACTCCGATGGCGTTGCAGCTATTTATTATGTTCTTTGTGATTTTTGCCTTTAAGGGATTTCCGAGCATTATTACTGCCATAATCGCCTTTGGTTTGAATTCGGCGGCATATGTAGCGGAGGTGGTGCGTGGTGGCATTTTGTCGGTAGACACAGGCCAAACAGAAGCTGGTATGGCGTTGGGGCTTTCTAGATTCACGATTTTTTCAAAAATCGTAGCGCCACAAGCAATCAAGAATATCATTCCGGCCCTTGGCAACGAAGTAATTACTGTAATTAAGGAAACCGCGATTGTAAGTATGGTTGGGATGTATGACCTTAATATGGCGGCAAAAGATATTGGTTCGGGGCAAAACATGGCGAGCTATATAGTACCAATGTTTGTGGCGGCGCTGTTCTATCTTGCGACAATTTATTTGATCACATTTATCGTGAAACGAATTGAGAAGAATTTGAGGCGTAGCGACCTCAGGGCGGAGAAATAGATGGAAGAAAAAAATACAGATTTAGTAGTAAAGAGTTTACACAAGTCGTTTGGTAAAAACAAAGTACTTAACGGTATTAATTTTGAATTAAAAGAAGGCGAACGCGTAGTAGTGTTGGGGCCTTCGGGGTCTGGTAAATCTACGTTCCTGCGCTGTATCAATTGGATGGAAACACCGACTTCTGGTGAGATAATCTTTAATGGCGAGGTGGTGACCGCTAAAAATATTCGTAGAATCAGACGAAATCTAGGAATGGTATTCCAGCATTTCAATCTGATTAATAATCTTACTGTGATGGAGAATTTGACGTTAGCGCCGCTAAAGCTGAAACTGATGAAGCGAGAGGCGGCAGAAAAGCGAGCCATGGAGCTCTTGAGACATATTGGGCTACCTGGAAAAGCTTCGGCCTATCCTGCTTCCCTGTCTGGTGGTCAAAAACAAAGAATTGCGATTATCCGCGCAATGATGCTGAGCCCTGAAGTATTGCTATTTGACGAACCAACTTCAGCATTAGATCCGGAGTCAATCGAGGATGTGTTGAATTTGATTGAGGAATTAGCTGACCGTGGAATGACTATTATGATTGTGACACACGAAATGAGTTTTGCAAAAAAGATTGCGACTAGAGTCGTGTTCATCGACAAGGGAAAAATTATCGAGGAAGGAACGCCAGAAGAGTTCTTTGAGCACCCGAAAACTCCGAGAGTACGAGAGTTTCTACAAAAAGTATTATAGATAGAGCCTTATATTAAATTTAAGACTTTATCTTGTGTATTTTTCGTGTAAATCGCTGTAGTCGTAGAGTTCGTTGGCATTAAACCAGAGGTCGATTTCTTTTTTGGCTTCTTCGACGGAGCCAGAAGCGTGGACAAGATTTGGCACGCCAACGCCCTTAGCATCGGAATAACCAAAGCTCATGTGAGAATAATCGCCGCGGATGGTGCCCATTTCGGCGGATTTTGGCTCGGTTGGGCCGACAATTTTGCGGACTAATGGTTGAGCTTCGACACCCTCTAAGACCATCGCGATAACTGGGCCACTCATCATATATTCGACATTGTAGCGAAAAGTGGTTTCGCCGCGGCGGGTAATCATTTGGCCGATATCTTCGTAGTGCTGACGGTAGAGCTTCTCTTCTGGCATAACCATCTTCATACCAACAATTTTAAGGCCAACACGCTCAAAACGTTGGACAATTTCGCCGATGATACCGCGTTGAACGGTGTCTGGTTTTAGTACGACTAAGGTGCGTTGAATGTAATCTTGTGATTTTGCCATAAAAAACTCCTTTTTGTAATTATAGCATATAAGAAAATTAGAATATACCTTTCGGGGTATGCTACTTCGCACCCATCGTTATGGGGCTCAGTCGCTCAGTCCGCTCCCCGTTGGTCGCGGAAGCCCCCGAGAAGGTAACATTCTAATTTTCTTCTGATATAATATAGATATGGATATTTATGATCTGATTAATGATTTTCTGGAGCATTTGGAGATAGAGGCGGGGAGAAGTAAAAAGACGATTGAAAACTACAGGTTGTACTTGGAAAGATTTGTGGAGATTTCGTTAGAAATTTTGAATAAAGACGAGATGAAGCCGTCTGATATTACAAAAGAATTGTTAAGAAAGTATAGAATTAAGCTAAATCGTTATGGTTCTGAGAAGGGCGAAGATGATTTAAAAACCATTACTCAAGCTTATCATCTGATTGCATTGCGCGGTTTTTTGAAATACTTAGCTAGACGAGATATTAAATCATTGGATCCTTCCCTCGTGGATTTGCCGCACGTGATACGAAAACAGGTATCTTTTTTGCATTTTGATGAAGTGGAAGATATGTTGGAACAGATAGATTTATCGACCGAGTCAGGACTAAGAGATCGGGCGATTATCGAACTATTGTACTCTGGTGGGTTGCGGGTTTCAGAATTAGTGGGACTTAATCGTGATTCGATTAATCTAGAGCGACGTGAGTTTATGGTGAGGGGGAAAGGAAGTAAGGATCGACCGATTTTTATTAGCCAATCGGCAGCAGATCGCGTACGCGATTATTTGGACGCACGAAGTGATTCCCTGCCGGCTTTGTTTTTGAATAATTCGCGTAACACTCAGGCGGTAGATACTTCCGGAAATTATCGCCGAATTACTGCGCGTTCGGTGGAAAGAATAGTTGAAAAATATGCGAGATTGGCTGGTATCACCAAGCATGTTTCTCCGCATACACTCCGACATTCTTTTGCGACTGATCTTTTGATGAATGGTGCGGATCTTCGTGCAGTGCAATCGATGCTAGGGCATGCAGATATTTCTACGACACAAATATATACTCACGTGACAGATGCGCATCTAAAAGAGATACATGAGAAGTTTCATTCGGAAACAAAATAATTATTCGATGGCTTTGGGGTCGTATAGGCGAATAACGGTTGAAATCGTGGATGGTTCGTTGGCGTTAGCGCCATACCAACAGGTACGAATATAGAAATCATAATAAGCAGAAGTGTTTGCGCTTTTATTAACGATATTCGTGTTGCCGGCATCTTTGACTCCAACTATGAAAATGCCTTCAACTTGATAAAGGCTTTTGAGATAGGCTGTATAGTTGTTGGAATTACTATTCATTTGATCTTTTATAGTGTAGACTAATCTTGGATAAGTTGTAGCGGGTTTAAGTTTTCCTGAATCGTTATCGAGATTATCTCTGGCTTTGACGAATGGGGTAAGCTCTGGGTTCTCACCTTCGCTGGTGGTGGCACTTAGATAATCACCAAGTGCACCATAATCAATAGCAAAAGCGTGGTTCATTATTTCGTCGTTTTCGTAGAGTGCGCTACATGATTCGGGGGCGAATTGAAGAAACTCTTCGGATGGGGCCTGCGGAGTGCCTTCGTCGTCACTGGCCTCGATGGCGGAAGCGGTAATCGCCTCCCACAAGTCCTGGTATTTGGTGCTAGCAGAGTTCTTTTCGGCAATATAAGAATTATGAATGAACCTGAGCGATTCGGCTTGGGAATCAATTTCGTTACGAGCAAGTGAAGTCTCGAGGGCGGTTTGAGAACTCGAAGTACCACCACTCATCACGGCAACTACGGCAATGGCGATCATCGAAAAAATTCCGATAGCTAACACTACTTCGATAAGAGTATCACCCTTTTTTACCATAAGCTTATTATAACACATGATGGTAAAGATATGGTAATAATAAAAGCAATTACCAGAAATGGGCCAAAATAGATTCTCTTGTTTTTGGATTTTTTGACTTTGGGTAACATTACTAGACAAGCGATAAGATTGGCGAGGAATAATGTAATCAGGGCAAGCCAGGCATCGGCAAGAGCTAAGCCGATAGATAACCCCAGTAGCCAATCACCGTCTCCGACCCATTTGCCTTTGGATATTAAATATAAAGTTAGATACAATCCAGCTAGAATGAGGACCGAGAAAAGAGGGTTTAAAACAAATTGAACGGAAAAGGCTGAAGTAGATAGCCAAAGCCACTCTTTGAGACCCAAAACAATGGTGGCCAGAATGATGGAGAGGATAAGAAATGGAACTGGTAGTTCGCCGTAAATACCATCATAAATAGCTAAAAAGCCCAGGCTTAAGGTAAGCGCAAGCGTGAAAGCAAAAATGAGCCATTCTATTATATTAGACGAAGTTATATCGATAGTTGTAGCAAGCGTCAAAAACGCAAGTGCTAAACCTAGCTCGGACAGAAGCTCAGCGAGGCCAATTTTTTTGCCACAGTGGCGGCATTTGCCGCGCAAAAAAAGCCAAGAGATGATTGGTAGATTTTCGTACCATTTGAGCTTGGCTTTGCAGTTAAGACAGATGGAGCGGTTCCCTAGTGAATGATGGTGAGTTTCTTTGAGTTTGAGACGGCGAGCTTGACAGCACAAAAATGAGCCAAAGCAAGCGCCGAGGATAAACATCATGACAAAAAACGCTATCTGCATAATCTTATTTTAGCACAGAGCACTTGTTTTTTATGGAGAATCATCTATAATAAGCATAAGGAGTAATATGCGAAAGAAAAGTGATAAACAGAATGGTTTTACGATAATTGAGGTATCACTGGTGCTTGCAGTGGGTGGCTTGATTTTTTTGATGGTGTTCGTGGCTCTGCCCTCAATGCAGAGGTTGGCACGTGATAGTCAAAGAAAAGAAGACGTAACTCAATTGATGAATTCGATAAAGAAGTTTATGACTAATAACCGTCAAGGACTACCAACTGGGTCCGGAACGGTTGAATATACTAACGGAAACGTCACATCGGGTACTTGGCGGGGTTTTTATAAGACATATCTAGGTGAGAACTTTAATGATCCTAGTGGAACTAGGTACAAGTTGAACGTAGAGACGCTAACAGAAAGTAAAAAGCAATATACATATACTAGTACAGCGATGGATTACACCATGCACATAGAGATTAGCGCGAGATGCGACGGCGAACATGCCGTAAAGACTGAGAACCCACGTAAAATCGCAATTGTGTACCGCCTTGAAGGGTCTGGTGTATTTTGTGATGATATGTAATTAAAAAATACTTTATAAAAAAATTCCCCTCATTAGAGGGGAATTTTTGTAGGCTATTTTTACTGATCGTCGATACAGTAAGTACCAGCACCTTCTAGGCGATAGATGATGGCGAAGTGGCGAGGAGTATCATCTATAGCTGCTTCACCGGAGCATCTAGCACCAGTACGCACATGAACAACGAAATCCATGTCTGTTCCACTGTAGGAATAGGCACCTTGACCAATTTCCATACCATAATATGTACCGGATGGATCTTGGAACTCGTTTTGTTTGTTGGTGCCTGCGGTGCCCGTATTCATGTAATCTCTAATAAAGATACATGCCATGTCATTAGTATCGCCGCTATTAGTGGTGGGGCGGTCTCCGCATGGCCCACCAGCCGTCACATCTTGACCACCAATTTTTATTGTTTTCGATGCTGCTGCAAAATCTTCAGCACCATAATAGACTGCTGAATCGAACGGCAAATTAGAGCCACCGTTTGTGCCTTGGTTGTTGGTTTGGTATTGCACCAAAGAGGTATCTACCCGAGCCAAATCGTTACGGCGAGCAGTATCACGCTGTGAGCGCTGGAGCGCTGGGAGCGCGACGAAGACCATCAAGAAGATAAGACCTGCGATAGCGAGCACAAGTACGACCTCGATGATGGTGAAGCCTTTTTTATTGTTGATATTTTCTTTAGCCATACATAATCCTTTCTAGATTTATATCCTTATGTTTATATTAAATGATTTTTCCCAAAAAATCAAGAGTTTTATACGGCGACGGAATTGACAAGAGAGTAAATCGGGAGTAAAGTACCGCCTACAACTACACCGATAAGCCCGGCCATGATTACCATCAAGATCGGTTCAATCATAGTAGAAATCGCGTTGACTTGCTCGTCGAGCTCATTTTCGTATACCTGGGCGGCCTTGCCGAGCATTTCATCAATCTTACCTGATTCTTCGCCAATGGAAGCCATCTGTGGTACAAGTGGCAGCATGTAATTTAGGTCTTTGATGGATTCGGAGAGGGCTTTGCCACCTTTGATGGTTTCAAGAGATTTGCTAAATTCTGCTTCTACAATTACGTTGCTAGTAGCATCGATGGCGATTTTGACGGAATCAAGCATAGGGACGCCGGTCGCTAGCATCATCTCACAAGTACGTGCAAAGCGTGAAACGTAAAGTTTGCGGAAGAGAGCACCGAATAACGGGACACGAATCTTAAAAGTGTCGGCAACCTTGCGGCCGGCTGGAGTCTTTTTGACTGCATACCAAATAGCTGCACCGATAATGCCAACAATGATAATAACAAGCCACCAGAATTGGCCAAAGAAGTCGGATATATTTACAAGAGCCTGAGTGAGAGCAGGGAGTTCTTCGCCCATATCTTCGTAGAGACCTTTGACTTGAGGTACCACCATGATCATCATGAAGGCAAGCACGGCAATAATAACTACGAGAATAATTGCGGGATAGACTAGGGCGCCACGAATCTTGGACAAAAGGGCGGCGTCTTTTTCTTCTTGGTCGGCTAGGCGCTTGAGGGCTAAATCTAGCGTACCGGAAGTTTCGCCGGCACGAATAAGGGCGAGATAGATACCATTAAAGGTATCTGGGTACTGAGCAAACGACTCGTAGAGACTCTTGCCGGCTTCTACGCTGGCGAGGATTTCTTCGACAATGGTTTTCATGGCTTTGGCACTGGTCTGCTCGGAAACAGTACGAAGGCTCGTAGCGAGTGGCAACCCTGCACCAACAAGAGTAGAAAGCTGGCGCGTGAAGGTAATGCGATCTTTGGTAGTGACATGTCCTTTGCCGCCAAAAAGGCCTTCTCCTTCTTCGGTGATAGATTCCGGAATGTAGCCTTGCTCTACCAAGAGTTTTCCTGCGGTTTTTTCGTTTTCGGCTTGAATATTACCCTTGATGATTTTGCCGGTTTCTTTCTCTTTGACTCTATAAGCAAAACGTCTCATTTTAACCTCTGACTAACCTGTTTAGCTCGTTGATATCGACGGCAAATTCGCGGGCAGAATCGTAGGTGATTACACCGGTCTGGACGAGTTTTGCTAGGGTGCGGTCCATAGTCTGCATGCCTTGCTCGGCACCCGTCTGAATTGCGGTGTCAATTTGATGGGTTTTGCCCTCGCGGATGAGCGAACGAATAGCGGAATTAGCTACCATGATTTCGGCAGCTACTACGCGGCCACCACCGATAGCTGGCACAAGTCGCTGTGCGCATACTGCCATCAGCATATTAGACAACTGTGAACGAACCTGAGGTTGCTGGTGGGCTGGGAAAACATCAATCATGCGGTCGATAGACTGAGCGGCGGAGTTGGTATGCAAGGTAGCGAACACTAAGTGGCCGGTCTCAGCAATAGTAATAGCAGCTTGGATGGTTTCTAGGTCGCGCATCTCACCGATTAATACTACGTCGGGATCTTCACGAAGTACCGAGCGCAATGCGGCGGCAAAGCTAAAAGTATCGTAATGCACTTCCCTTTGCACGATGACAGAACGTTGAGATTTGTGAGTAAATTCGATTGGATCTTCGATAGTGATAATGTGAGTAGATTTTTCACGATTGATTTTGTCGACAAGTGCAGCGAGGGTGGTAGATTTACCAGAGCCAGTAGGGCCCGTCACGAGTACTAAACCGCGTGGAAATTCTGCAAAGGATTCGACGATGGTTGGCATGCCGAGGTCGTTGATGCTACGGATTTGATTAGGAATCAAACGGAAGGCGGCAGCTAGTTTACCTCTTTCATGAAAAGCGTTTACACGAAAGCGCGCGATATCGCCAAAAGCAAAGGAGTAATCAAATTCTTTGTCTTTCATGAGGATTTTTTGTTGGTCTTCGTCTAGGGTAGCAAAGATGATATTTTTTAGCATTTCTTCGTTTAGGGTAGCGGTGCCGGCTATAGGTGTAAGTACTCCGTCGATACGTAGAATCGGAGGAAGACCATATTGAACGTGCAAATCTGAAGCCTTGCGGCGAATACACTCCTCGAGCAAGGTTTCGATTTTTGGTATAGTAGCTTGTGTAGTATTATCCATATTTTTTCTCGCCACGAGGTTTATGACAAATCACTGGCCACGCGGTTTACCTCCTCTAATGTTGTTAATCCAGATAGGCTTTTTAGGATGCCGTCTTGACGCATCGTGACAGTCCCTTTGGTTTTTGCTAGTCGCATGATTTCATTGGCAGTAGAATGATTAATAATCATTTTTTGAATGTCTTCGTCCACGATAATGGTTTCGTACAAGCCGGTACGACCAGAATAACCACCTGGAGTTTCTTTGGTATCCATACCACGAGATAATAGATAAGTGGTATCGTTTTTGACGGGTAAACCAGGATAACCCAAATCTTCACTGACTTTGTCGACGGATTCTTTGTCTTCTGGCAATAAATCGCCCACAAGAGCATTGATACTTTCGGTTTCGAGTTCAGAAGACTTGTAAGTTTCGCGTTTTTCAGTAGTGCGTCGAACCAAGCGCTGACCAATAACGACATTCAAAGTCGAGGCGAGAAGGAATGGTTCGATACCCATATCAAGAAGACGAGGCAAAATACCGGCAGCAGAGTTGGTGTGTAGGGTCGAGAAGACCAAGTGACCAGTAAGGGCAGCCTGTACAGCCAAACCTGCGGTTTCGGAGTCACGAATCTCACCCACCATGACTACGTCAGGGTCTTGACGCAAGATTGAGCGGAGACCAGATGCAAAAGTAAGGCCGGCATCAACGTTGACTTGAATCTGATTAATGCCGTCCATTTTGTACTCGACCGGATCTTCGAGGGTAACAATATTAATAGCTTCGGATTTGATTTGCTGAATTAAGGCGTAGAGAGTAGTCGACTTACCAGAACCGGTAGGACCAGAAGTTAGAATCATGCCATTTGGTTTTTTGATACCGTCTAGCACAGCTCTTAGAGCGCGGCCGCTCATGCCCATTTTTTCGACTTCCATAGTGACGCCAGTTTTGTCCAAAAGACGAATAACGACTTGTTCCCCCCAAGTGACTGGTGAGGTAGCGATACGCAAGTCGATTTCTTGACCATCGACTAAGACAGTAAACTGACCGTCCTGCGGAATACGGTGCTCGTCGATTTTGAGACTGGAGAGAATTTTGATACGAGAAACGAGTGCTGGGGCAACAGTCTTGGGAAGCTCCATGATTTTTCTCAATACGCCATCAATACGACAACGAATGATCAGCGAGTTTTCGAGTGGCTCGATGTGAATATCGGAAGCTTTAGTCTTAGCAGCATAACTTAAAATGGTCGTAAGGGCTTTTGAGATTGGCGAGTCTTGGACAATGGTTTTGACATCGGAGCGGGCTTCTTGATCGGCGATTTCTTCATCAGTTTCGCGGACAGCTTCGTTGACGCTTGAAAAATCACCGTGATATTGCTCTAATGCGTCACGAATACCACGCTCAGAAGACATCCAGACGCGGATCGGCTGATTAACCAGATTTGAGATGTAGTCTGTGGCTTGGACGTTGGTTACGTCGACCATTGCGACATTAAGAAGTCCGTCTTTCTCTCCTAGCGGAACGGCAAGCACCCTAGATGAGGCGTCGCCCGGAATCTTGGAAAGAGTATCTTGGTCTAAGGTGATGTTTTTGAGTTCAACATATGGTACACCAATAATGACGGCGGTAGCGTGTGCTACCATTTCGTTGTTGATGAGATTGCGAGATAATAGTTCGGCTAAGATTGGCTTGTTCTCTACTTCGACTTGTTCACGAATTTTGTTAACTAATTCGGTGTCAGCTAAGCCCTCCATCAAGAGGAGGTTGACGATTTTGTTCTCGGCCTCTTTGGTCAGTAATGCCATTACTGTCCTCCATTCTGATTGGTATCATCAACGCATTCTCCGTCAACGTATTCTTGACAGTTACCAACATAGACTTCGACGGTGGGATTGAGGGCTTTGTAATTAAAGACTTCGACGCTCGGCTGCTCGACATCAGCGCTGATTTTGGAACTAGAATCAAGGGCCGAGAAAGAGAAGCTCTCTAGTGGACCGATAAACATGTTGCAGACAAAGTAGGCAATAACTGCTCCCGCGATAGCTACTCCAATTGATGAGATGAGGTCGGTTTTCATTTTTTATCCTCCGGTTCTATAGTAACTGTGGTTTCATTTAATTTTGAAGCATCCATATAATAAGCACTGGCGTCCGATGCGGAGAGGTCAAAATTAAAACCCGATCCTGTATTCTTATATTCTAGTTTTATCCTTCGGACGTCGAATTCGCGAATCGAACGCTCTACGTTGCGAAGGATTGTAGTAACCGTATTTGCATCAACGTTATCAAAGCCAAAACTAATAGTTACTGGATGAACGGTTGTTTTTGAGCTGGATTTTTGAGTAGATCCAGAGGCGCCAAAATGTTTTGGTTCTACTTCGGACACAATAAACAGTTTGTTCAAACTAGAAAGCAAAGCTTCCTCGTTTTGAAATGCTGGTAAGGCATCTGGAATAATACGAAGAGCGGAACAGTTTTTGATGCGGTTGGCGGCGGCGCGCAAAGCATCAGCGCCGATCGCGTCTTTATACATTTGATTTAATTCTTTGTAGGTATAGGGTTTACCCTCGGTATCAACACACTCAGAATTGCCTTCTTTTGGTACAGAATTTAGTGCTGAGTTGGTGGCAAGATTCTCTAAAATGTTTGCTCTTAGGGTACCTGGGACTTGCGATGTTTCGATGGAGTCTGGATCGCATTTCTTGAGTTCTGCGTCGGAGTATATGTTGCCTTTGGGACTTTCGCAGATACCAATGGCTTTGATTGCATCAGAATATGAGACAATGGATTGTTCTTCAGCGGCAATAATCTCGGCATTGAAAGCAATTTGCTGGACAAAGTGAGAAACCAGTGATATGGCTGCGCCTAGAAAGATGGCGGCACCAAGCACGGAAAGCAACATGTATTGCTGGGCCTCAGAGATTTTGGCACGTTTTCCGATTGCTACTTCTTTGGCCATTACTCATCCTCCTCTTCGTTTGGTATATTTGTGGCGTTATTACATGCCTCGTCGTCTTCAGCGCATTCCGATGCTTTTTCTCCAAACATAGACTGAATCTGGGAATATGAGTCAGTGACATTATGACGGCCAGACGGAGCGATAGCTAACACATGATGATTGTTAAACGAGAAGATTTCGGGTGACAAAGAAATTGTTACCGAAAAGCTTAAGACCAATTCTTCGTTACTGTTTCGACCATTAGAAGAGTTTGATATATTGAAGCCATCACTCCCGGCTGGGACCAATAAGCAGCTTTCATTTGTGGAAGTCCATTTTGGATTAGATTTGTCTTGGCTAGCGTCGCCTGTATAGGTGATACAGGAGCTCACGAAATGTGGAACGTTTGAAATTTGTCCAGTCAGACTTATGTATGGTTGACCCGATTGTTCGGTCTCTTTGTACCAATCCGAGAATTGCGGAGTGCGCCAAATTCGGACGACTTGTTGACCTTCGTAATCTTCGGTAGAGTATTCTTCTGAGGAAGTAGTAGAGCCTTCACTTGTGGTAGGTTTACAACCTTCAGCGTTAATTGTCCAGTAGGCATAGGTACCCTTTGAAGAATCATTAAGGATGGCGCCGTCAGTTCCGTGCTCGATCATGCAGTAAGCTGGGATGACCCAACCATTTTTGTCGACATAGTTACCGTAATCATAACGCAAGAAGCTCATACTCTTTTTGAATGATTCGAGAACGCGATAATCGATATAAGGTTCTTCGCCGGCATTCGCGATTGCATCAAAAGTAAAAGTAGGCTGATCTCCAGAAAGACTGACACTTAATTCGGAGAGCGTGATAGTGTCAGCTCCAGTAGGAATAATGGCAGAAAGAATGTCGAAAGTTCTAGACATCACTTGCTTGTTGCTAGTTAGAGCAGCGATATTACCAAGCTGGTCTTTGTAGGTGAGAAAGTCATTGAGATCGCTGAATGAGTTGAGTTTGGATGATAAGGTATCGATGGTGTTTTTCTTGCTGTCTAGAGCTAGTTTTTGACCACCCGCGATTAAGGCGACTAGAATTGTAATGCCAATACTAGCAGCCGCTACAACAGCGCAGATAAAGAAGATAAAATTGCGAAGCTTGAGCGCTTTGATCATCTCGTCTTTGATATCTGGAACAAGGTTTACTTCACGCGCCATTAATCGTTACTCCTTTCCGACAAACCAATCGCGACAGCAAATTCGCTCGCGACATTCATCAAGACCTGTTGTTGCTCTTGGGTGGTGCGAACTAGTTGCCATGGGTTGCCTTTCATGGTCGGAACATTGGTCTTGGCTTCGATAAATTCAGTGAAGAGTGGAATAATACCAGCATAGCCAGAAAGAACGATACCGCCGATTTTGCCACCCAAGTACTTGGTCTGGAAGAAACGGATGGATTTGGCAAGTTCGGAAGCGAAATTATCTAGGTGGGTGTTGAGAATCTTAAAGACTTGGCCTTCTACTTGAGTTTCGTCTAGACCAAACTTGAGGATAAATTGCCTGGCTTGGTCTTCGCGCACATTTAGGCCATTAGCGATAGCATGAATTAAGACCTCGAAACCACCTGGAATTGAGCGAACCAGTCGCGGTTGTTCTTTGTAAACGATAACTAAATCGGTGGATTTTTCACCAAAGTCTACAATCATAGTGGCGTCGATAGCACCTGGAATAGCTAGAGAGCGTGCCATGGCGAGTGGTTCTGGTTCCATGGCGATAATATTGAGTCCGGTTTTTTCAATCATTTCCATGACGGATTCGGCATATTCCTTAGCAACTGAAGAAACCAGAACTTCGGTCTTGGCGGGATCGTTAGGGCTGGGGCCGAGAATTAGATAGTCAGCCTTGGCGTCGTTTGACGACATCGGAATATATTTGTCCATCTCGTATTTGAAGGCTTTGCGAAGCTCTTTGTCTGGTAAAGTTTCGGTCTCTACAATTGAGGTAAAGGTCTTGCTGGCGGGTAAACCGAGGGCTAGGTTTTTGGTCTTGATGCCGGCTTGTTCTACGGCGCCCAAAATAGCCTCACCGAAGCGTTTTTTACCTAAATCTGATGAGTCTTGAGTCAATCTTTGGTCAATCGGCACGTATGCGAATTTTTGCAAAGCCCAACCACGTTGGCCGCTACCAGAAAGCTGTACTAATCGCATCGAGTTCGTCCCTATATCAAGAGAGAAGAAATCGCCCACGCCATGTAATAAGTTCATAAGTTTATTATAAGCTTAAACTTTTTATTTTGCAAGTGTTAAATAATAAAATCTTTCCTGATTTCCGGTCTTCCCTTTCAAGAGATTGTCGCGTTTTTTGATAATGACAAAATCGTGATCTTTGAGCCATTGTTCGAATTGTTTGATAATGTCGCGACGAATTGACTCGTTTTTGATAACGCCTTTGTTGAGTTGATCTGGCCTGGCCTCGAACTGGGGTTTTAACATTACGAGAAATTTAGTGGCTTCGCTCGCTAAATTTGCCTTGGTATGAGCTAAAACTTTTGTAAGACTAGTAAATGAAACATCAGCTACAATAACATCAAAAACAACAGAATTGTCTTCTGAGGGGAATCCGCAGTCGCTACGAGGACTCAGCGACGAGCCCCATGAAGATGGACGCGAGGAGCGTCCCGAAGAAGACAGTTCTGTTGTTTTTACGTCAAAGATGTCGGTTTTTTCGTGAAGTTCGACACGGGGGTCTTGGCGGAGTGAGGGTGCCATTTGTTTGGTTCCCTTTTCTATGGCGATGACTTTTTTAGCGCCATGATCTAAGGCGTATTGAGTGAAACCTCCAGTAGATGAACCGATGTCTAATACGATTTTGTTTTTGAAATCAAAATTGAAGGCGCGAGCTGCACCTTCAATTTTGTAATACCCTCTATTTTTTACGCTCACGGTAAGCACCAGACTCCGTATCGACTGATACGATATCGCCTTCTTTGATAAAAGCAGGAACTTTGATTACGATGCCTGTTTCAAGTTTGGCGTCTTTCATAACAGAACTCGTAGTATCGCCCTTTACGGCATTCTCGGTATAAACTACTTCGAGCCAAAGATTCTTTGGTAGTACGAGATTAATTGGAGTGCCATTATAGAACTGGATTTCCATTTCGTCTCCATCTTTCATGTAATCTTTGGACTCGCCTACCATATCGGCTGGAAGTTCATATTGTTCGAAACTTTCTGGATTCATGAAATAAAACTTTTCGTCATCCTTGTAAAGGTACTGAACCTTGCGAGTAGTTACCTCGGCGGGTTCGATCTTTTCTTGCCCTTTGAATGTTTTGGGTAAAAGTGCGCCGGTGATTAAGTTTTTGACCTTGACGTTAACAATCGAGCCGCCACGGCCCATGACTTTTTGAGAATATTCCACCACCTTATACGGCTGTCCGTCTAAAGTAATGAGTGTATTTTTCTTTAGATCTGTTGGTCCGTACATTTTATCCTTATCCTTTCGATACAAATGGTAAATATGCTAGGTGACGAGCACGCTTGACTGCAACTGCTAGTTGGCGTTGTTGTTTGGCAGAGAGGCCAGTCTTGGCGATTGGCTCAATGCGGCCATAGCTATCCAAATAACGTTGCAAAGATTTTGCATCGCGATAATCAAAGTATAAATCTGGATCGCTTTTTATCCTTTTCATAAAATTCTCCTTCGTTTAATTTTACCATTTAGAATGGGACATCACTTAAATCAATTTCTTCGTCCGGGATGTCATCGGGGATGTTTTCGACATTATCTGATGGTGTAACATCGCTAGCACCAAAGCTAGAGGAACCACCATTGTCGCGGGCGCTACCGGTAAAGTTGAAATCTTCGACTACGATTTCGACACGGGAACGTTTTTGACCGGTGGTTTTGTCTTCCCAGCTGCGTTGGTCAAGACGACCAGAGACTAGGACTCCAGAACCTTTTTTGGCGTATTGACTAATCATTTCACCAAGTTTGCCCCAGGCAGAACAGTCGATAAATGATACATCTTCTTTTTGCTCGCCATTCGAATCACGATAGACACGATTAACCGCTACAGAAAAACTACAGACAGAGGCGCCGTTGGGAGTATTTCTGAGTTCTGGATCACGAGTAAGGTTGCCAGTAATGATGGCTTTTGAAAATCCGCGCATGATTATTCTCCTTTTTCTTCTTTAGATTCTTGAGCTTCTGTTTTTTCGCTGTCTTTTTTGCGGGCAGCTAATTTGGCTTTTCTTTCGTCCACGCGGACTAAAAGATAGCGTATTACTTCGTCGCTGATATTGAGGCTAGACGAAATTTTGGCCGGGGCTGTAGCTGGTAGCTCAAGGTCAAAATAGTAATAAATGGCAAATTCTTGGTTGTTGATAGAATAGGCGAGGCGTTTTTTGCCGTCGTTTTCTTCTTTTGTGATTTTGCCTTTGTTTGTCTCGATGAGGCTTTTGACCTTTTCGAGAGCAGGGTCTAGATTCATCTCTAAATCAGGATGAAACAAGACTGTGAGTTCGTAGTCTTTCATAAGACACTCCTTTGGTTAAAGCAAACGTCGTTCTTTCTCGTGGTCTATCGAGAGGTTGACTCGTTTGCTGAGCTAATATTGTGGGGTTATTATAGCACAGATTAGAGGATTTGGGAAGAGATTACAAATCTACGATACTACTTTGTCTATTAATCTTATATTCAAACAGTTCCGGCGATACCCCTAACGAGCGAACAGCCTCTTTTGTTTCTTGGATATATGATTGTTCAACGCTTGAAGGGAGATCAATGGTAGGGTCGACGTCGATATAAATTGTTGAAGAATCTGCTTTTTTAGTCGTAAATACCCCAAAACTATCAAACTGGAAGTATTTGAGATAGTCGAATACTATAGTTCTTCGGGTATCAGATGGGAATAAATCCCTGCAATTAAAGTCTTTGTAGATTTTTTCGGAATGATCGTCTAAACACAAGACGTATTGTGTGGAATATGAAAGACCTTCTGGAGTCTTGTCGCCAACTGAGTAGAATGAATAGATTTGGTAAGATTGTTGAAGATTTGGAATGTCTACTACCGCGCTATAATAAACTCCGTCTATATCTTTGAATTCAACCGTAATGAGGGAGCCTTCGCGTATATTTGCAACTACATCACTTGTATTAAACTCTCCGGAATTAAGTTCGAGGGTTTTTGCTAATGCTATTTCTATGGTTTCTTGGTGTTTGTTGCCTGGTAATCGTGCTTCTAAGTCTTGGATTGAAATGGTGGGCTGCCTATCAGTCTCCATTTGCCCAATTTCATCGCTTTTTACATTTAGAAGATATATCGATATGATAATAGCAAGAATAATGATTTGAGAGACAATAAATGCTATTAGTAAGATTGATTTGTTGCTTTTATTCTGATTATCCATAATTATTTACTTATAAAATCCATTAGTTTACTATAATCTAATCTATCGTTTAAATACGCGTATGACATAGTTGATCCACCTCCCCAGGAGCAGGTGTTAAAGGAGTTGATGTTTCTTTGTGCAATTTGGCTTGGGTATCCTGCCTCTACCGTAGTGATGGTGTCTCCATCTACCCTAACTACTACACCTGTATGTCCCCAATTCGTAGCTCCGCACGAAAAGACGGAGAAAGCCTCTGGTTCGCTTCCTGTTCTAAATCCATATTCGCTGAGTTTATTGACGACATTGCCGCCATACATACCGCTCCAGTTTTGGTTTTCGCCTATATCGGTAAACATTTCTACGAAAAATGCTGAGAACAATGAACAGTTAGCATATTTGGAAGCGCACTCTCCGCCCTGACAAAAGAGGTTTTTCCCCGCCCGTTGATCCCAATTATCGGTATTGTTGTTGTAGTTGTTGGCCAGTTTATCGGCTTGGTCGTCCGAAAGTGGATCCCCAGTCGTGTTGCTCTCTTCTACTGCGCAGTAGTTACATAGGTCGCTTTTAATGGAATTGTTTTTGGCACGGAAAATCCTGTAATCTCCTCTGCTATCAGTGAAGTATACTAGGTCACTTTCTGTAGCTTTGCCGGTATAGGTGTTGAGGTTAGCTTGAGCGATTCTTCCGTCACCTAGATAGATAAAGATGTGACCCCCATTAGTAGCGTAATTGTGGTTAACGAAGACGTCTCCTGGTTGTAAATTATCTTCATTATAATTGTTGTCGATTTCTTCCCATAAATCGGAGGAGGCCATATGTTCTAGTAAATTCATGGTGTAGCTTTTTGGGTAATCTGGATCTATTCCTGCATAACGTATTACTGCCGAAACATATATGCCACAGTCTAATGGATTTAATCCAACGTCGCCAAGTTCTGCTTGAGCTTCTGCAAATTCTGGTTTTGTGACACTATAATGACTGTTGTCGTCCCAGGCTAATTTAAGCGCGGTGTCCACTATAGTTTGGTTTCCTTCACCGCTTGAACAGTCGCTACTAGCGGCGCTAGTTAATGCGCTAACAATTGTGTCGACCCATTTTTCGTAGCCACCATTTGCGGTCGGATGAGTATCATTTTCGGCATAATAGCTAGCATCATAAACAGCAGCCCAGTCGGCTAGGAAATAATTATTGTCGCTGTCTGCTAATTCTTTGAGGCGCTGGTTAGTCCCATTATCGTCGGATGCTAGATGGGCTTTGGCTTTTGCCGTTACGAATACTACTTTGGTGTCTGGATTGGAAGATATGATGGTTTTAAACTGATTCACTTCGTCATCCGTCCATCCGGCATTAGTACCTACGGCCATTACTAAATACGGTTTTAGATTACCTTCATCTACGATTCTTTTCAATATAGTAAGGGCCGGGGGATTACTGTCCCCACCACCATACCTATCGCTTACACCTTTGTCTGATTGTATATATGAACTTGAAGTTTCTACTGTCCCACCAAATGATATTCCTGAGAGTTTTGCTCCGATAATCGATCTTGCTTCTACAGAATAGGAATCTCCAATCCAAGTAACTTCATCGCCGGATGGAGGCGTAGCAGATGATTCGGAAGAGCCTCCGCCTACCACGGTTCCGTTACTACTGTTTGCGCTTGCTGTAACTTCGCCCTTACCATTAATTCGACAAAAAGACGTTAGCTTACCAGCAATTTCTGCTACCTTTGTGTAATTTCCGCCGTTATTCGTGAAGGCCCCAAAAAATTGATCACCAATTTCGACTCCATCTGGATTTGCGCTTGCTTGGCCACAATAATCTTCACTCTGATGTCCGCATTGGTGCGTATCGTAGGTGATGAAATAAACTGGTTCGCTCAGGTTTTCGAAGGTTGCAACATAGGTCTCTCCAGCCCCGTTCGAATACGCTTCGGTAGGTAAGACTATCCAATAATACTTTCGTGTGCTATTTCCTCCGTTTGGTGTATATTTTGTTGGCCAGACTTCATAATCAATGTCGTAGTTTTCTGCATAGATATATTGCATGTCTCCGAAATCTCCGTCGGTTTGAGTATCGCCCCGAAGGAAGGGATTCGCGTCGTCATACGCATTATGAGCATAACTTCCGCTTATACAATTACTCAGACACCCTTCTGGATACCATGAACTATATACATCTATATTGCTGTCTACTTTAAAGCAAGTATCTGAACCGACTCCTCCTGTGCTTATACATTCGGTCGGATCGTGGATTTCGATATAGTTTTGCGAAAAAGAATCTAACATTTGTTGCGTCATGCCGCGCATTTTTTGGGCTGCGTTACTAGAAAAATCCTTTGCAAAACAAGGATAGTTTAGTAAAAAGAGACAAGACAATGAGGCGAAAGCGCAAATCATGAATGGTTGGACAAATGGTTTAAGCATTGTACGTCGCATTATTTGTACCTTTCGTAGAGAAGTTGATAATCTGCTGGGTTGTACCCTGCTGCTTTTATTTTTTCTGCCACTGTCTCTTCGTAACCTTCTCCGTAATAATTTACTAGAAGACAGGCAATTTTCTCGCAGTCTCTTCGGCTTTTCCCGTCACGAATCGCAAACCCAGCCGTGGATGCGCCTACGCTTGGATCCGCATAGACATATCCCTTGATTGGGAGGACGTTTACGATAGATAGTTTATGCTCAGAATCGGATATGAATTGCTCGGCGGAGGCGTCTTGGTCGGTAGTGAGATTGTTGTCTTTTGAGGCGATTGCTTTAAGTTTTTCGTAAGATTCGTAGTTGGCGTTAAGTTCGTAGAATCCAAAGCTGTTTTCGGTACCTTTGAGGAAGGTGGTGAGGGTAACAACATAGTGTGGTTCTATATTAATATTGAAGGTTTTGGTTTCGAGACCCTCATGAGAAACTACAACCTCGTAAGAGCCGGGCGTAATAGCGTATTGGCCATTGGTGTAGCTAGTATTACCGTTGACGGAAATAGTAGCATCTACTGGCGCAATATTGAAATTGATTGTGGATACTTTGGTGGAATTCATAATGATGATACCGATAACAACAAGAAAAGCGATAATATCAATAATCAAAATGATTCGAACCCATTTGTTCCTGAAAAAAGCCTTTAGTGGCGAGACACTCCCATCCTGCATATGGTTTTATGTTATCATACGTTGACTAATGCGTCAAACTCTTCCATAGATGTAATAAGTAACTCGCGAGGTTTGTTGCCGTTAGCTGGACCGATGGCACCGATTTCTTCAAGCCAGATGCCAAGGCCAGAGACGAATCCGTGGGATTTGCTAAGGTAGGTTTGAAGTAATGAGGTAGAGAATTTGCCTTTGTTTAGACAGATTTCGACAGCTTTTCGTACTAGAGGGTCTTGGGGGTCAAACTTACGACCGAGCCCGTCCATGCCGTCTAAACCGGCGCTACCACCCATACCCTTGATAGCGACTTGTTGCGCGAGTATTTCATCGTTGTATTGCGGTGGGCGTTGAGCACGCAAGAAAGACGTGACTTTGTCGATGTCTTCGTCTGGTGTAAAGGCGCCCTGGATACGTTCGGGGCCGTTTTGAGTTTCTTCGGTAGAGAGCAACATGTCGCCTTGACCGAGAAGTTTTTCGGCGCCAGATAGATCTAAAATGATACGCGACTCCATAGAGGTAAGGACGCGGAAAGCGATACGAGATGGGATGTTTCCTTTGATGAGGCCGGTGATGACTTTAACTACTGGCTTCTGGGTGGCTAGTACGAGGTGCATACCAGCGGCACGACCAAGTTGAGCGATACGCACGATAAGAGGCTCTAGCTCTTTGCCTGCCTGCATCATAAGGTCAGACATTTCATCAATAACGATAACGATATATGGCATTTTGCCGTTTTGTTCGTCGGAATCTTCTGGTTTGTCATCACTGGAGGCTTTTTTGGCCATTTTTTTGTTGTAGTCGGAGATTTTTTTGACGTGCTCTTCGGCCATTAATTTGTAGCGGCGATCCATTTCGCCGGCAGCCCATTTCATGGCAGATAGGGCTTTGGATGTATCAGTAATGACCGGAGTGAGGAGGTGAGGGATGTTGTTGTATGCTACCATTTCTACCTGTTTTGGATCGACGATGATTAGACGCATATCGGAAGGCGCATTACGATAAAGCAATGACATAATCAGTGTATTGGTCATGACGGATTTACCAGAACCGGTGGTACCCGCAATGAGAAGATGGCGCATGTCAGCAAGATCTGCAACCACAGGTTTGCCGGAGATATCTTTACCTACAGCAAAGGTAAGTGGGCCGTTGGATTTTTTCCATTCTTCGGATTCAATAATACCACGAAGCGGAACAGAAGCAGAACGAGTGTTTGGAACCTCTACGCCGATAAGTTGAGTGCCAGGAATTGGCGCTTCGATGCGGACGCTTGTGGCTGAAAGTTTGTAGGCAAGCTCCTTGTCGCGAGCTGCAATTTTGGCGAGATTGACACCGCCTGGTGCGCGAAGAGTATATTGAGTGACACGCGGACCAACGTTGGCGCCCTCCATCTCAACATCGATGCCGAATTCGGCAAATGTGTTCTTGATAATGAAGGCATTTTGTTGAATATTGCCGGCGTCTGCTGGAGATTGTTTTTTGGAAAGAAGGTTGGTGCTAGGCATTTTCCAGTTCGGATCGGAGACTGATACCAGGGCTTTTTCTTCTTGTGGTTTGACTGGCTCGGTTTTTGCTGTGGCCTTTTTGGGGGTAGCGGGTGAAGTTTCTAATGTGCTGACACCAGAATTAACTTTGATTTCGAGCTGGCCAAGTTTTTTGTCTTTTTTGGTGGATTCTTCACTAAGTTTTTTGTTGCGTTTGGCAATGTTTTTGGTGCCCTTAAAAAATGTAACCGGCGAAAGTTGTAGAATAAAGGCGGTGGTGATAAAAATTAGAACAATGTAGATAAAAATGACAACGCCTTGGCTTAGAAAATTGGTAAAAATAGAGTTGAGCCATTCGCCGACTACGCCGCCAGCTTTCCAAATAGCAGCAATCCCTGAAAGCCAAACAATCATTAAAATTGAAGCGACGTAAACTGGCGCTGCTACACGATTGTCGTCGCTGCGGAAAATTCGAACAGCTAAATAGACTAAAAGGGCAGGAATAAAATAAGTTGCAAAACCGAGGCCACTAAGGATAAATTTGTGAACTGCATTTAAGACTGAACCACCTTGGCCAAACCAAGTGACAACGAAAAAGAGGGCTAGTGCGATCATGACGACCGCCATTACTTGGCGCCAAAAACCACCGGGAAGCTCATGTTCAACAGGAGCTTCTTTTTTGGCTCGTTTGGTTGATTTTTTTGTGGATTTTCGCTTTTTGGTAGCCATGCCTTTTATTATAGCACACTTTTAGGAAAAACACAAGGGGAATCAAAAATGGCTGGGATGGCAGGATTGGCTATCCTTTGCCATCCGCAAAAAACAAAATAAGAGAGTAAACTCTCTCATTTTCTTTTCTGGCTGGGATGGCAGGATTCGAACCTGCGAATGACGGGACCAAAACCCGTTGCCTTACCACTTGGCGACATCCCAACTGGAATAGATTTTATCACGGATTGGGTTTTTTGTGAATGGCTACCTATTCTTTATCTGAATTTTGGTTACCTTTTTTGTGGTATAATTTTGGCATGATTAAGATAATAGCTGGTGGAAAGAAAAGTACCGCATGGTGTACAGAAGCCTGTGTGGAATATGAAAAAAGACTACGGAAACCGTTTGATATTACGTGGCAATTGATGGATGAAGAAAAGCTGATGCGGTTTTTGGCAGACTGGCCATTTTCACACCGAGAGTATGTAATCTGTTGCGACGAGAGAGGCGAAAATATATCATCAGATGAATATTCTAAGAGGTTGGAAAAAGTATTTTTGGACTCACGCGAAGTGGTGATTCTAATTGGAGGAGCTTATGGTTTCTCTGAAGAAGTAAGAAAACGCGCTGATTTCGTGTGGAGCTTTTCGCGATTGGTTTTTCCGCATATGATTGCTAGATTATTGGTGACCGAACAGACGTATCGTGCGCAAGAAATTGCCCGAGGCGGGAAATATCATCATGAATAATTATTCATTTTGTGATATAATTAAGCTATGAAGATTATGGGGATAGAGACAAGTTGTGACGAAACAGCGGCGGCCGTGGTCGATAATGGGGCGGAGATTTTGTCTAATGTCGTGGTTTCCCAAATTGATATTTTTGCAGAATATGGGGGAGTGATACCTGAAGTAGCAGCGAGGAGTCATCTCGAGGCGATGATGCCGGTAATTGATAAGGCTTTGGCTGATGCGGGTTGTGGTTGGGATGATATTGACGCGATTGCGGTGACGCATGCGCCGGGGTTACTTGGTTCCCTCTTGATTGGAACACTGACGGCGAGGACTCTGGCGATCTTACACAATAAACCACTATATGCGGTGCATCATTTGAAATCGCATGTGTATGCAAATTGGCTTGGTGGTGGCAATCAAAACAACACTTCCTCGACACGCTCGCTCTCGCCCGTCGTTACGGGGCGAGCTCGCTCAATCCGCTCCTCGTTAGTCGCGGACGGTCTCGAAAGTGTTATTTCTGATTGCCATCCATCATTTCCACTACTTGCACTTGTAGTAAGTGGGGGACATACACAGATTTTGTATATGCGGGAACACAATCAGTTTGAGATTATTGGGACGACAAGAGATGATGCGGTAGGGGAGTGCTTTGATAAGGTGGCGAAAATTTTGGGGTTGCCATATCCGGGAGGACCATCGATTGCAAAAGCAGCTCTAGGAGGTAACGATGCGAAATACAAATTACCACACCCAAAGGTAGAAGGGCTGGATTTTTCGTTTTCCGGACTAAAAACTGCGGTTCTTCGGGCTGTACAAAAAGAGGTGGGAGTGCCAATATCGTACCCGTCGCATAAATTGAAAGAACTGCTAAGCGAACAGCAAGTCTGTGATTTTGCGGCATCGTTCCAAAAGACTGCAGTTGAGATTTTGATTGAAAAACTAGATAAAGCGTGCGAAATGTATCCAGACGTGAAGTCTATTGTCGTCGCTGGTGGAGTGAGCGCAAACGAAGAACTAAGAAAAGCCTTGCCCGATGCGTATTTCCCTGCTCCTTCGCTCTCGGGTGATAACGGGGCGATGGTATCCGCAGCGTGCTATTTCGAGATTGAGTCCGGCGTAGAGCCGACCGACCCATACTCCCTTAATATTTACCCGAGAATATCGATTGAAGACTAGAGTTTTTCGATTGAAATTAACTTATGCTCACCGTTCTCTTCAAGAAAATTAAAGTGATAAGCAGAAAGACTTTCTTGAATTTCAGCTACATCTTCAGACGGAATCCCCATCTGATACAGCTTTTGCCCATCAACCGAATTTCCTGAAAATGGTTCCTCAGTAGAACTGACGACATTATTGATGGTCACTGATATAATAGTTGCCACAAAACCATTCTCACTCTCATTAGTTTCCACAACTTTATTAAATACACTTACGGTTGTAGTCCCACCGAGCCCGTCTTTAAATTGAATATCAAAACTGTCACTCTCTGATAGATATTTCATACCAATCAAATAACTATTTTCAAAGTCGTGATCTTCTTTATTGATATTCTCTAGTGAACCGAAATAGTCGTTATATAATTTATTTAAATCGTCGTATTTTATGTTTCTTATGTACGACACATCAACATATCTTTCATTAGTAAATAAGGTCTCTGGTGCATGTCCGATAATAAATTGTAATTTTTTATCAGTATCAAAATTATTAATGCCACAGACTATGTCTCGTGCTCCAATACAGAAATATCTTTCTTCTGCACTAAAATCATATTTGTCTTCTAAGAGTTGTGCAACTTCCGCTGCGGTAGGGATAGATGATGCCTGAACATCGTCGGTGGGTTCGATTATAGTGGTTGGCGTATCACTGGTTGGCGTTGGTTGGGGTTGACTTGTGAAATAGAGGTAGGCAAAAACTCCGGTGGCGACGAGAGCGATGACTGCTAAAATGCCAAAAATCCAGGTAAGGGTTTTGGTGTTTTTTGATTTTACCGGCTCTATTGGCTCTGGCGAGATTGGGGTTTGAATATTAGCTTCGCCTTGTGGGGCTGGCGCCTGTTCTGCGCTTGGTTCCATTTTGTTCTCCTCATTATGCTTATTCTTATAATAACATATTTTGGGTAAGAAAAAGCCCGCTTGGCGGGCTGTCCCCAGAAAAGAAGGATGTACACCAGATTTTAGCTACATTACATAGATTTGGCTTTGCTTTGTAAACTAAAATTCTCTTTTCTCTCATCGGTATTCTCATTTCTCTCCTTACCGATGCACATCCCAATTTCCACTACAGACAGCTACGCAATCCAGTTGAGCGAATCTACTATTAAGACTTCGACGTCGTCATAGTAGTATCCGCATCCGAGGTAGTCCTCGGGATTGGGTAGGACTAGACGGTCCCAATCTTCCAAAAGCTTATGGAAGAAGAGGTCTAGGTCGTTTTTCCCTCTTATCTCATAGGTGTGGCATTGACCGTCGGTGGTGTAATACCTGAGCCTAGTGGGATAATAGCAAAGCAACTTCTGAGGGTACAGTTCGTAGCGAAGATAATCCTCTGGACTGCCTGCGTAGGGGGTGCCTTCGGCTGAGATCACGAGTTCAAGAAGGGCTTGACTATTAAAAGTCGCGTCCAGGATCATTTTGAACGAGTGGACATAGTCGATGGCTTTGAGCTCGGTGGGCCGATACTGCCTGGTGGGGGGTGCGCTTGTGGTAAACATAGTACACCTTTCTTTCTGTTCCGTAAAGAACGATCAGGCGCGTGGTTACATTCTTTTTCGCCACGCTAACGATTGCCCCTATTATAACATATTTATGGCAATTTGCCTAGATGGGCCCGAGATTAGATTTGGAGTTTGGGGTGACGAGCGAGGATTTTAGGAGTGAAATGGCGCATCTGGAGACGAATTAAGACGAAGAGCGTATAGGCGCCGGCGATGAGAATACCGGCGATGAGAAGTTTGTCTGGGGCGAGGAGGGTAAAATCGAAGAAATTGCGCACGAATGGAATAGCAATCGCGAGGCTAATAATACCAATGATAACTGCAAGGAGGATTGTGCGGAGCAGGGTGAGTGGTCTCGAGATTGAGAAAACTAGGAGGAAATCAATAGCGAAAGTGACGATTGCTGAGGTAGTAATAAGTTCGGAGCGAGTGTAGCCAATTTGGGTAGCAATAATTGAGAACACGAGCATCGCGACCGCCACTGTAATGCCGGTAGGTACGGAGAATTGGAGAATGTTTTTGATGAAACGATTCTTGATGCGAGAAGTATTAGACTCTAGCGCAAGGATGACGCCTGGGAGACCGATACAAGCGAAGTTAAGCAAACTCATTTCGATAGGGATATAGGGGAATTCAAGAGGAATTAGAATGAAAAGGACGGCGAGAATGGCGGCGTAGGTGTTTTTACTAAGAAAAAGAGTGGCGGAGCGTTCAAGATTGTTGATAGATTGGCGACCTTCGTCGATGATTTTAGGGACGCCGGCAAAATCATTGTCTAGAAGGACGAGTTTGGCGGAACGGCGGGCAGCGTCAGAGCCCTCCCCTATAGCAATAGAGCAATCGGCTTCTTTCATAGCGAGAATATCATTAACGCCATCACCGGTCATTGCAACAGTTTTGCCGTGGTTTTTGAGAGCAAGGATAAGAGATTTCTTTTGAGCGGGTTTGACACGAGTGAAGATGTTGTAGGTCTTGACAAGCTTATCGTAGTTGATGTCGCCTTTTAGAGTAGAAAGATCAACTCCAGAGATGTTTTTTACTCCGGTGGCAGAGGCGATATTTTGAACAGTTTTGAGATTGTCACCAGAGATGATTTTGACATCAACGTCGTTATTATAGAAATAATCGATGATGTTTCGAGCATCTTTTCGGAGCTCGTCTTCTAGTAAAACGTAGCCAATGAGAGTCTGGACGGGTCCTGACCTCGCAGTTTCCCCCACCGTGCTCGCTCTGCTCCGCGCGGCGGGGGTCCCCCCAGCTCGGTCACCCGTCCATGTCTCGCTTTTAACTACTGCGATAACCCGATACTCACCGGAGACATCAAGCTTTTCGTCGGTGAGAAATTCGGGGGCGCCCATGAGATAAGTGGCTTTTTTGGTGACTACGCCTGAGTATTTGCGCTCAGAGGAAAAAGGGATAATTTCTAAGATTTGCTCTGTGGGCTCAAATTTGGCCGTTTTTAAGAGTTTTTGTTTCAGAGCGGTCGAAGTGGCGTTATCGGTGTCTTGTGTGCTCAGAATAAGCTTAAGCGCTGTTTCTAAAGCATTTTTGGTTTGGCCTTTTATTGGAACGATGTCCCTTACGGTCATTTTGCCGGTAGTAAGGGTGCCGGTCTTATCTAGACAAATAGTGTCCACGCGGGCGAGGGTTTCAATAGAATAGAGATCTTGGACCAGAACCTGCTTCCTGCTCAGTCTGATAGTTGCTAATGCTAAAACAGAGGAGGTTAAGAGAACGAGGCCTTCTGGAATCATACTAATTAAGCCGGCAACGGTTGACGTAACCGCTACTTCCGTAGTGGTGTCTGGGACGTTAAATCTAGCCCAGAGGAGAAGTATGCCAATAGGAATTAGCGCAAATGAGACGTATTTGACGATATTATTGATAAGGTTGAAGAGCTTGGAATCGGCAGTTTTGATGGTATGAGCGTTGGCTTGTAATTTGTTAATGAAATTATCGGCACCGACAGCAGTGGCGGTGGCTTTACAGGTGCCAGATACTACAAAACTGCCAGAAGTAAGCTGGTCGCCGGGTTTTTTGAGGATATTGTCGGATTCACCGGTGATGAATGATTCATTAACTTCTACGTTTCCCTGTTCTACCTTGGCGTCTACGATAATCTGATCGCCGAGGCCAAAAACTAAGAGGTCACCGTCGACAATCTGACTGGCGGGGATTTGGAGAGTTTTCCCTTCTCTAATTACGGTCGGCTTTTGCTCGGCGACGAGGCGCATTTTGTCTACGGTGCGTTTGGCGCGGACGCCGTTGATGATACTGATGAGGGTATTAGTGATAGCAACGAGGACAAAAAGAAGGTTTTTGTATGAGCCGACAGAAATAATCATGAGGGCGAGGATAAGATTGACGAGGTTAAAAATCGTGAGGGTGTTAGTAAGAATAATCCGCCCAATGGTGGTTTGGTTTTTGCGAGGAGTTTGATTAACCTTGCCCTGGGCGATTTTCGATTGGACTTGTTCCTGAGTAAGACCGTTTGAATTCATAAAAATATTGTAACACAAAAAGAAGTTCAGCTTTTTTAAACTAATTGCGGTTAAGTTTATAGACAATGATTAATTTGCAAGGGTGAAGGATTTGCCCGAAGACGGATTGGCACTAATAGAAGTAGTGTTGCCGTATATATTTGAAGTGGTGTTAGTGATCGGACCAGTAGCGGTGCCGTTATTTGTTTTTGGAATAATCACGGACCAGGTAGTAGCACCTCGACCAGCACAGTAGAACATACTAGACATATCTGTTACATTAGAAGTGTCCCAGGAGGAGAGATCTAGGGCAAAGGTGGTAGCTCTGTAGCCGGCATAGTAGAACATATGATTCATCATTGTCACATTGGAAGTGTTCCAGAAGGAAAGGTCAAGAGTGAAGGAAGATGCGTTGTAGCCGGCATAGAAGAACATACTAGCCATGCTTGTCACACTAGAAGTATCCCAATTAGAGAGATCTCCTATAGACCAGGTGGTGGCGCTGTAGCCGGCAGAGGAGAACATACTAGACATACTCGTCACATTGGAAGTGTTCCAGGAGGAAAGGTCAAGAGTGAAGGAAGATGCGTTGTAGCCGGCAGAGGAGAACATGTAAGACATATCTGTCACGTTGGACGTGTTCCAAGAGGAAAGATCGCCAACAGACCAGGTGGTGGCGTCGTAGCCAGCATTGTCGAACATACTAGACATCATTATCACATTAGAAGTGTTCCAGGAGGAGAGGTTTAAAGTGAAGGTAGTAGCATTTCGGCCGGCACAGAAGAACATGCCAGACATATTTGTCACGCTAGAAGTATTCCAGGAGGAGAGGCCATCAATAGACCAGGTAGTGGCATTAGAGCCGGCATAAGAAAACATATTACCCATGTTCGTCACATTAGAAGTATTCCAGGAAGAGAGGTTTAAGTTGAAAGAAGACGCAAAAAGACCGGCAGAGAAGAACATTTGGGACATGTCCGTCACATTATCGGTCTTTAATCCACTTAAGTTCCATGAATTAACATATTGAAGTCGCGCAAACCAAGCACTAGTGGAGGTTGGAGCTACTGTTCCAGTTACTACTACGCTTTTAATTTGGTCAGCATAAGAAAACCAAGGTGTTGTTGCAATTATTTCATTATCATCATACGTATACCCATCAATGGCTACTGGACCACTAGCCACAGCGCCTGACGTGATATCGGAATCACTGATAGTTAGGGTATAGTTGTCTGTGGTGCCTGTAATGGCATAGTAAAGGTTTTTAGAGACTGGGACTGGAGTAGGAGCTGTGTATGGATGTACTAGTGTGTATTTAACTTTCCCATTATACGTATCAGCATCCTGGAAGGTGGACATAAAGGCTTGGTAGGTAGATTGGAGTTTGGAGCCTAGAGTAAAGTCAGTAGAAGCAGTATATTGAGCTACTTTAGTATAAGTGCCTGGTACATCGCTGTAATTATTGAAGTTATTGGTGATAGTTAGATTGTTTGGTTGATAGGAGCCATCAGTGACTTTTACCATTTTCATAGCCCAGGCTGAATTATTGCCTGAAGTAGCAGTATCTGTGTTAATGATGTTATTAGTACTTTGTCCTACTAATGTATTATCGCCATAGTCTTCATTAGTATAGCCTATAGCATATAATGCGAAGCCACTAGCATCATTACAGAAGACTGTAAAGTTGGTAGTACCAATGTCTGAGACAGAAGTACCAGCGTTTACTATTGCGGTGTGGGCTACATCTACACTACTATTGAGATTACAAGAGACCGGGACGGAGATGTTTACGTAGTCTCTGAGAACGTCTTCGGCTGAGACGGTGGTGGAAGATAGAATCACACCAGAGAGAATTGTCACAACAATGAATGCCAGTGCTGGCATAAACAACAAGAATGACCTCCGATGGTTTAACATAAGCTTATTATAACACGAATTCTAGATTTTATGGCGGATTTTGGATAAAATACGATGCAGTTGGAAGAAGGCTTGATTTAGGGGTAGTTCGTAGGCGCCGAGGAGTTCGACAACGTGACCACCGAAGCCTTTTTTGAATTTATAGATGCCGTAACCGGGTTTTGACGGATCTGGGAGGCCTTGGATGCCATAGAAGTTGTATCTCTTGAATTTGTTCTTGAGAGCGTATTCTATCATGTGCCATTGAATGGCGTATTGAGCGTTGTATTCTTTCATGTATTTTTCGTCGCTGCCAGAGAAAAGATAGATTACTTCGTCGCCGTAAGTCATAAACATCGCTGATGCTATAGGGATTAAATCCGGTGCTGCGCGCCCTTCGGGCACGCTCCGGGCCGCTCTGGCCAAGTCTTTATGTCCCGTAGGACTCGTAGCATCGGACTTAATCCCTGGAATCTCTGCCACTATAAACTTCACTTCGCCCTGATTAGCGAAGAGGTCGTACATGGTTTCGTAGTAGTCCAGAGACTTGTCGGAGAAGTGACGGCGCTCGGAGGTGGACTCGGTGATTTGTTTGAATTTGTCGAGCTCGTCTTTCCCTAATTCTCGCACTTTGACTCCTTTTCTAGTGGTGCGACTGATGAGATTACGGGTGTTTTGTTTGAAGCTGGTAAAGAGTTCGTCTGGTTTTCTTCCCTTTAAATCTAGCACGAATAAGTATTTTGGATTGTCGGATTCAGCTTGGATAAAGCCGAGGTTCCGGAGATTTTTGACTGCCTTTTGGTGATTGAAGCCGTCTTTTACTTCTAGTCCATCACGGTCACGTTCAATTACTTCGTAATAGGGTTCGATATGGAGTAGGTAGCCGTTGTGGGTTTTGGCATAATTCTTGAGGTTTTTAAAAAAGAAGTTAACCAGGGCTGTGTCTTCGTAATCTAGTAGTGGGCCACCGGGGATATAATAAGTAGATTTACCGAGGAAAGTGGGCCTCGCGACAGCCATCGTAGCGGCGATTAATTTGCCATCATCTTCTACGCCAAAATAGTAGACTGTCCAGCCGTTTTTTTCTCTTAAATTGGCGATTTCGACGGTTTGGAGAAAGGATTTGTAGGGACTTTTTTTCGCGTATTTAGTGAATTCTTCTGGTTTTAGTTGGACGAATTTCATTTGATTTTCCTCACTAATCTATTGATTGATCTAAAAGCTTGGTAAAGACGGTATTTAAATGGATTCAGAACAATGTCATAGGTGCCTGCATAATCTACTTCGCGACCAGCGAAGGTTTTTTTGAAATTTGTGAAGCCGGCCCAGGGGTGATTTTTGGGTGCACCTTCGGGTGCGATACCCCAGAAATCGAAGAATTTTTGACCGTTTGCCTTGGCGTCTAAAATTAGTTGGATAGTTAATATACCGGTGGCGTGGAGTTTGCGACCAGCGTCGGATTGAGCGCCCTGGAGGTTATATCTGGTGGTTTTATCATCAAAAACCATACCTGCGGCGACCACTTCTTGATTGGACTTTAGGAGATAGAGCGTGGCGAATGGTTGAGCGAGCTCAGTTTTTAGATAGCTTTCCGAAAAAGTACTAATTCCCTTTTCTTTGGCAAGTGCTTTTTGTAGACCTATAAGGTAATGAATATCTTCTGGGTCCTGGGATTGTTCAATAGTGAGGCCGTTTTTAGACATGTTTTTGTAGTATCTAACGAGGCGAGAGGGTAGCTTTTGCTTGAGTTCTGCTTCATTTCCCTCTAAATCTAGCACCCATGTCTCTTTAGGGTTTAGATCCTTTGCCTTTTTGAATTCTTTCGTAAAATGCTTTGTTAGTGCAGGATTTTGAGGTTCGATACGGATAAATGTAATGTCATGTTGCGCTGCGAGTTTTTTTAGACTATTTATGGAGTCATTTAGCGACTTTTCGTCCTTTACGATAGGTCCGTAAGGTAAGTAGAGATAATTCGCGATTGGAGTATTGTTTTGAATAGCTAAATACTGATAATTGTCTTGTTTTTCCCTGTAAGTTATCTCACCAAGGTCATCTTGGAGCTTTTGCCACGCATCGGATTGTGTAATCGGAATATTCATAAACTTATTATACCATATCAGCATGTGAATTTTATTGACTACTTATGCTTAATATTTTATAACATAAGCAAAATTCTCCGTTCTAGGGTCTTTCCCTGCCGGTTGCTAGTTTCCTCCAACTCTGGCCCACTCGCAAGAGTTGTTACTGTCATTTTAGCGCTCGTGCTTTGTTTTGTCAAGCGGGATGCCAAGCGTTCTGGTTGCTAGACATAAGGGGAATAAATGTTTTGGTGCTTGTGCTTTTTGTGGAAAAGGCGGGGGAATTGTTGTGAAAATCTCTAAGGTTCCAGTATGCTACAATGGAATTATGGCTTATATAAGAAAATTTAAGACCACTTCTGGCGCAACAGGGGTGCAGGTGTGCTACAAAGAACAGGGAAAAGTAGTTAAAACCCTGCATGTTGGCTCGGCAAATTCTGATATTGCTTTGGATAAGTTACTACGTAAGGCGCAGGGAATCATTGACGGGGAAAAAGGGAAGCCGTTATTTAATTTGGATCGGTTTAATAAAAAATGAAAAACCCGCGCAAAACGCGCGGGTTTTTGGTTTACCAATCAGCTTTTACGCCAATAATCAATCCACTTCTTGGTAAGATTGAGATATGAGCTCGGGAAGTTCTCTTGGAATTCGTATTCTTCTAGGGGAAGAATAGTACGAGCGTTGGCTCTTGAAGTCGCACGGAGGTCACGAATTAGCTCTCCGCTCCGGAAACGCAATTTAGTCTGAGCATCTAGCTCGACCATTTTGTAGCCAGGCAACTCTTCTTCGGTTGGATTGCAAAGCGCTAGCTCTTGCCCCTGATAGAGACAAATTGCATTCGCCTTCGTGTTAAACATGTAGAAAATCATGTCGTTCTTCATTTCGTCAGGGTTGGTACCCCTAGAAGGGAAGCGCGGACTGTCGTGAGATTCAAGATCCAACATGAAGCCTGGGTTTTTGACCTGTTCGCCTAGTGCCTGAAGAAATCTAGTCTCACCCTCGGAAATTTTGTCTTTTAACATCACGTTTAAGACATAATCTACGGGGGTATTGTCAAGATAATACTTCGTGAGCTCGCCGTAGGTTGGATCGAAACATTCCATCATCAGGATGCAATCCGTGTTTCCGAACAATGCATTCAACACTCGGACTGACTGCTCGCCATAGAGCATGTCTTCGAACCCTAGCTCATTTTGACTTAAGTCTTTGTTGATGCTTTGGGGTACATCGAGGCGAAAACCGTCTACTCCGTGTTCCTGAATCCAGAAATCGATAATCTTGTGGAACTGTGTGACCAGCTCCCAATTGATTTCTTTTTCTGGACCGCGAGGGAACCAATTGAGGTCAGCTTGAGTCTCCTCGAAAAGATGGAGGTAATACTCTCCGGTAGACTTATTCAGTGTCCAGGCCGGCCCCTGATTGAATAAGTTTCTCCAACCGCGACGTTCTTTGTTTGACCAATAGTAGAAATTCTTGTGTGTCTTGGGGTGCTGAAACCACTCGTGTGCTGTACTGGTGTGGTTCATTACAAGGTCAATGATGACCTTGATTCCAAGCTGATGAGCTCGCTCGACGAATTCATCAAAGTCTTCCATTGTGCCAAAATACGGTTCGATACTATAATAGTCGGCAATGTCGTATCCGTGATCATTCCAGGGGGAATGAAAAATCGGTCCGAGCCAGACAGCATCTGCGCCAAGCGCTTTGACTCGATCAAGATGCTTGGTAGCTGACTCTATCGCTCCGTGCTCGTAAAACCTTGTAGGCCTGATTTCTCCTTTCTCTAGAAATCCAAATAAATAGATTTGATAAACCAAAGTCTTTGCCATCGAAAACACCTCTATTCCTTATTCGGCAAAAATCTATAATGTTCTATGTGCTGTTATTATTATAGCATTTTTTGGGTTAAAAATCAATCTATTTATGGTTAAATAAGTTCGAGTTGTTGCTTGAGACGGGAGATGAGTGCCTCTTTTTCTTTGACGCCATCGCGAGTTTCTTTGACTAAGTGTTCTGGGGCTTTATCGACATAGCTTGGATTCATGAGGCGTGCGTTTAGGGCATCTAGTTCGCGTCCGACCGAGAGGATTTTCTCTGTAAGAACGTCTCTATATTCTGAAACTACTTTTTCTGGTACGTCGAGATATAATTCATGGTTAGCTAGTGCCAGCCTCAGGCCTCGCGGGGAGCCTTCTAGGTTGGATAGGGAAGGGACCTTGGTGAGAGCCCAGATTAATTCCAAATTATCTTCCACGATACTATCATTATCGTATAATAGGCCGTATTTTTTGGCGTTATTGGTGCCTGGAAGGGCCGTGAGAGTGCCTCTAACCTCAGACACGATAATTCTTATGTTTTCAAACTCTTCGGCTGAAATCGGGTCATATTTGAGCTCCTCGGGCCATTTAGCGGTAGCAATAAAGCCTTCAGTCCAAGAAAGATTTTGCCAAATCGCCTCTGTCACAAATGGGGCGAACGGATGAAGGGTAATTAAGAGAGATTCGAGAGTAATCTTCAAAAGACCCGTATTCTTGAATAGCTTTTGACTTTCGAGGAACCAGTCTGCATATTTGTCCCAGATGGTCTGATAAAGAACTTCTACGGCTTCTGCGAAACGATATTTTTTGATGTCGTTTTCGACCGCTTTTATGCAATTATTAATTTCGCGACATATCCAGTCTTCGCCCATATTATTTGTCGAGAAGGAAACAACGTCTTCTCGGGGCGCGTTGCTCGCGCCCGTCGCCACGGGGCGAGCGCGCTCATCCTCGCCTTGCCAGGCTCCGGATCCCCTCGAATCCGCTGTCTCTTCTTCGTCCACTATGCTTTGGACGAGGCGGGAGATGTTCCAGAGTTTATTGCAAAGGTTGCGGCCGGCGATTACGGATTTTTCGGAGAAGGCTTGGTTCATGCCGGCTGATCGACCTCTTAAAATACCTAAACGGAATGCGTCGGAACCGTATTTCGTGACTAAATCCATCGGATTAATAACGTTACCTTTGGATTTGCTCATTTTTTTGCCGTGAGCATCGAGTACAAGGCCGTGCAAGTAGACTTCTTTGAATGGAACTTCGCCAGTAACATAGAGGCCCATCATGATCATGCGAGCAACCCAAGCAAACAGGATGTCTGCGCCGGTTTCCATAACATCTAACGGATAATATGGGTTGAAGTTTTCTTCGGTCCAGTCGGTACAGACTATTGGCCAATGAGAACTAGAGAACCAGGTATCAAAGGTGTCTTCGTCGCGGATATATTTGACGCCGGCTTTTTCGATTTCTTTGAGATTGGTGCGACGATCAAAGATCCAGTCTGGTTCATCAGTGGCGTCTGGGGTGGCTTTTTTGAACATTGGGATGGCAATGCCCCAAGGGATTTGACGTGAAATGTTCCAATCTTTCAAACCTTCATAGTAATTGATGAGAACTTTCTTCTTGTTGGCGGGGTAAAATTTAATTTTATCTTCATTGAGTGCCTGAATGGCGACCTTGGCGAGTTTTTCGACATCGATAAACCACTGTTCTTTAAGCATCGGCTCGAGCACGGTGCCACATTTGTAACAATGAGCGACAGAGTGCTCAATGGTTTTTTCGCCCCTTAAGAGGTCTTGTTCCTTCAAATCTTTGAGAACTAATTTGCGGCACTCGTCGGTCTTTAAGCCATTGTATTTTTCTGGCACATTAATCATGGTGCCGTCTTCGGCAATGACTTGGATACGTTCAAGATTGTGACGTTCCCCGACTTCAAAATCATCAAAATCATGCGCTGGGGTAATCTTGACCGCGCCAGAGCCGTATTCTGGATCAGCGTGTTCGTCAGCGATAATTGGTATTTCGCGATCGGTAAGAGGGAGTTTAACCATTTTGCCGATTAAATCCTTGTAGCGCTCGTCCTCTGGATTTACGGCTACGGCGGTGTCACCAAAGAGAGTTTCCGGTCGAGTAGTAGATACTATTATTTCTCGGGGCGCGTCGCTCGCGCCCGTCGCCACGGGGCGAGCGCGCTCAGCCTCGCCTTGCCAGGCTCCGGATCCCCTCGAACTAATAGTATCCACTACTTGGTATGCAATATCCCATAAGGTGCCTTTTTCGTCTTTGTGCTCGACTTCGATATCAGCAAAGGCAGTTTGGTGTTTGGGGCAAAAGTTAACTAGTTTTTCACCACGGTAAATCATGCCGTCGTTCCACATCTTTTCAAAAGTGGTATAGACGCGATCGATGACGTTTTCGTCTAGGGTAAAGGTAAGGTCATCCCAAGCACAGGAGGCACCGAGAGCGCGGAGTTGAAGCTCCATATTACCACGTTGTTCGGCGACAAAATTCCAAACCCGGGAGTATAACTCATCACGATCAAACTCGAAGCGGGTATGGCCGGATTTTTCGAGCTCGCGCTCGTAAACCACCCAGGTTTCAAAGCCGGCGTGATCAGCACCAGGAATATACCAAGAAGATAAGCCTTTTAGACGATAGTAGCGAATCAGGGAATCTTCGAGAGCGACAGTGAGACCGTGACCGATGTGGAGGTTACCGTTGGCATTAGGTGGTGGCATCACAATAGAATAACAATTGGAAGTCTTTTCTATACGATCATCTGTGCCGTCACTATCGTCGTCTACAGGATAAGATGGGATAGTAGGATTAAAAATACCACTAGCCTCCCAAGCACCATAAATATCAGATTCATATTCCCCCGGTTCATAACTACTCGCAAATTTCATAGCTTAATTATATCATAAAGCGAGTTTTTGGCGGAGCTGTTCGAAATCTTCTTCAGTCATCTCGATATGACGACCATGGTTCCAGGTTTCGTCGTAAGGTAATAGATGGACATGCGCGTGGGGGACATCGGTACCGATGACTTTCCAAAGTGTGCGGGCGCCAAGGATCTTTTCCATATGCGCTGACAGTTTTTTTACTGTAGCCATTAAGGCTTGATAATCTTCGTCTGGAAGTTCGTAAATTTTATCAACTTCGTTTTTAGGAACTACTAGCGTATGACCTTTGGTTTCTGGATTAATATCTAAGAATGCCATGGTTTTGTCGTCTTCGTAGATTTTGTAACAGGGAATTTCTCCGTTGATGATTTTAGTAAAGATACTGCTCATTTTTTGGCCTTTAATTGTTTAGATTTCTTGGATTTCTTGTTGCGGATAACGTAATAATAAACCTCGCTAAAGATAAAAGCGAAAATTAAGCCGCCGAGAACATCGATAGGATAGTGCATGTCGGCAAAAACACGACCAGTGGCGGTGAGGGAAACAAGAACAAACATGGTGATTTCTATCGCAATGCGGGCTCCGACACTTTTGACATATTTTGGCAGGATTACTGTGACTATAAAGAAAATCGTAGCGACAATCATGACGTGGGTGGAAGGGAAGGACGGCTCGCCAGAACCATTGGGGCGAGTATTTACGATCCAGAGTTTGTCAAAAATAAAATAGACGATGGTCATTAAGGCTAGGGGTAGTGGCATCCAGCGGATTTGTTTGTCGACTTTTTTGATGGATTTACGAGTAATCCATTGGTAGAGTCCCAAAAAAACAAATATCCCCAAAACAATTAAAGCTATTATTAGAATAATATTAGTAATTAAATCCCACTGCATGGTTTGATTATAGCATAAGATTTTTGTGCGGAGCAATAAAAAAGACTCTTACTGAGTCTTCTTTTTATTTGGTATGCCCGACAGGATTGTTTATCCTTTTTCGGTCATATATGAACAAAAAAACGAAAATAAATTTTCGTTTTTTCATTCATGGTATGCCCGACAGGATTCGAACCTACGACCTTTTGCTCCGCAAGCAAACGCTCTATCCAGCTGAGCTACGGGCACAAATGTGGATGTTTTGATTGAATCTCGACATCCACCTAGAAATTAAATGAGCATCACCTCGTGGTGACGTTTTTATTATAACATATTTTTTGGAATAATTGGAATATTAATTAATAATTTTTTTATTCGTCAATCAGCCATGGATCAGTAGCGGTACCAGAGCCAGAGGCGATGGTGGTAGAATGAACTAAGGAAATGACTGGGCGAACACCAGCTTGTCTACCAGTCTGAACTTCTGTTTGTTTTCCAAAATCTGCCATATAATCAGTGTCGCCAAAAAACGCAAACATATATGCAGAATATCCATAGACATACCGAAAAGGAGAGAGGTTGGGATCTCCGCCATTTCCACTTTGATAGCCATAAGTGATATATGATAAAAACGACGAGGCGTTATATGCTGAGGCACTATAGTTATCCGATCTACCGTTGCCAGCAAAAGATAATTCATCTGCAGTTATTAACGCTGCTGGGTATTTTAATTCGTTTCCTAATCCATTACTATTTGAAACATATCTGTATAAATCTACCGTACTTCTTGGACAAGTTAGTGAGGGGGGAGATTTACTAACAGTATTTCTTACGTAGGAGCCAAAATAGCGCGTGTCTGTGGAACTACCATTACTACTACGATATGGAATTACACTAGTGACAACGCTTGGTGAAGTGTCCGCATTAGAGTAAAGCGTTCTATCATTACAATAACCAGCGCTTGATTCTAAAATACTTGTATAGTTAGTCATATTATTTGCGTACCAAGTATCTTCAATGTATGTTTTAATAGTGGAGCGAGTATTATTAAGGCTTGGATTAGAATCACTACCAAAAACTGTATCTACGGAAGTACTAGTCGTGACGTTGTTCATGTTACTGTTGTAAGTGTAACCTACAGAATGAATATTATGGTAATTAATAGAACTATTAAACGAAATGTTGGTTTGAGTAACAATATTTAAACTATTATTTACGCATGTCCCGCTAGTGGTGGCACCATAAATGCCGCTATAAATCATTTTGACGCCGCCAGAACCAGTGGTTCTGAGAATGCGCCAACATGTATTGTTGCCGAGTTTAACATAATTTGGATAGGCGTTAGCGGAACCTAGGGAGCCATAAGTTGATGGATTAGTCTCCAAAATTCCACGATAGAAGTAGATAGGATAATCGTTGCTAGCATCAGAAGCCACGCCGTAAACAGCTGGATCGTATGTGTAGACACCGGAGTTAGAGGTATCTTGGTCTTTGTTAGTTGAGGTTGGAGTAGTGATTTCGTCAGTAAGGGCAACGTTGTTTTGAGCTAGGGTACCTTTGCTGAGG
>JAZUML010000002.1:0-41512 GCA_045603565.1 Candidatus Nanosyncoccus sp. | reverse complement strand
TATCAGTAAGAGTAACAGCACCAGTCTTACTAGCTGCTTCTAGTGCGGCTTTAGTAGTAATGTCTGAGTTCCGACATGTAGCAGCAGACATATCTTGCATAGTATTGTGGTCTATAGTTTTGTTTTGTCCTGGAGTAGAGGTAGTGAGATCAGCTAGAGTAGCTTGTTTCCATTGGGCATAGAGGGTAATAGTGTCACCATCGTTAGCAAGATTAGTGACAGACTCTCTATCCTTATACCAATCACCAGTACCATCTACTTCAGTATTCCAGCCCCAGAAAGTCCAGAGTTTATTGGCTTGTGCTGTAATGGTATTGCCATCTGCGTCTTGGTAGGATTGACCTAGAGCTGGAGCAGTAAATGCATTTTTGCTTAAGCTGGCAGCTACATCTACAGAAAAGTCTTGGTTAGTCATTGTACCAGTACCACCATTAGCATTAAAGGCTACGGTATAAGATCTACAGCTTTCATCTAGGGTAAGCTGATAAAGAATATAACCGTTGTTAGGCATTTTGTATAGTCCTGGATTTACACTATTAGCGGTAGATACACCATAGTAAACTGAGATATCATCATCAATATCTGACTCACTGGCGGTTTGTGATGGAGTTCTTAGGAAAGTAGGTGCAGAAGGAAGAGGAAGTGGAGTAAAGACACCTGATTCTGTATTAGCTGTAAGTGAATAACCATATTGGTTAGTAGTGTTATTTAGTTGTGCCGTACCATTAACTGGAGTGAAGTATTGTCCTGATGTATTATTACTGCTATTACCGTCTTTATATAGATTTCTATCAGTAACTGATGAAGAGATAGTAAGGTTATAGCCTGCTCTACAGTCTGTGATGACATTAACTGAATCTTCATTCACACTAACTCTTTTATCTCCATTTGGATTGGGAGTAACATTAGCTGTAACTGTACCAGACGTAGACAGAGAGGCGGTGTAGGCAAACACATTAGAAACATTTACAAGAGAGAGTAAAAGAGTAGAAAGCAAAAAAGATGCAAAAATCAAAGTTGCACCAACATAACTATTTTTGTCTCCCAAAAATTTTAACATTTAATTTGTTTAGCCTTTTTTAATGTGTGTGACCTTATTGGTTAATATCTTTTTGTTTAACTCTACACTCTGCTACTATTATACCTCTTATGCTTAGGGGATGTCAAGCAAAATACCGTTATTGTTGTAGATTTTACAACAATAATCAAACCATGAAAACCCGAAAATGTTTATGTTTCTAGCATTTTTTTTCACAATTGTAAAAAATGTGCTACAATAATAGTGAGAATGATTGAATTTTATAGTTGACAACTTAGCGAATTCATGATATTATAGTATAAACGTAATAACAATTCAGGGGTGGAATAAGGAAATAATTGATGGAACAAAATGCGGAAATCCTCAAAAATGCAATACATGGCAGCCTCAAAATCATTGAACAAGAACGTGAAAAAGAAATCATTGCGCGTCGTTTTGGACTAAAAGGACGCAAGGAAACTCTCGAACAAATTGGTGAAATGCTTTCTATTACAAGAGAGCGTGTCCGACAGCTCGAAAAAGCCATCTTGATTCGTCTTCAAATTTCCGCAGAAGAAGATCAAATCCCTGAACTTGCTGCAGCTGAGAAATTATTAATTCGTAATCTTACCGAAATGGGTCGCGTAGCGAGATTATCAGATTTGGCCGACAAAGTCTACGGAAAAGAAACTTCCGCGTCTGAGAGGACCGGCATTTATTTTATCGCGACCTTTTCAAAAAGTTTGACAGTAGTTGAGGAAAATGATAGATACAACGCCGCGATTGGTATTGCGGAGTATGGTGATAGCAAGAAGATTCGTGAGCGAGTAGACGAGATTGTCAAGGTAATCAAAGAAAATAAAAAACCTATGACTATAGATGAGCTTGACAATATGTTAAATTATGAGCATCCTGACCATATAAAAGCCGTTGCGTCAATTTCTAAACTGTTAGCTACATTAAATGGTCTCTGGGGCCTCGCAAAATGGCCAACAGTAAACCCTAAAAATATCCGCGATAAGATCTTTGTAATTTTGGAAGCCAAGAAAGAGCCGATGCACTTCTCAGAAATCGCCAAAGAAATTAGAGAATCAAATTTCAAACGCAAGAATGTGACTGTGCAGGCCATTCACAATGAGCTGATTAAAGATGATCGTTTTGTATTGATTGGTCGTGGTATTTATGCGCTGTCTAATTGGGGTTACAAAAAGGGAACTATCGCCGAAATAATCAAAGCAATTCTTGTGAAAGCTGATAAGCCTCTAACGCGCGAAGAAATCGTAAAACATGTTTTACATGTACGCAAGGTCAAAGAGACGACCATCCTCTTGAATTTACAGAATAAAAAGCTATTTAAGAAAGTTGATAAAAATTCATATACTTTAGCGTAATATGCTATAATAATACTTATGGACGCAGTCATACATTTTATTTTAATGCCGATATTCTGGATTCCGGTCGTAGGTGTTTTGGCATTTTTAACTTATAAAAATTATAAAAAACTCAACCAATTAAAGGTATTAAACGTTGATTCAGTGCTTTTGATGCTAGAAATACCTCGTACGAACGACAAGAAGGAACTCGCAGCCGAGCAGCTATTTGCGAGCTTACATGGCATTTTGCGTGATAAGCAAGAATTAAGAAACTCCGGTGGCGTACAAGAACATTTGTCGTTCGAAATCGTTTCTACGGCGGGGCAAATCCGTTTTTATGTCTGGACGCCAAAGGTTTTGCAGAGCTTCGTCGAAGGACAAATTTATTCTCAATACCCGACTGTCCAAATTTACAAAATGAATGAGGATTATGTGGATGAGCGCAATAAATATCCGGTAGTGTATTCCTCTGAGTTAGGGTTGATCGAGAACGAAGCTTTGCCGATTAAAACCTTTGATACTTTTGAGGTGGACCCCTTGGCTGGGATTACCGGAACTCTTGCCAAGCTTAGCCCTGATCGTTCGGAAGAATTGTGGATTCAAATCTTGGCGCGTCCAATTCCGGATGATTGGCACAAAAGCACTACTGATAAATGGGTCCAAAGAATCAAATCAGGGAAGAAGTCGCTGTTTGCTGGTACAGGGATAGATTGGACTTGGCTGGTAGAGGCTCTTGGTGCACTATTTCGTCCCCCAGCAGGCGGCACGAATTCCGAGGTAAAAGTCGAATTATCAGAACGTGCCAAAACACAGATTTCTAAGGCAGAAGAGAAAGCGACGAAGCTTGGTTACGAAGTAAAAATCCGTTTGGCTTATCTAGGTCAAAACCAAACAGATGCAAAATTAAATATGCAGGCGCTGGTAGGTACATTTAAACAGTATAACTCTACAAATCTGAACGGTTTTAAACAACTTGGAGGGAGTTTTAATGTTGCAGATTTAGATGCCTATAAGATGCGCCAGTTCACTAACCGTGGTTTTATTTTGAATATCTCTGAGCTTGCTTCGGTTTATCACTTACCGCATACCTCTGTGGAAACCCCTAATATCGTTTGGGCATCATCTAAGACTGCAGAACCACCTGCTAAGCTCCCCGTATTAACAGGGGTGGCATCTGAGGACGAGAAAATCTCCGCTTTTGGCTTGACTAATTTCCGGGGAATTAATCATCAATTCGGTTTACTACGACGCGATCGTTCGCGCCATGTCTATATTATCGGCCAGACAGGGGCAGGGAAGAGTGGCATGCTAGAATTACTAGCACTATCTGATATTTTCTATAATCAGGGGTATTGTATTATCGATCCGCATGGAGATTTTGCAATTGATAATTTGCGTTTTATACCTGAGTCTAGAGTACGAGACGTAGTTTATTTTAATCCCGCCGATACGGCCTTCCCTGTTGCGTTTAATCCTTTAGAGGTGACTGATCCAGCAAAGAAGCCGAACATCTGTTCGGAGGTAATAGGGGTCTTGAAGCGCATGTTTGGCGATTCTTGGGGCCCGAGACTCGAGCATATTCTTCGTTATACTCTCTTAGCTTTGTTGGACCGCCCGGAGACGACTTTGCTCGATATTTCCAGGTTGCTTACAGATAAAGATTTCCGTAAGGAAACTTTGGACTATTGTAAAGATGTGACGGTGTTACAATTCTGGAAACACGAATTTGGCCAATGGAACGAAAAACAGGTAAACGAGTCGATTGCTCCAGTATTAAATAAGGTGGGTGCTTTTACCGCTAATCCGATTATTCGTAATATTATCGGTCAGCCGAAATCATCTTTTGACATTCGCAAAATCATGGACGAGGGAAAGATATTAGTAGTAAACCTCTCTAAGGGCTTAATTGGTGAGGATAACGCCGCGATTTTGGGTGCTTTCTTGGTTACAAAAGTGCAACTTGCTGCGATGTCCCGTTCGGACATTCCTGATGTCAAAGATCGCAGACCGTTTTATCTGTACGTGGATGAGTTCCAGAACTTCGCCACTGATTCGTTTGCTGTAATTCTCTCTGAAGCACGTAAATATGGCCTGAATTTGACTGTCGCCAACCAATACGTAGCCCAGATGACTGACAGCGTGCGCGATGCGGTATTCGGCAACGTTGGTACTACGATTTCATTCCGCGTTTCAGCCGATGATGCGCCAATTCTAGTCAAACAATTTGAGCCGACTTTCGAGGAGTCTGATATTATCCAGCTTAATAATCGTCATTTCGTGATTTCGATGATTATAAACGGCGAGAAGGTGCCTGCTTTTTCGGCAACGACTCTTTCTATACCTTCTTCGCCAAAAGACAATCTAGACGCAATTATTGCGCATTCACGCGAATATTTTGCTCGCCCTAGACTCGAAGTTGAGAAAGAAATCCGCGATACGATTGAGCAGTCTGAGAAATACAAAAAAGAACTGTCCGATTCTGGCCGACAAGGGGAACCAAAGCTCGTAATTAATTCCCGCGAAAAACCTGTATTCAAGCCCGTCTCTCGTACCGAACAAAAGCCGAACTTAAAGACCCCTACTCCACAAGGTGATTTTATGAAGCAAAAACTGAGTCCGAATGCGGCTGAGGGTAAGGAGCGATTAGGCCTAAAAGACCTCGCAAAATTGGTCGACGAACAGGGAAATACCGCACCCGCCGAACCAGCTAAAACTACCAAAAAAGGGAAGAAAAAGACCTCGAAAAAGGGAAATACCAAGTCCGCTACCCCTGTAGTTCCCTCTGTTAAACCAGAGGTGGAGTACCAAGAGAAGACCCCTGTAACGATTGAACCGTCACATCATCCGCTCCCCTTATCTACCCCTGTTAATAGACCTGACCACTACGTAGAAGTAGATAATTCGGTCGACGGATTTTTGTCGATCAAACATTAAATTGCCACACGTGAGGGAAATAAAAAGAATTTAAAAAAAGGAGAGTAGGACCAGCCAGAAAAATGGCAGGATTCGACGATAGTTGGCTCGGCTTTTCTATATAGCTTTAACGTCGCACAATGCATATTTCAAGACATTGCGGTTATGTTTTAAAGACGGTTAAGTTATCGTCCTTTTAGGGTAATTCCGCTTATGATAGGCGGGAATCACGACTAAAACATGGTTTCGTATTTGTATGATTTATGTTAATTAGTCATTTAAATGCATCAAAAGATTTAGCCCGTTGTGGCTGACACAAAGCTCTAGTCATGCGAGCGTCCTCGAGCACGCTATAGGAACATCTCGTGATAGTTAAGTGAGTGCGTGCCAATAAGCATTTAAATTGCTATTTAGACCCGCTCACCCCTGTATACGGCCTGTTTACCCTGGAGTTTTCCACAGCTAAATTTTTGAATTTGACTTTTCCCCATTTTTGTTTCCCTATTTCCCTATTTCCCCTGTTATTTTTTATATTCCGCTTCCCTAAATTAGTATTCGATTGTGAAAAAACCGAACTAAAACCGAACGAAAGAGCACTAAACAAAATAGAACAAAACCCGAACACTTCCCTGTTTTACAGGTTACTTCCAGTATGCTTTGTTATCAATACGAACATCAATATAACTGAAGGGCTCACCGTCTAGATAGCGAATCATGCGGTCGGCATCTTCAACGGTGACGCCGGCTCCTCGGTCGATGATTGTCTTAATAAATCCTTCGTAGCCTTCGAGATAAAAATCTACTTCACGGATGGCGCCTGATGGAATGACGGCTCTAGTGGGTTGATATCCTAAATCGCGAAAGCTTTGTTCGACTTGGCCAATATAGGCTGTCATGCGTGAGGTAATTTTGCCACCAGCCGAAGCAGCTTCTTCGTCGACTATTTCGATAGTAGGCATAGGCGAATTGTTTTCGGTGACTATTTCGACTGGCTCGGTTTCTTTGTCTTTGATAAAAGAAATGCAAAGTGCAATTAAGACGGCTGACAATATTAGAAACCCTATTAAGGTAAAGATAACTCTAAAGGACTTTTTCTTTTTGTCTTTTTTGCGGGCAGCGGCGCGCTCGTTGGCGGTTTCGAGCTTTTCCCTTTTTTCACCGATGGTACGCCCAAGTTTGAAGTTTGAATTACGATGATCGCGTCGGCTGACGAGTTTGGGCGGCGTCGGTGACTCTGATTGTTCGACAGGTTTCTTCCCCACTCTTTTACCTCTTATGCTTCCTCTAATATTATTTCGGCTAACCTCTTCGCTGCATCGCCACGAGATTCTTCGTGCAAACGGTCAGCCATTTCGGCGCGAAGACGAGGTGATTTAACTAAATGACGGATTTCTTCTAGAAGCTTGGTAGGGTCTTTGACCATTTCCATGTCGCTAACGACCGAGGCGGCTTTGGCTACAACGAGACGTTCGGCATTTTTTTGTTGATGGCCGCCTGGTAAACGCTCAAACGGTACTAGAATTGTAGCTTTTTTGAGTGCCGCCATTTCGGCAATTGTAGTGGCGCCGGCCCGAGACACAATGACGTCCGCAGCCCCCATTAATTCGTTCATTACGGTGCAGAATTCCCACATACGGAAGTTTGATTCGAGGCTGGCTTTGTCCCAATTTTCGTAACGCTTGAGATCAACCATGCTCTCGTAATGTTTGCGCCCCGCAACTAGGCCTACGGAGGTAAACTTTAACAATTCTGGCAAAATGGCACGGATGGCCTCGTTGAGGTTTTCGGAGCCTTGAGAACCACCGGTAATAACGACGAGCGGCTTGTCTGGATTAAAAGAAAAAGCTTTTTTGAGGGATAGCTGTTGAGATGGAGCGACAGATTTGAATTCGGAACCAACTGGAATGCCGGTCCAAACGTAATTAGGATGCTTTTCTTGAATTTCTTCTGACAATGGCATACCAAAAGCAACTTTTTTGGCTTTTTTCATAAGAAGTCGATTGGCGAGGCCAGCGACCACATCAGATTCGTGAATGATGTATGGAATCTTGAATAAACGAGCAATTAAGCCAACCGGCAGACAAACATAGCCACCTTTTAAGAAAATAATGTTGGGGCGTGTTTTTTTAGGTAATAAACGTACGAAACTGGTAATAATACCGGCCAAAAAGCCAAAAAAGCCAACAATGTTGCCAAAAATGAGTTCTTTTAGGGTGACTTCGAAATGGACGAAATAATCGCTAAACGCCCAATTAGCATAACGATGGAACTTGCCGGCTGGCAAGCGACGCACACGAATGTAAGGAGTTTTGCGAGAAGCTTTCTTCTCTTCACCCCAGGAAAGACCAATTTCGGTGGTGAGCTTGGTGACGTTTTTGTGGTACTTGGGATCGGTCCAAAATTCGACCTCGGCGCGAGGTTTTTTCTCTAAAATTTCACGAACTACGGCGACGGCTGGTGTGATGTGTCCCCCGGAGCCTCCGCCCACTACTAATATCTTCATGCTTAATTCCTTCCCTACTAGTATAACACGAAATTTGCAAAACGAGGCCAATAGCAAAAGCAATAAAGATCATACTGGTGCCACCATATGATAGAAGCGGAAGCGTAATGCCTGTGACTGGCACAAGTCCAGTCATCGCCATGATATTAACTACTACTTGAGCTAGTGTCCAAGAAAAGACACCAATGACAAACAGACGATTGTCGGACGGCTCCGTATGCTCGGCAACTTTTAACATGCGATAAAGTAGGGCGGCAAAAACTAAAATGATTAGACATAGACCAACAAAACCGAAGGTTTCGCCCATAATCGCAAATACGGAGTCGTTAATAGATTCTGGTAAATAGCCAGTGGCTTGCACGGAATTGCCGACGCCAACACCAAATAATCCCCCGACACCAATCGCCATCATAGCGTTTTCGACATGATAAGTAGAGTCGGAGCTTTCGCTGCCAGAAATAGTGGCGACCCAGGCATCGATACGCTCCATGCGGTGAGATGAAGTGACGACGGCACCAATACCGATTGCAAAAACAACAGCCAACATAATAAGGTATTGACGCGCCGGAACGCCTGACATTAGAAGCATACCAAATATAATTGCAATGAGCGCAACGCCACTACCGAGATCACCTTGAGCGACAACAACTAGAAATACTGAAGCGCCACTCACAATAATAAATGGTAGCCAAAATTCACGCCATTCGCCGATGCTTCCCTCTTCACGCTTCCTAGTTAAGAAATCGGCAAGATAAATAACTAATGCTAGTTTTAGGAACTCGGCGGGTTGAAAGCTAATAAAACCAAGATTAAACCAACGGCATTCACCTAACTCGCATTTAGCAAGGCTTGAGCCAGCTAAGGCTAGGATCCACAGTAACACCGACATCAGCAGCGCCGCAATCATGATAGGTTTGGCCCATTTTTGAATATATTTGTATGGAACCCATTTGAAAGCGACAAAGAAGGCAATTAGTGCTAAAGCAACCGAGCGAAGCTGTCCTAAGAAAAAGTAATTAGAATCATAGTCTGTACCGTAAGTGGAATTGAGCACGTTTGCGCGCATCGGACCAATTGCATAAATCACGATGAGGCCGAGCGCCATTAAGCCTAGGGTGGCAAACAAAATCACTAAATCAGATTTGTGTTTGCGATTTTTCAAATTGCACCTCCTGTGGCGGCAACAAAGATGCCAAAGATAGCACAAACACCGGCGATGATCCAGAAACGCATCACGATTTTAGCTTCACCCCAACCTTTGGCTTCTAGATGGTGGTGGAGCGGAGCAGAAATAAAGACTTTTTTGTGAAAGACTTTTTTGGAAAATAACTGAATGAGGCTAGAGCCGGCCTCAACTACGAACGGTAGGCCGATAATTGGAAGGAGTAAGAAGGCATTGGTCATCATCGAGACAACGCCTAACCCGGCACCAAGAGCAAAGGAGCCGGTGTCGCCCATCATAAAGCGCGCTGGCGGCACATTAAACCAAATGTAAGACAAGAGCCAGCCTACGACAGTGAGACAAAAACCGAAGAGTAGCATGTTTCCCTGCAACAAAGCGATAACACCGTAAGCGGCATAAGCAAGCATAGCGAGACCTCCAGAAAGACCGTCGAGGCCGTCGGAGATATTAACTGCGTTTGAGGTAGCTACTACTGCGAAAGCGAAGATAAGAATCATGCCGACAATACCAACTTCAAAGTCGCCATAGAATGGGATAAGCATGCTGGTCCAGCCGAGCTTGACGGCAAAGAACCAACCTAGAGCTAAGCCTACAGCGGTGATTAGTAGGAATTTTACTGGACCGCGCAATCCGGCGGCGCCACGCCCAGAACCAAATATATTAATAACATCATCAATAACGCCAACTAGTGCGCCACCTAAGAAGCCAACTAATGGCAGCCAAGTTTGCCCACGATCTAGATTAAAAATCCATGTCACGGCCGTTACGGCAACTACTCCAATAAGACCAGCCATGGTCGGGAATACGTGTTTGAATTTGTGAGCGTGAAGTTTGGTCATGACTGGCAATGATTTGCCGTCCACGGTGGTTTGTTTTTGCTTTTTCCAGAATTTATATTTGTATGCAAAATGCGTATAGAATGGGGTGAGAATCATCGAGAAGAGGAACCCTGCTAGAGCTAATAATAATCCGTAAAATATTTCTTCGCTAAAATTCATATTTATCCTTTTGGCTTGATTTTATAGTAATCGATTAGATAATTGGAAAGCGAGTCAAATAAAGTCATGGCTTGCCCACTATCAATGCTTTGCCCCTCTCCCCACATTTTAACCATTATTACGTAATTTGGCAACTCCCCCTCTGGAGCAACAAAGCCAATATAAGAACCGACTAATTCGCTCATGGTGTCGTCGTAAGCCCCATTTACCACTACTTGCGCAGTACCGGATTTGCCGCCAATTGAATAACCTGGTCGGTCAATGCCACCGCGCACTTTGTAGCTTCGGTTGTTGACCAACATGTCACGCATCATGGTGGAAGTTTCTTCGGATAGTATCTGGTCATTAACATCTTCGACAAACGCCTGTTCTTTGAGCTCACCGTTTTCCATAGTTCCCTTTATGACGTGAGGGGTATGATAGACTCCGCCATTAACAACTGCCGAAAAGGCTGTCGCAGTTTGAAGCATAGTGATGCTGAGGTTTTGGCCAAAAGTCATGTTGGCATAAGTGGAGTCGCGACCCCAGCCCTCGTTTGGATCGGGAATAAAACCTTCTGCTTCGATTAATTCAATACCGGTTGCTTGGCCTAAACGGAATTTGTTATGATAATAGTCATACATTTTTTCGCGTCCAGTTTGATTAATCGAAGTAGTGTCGCCACCCAGTAGTTTGAGCGCATAAATGGAGCCGGTATTGAGCGACCAATAAAGTGCGTCTTTCATTGAAAGAGTACCAAATAGGATTGCGCGCTGTTCGGCATTTTCAATTTTCCAGCCGTCAACAATTTCGTAACCCTGATTATAGTAAGTAGTTTCACCAGTCATTAAACCTTCATTGATAGCGGCCGAAAAGGCAAAATTTTTACAAATAGACGCTGGCTCGTATGGTACGTCTGTAACTTGATTTACATATAATGAAGCGTCTTCGACTTCAGTATAATGGTTTGGGTCGTAGCTTGGCAAGTTTGCCATAGCGAGAACTTCGCCGGTATTTGGATTCATAACAAGAACAGAGGCGTTGGTGGCAGCAGTTTCGTTGATATTCTTTTGGGCTATCTCTTCGATTCCCCGTTCCAAACCACGATCTACTGACAAAACTAAATTCTTGCCATCTTCGGCTGGAATTTTGACGTTGTCCTTGCCGATAGAAAGCGCCACCTTGTTGATATCGGCTGTTGTTTTAATCAAGCCATCCTTGCCTGACAATAATTGATTTAGGGAGCCTTCTACGCCATACTGGCCAACCCCTTCGTTATTGACGAAACCCAGAAGTCCAGAGGCCAATTCGCCCTCTGGATAAACCCGTTGATTGGTTTTTTTGAGCCAAATTGCAGGAATTTCGGCTTCGGCGATTTGTTCGGCAATTTCACGAGGGATGCCTTTGGCGACGATAGAATATCTGAGACCTTCTTGACTATAAACCTCGTTTAGGTCTACGACTGTATACTCTTTTACGTAATCATTAACTACCTTCTCGATGTCCTCTTTTTGAGTGACGGTTGGGTCGATGACTACGTTATAAGTAGTCTGATTTAGGACCACGGCTACAGGCTGATTTTTATCCATCATATATATTTCACCGCGCTTTGGCGTGATAGTTTCGAGTAAAGTATGTTGCTCGTCGGCTTTGGCAACCCAAACACCATGCTCGATAATTTGAATGAAAAAAAGCCGGGCTAGAATAATTCCCAGTGAAACAAAAATTATAATCTTGAGAATCTTTAGGCGTTTAGTTAAATAATTACTCTGTGGCATAACCGCTTACCGTGGCGTCTTCCATGGCGGCAGCAACTGTACTGGCTTTGGCCGTGGCTACCGAAGTAAGACGAGCCTTTTCAACAGCGAGATCTTCTAATTTGGCGTTCTTTTCGGTGATTTCGGTTTCGACGGAAGAAAGTTCATAATCAAAACTAGTGGCTTTGGTTCCCTCGGCTACGTAGATTAAACCGAATACTAAAGTCAACATGCTGACGATTACGATTTGTGAAATAGAGCCTAGACTCCTTTTGGTGTGACGGACAGTATTACGATTGCGCGCAAAACTATTCCCGAAAGTGTCGCGTCTCGTGACGTAGGTCGTTTGATTGATCATTAATTTTTTCCTCGCTGATGTTTGTTTTTATTTAATATTATTGTCCTTCTTTACTTAGTCCGAAGGCCTTTATAGTCAGAGCTATAAGTGAGCTATAAAGGCTACTTCGGGAAGGTCATACACTCCACACTCTCCGTGTGAACTCTAATTGGCGGACCTTTTAGGTCCATGTCGCGCTTTTCTCGAAACCTTGGGCGGCAGCGGGCCGCCCAAGTGAGGGAGACTAGCGGAAGTGGACCTTGATGGTCTGTTTGCGGGATTTGTTCGCAACCATGATTTGCTTTGGCATTTTTGCCTCCTTTTTTATGTTTTTATTTTTATCAATTCCGTCGAGCCGCGCGGAACTTTGCGCTCCGGGCTCGCGGGTTGATAATCAACTCCTCTGGTTCCGCAATGATAGGTTTCTTATTAATAATGCTTAGTACTGATTCCTCGCCGTGGCTTGATGCTTCCCTAAAATATTCTTTGACTAATCTATCTTCTAGACTATGAAAAGTAATGATCCCAACTCTGCCGCCTGGGTTCAGTAATTTTGGTAGAAGTGGTAAAGAGCGTTCGATTTCTCCTAGTTCATCATTCACTTCTATACGTAAAGCTTGAAATATTTTGGTAGCAGGATGAATCCGTGAGTAGCCATGAAGCCGTACTCGAATAAGCTCGGCAAGTTCCACGGTACTATGGATGGGGCGATGATGGATAATTATTCTTGCCAGCATCGCAGCACGACCAGGGCTTTCTTCGCCATATTTAATAAATAGATTTGCCAACTCACGTTCACTGTATTTATTAATAATATCGTCCGCCGTCCTTTTTTGCCGCTGATCCATCCGCATGTCCAAAGGGCCATCGTTTTTAAGCGAAAAGCCTCGTTCTTTCATATCTAGTTGCGGAGAAGAAACTCCAAAATCCGCCAGTATTATATCGAAAGTTTTTCCACACTCGGTTAACTGCAACATAGCGTTATAAAAATCTTCATGTTTAATAGTGATATTTGATTTGAATTTGCGTTTTAAATACTCCACTGCAAATTCATCTCGATCCACTAAGCATGCATCTTTATAATTCTGTGTCACATCCAAAACCTTACTAGCGTGACCCCCGTAGCCGGCAGTTAAATCTAAATATTTTTCTCCGGGATGCGGTTCTAGGGTAGCTAGCACTTCCGATAATAGCACTGGGATATGCAATTTCTCCATGCTTTCATTATACATCGTTTGAGACCGTTCAACTAGAAACTTCGGCGGTTTTGTTTTTGATTTGATTTTTGTTTGACACAATATAATCCACCACGATTTTACCAGCGCGAAGCTAATCTCATATCGCAGCCGTTGAGAGACTTATTGTGTATTGGTTTTAGACCATATAGAGTTTTATTGGGAGGTGTGTTTTAAGGAAAGAACGCACGATTTTTTTGACGCATCTCGCTATCTTTTTAATGCGCGCCAAAACTCCTAGTTGGCCGATCTCAAACTTTTTTAAGGTACTTACTGTTTGTTTAGCGTTTTTGTATGTTTTATTCGCTAATCTCAGTTTAGTATATTTTTTTTAAAAATGCAAGTGTTTTTTTGGACTTTTTTTAAGGTTAGTTTTTCGCAGGTTGTGGAAAACATCTCTGTTATTTTCCCGAACAAACGCCATTGACTGTTTTAAGATATTGTTTTGAAATAACCGAACATAAGCGATATTGACTTATTCCTTGTTCTGTGGTATAATTAAAGTATAAGTGGCTATTCTTCCCTGTAGATGGCAATGCATACTTTCGCCATCGCCTTCATGGTCGGGGGCTTTTTTTATTTATTTTTTTCGTGATATAATAGAGAAAAATAAGCGAGGTATATTATGGATAAATCAGATTTCGATGTCTTTCTCTGGGCGAATGAGATTGATGAAGTAAAAAACAATGTTTCAGCAGAATTGTTTTTGTTTAACAAGAATTACACGCCATTTAAGATAAAATATTCAGACAAGCTGACGGGCGCCGTGAAGTCTATGTTTATGCAGGAGGCGATACATTTTATCATCGAAGAGGCTGATAAAGGGCTCGAGTGCCGCGAATACGAGAAGGCTGACGGTGAAGAAAAAGTGATTTATCGCACTTCCCTTTCCAAGGTCGGCCGCGCCGAAACCTTAATCCACCTGATTGAAAATGAGTACAAAGACATAGATTATTTCTCAGAAAACGAATATGATTTTAAAAAGGTAAAAGGCATCATCGCGAAGTTTACTTATCCTGGTGAAGATGGAATGAAGACTTTTTATATTGCAAAGATTTTGCCAGCTTCATCTGCGCTAAAAGGTACTTCAAGTTGGGAGATTAACGGGGAGAGTTTTGAGCCATTTTCGGCAGAAATCGCTCTAAAGATGCCAGAAGATAACCAAGTAGCGATTGTGGATGGCAATATTGTCGTATTTAATCAGGCGAAATTTGAGAATTTGTTCCAATATGACTATAAATCTCAGGTGATTGCAGAGGCGAAAGCGAAAGAATTGACCGAGAAATACAAGCTTTCCTTTGCGGAAGGTTTGACGCTCGATTCCCTACTCGCAGACAAGAAACCGATCCTAAAAAAGGTCCAGGCCATGGAGATTGCCGAGGAAATGCCGCAGGATAAGCTGATTGACTACGCCGATGAAATGCAGTTAGATTTGATGACAGATGACGACGGCTCGATTATTATCATGGACGATAAAGATTTGACAATGTTTGTGAATCTCTTGAATGAAGATTATTATGTGTCGCCAGTAAATGGGCGCAGATACGAAATCAAGAGTAAAAAACTGCTCGGTGAGCCAGATGGTGAGCCACCGAGAGGCTAAAGCTCAAAATAAGGACTTTTGATAATACTTGATTCGCCAAGGGTTTTGAAGGTATTTTTGAGGTCTAGCTTGGCATCTACGGTAGAATCGTTGGGACTGAGATTGGATTCGATTTTGGCATAGTAGCCGGGGAGGTTTTCGATTTTGTCTAGGTAGATATTAGTCCCCTCACCCATGTGAAGGTCTTGACGTCGGCGGGAGATTTCGCCAGCCAGTTTGAAGCCAAGCTGAAAGACAATATTGACGGTGCTTTCGTAATTTTTGACTGATGTTTCTTCTACTATATCGATGTCAGAATCTTCGATATGGCGACGAAGAATTAGGGTGTATTTGGCAGGTTTGTCTACGGCACGCATTTCGGTGCGGATGACAAGACGCGGATAATTGGAATTATTCTTGTAGTCACGGGGTACATAGATACGATCGTGTTGCCAATAGACTTGAGAAAAATTTAAATCAATATCAGAGAGTTTTCGTTCAAAATTTTCGTGATTAGATAATTTACATTTGACGATGACTTTTTTCATAAGATAATTATATCACATATGCGTGCTTCTAGAGATTTGACGCCGTTGAAGTCGTTTTCGGTGAGTTTGACTAGTGGCTCAATTTGGTCGCGAGGATCAAGATTTAGCCATTCTTCTGGGGCATAAAAGGCAACTAGTTTGAGAGTTTTGCCGGCCTGGTCGCGTAGATCAACGCGAAGATGATTGCCATCAGCGCCCATATGAGCGATATTGATTATTTCCGTGTCTTTAAGAGAGAAAATAGGTTCTTCGTTCCCTGCGCCGTAGGGCTCTAATTGTCTGAGCTCTTCTAGTAATTCAAGGTTTAGTTCTGAAAAGTCCGTAAGATTGAGGTCTGCGGATTGTTTTAAGTGCTCGGTTTGGTTTTTGAGATTAAGGCTTTGATAGTATTCGTTGATTTGTTCGCGGAATTGGTAGAGGTTTTTGCTACCGAGTTTTACTCCGGCAGCCCCGGCGTGGCCACCACCACTAATGATGGTATCTTTGATGGCGTCTAGAGCCTCGGCGAGGTTGAAATCACCGAAGCTGCGGCCAGAGCCCTTGTAGATTCCTTCTGTAGTTTCGGCGAGAACAAAGGCGGGTTTTTGATATTCTTCGACTAAACGTCCAGCTACAATACCGAGTACGCCTTCGTGCCAATGTCCAGTCTCGATAATCACGGAATCGTCAGAAATGCCGCGTTGTTTGATTTCGCGCATGGCAGAATTTTGTTCAATTTTTCTTTTTTTGTTCAGTTGTTCGAGCGAGGCGGCGAGCTTTGCGGCATCGGTCTGACCCTTGGCGCGAAGCAAATTTAAAGAGATGTCGGCAGTTTCAAGGCGTCCGGCAGCATTGAGTCGTGGGCCAATTTGAAAGCCAATCGAATCGGAGTTCAATTTTTTTACTCCAGCGCTACGCATTAATTCTTTTAGGCCGGGGCGTCGAGTTTTAGATAAGACCTTGGCGCCGTAGTAGCATAGAATACGGTTTTCGCCAGTAAGTAGCATATTGTCACATACTGTACCTAGAACGACTAAATCCAGTAGCCATTTTTCTTGCCCATTTTGGATGGAATGCTGCTGGACTAGGGCCTGAGCTATTTTGAATGCCACCCCGACACCGGCTAGGTTTTGTAGTTTTGGGGTGGGGTTATCTTTGCGATGAGGATTAATTACGGTGACAGCTTCTGGCATTTCTTCGTCGGTTTCATGATGGTCGGTAACAATCGTATCAATATTTAAAAGGTTTAACTCGTTAATAATATCATGGTTGCGTGAGCCACAGTCGACCGTGATGACTAATTTTGTTCCCTGTTTCTGGGCGCGCTTGATTAGTTTTGGACTCATACCGTAGCCATCAGCAAAACGATCTGGTAGCATGATCTCAATATTATCTGGGTCGACACCGGCGAGTACTAGAGTTTCTTCCATAAGGGTGCTAGACGTAACGCCGTCAACGTCGTAGTCTCCGTAAATTAAGATTTTTTCGTGGTTTTTGATAGCAGATTGAATACGGGCGATAGCATCTTTCATGCTAAACAAGGAAAATGGATCTTCTAGATTCTCGTATTTGGGATTTAAAAAATCTGCTGAGATGCCCCGCTTTTTGACTAGTTGTTCAAAAATTTTACTCAATTTGTACCCCTGTTAACCGATAGTTTTTGATGGTTTGTTGCCTTTTTGGCTTTTGATAACGATGCTTTGAAGTTCCTTTAAAATGGGATATTGTTTGTTGGTTTGATAGATTTTGGTCTTGCCTTTTTTGGTGACGATTAAGAATTTGCCCTCAGCCATGTGATTTAGCTCTCTCTGGATATTGCCGGGATCTTCTTTTATGAGTTTGGCTAGACCTCTTACATGTGTCTTGAAGTCTGGGTATTTTGCAAAAACAACGATGATTTTTCGGCGCACTCTAGAAGTCACAAATAGATCTAACATATTACCTCACTTATATTACTTCTATTATAGCATAGAATTAGTAAAAATTACAACAATTCTCTTGCTGTTTTTCTATGATATTTTGGTTACTCTGTAAAACTTTCGCCTGTTTTTGATATGCTATAATCATAATATGTTTTACGAGGTGATACCAGAGGGGAAGGTGGAAGCGCTGACCTATAATTTTGATGATTCCCTGCTTCCTGGGCAAATCGTAATAGTGCCTGTGGGACGAAGAAATGTTCCGGGTGTTGTTGTTAAAAAAGTTGCGCAACCGGATTTTGAAACACGCAAGGTTTTGAAAGTATTGTATTCAAAGCCATTGCCGAAACACCTTTTGAAAACGATTGGATTTTTGCATGATTATTACATGGCGGCATCAGGACAAGGAGTATCCTTGATATTACCTCAGGGAGTTGAGAAAAAGCGCCGAAAAACCGAACAAATGTTCGGTAACACTCTGGACGGGTCCTGCCGGTCGCTGTCCTCCCCCAAAATTGACGGCAATTTTTGGGGACCCCCTCTACGACCGTCACCCGTCCAGAGTGTCCCCCTTAATGATGCGCAGAAAAGGGCGCTGGAAGGGCTGCAGAAGGCTCCAGGAGCCACGAAACTACTTTTTGGCGTAACTGGTAGTGGTAAGACCAATATCTACCTTAAAATGGCTGCTAGGACCCAATTAGAGCAAAAATCTACCATACTATTAGTGCCAGAAATAGCCCTTACAGGTCAATTGGTGCAAGTTTTCAAAAAGGAGTTTAGCGACAGAGTGATTGTCATCCATTCCCGACAGACTGAAGCTGAACGGCATTTGATATTTGAGAAGATATTGAATGCGGGTGAGAGTTTAATTGTAATTGGGCCACGATCAGCGTTGTTTGCGCCGCTCTCTAATTTGGGGTTAATAGTTATCGATGAAGAGCACGAGAGTACTTATTATCAGGAGAATCCGCCCCGTTATTCGGCGATACGAGTAGCCAGTTTTATTGCAAAAGAGGTTGGTTGCCCATTAATACTGGGGTCCGCTACTCCGACTGTAGAAGATTATTATCTGGCTTCAAGGCAGAAAGCCGTGGTTTGGTTAAAAGAAAAAGCAAAATCGGAGGCGATCAAGCCGAATATTAAGATTGTTGATTTAACAAACAGGGATAATTTTACCAAAAACAAGTATTTTTCTAATTCCCTACTTGAGGCAATTTCGGAAAATCTTGTTCAAAACAGGCAAACTCTGATTTTTCATAATCGTCGTGGCTCTTCGCCCCTAACAATTTGTGAAAACTGTGGCGAAGAAATCTTGTGCCCAAATTGCTATTTACCCCTTACGCTCCATGCTGACACTTATGAACTGGTTTGTCATACCTGCAGTTTTCGCGAGAAAGTGCCGGTTGGTTGCCCAAAATGCGGTACACCGGGGTTGATTCATAAGGGATTTGGAACAAAACTTCTAGAGAGCGAGCTAAAAAAGCTGTTCCCTAATGCACGAGTAAGAAGGTTTGATGCTGACAACAAAAAAGGTGAGAGCCTAAATGCGATTTATTCAGAGGTGAGAGACGGAAAAGTGGATATTTTGGTCGGGACGCAGACTTTGGCTAAGGGGCTGGATTTACCAAAACTCGCAACAGTGGGGATAGCGCAAGCGGACGCGGGGCTTTCTTTGCCAGATTATTTGGCCGAGGAGCGAACCTTTCAGCTATTGACTCAAGTGATGGGGCGCGTGGGGCGAGGCCATATAGATAGAGCTGAGGTATTTATTCAAACTTTTCGGCCAGAGCATCCTGTTTTGAAATACGCTATGAGCGAAGATTATTTGGGATTTTATAGATATGCGGTGACACGGAGACAGAAAGCCGGCTTCCCGCCGTACAGGTTTGTGATGAAGCTTACAATCACGATGAAAACTGAGGCGGTGGTGATACGGAAAGTCCGAGAATTAGTTAAAAAGCTGTCAACTAATAAAAAGTTGCTGGTTTCCCCACCTCAACCAGCCTTTCATGAGAGGACTGCTAAGGGCTATACCTGGCAGATAATAGTGAGATCTTGCTCTAGAAAAGCCTTAATAGACGTATGTGAAGATTTAGATGCGAATTTTAAGATTTCACTTGATCCACCTGGATTGCTCTAATTCGTGCTATAATATGCGTAAATAAAATGGAGGAAACATGTGTACAGGAATAAGGTTTACAGATGAGAATGGGAATATGTACTTTGGTCGTAATTTGGATTGGTGCGAGGGATATGGCGAAAAAGTCCTGATTACTCCTAGGGGATACAAATACAAATCGGCATTTTTGGGCGAAATGGCGAATTCTCCAGCGCTGATTGGAATGGGGATTATAGCTGAGGGCGTGCCTCTGTATTTTGATTGCGCAAACGAACATGGATTAGCGGTGGCGGGACTAAACTTCCCTGGCTATGCATCTTACGAATCTGACGCTGTAGAGGGTAAGACCAACGTAGCGGCATATGAATTCCCTCTGTGGATAGCTTTAAATTTTAAAACAGTTGAAGAGGTAGAACAAGCTCTGGTGGACGTAGCAATTGTCGCGAGACCGATTAATGAGCAGTATCCTGTGTCGCAGTTACATTGGATAATCGGCGACAAAGAAAAATCCATTGTAGTGGAATATACTAATAGAGGTATGGAAATCTTTGAAAATGAGGTTGATGTGTTGACTAACCAGCCTGGATACGGTTGGCACAAAGAAAATTTGCGAAATTATATGAATTTGCTGCCGCTGATGCCTAAAAAAGTTAAGTGGGAAAATGCAGAATTAATGCCTTTTGGTAGTGGTTCCCTGATGCGCGGATTGCCAGGTGATTATTATTCTTCTTCGCGTTTTGTTAGAGTTGCATACCTCAATACGCACTACCCGATACAACCTGATGAAGCCTCTAATGTGTCGCGGCTTTTTCATACACTGAACGGTGTTTCTATGATAGATGGAGCTGCGGCGATGGCAGATGGACGGTTTGAAAAGACCATCTACACCGGTGGGTATTCTTCCCTGACACAGACTTATTATTACAATACGTACGAAGATTTTGAGATAAAAAGCGTGAGTTTGAAAGACCATGACCTTGATAAAACAGAGATAATTATGGTATAATGTGGGCATGAAAATAATTACCACGCCGGATAAGCGGCTCAGGGAGAAATCAGAGAAAGTACGCGTCATCGACGACGAAATTTTGAAGATTATCGCTGAAATGCGCAAATTATCGCTGGACTGGGAGACTAAACACCCTTACGAGCTGTCCGCGGCGATGGCGGCACCTCAAATGGGAGTTAATAAGCGTATCATTATCATTCGTGATGATATGGAGGATAAGAAAAATGCCTCTTTTACGGCTTTGATAAATCCAGAGGTAATCCGGACTGAAGGCAAAACGAAGACTGATTACGAGGGGTGTTTGTCGGTGCCCTCGATTTACGGCATGGTACCAAGAGCGACCAAGGTCAAAGTTAAAGCAATGTTAGAGGACGGTACGGAGGTACGAATTAAGGCAACAGATGAATTGGCGCGGACGCTTTTGCATGAGATTGACCATCTAAACGGGATACTGTTTATTGACCACATAAAAGGCAAAAAAGACGCTTTTTATGAAATGAATGATGAGGGAGATTTGGTTCCGGTGGATTATGACTCCAGGATTGCCGATAACGAAAAGCTCTGGGGTGAGGAATAATCTTTAATGAAAGAGATAATCTTCTTCGGAAATGGGCCGTTGGCCGATTATGCACTAGAGACACTAAAAAAGAATAATAAGATAGTTTTTCATGCTAGAACACGCGAAGACCTAGAAAAAGTCCGCGAATTGAAGCTAAAAAACCCCAAGATTCATGGAGTTTTGGCTTCGTTTGGGGCAATTATCAAGCCAGATTTATTAGAACTATTCGAGCCAGAGGGGATTTTAAATATTCATCCTTCCCTATTGCCTTTGTATAGAGGTGCGTCACCGATAGAATCGGCGATTTTGGCGGGAGATGACGAATTCGGCGTATCAGTAATGAAACTAGCGGAGGCGATGGACGCTGGACCGGTTTATACGCAAGTAACCATTTCTGGATTACCACTGAACAAGGATGAAATCTATTATTATTTAGCAAAAACTGGGGCGGAGTTGGCCGGAATGGTACTAAACACACTAGATGAGGCGTTTGAGGGCAAAAACTACGATGAGGAATACGAAAAACTGGGTAGAGAGTCTAACCGACCAGACGTAGTCAAAGAACATAGAAAATGGGTTGAACATGTCCGGCATCCAAGGCCACAAGATGATAAAAAGGCGACTTATTGTGGTAAATTAGCTAAATCTATGGGAATTTTGACGCCCAAAACAGATACGGCTGAGCAAACTTTACGGAAAATTATAGCTTTTCAAGGGTTTCCAAAAGCGAAATATACGTTTTTTGGCGTAAAATGCATCATTTTAGAGGCGCATATCTGCGAACCGGGTGAGAAGGCGGTTTTGGCTCTTCCCTGTGCTGATGGGCAAATATTGAGTATTGATAGATTGCAACCAGAAGGGCGTAAGGTGATGGATGTAAAAAGTTTCTTAAACGGTTACGCTAAATAAGTTTGTTGCGATTGGCGCGAATCTCTTCTTTCATTTCGTTGATAGTACGGGTGACGATGTCGCGATAATCTGGACGGTTAATCTCAAGCCATTTGGCGGCTTCGGCGGGATCGGTAATCATGTCAAATTCATTAAGTTGAGTCTCGGTAAGACCGCGACTAATGCGCTCGCCGATGCGGACCTCTAGTTCCTCCTGGACGTAAGCTAAGAATTTTTGCTTTTCGTCCTCTGGCATAGCCGAGAGACCCATTTCTTGTAAAAATTTTTCGTCAAATTCCATAATTATTCTCCTTATGGTAATTATAGCATACAACAAATGGCACTTACGATTTTTCGTCCTGCGTTGAAATATTACAATGTACGTTTTTTGGATTCGCGAGTGAAGAAGACTAGTCTGTCATTGATTTGGAGGTCGATTTTTTGCGTGGTTTTAAGCGCTAGACCGCCGGTTTCGCCAGCAACGAGCTCTTTGGCGTCGATTTTTTCTCTTTGGACTGAGGTAACTTCAGCTTCGCCGAGGAATTTTTTGTCACGGATTATACGAACGAGATAGCCGGGCTTGACATCGCCCTTTAGGACTTCGCCACCGGCAATGATAGAAGTCTTTTCGGTACGGAAGACGCCGAGAACCTTAAGTTCACCTTTGTCTTCTTCGATGATTTCGGCGTCAAGGAGGTTTTCCATCTCGTGCTTGGCGTCGTCTAGGAGTTCATAAATCACTTTATATGTACGAATTGGAACGTTGTCGCGGGCGGCCATTTTGTTAATATTGACTGGCACAGAAACATTGAAGCCGTAAATGACAGTGTTTTCGCCTGCGGCCATATATACATCGTTCTCGCTAATATCACCAACACCGGTAGAAACGATATTTAGAGTAATTTCTCCCTTGGTGTCGATAAGGCGAAGGCTGTCCACTACGCTCGTAACCGAACCGAGAACGTCGCCTTTAACGATAACGTTAAAAGTCTTGGTGTTGTCGGCAACATTCATCATGCGAAGCAAATCTGAACTGGTGACGTTGGCATCGGCAGATTCATTGGCGGCTGCTTGAGCATTGAGGAGTGACATCTTGCGAGCGGTTTTTTCGTCTTTAACTTCTGTGAAGCGATCACCAAAGCTCGGTAATTCTTTAAAGCCAGTAATTGTAACTGGGGTAGACGGAGTAGCTTTGCCCTTGGGCTTGCCTTTCCAGTCTAGCATGGTGCGGATTTTGCCATAGGTGGAGCCAGCGACAATAAACTCGCCGGTTTTTAGTTCCCCGCCAGTGACCAAGAGATTGACTACAGAGCCTTTGCCAGTCTCCATATGAGATTCAATAACTAGGCCTTCGGCTGGGATGTCAATGTCGGCTTTAAGTTCTTCAATGTCAGCCGTAAGGAGAATCATATCCAAGAGCTGTTCAAGGTTCTGATTTTGCTTGGCAGAAACGGGCACCATAATGATATCACCACCCCATTCTTCGGGTTGGAGGCCGTGGTTAGAAAGGTCGGCCTTAGTGCGATCGATATCTGCGCCTTCGCGGTCGATTTTGTTGATAGCAACAATGATTTTGGCGTTGGCGGATTTGGCAAAATTGATTGCTTCGATAGTTTGCGGCTTAACACCATCATCGGCAGCAACTACGATAACTACGATATCGGTGAGCATGGCGCCGTGCTGGCGAATGGCGGCGAAAGCTTCGTGGCCTGGAGTATCTAGAAAAGTGATTAGTCTATCGTTGTGCTTGAGTTGATAAGCAGAAATATGTTGAGTGATACCACCAGCTTCGTCGTCGACAGTCTTTTTGTGAAGAAGCGTGTCGAGAAGGGTGGTTTTACCATGATCGACGTGCCCCATTACCGCAACTACTGGAGGGCGAGTAACGGCCTTGTCGGATAATTCCCTGTGAAAATCAGAAGTTTTAGTAGAGGTATTTTTGCGCTCTAATTTGACGTTTTTAAGACCAAGTTCGTCAATAATGATAGAGGCGGTTTCAAAATCTAATCTTTGATTGATAGTGGCAACGATGCCGTTTTTGAAAAGCGTACCGATTAATTCGGTTACAGAAAGACCAAGGGCTTTTGAAAGCTCATCAACAGTAATAGAACCGGCAATTTGAATCGTCTTTTCTTCCATAGCTCTCCTTTCTGTAGTGTTAAAATTTGATCGAGGATGATTAGAATTTTACGAACGTGCCCTTCGGGCACGTTCCAGGTCACTTGGGCCAAGTCTTCATGTCCCGTAGGACGGTTGTATAATTCTAATCATCCTACAAGTTACAATTATTTTATCACAAAATGGAAAAATATGCTATAATAGTGGCACGATCCCGGGTAGCTCAATGGTGGAGCAAGAAGCTGTTAACTTCGAGGTTGCTGGTTCGAGTCCAGTCCCGGGAGCCACGCATCTAACGATGCGCCCAAAAAGCTGGACATCGTTCTTCGAATCGAGTCCAGTCCCGGGAGCCACTTCAAAAGCCCTTCGGGCTTTTTTCGTGCATCAAAAAAGTAGACTCGGTTTTCGGACTTCGTCCTCAATGCGAGTCCAGTCCCGGGAAGATAATTATTCTTCAAACCTGACGTAGAGGCCGTCCGGGTGATACGAGGCATCCTCATGATACGAAAAGGCGTGACCGTAGGTTTTTCGCTCATCGTCCTTTTGAAAATAAATAATCGCGTGATGGTAGTCACTGGGGACACGATTATTATCTTCTACTGTATATGGAGCAAAGTCGAAAGTAATGTATAATACTCCGTCTTCATCGGAAACGCCGTAACCCGTGGCTTGCTTAACAGTAGGCTGGTCCTGGTATTCAAATTCCATATCTTTAATGTACATTTTGGCAATATGTGGGAAAACGGTAAGTTCTGCCGATTCGAGTCTGTTAACTTGGCCAATAGTCTTAAGTCCGTATATAGAGAGACCTGAGACAAAGAGCAGTGCGAACAACAACACCGCCATCACCCAAGTAGTTGGTCGTTTTAATACGGATCTTTCATCTATTATTGGTTTATTTGGTTTTTTTGCTCTTGTAGATTGCTTCGCTTTAGCGGCCATAATGTTATCCTCCTTATGGTTTAATAATATCATACGTGTAGTATAATAATTCGTATGAAGTCGGTCAAAAAAACCAACAAATTATCTCAAATAGTGTTTGTCGTGATTTACGCGCTATCTATAGCGGCCTTTGTTTATGCGATAACTCTTAGTGATTGGATGAAAATTGGTTTGGCCCTGGCTGCATTGGTTCTATACTGGGCGCCGTTTTTGGTGACAAAAAAGTTTAAAATTGTTTTACCGGCGGCATTAGAAATTACGTTTTATCTTTTTGTCTTTGCTTCCCTAATTCTGGGTGAAGTGTTTGCGTTTTATGGGCCTTTTCCGTTTTGGGATATTATTTTACATTTCCTGAGTGGATTTGTCTTAGCCGGGATTGGTTTGTCGTTAGTTGAAATTATGAATAAAGAAAAATGTAAAAGAGCGTTCACGTTACTATTTGCTTTTTGCTTTTCCGTGACACTAGGTATAGCGTGGGAGTGTTTAGAATTCTCTTTTGATATGACGCTAAGGACGGACGCTCAAAAAGATGCGCACGTACGGCAAATATCTACGATTACGATGCAACGAGACGGCGGCAATCGGCCGGTAAGGGTGGATGACATCGTGAATACCGACATTCATCTTGCTAATGGCGACACTATTACAGTAGACGAAGGCTATCTTGATATTGGATTGATGGATACGATGAAAGATATTTTTGTAAACGTAGTTGGAGCAGCGGTCTTTTGTGGTTTCGGCGCATTTTATTTGAAAAAACATCATAAAAATAATGCCTTGATGGATAATTTCGTTCCAACTAAAAAATAAATCTAAATAATCCTAGTGAAACAGCAAGCATTATTAAGCCAGCAGTGATTACGCCGGCAGTGACTGCGACGATAGTCTTTTTGAAGTCTAAATTGAGAATACTGGCGGCTAAGGTCCCGGTCCACGCACCGGTGCCAGGAACCGGTATAGCAACGAAGAGAAAAAGTGCCCAATAGACACCGCCTTTGGCTTTTTTGATCAATTTTTCTCCGCCCTTTTCGCCTTTTTTGAGACAAAAATTACAGAATTTGTGTAGCGGTTGCCATTTTTGCTTGTTTCCCCATTCTAGGAATTTACGAGCGAAGAAATAAATGAATGGAACTGGGATAATATTGCCGATGATGGCCGTGATCAGAATCGCCCACTCGGGAAGGTCAAGACCCATCCCTACCGCAACTGGAATTGAGCCTCGAAGCTCAATTAGGGGCACCATGGAAATCAGTAAAACGATAAGGATTTTCTTCAACATATATCCATTTTAGCATATTCACCCGTGCGTGATGTTTTAAAAGTAATGGCTATAATGTATAATAAAATTATTAGATAAATGGAGCGACGATGATTCTTCTAGAATGCAAAAATCTCAGCAAAAACTATGGCACGAAGCGGACGCTGGTTGACGTAAACCTAACGATTCCCTCTGGAAAAATCGTTGGTTTACTTGGGCGCAACGGGTCCGGCAAGACCACACTCATCAAACTGATAAATAATTTACTCACGCCGACGGCGGGCGAAATTTTAGTGAGTGGCAAAACGCCCAGCGCGGAAACTAAAGCCATAATTTCCTACCTGCCGGAGCGGACATATTTGGACCGACGGATGACGGTTGGAAAGACGCTGGAATTTTTCCAGGATTTCTATCGAGATTTTAATATCAAGACAGCACGGAAGTTATTGAAGGATTTGGACCTAGATGAGGGGCAAAAAATCTCCGCGATGAGCAAGGGGATGCAAGAAAAATTGCAGCTAATTTTGGTGATGTCTAGAAAAGCGAAATTATATATTTTGGACGAGCCGCTGGGTGGGGTGGATCCGGCGACGCGAGATTATATTCTGGACACGATTTTGCAGAATTTTAATCCGGGAGCGAGCTTGATTATTTCTACGCATCTAATTTCTGATATTGAGCGGATTTTGGATGAGGTGATATTTATCGACAAAGGGCGTGTCGTGTTGCAGTCCGATGCAGACACTCTGAGGGCGAAACACAAAGCTTCAATTGACGCGATTTTTAGAAAGGAGCTGAAATGTTAGGCAAGTTACTGAAATATGATTTAAAAGCGAACTTTAAGTTTATGCTGATTTTCTATATTTTAGCACTAGTTTTTGCGGTACTAACAAGAGTATGTTTCGCATATGCCGATACTTTGGCGATGCAGATTTTGGCCTATATTTTCAATGGGACGACAATTGCAATGATTGCGAATATTTTGATTAATAATCTGATGCGACTTTGGGTGTATTTTAAGGGTAATTTATATGGTGATGAAGGATATTTGATGCACACTTTACCGGTGGCGCGTAAGAATTTATATATATCAAAGTTCTTGATGGGATTAATTATTTTGGTAGTTAGTTCCCTGGTAATTGTGGCGACAATGGCGATTGCATGGCTAACGCCGGAAAGTTTTGAAGGATTAAAAAATTTCTTAGCGCCGATGGCGGAAATTTTGGATAGCACGGCGGTGGAGATAATATTGCTGATGGTTTTTGTGGTGTTTTTGGAGGTTTTCGTAATGCTGATTTCGGGATATATGGGCGTGATTTTGGGCCACAAAAAACTTAGTAATCGGGTAAGGTGGTCGGTGTTGTTTGGAATAATTTGCTATGTAGTGATTCAGATGATAATTTTGATTGGAATGTTTGTCTTGGCTGGCGTAAATCCTGAGATTGGCGAATCGCTATTTTCTAGCGAGCAGCTAATACCAGACATCAGCGTACTAAAACCAATTTATGTTTTGTCTATTATTCTTTATTTCATTATGATAGCGATAAATTATGTGCTGTCTCTGAAGTGGTTTAAGAAGATTGATTTGGATTAGCTTGGTAAAATTTGAGAATTGATAAGTCACGATAAGAGGAGAAAGTGCCGCTATAACTACTCTTGTTGTCTAAGAGTTTTTGAAGTTCGGCCTCTTTGTCTTTGATAGCTTCATCTAGATTAGTCCAAATGGGTGCAAAGCCCTCGGCGATTTCGTCTTCCATGTAGTTGGTACCTACATGTTCGAGTGCTTTTGAAAGATAGACGAAAGAAAAGCAAGTGGTCCAGGAGTGTTTATTGAGGCTACTTTCGCGTTGCTCATAATAATAGCCAAGTGGTTTGATAATTTCGATACTATAGCCAATTTCTTCGGCTGTTTCCCTCCTTAGAGCTTCTTCGATAGTCTCGCCATCCTCGAGCCCACCACCGGGTATCTGAGTATAGCCGTATTTAAAGGATTTAACCAGGGCAATTTCGCCTTTTTCGTTTAAGACGATGTTTCTGACGGCGAATTTAGTTTTTGGAGGCTGATTGCCGTCCGACTTAAAACCTAAGGTTTGGTCATCTGAAGAGCTAATTTCGAGGTTAAGAGATTTCTTTTCTTCCTCTGTAGCGCTCTCTGGAAATAATACTTCTTTCATAGTTGTTTCCTATTTTAACTTAATTATATTATATAATAGAAAAAAGGAGTTTTTATGCTGGCAAATGGGAAAATATTAATCGGTAAAAATGAACAGGGGGCGGAACTGGCGATTTTGCCACAAATGGCGAATCGGCACGGGATTATTACAGGGGCATCGGGCTCTGGAAAGACTATTACACTAAAAGTAATGGCCGAAAGTTTTTCGGATGCCGGCGTACCGGTGTTTTTGGCAGACGTCAAAGGAGATCTCGCTGGAACTGCAGTAAAAGGTGAGATGACAGATGCAATCCAAAAACGCCTAGACAAACTCGCAATTAAGGACTTTGAGGCTAAGTCCTTCCCTGTTAGGTTTTGGGATTTGTTTGGGACTGAGGGACACCCTTTGCGTGCTACAGTAGAATCGGTGGGACCGGAAGTCCTCTCGATAATGCTTGGTTTATCAGAGGCTCAAGAAGGTAATTTGGCGATAGCATTCGCAATTGCTAAAGATGAAAATTTGGCCTTGATTGATCTCAAGGACCTCCGAGCCGTACTCCAATATGTCAGCGAAAACAAAGATCAGTATTCTACGAAATATGGCAATATTACCACTCAAAGTATTGGGGTGATACAGAGGTCGCTTTTGACCTTGGAGAATCAAGGGGCTAATCATTTCTTTGGACAACCCGCATTGAATATTAGCGATTTCTTTACGACAGAGGATGGGCGTGGCGTAATAAATATCCTCCATGCAGTAACTTTGTTTGAAAGCCCAGATATGTACGCGGCATTTCTTTTGTGGCTACTCACTACGCTATTCTCTACTTCACCAGAGGTAGGCGATTTGGACAAACCTAAACTGGTATTCTTCTTTGATGAGGCACATTTACTCTTTAATGGGATGCCGGGATATAGGTTGAAAAGAATTGTTCAGATTGTAAAATTGATTCGTTCGCGCGGAATTGGGTTGTACTTTATTTCTCAGAGTCCGACCGATGTTCCAGATGAAATATTGGCGCAATTAGGTAACAGAGTACAACATTCTCTGAGAGCCTATACCCCATCAGAGCAAAAGGCAGTTCATGCAGCAGCGCAGGCTTTCCGTGTAAACCCAGAATTTGATACAGAGAAGGCTATCTTAGAGCTTGGTACTGGCGAGGCCTTAATTTCCTTCCAGAACGAAAAAGGTGCTCCAGAGATAGTAGAGAGAGCAACAATTTTGCCGCCTCAAAGCTTGATGGGTGCGATAGACGGAATTACGCGTAATAAGGTGATAAATGCTAGCCCGCTCGTGGGTAAATATGATGAAGCAGTAGATGCGGAATCGGCAGCAGAGATAATTCAGCAAAAGGCAGATACAAAGGCCGCAGAAGAGGCTGCCGCAGAAGAGGCTGCCGCAGCTGAAAAACAACAGATAGCGGCCGACAAAGCAGCCGAAAAAGCTGCCAGCGAACAGGCAAAATTAGCCGAGAAGGAACGTATTGCCGCCCAGAAGGCCGCCGAAAAAGCAGAAGCGGATAGAATCAAGGCTGAGGAGAAAAGGCGCTTAGAAGCCGAAAGAGAGGCCAAAAAGGCCAAAGAAAAGGCACAGAAGACCAAGGATAGACTGCTCGGTAATATAGTTGGCTCAGTAGGAAGCACTTTGGGGCGCAAAATTACTGATAAAATCTTTAAGGACATCTTTAAGTAATGCCTAAAATCTCAATTATTATCCCAGTTTTTAATGCCGAAAAATATTTGGAGCGATGCCTTGATTCGATTGTTGACTCGCTAAAAGGGGTAGAGGGAGAGATTTTGGTAATAGATAATGACTCTACTGATGATTCCCTATCGCTTATGAAGGAATATGCTAAAAAACACTCAAAAACTATACGGGTACTGCAGTGTCATACAGCGGGTGCAGCTGCAGTGAGGAATTTTGGAGCAAAGCGGGCAAAGGGAGAATTTATCTGGTTTATAGATGGAGATGACTATATCGCTGAGAAAGCAATTGGTAAGCTGTTAAAAATCGCGGATAAAGATGGGGCGGACTTAGTAATGATGGGAGCGAAGAGGATTTATTCTAAGGATAACAGTGACTACCTCTCCCCTGTTTCGTCTGATGAACCGAACTACAAAAGTAGGTTTATTAGATATGGTATGGGGCCGTGGCAGGTATTAATTCGTCGTGAATGGTGGACAAAGCATAAGTTCGCCTTTACAGAGGGGCTGATTCATGAGGATATGGGGTTGATGTCTGTTTTAATCCTTTATACAGATAGGCTTTCAAGTATAAATGAGGCGCTGTATTTTTACACCCAAAATACAAATTCGGTGCTTCATAAGCAAAAATTTAACAAGCATGTTTTTGATATTTTCCCTGTGCTCGAAGGACTTTATAAGAGATTTGTTGATGAAAAAGCAGAGAAAAAATACCATGATGAATTGGAGTGGTTTTTTATCTGGAATTTGTTAATTGATGCGGCGAAGGATTTTGGGCGTTTCCCCGAGGGGAAGCCTGGGTTTGTGCACTCTCGCGAGATGCTCAAAAAGTATTTCCCGGAGTGGCGTAAAAACCGTTTCTTGCGGCAAAAACCACTGAAACTTCAAATTAGAGTAAGGTTGAATTATTACAAATAATTATTTGTTCTTTTCTTCTTTTTCTAGTTCGCGGAAGGCGACTTTGCCGACTTTGGTCTGAGGAAGTTTATCACGGAATTCGTAGGCGACTGGGAGGGCGTAAATCGGAACATTTCGCTCTAAGAGTTCACGAATTTCGCGTTCGATGCGCTTCCCTGGTCTGTAGCCGGGTTTAAGCACGACAAAGGCTTTTGGTACTTGACCCTTATAATGGTGATCAATACCGATTACCGTAGATGTAAGTACGCCTTCGTGAGAGTTAATGATGGACTCAAGATGAGTTGGATAAATGTTGTAGCCGGATGAAACAATGATACGTTTGAGGCGCTGAGCGAAATAGACAAAACCGTCTTCGCCTAAACGACCTAAGTCCCCTGTATGGAGCCAGATTTTGCCATCATCGTGAATACGGATAGCCTGAGCGGTCTCGGCGTCGTCGCCAAGATAGCCCATCATCACAAGCGGGCCAGAGACGCAGATTTCGCCTTCTTCGCCAGCTGGAAGTTCTTTGAAGGTGTCGTTTTTGACGATTTTGACATCTGTATCTGGAAATGGCGCGCCGATGATGCCGTCAGAGAAAGTGTTTTCTGGGGAAAGACAGATAGCACCAGAGCCTTCGGTGAGACCGTAGCCAACTCGGATTTTGGCACTAGAGCCGTGGTTTTTAAGGAATTCGTTGACTTTGTCACGTAAGGTTTGATTGAGGGCGTCGCCACCACAAATAACCGCAGAAACAGATTCAAGGTCATTGGATTTTAGTTTTGTATTGATGAGGGCCTCAAACAACGTCGGGACGCCAACGATGAAATTTGGCTCGTTTTTCTTGATGATGTCCGCAAATTGCTTGTGCGAAAAGGCCGGAATAAGAATACAACCCATTCCTCTCGAAAGAGGGGTATGGATACAAATCCCGAGGCCAAAACAGTGAAAGATAGGCAAAATCGAGAGGACGGTAGCTCCTGGTTCGACTTGACGAATCATCGTGGCGTCACACAAAGATTCGGCATTGATATTGAGATTTGAAAGCATAGTGGCTTTTGGCGCACCGGTGGTGCCACCGGAATACATAATGACGGCGAGATCATTGCCACCGCGCTCTTCGTGATAACTACCCTGATAAAAGTAGGAATTTGCAATGAAATCTTCCCAAAGCACTACGCGGCTATCATTGGCTGGTAGGCGCACTTTTTTGACGTGTAAGAGCTTGTACATACGCTGTTTCAAGAAGCCAAGACCGTCGGATGGACGCACTACGATAATGCGTTCGAGCTGCGCCGTGTCCCTTAATCGATAGACTTTGTCAAAGACCGCATCAAAGACTAAAACGTATTTGGATTCTGCGACTTTGATGTAATATTCTAGCTCTTTTTCGGACGACAAAGGGTGAACCATATTACAGATGGCGCCAACCATGTTTACGGCATACACCATGGTGATTCCCTCTGGCGTATTAGGCATACAAATCGTAACGCGATCGCCTTCTTTGACGCCGTAGTTTTTGAGCGCACGGGCGGTTTTTTCGATTTTTTTGACAAAGTTTTTGTAGGTAACTTTGTGACCATAGTATACATAGGCGGTGTTATCTGGCCATTTTTCAGCCGACTGAATAACCATATCTACCATGGAACAATCTGGATATTCGAGATGAGACGGAATTCCTTCTTCATCATAATATGCGAGCCAAGGTCTTCCCTTGTATTCTTTCTTACTATTTTTCACTAAAAACTCCTTTAGGTATAATTATACCATAAGCAAATACAAATATGAAGACTGGGCTATTTTTTCGCGATGGAAAGCGAAATTTTGCGACCTTCCTTGTCGATGTCTAATACCTTGAAGCTTTTGCGCTCGTTGAGGGTGAAAATCTTCTCTGGATCTACATCAGAGCCTTCACCAAGCTCAGAGACATGAACTAATGCCTCTACTGCTGGGCTGATTTGAACAAAAGCGCCAAATGGAGTAATGCGAGTAATCGTACCTTCGACTTTGGAGCCTTTTTTGAGGCCTTGTACTTCCGAAATCCAAGGATCTTCAACTAATTGCTTCATGGATAGAGATAAGCGCTCTTTGTCGATAGCGATGATTTTTGCTTCGATAGTGTCACCAACTTTGACGTAGTCAGATGGATTGCTTACTCTTTCCCATGAGATTTCAGATATGTGAACCAAACCTTCGATGCCATCTACATTGACGAATACGCCGAAATCTACTACACCGGTAACGACGCCTTTAACTACGTCGCCAACTTTAAGCTCGGAAAAGCGCTCAGCTAAACCATCTTTGATTGCTTCTTTTTCGGAGAAGATTAGCTTGTTTTCCTTCTTGTTAGCGTCAAGAATGCGAGCCTTGATAGACTTACCTACTAGCGAGTTGAGACGTTGCAAAATTTCGTCCTTGTCGGCAGAACCTACCCTTGGATAGTGCTCAGCGGAAAGTTGCGAAACTGGCATAAAGCCGCGAATACCTTCGTATTCTACCAAGAGACCACCACGGTTGGCGTCGAATGGAGTGACTTCTACGGTTTCGTTCCCGTCTAGTTTGGCTTGGATTTCGTCCCAGCCCTTATCTTTGACGGCTTTTCTGAGGCTAAGCAAAACATAGCCATCGTTCATTTCGTCTTCGATGACAGAAGTAGTGACCTCGTCTCCGACCTTTAGGTTGCGTGCGAATGAAACTTCGCGACGCGGAACCAAGCCTACACCTTGTGGGCCTAGATCAATTAGTATTTCGTGTTTTTTGACAGATAAGACTGTCCCCTTGATGGTGTCTCCCGTCAAGGCTTTCTTGAATGAATCTTCGTTTTTCTCGAGAAGTTCATCCATAGTTACTTTTTTGGCATTTGCCATAATTAATATTTCCTTCCTTTAGACTCACTCATTGCCCTACTAAGCAAAAATAGGGTAATGAGTGAGCCCAAGATTCAGGTAATTATAGCAAATTTCTATGATATAATCAAGATATGTACTTAGCAATTGATATTGGAGGAACAAAAACACTAATAGCGCTTTTCTCGAGAAAAGGCCGAGTATTAAAGCGCAACAAATTCAAGACATCACGAAGCTCTAAGGTATTCTTAGAGGACCTTGGTGACGCATTGCAGTCTTTTCGCAGATTTAAGATTCGCTCCGTAGTCGTAGCAGCACCGGGTGTTGTACAAAAAAATTATACAGTAAAATTTGGGAATCGAAATTGGGACGATTTAGATATTTTCACCCCTATAAAAGCGTTGTTCGACTGCCCAGTTTATTTTGAAAATGATGCTAGTTTGGCTGCGCTTTTTGAAGGTTTTGGACTGCCTGGAAAGACGATTTTCTTGACTTTTTCGACTGGCATTGGTGGTGGAATTGTAGAAAAAAACCATATCTTGCCGGAGTCGAGTAAGTTTGAACCCGGACACAAGATGTACTGGTACGGTGGCAAGATTAAGGAATGGGAGGATATAGCGGCTGCTTCCGCGCTTGAGAGTTCCTTCCATATTGATCATGCTACGGATTTGCGCGATAAGAAAGCATTAGAGGATGTAGCAAAACGCATTTATCTTGGCCTGCCAGATATTGTTAATACTTACCACCCTGATAACATTGTGCTTGGAGGGCCTCTTGGTAAGATTTTTAAGCTGTATGCGAAATATCTACCTAATGATTTGAAGGTAAGATACCGCCGACCAAAGCGCCCAAATGAGTCGGTCATATATGGTTGTTATATCTATGCTCGCCAAAAAGAACGGGAGTAATTCCCTTTGGTGTCGTTTGATGATTTATTGAATAGATTGGGGTATGATTATCCTGATTTTAAATTTATTACTGGGCACAAGTTTGCTTTTAGGCCACCAAAAACTATCGTGATTGGTCCAGACGAGCAAAATAGAGAGCTTTTACTCCTGCACGAATTAGGGCACGCGACTCTAGGACATCGAGATTTTAATACAGATGTAAAACGTCTAAAAATGGAGGTCGAAGCGTGGGATCAGGCGAAAAATCTAGCCGATAAATATGAGGTGGAGTGGGATGAAGAGGTAGCTCAAAACGAATTAGATACTTATAGAGATTGGTTGCACAAAAAATCGCGTTGTCCCAAGTGCGGGCTAACGCGATTTCAGACTCCAGATGGGGAGTACCATTGTCCGCGTTGTGAAAACTTCACTTAGGCTTTTTTCGCTGGGCCACGACGAGAGATACGTCCGCCTTTAGCACCAGCAATACGAGCTAACGCAGGATTAGCGGCAAAACCGCCAGTGTGACCATTCTGGCCACCTTTTTTACCGATACGGGCATAAAATTCTTTACCGTATTTGGCTTTGTTAGTTGCGGCAGCTTTCATGCCACCAGCTTTAGTTCCAGCCATCTAGAACTCCTATCTGCCCACCAAATTAAAAATTAACACCACCCTAGAAAGAGTGAATGATTAAATTATATCATAGCGCTTTAGTTTTGTCAATATGCTTTTTCTTTAAAATATGTTTTAATATTTTTATATTTCCCGAACAAGTTTTTGGAAACTTTTGAACAATTTGTGGAAAAAAGGTGTTGACAATATGCATTTTGTGATATAAAATAGAGGTAGTTTTAAGTAGATTAAACTGCGAGGCTACTTAAAATACATGTATGACCTGAGAAGACCGCCCGAATAGGGCGGTTTTCCTTTTTTGCTATAATATAGAAGTATGGATAATGAAATTGTCATTCTAGATGATGTTGAGCTCGGTACGTGGCAGGGGCTTGGCGGAGCAATTACTGAGGCGACAGCATTTAATTATTCGAGATTAAGTCCGGCTAAAAAACACCAGTTGATTGAAGCATATTATGATAAAGCTGGGTTAGACTACCGCTGGGGGAGGCTAAGTATCGGCAGTAATGATTTTTGTTTGGAACCTTATACATACACGGCAGAATCTGATCTTTCTGATTTTTCGATTGGTCATGACGAAAAATGGGTTATTCCGATGATAAAAGATGTCACAAAGCGGAAAAAGATACGATTCGTGGCTAGCCCTTGGTCGCCACCAGAGTATATGAAACTGGGGTTAAAGGCACATAATTATAGCTTTTTAAAACCTTGGTGTTTTGATAGTTTTGCTAAATATATCCGAATGTGGCTAGAAGCATACCAAAAGCATGGAGTAGATATATCTTATGTCACTGTCCAAAATGAACCCAGAGCGAGACAAATTTGGGAATCCTGCATCTATTCGTTTAACGCCCAGAGGAAACTTTCCTATAAGTATCTGGCAAGTGAATTAGACAAAGATAATACTCAGATTTTACTTTGGGACCACAATAAAAGGACGCTTAGCAAAACTGCAGATAAACTATTCAAGGGTAAATATGTGACTAGCTACGGGAAAAACGAAAAGATTGTAGGGCTGTGTTTTCATTGGTACGATGGAGTATTTCCAGAGGAGGTATGGAAAGTTAGGCAAAACTACCCAGACATTTTGATGCTGAGCTCTGAAATGAGTTGTGGCTTTTCATCTTACGATGAAGTCACCTGGCAAAACGACGCAAGGCTTTACTTACGCGAACTATTTGCCGACATCAACGCTGGAGCGAGCGCGTTTATCGACTGGAATATGTTACTTGACTTTCAGGGTGGCCCGAGCTACTGCAAAAACTATCTAAAAAGCCCTGTCATTCTAAATAAATCCGGAGATGGTTTTATCTTGACACCGATTTATGATGCTTTAAAGAAGTTTGCAAAACTATTTCCCGTCGGCAGCAAGGTGATACGTCTGGATTATAGTTCAAAATCAGTTGTTGCTATAGCCAGGAAGATTGGGTCACACTATGAAGTAGTAGTTGCAAATGTTTCCAACCAAGAGCAGGAGGTTACGATTAGGCAAGGCGATAAAACAAAAGTTTGCATTATAGATGTATCTGAAATAACCAGTATTAAGCTTTAGGAGTAGTTATTCTTTAAAGATGAGGTTAACCAAGAAAGATAAAATTAAAGTGTGAAGATTAGCCGTGATGATAAGCCCAATTACTATGGTGATTATTCCAAATAGTTTAACTCGGCCATAGGATGATACACCACCTGCCATATTGTCAGCAATTTGTTTATAAAAAAACACAATTAGCCCTCCGACTGCCGCTATTGCTAGTCCCGCTAATGCCCAACCAAGACTGTATTCAAAATCCATAAGTATTATTGTATCATATAAATCCTTTGGTAGGTTGACTTTTTTGAAAAAATCTGTAAAATATCAGGTATGGGGTAATAGCTCAGCTGTTTAGAGCGCCGCCTTTGCAAGGCGGAGGTCCAGGGTTAGAGTCCCTGTTACTCCACCACTTTTTAGTTCAAATGGGGATATAGCTCAGCTGGTTAGAGCGCGTCACTGATAATGACGAGGTCTGTGGTTCAAGTCCACATATCCCCACCAATTTTTTAGTATGAAAATCCCCCGATTCGATCGGGGGATTTTGATGGGAGTGTGGCTTAGTAGTTAAGCCAAGGGAAATCTTTCCCTCTTACGTCTCGGGCTGCTACGTTAAGCAACTCATAAACTGGATGAGTAATCTCTGGTGGGAACCCTTTAAACTGCGCCAGCATTTGTGCACCCCAAATATCTGCCGCAAGATTAGAACCCGATACCTCAGCAAAATGCAAATCTCGCTCGGTAGGATTGTTTTTAGCCTCAATACTACCGTAGATTCCGCATTTTTCTAGCACCAGATGCATCAAGACTGCTTCGGATTTATCAAGAGCAAACAACGCCTTGGCCGGATGTGAGTTTTTTTTCTTGAAAGGATTTAAAAGTTTTTAGTAGTTCCCTTCTATCAAAAAAGCTATAGGCGTAAATAAACTCTCGAAACAATTCAAGTTCTGCCGTATCCTTGGTATCGTGTAAAGGGTTGCCATCATCTGGGATGTCACCAATTTTTGATTCACCGACATCATGGCAAAGTGCTGTCGTGATGTAGACCCACACCTCTGGCGAAGTTTCGCAAGTAATGCCCTTTCCGAAAAATTCCGGAAAATTACTGAGAAAAACTGATGCCAGCCAAGCAGTTTTTGCTTGGTGCTCAAGTGTTGAATCGCCTCTACGCATAAAAGTAGACTTTAGGTCTAGTTCATCATTGATGATATTTGTAGCCCCTACTAGTTCAAACCCTTTGCGAATCACAGATGCGCAACTAGCGTAAGTTTGATAGCCCTTCCAGATTCTTTCACAGGTATATTGATTTTCCAAAATATCACCCCCTTTATTAAAGTACTTCCCATCTGATATTCATCATAACACGAAATGAATTAGGGGCGAAAATTGTAGTAGGTGGCGCCGTTTTCTAGTTTGACGTTCCTAATTTTAGTGAGTTCAGAAAGAGTAACTAATTCGTAGCCGTTTTCACGAAGTTTATCGATGAGAATTGGCACGGCGTCAACAGTAGTAGGATAAATATCGTGCATCAGGATGATAGCTCCGTCATGAACTTCGCTCATAGCTGTGGCAATGATAGAATTGACGTCTTTGCTTTTCCAATCTTCAGAATCAACGGACCAGAGTATAATTGGAGTGCCAACGGTGGTTCTAACCGTATCGTTGATATTGCCGTAAGGTGGGCGGGTGTAAATAGGATCGTGTCCAAGAATACTTTTTAGAGTAGATTTTGCCTCGTTAATATCGGATACAGCGGAAGGGGCAGGGATACGAATGAGGTTTTGATGATACATGGTATGACTAGCGACTTCATGATGCTCTCTTTCCTCGCGCTTAATAATATCGGGGTAAGCAGTGGCTTTGCTACCTAGCGTGAAGAAAGTCGCAAGAGCATCTTTTTGCTGTAGAATATCAAGGAGTCTTGGAGTAGTTTCAGAATAGGGGCCGTCGTCGAAAGTGAGCGCGGCTAGCATTTTACCTTTAAAGATACGGTCGGTAGCCTTAATATGCTTCGCCATTGGGGCGATGCGGACTTTGCTAGTAGGATCACCAGTTTTTGAAATGCTCAAATCACAGAGGTCGATAACGGCTACTCCACCGATAAAGCAGATGACGGCAAGTTTTAGCCACGGAAAACGGATGTTCAAGCGATAGAAAAACGAGCGCTCAGCGCGCTTAGTAGTAATTCTGGTTTTGTTACGATTCTTGCTGGATGAGGCCTTGATGGCGCTAGAGCCGATAGAGCGCGAACGTTTTCTGGTTTTTGTAGCACTATCGATATAAATACTGATGGCATGAGCCCCGGTACGACGATTAATCTCTCTAGAGAATAATTTGTCTAGCATATTCATACATTGCTATCCCTGCGGCAACGCCGACGTTAACTGAACGGGTAGAACCAAAGCTCTCGATAAACCGTACATCTTTTGCGGTTTTTAGAAGTTCCTCTGTAATACCGTTATTCTCAGAGCCAAAGATTAGGGTAGTCTCTGGTTTGAACTGTTTTTTACTGAGAGGTTTAGCGCGACCTACGTTGTTTTCGATGGCAACTAGTTCTCTGTTATTCTGGGTTTTTAGAAAATCATCTATTGTGGGGTGGTGCTCTATCTGTAAATATTTATCGGTGCACATGGCGCCACGACGGTTGTATTTCTTTTTACCGATGATGTGGACTTTTTTTACATTAAACGAGTTTGCGGTACGAACGATTGAACCAATATTAAAGTCGTGTTCAACGTTTTCGATGGCGATTTCTAAGGAAATGCGCTTTTTTTCAAGCGCATCAAAAACTTGTTCATTTTTCATTCCCTTGTATTCATCTATAAGATTGCGAGAATCTTCCATGTAATAAATTATATCATGTTATAATAAAATTAACAGATAGGAGGTGTTATGAAGTTAGATGAGTACCAAAAGAAGGCCGCTAAATATGATTTGTTTGAGAAAGCAGAGGTTAATGAGGTAGGTTTTTTGGAGAAGGTTTTGGGGTTAGTTGGCGAGGCTGGCGAGACTGCAGATAAAATAAAAAAGATCCTGCGCGATAGAGGTGGAATAATTTCGGATGAAGATAAAGATTTAGTAGTGAAGGAGCTTGGCGATACGCTCTGGTATATCGCGGCAATCGCACGCTATTTAGGTGTAGATTTATCAGAGGTGGCGTCAGGAAATATCGAGAAACTAGAGAGCCGTTACCAAAGAAATAAACTGCACGGTGAAGGAGATAAACGCTAAAAACCTGCACATTAAAGTGCAGGCTTTTAGATAGACCTAGAGATGAAATAGTTGAATCATCATGCGACCTCTGTGAGTTTGCGTATTGTAGCATGCTTCAAATCTGCAAGTTTCATAGTTCGCGCGAAGATTATCGCAATATAGACCCTCCGAACAGAAATGAACATCCAATTTTCCTCTTATTACAAAAGAGTAGCCATCTCCATCTTCTTCTCCATCATAATCGATACCAGTGATTCTCGCATTTCTGGTTTTACACTCGGAATGTGTGGGATCACTATTATTTTTTAGTAGAGTAAAGTGAATTGGAAAGATGACTTCTTTGTTGCGTGAGTATCTGAACGCATCGAAAAGCTCCTCACGATTGGGGCCATCATTAATGATATAGGCGATTTTTTCTATTTTGGCGCCCATTTGAGCACCCCCTTTCTTCCAAAATACTAGATGAACTGTTTTAATAATCTAGCGCAGGCCTTTGATGCTTCATTAACATTATTGTCAAATGCTTCAACATCTTCATCTACTCCGTCAGAAATAGCCTTTATAAAAGTGCATGGAATATGATTCCTGTTACACGTAAGAACTATACCAGCCGCCTCCATTTCACAAATGTCGGCATTGAAGAGTTTTCTTAATCTGCGTTTTGGTTCACCACCGCCAAGAAGTTTGTCGGCAGAGGCACAAATAAACTGATTAAGGCTCCTAGTGTATGCTGCTGGAATGGCGTTTTCTCGTGGTTTTAGAGTGATGCCTTGTCCTGGATACTCGCCAACTTTATAGTGGCTACCAAAAGTAGCAACGAAATCGTAATGAATAATACCGGTAACTATACCAACTTTTCTTCCTTGATGCTCTTCCGATAAACTACCAGCTACACCGTAGTTGATAACCTTATCTACGTTGAATGTGTCGATGAGATATTGTGTAGCTGAGGCTGCAGCGATTTCACCAACTCCACTCATAATCAAGTAGAGATATTTATCCTTTAATACCCATTGAGCGACTTCAAATACTCCTGTCCCTAAGTTACTCATATTGGGTAACCCAAAAACTCTAATAAACGCTTTTCGTTCAGTTTCGGTTGCGACGATGACGCCAATTTTCATAATGATTCCCTCCCTCTTGGTCCATCTGTAAAGGTACGATTCGTACATTATAACATAATTTATCAAAAAATCCACCCCTTAGGGGTGGATTTGGTGTTTAACAACTTAGCTGTGCAATTTCATCCTTCAGTAGTTTAGCTTAACGTTACGTCTGGTAAACCAGAGTTGTTATGATGCAAGCTTGCTCATCATAACCGCAACCGACCTAGCATTATGCATCCTCGCGGATTCATAAGCATCAATTCCTTCTCAAGAAAGGAGGTAATCCATCCACACGTTCTCGTACGGATGCCTTGTTACGACTTAACC
>JAZUML010000001.1:0-30464 GCA_045603565.1 Candidatus Nanosyncoccus sp. | reverse complement strand
ACTACACTAGTAGGTGACGATACAGACCTTACTATTCCCACTAGCACTAATACTTCAGGTAGCTCTTCTTGGTCTATGAAACTCTCTAAAGAAACTAACTCCTCCCAAGCCTATCAACCAAACAATCTAACTATCGTTAGTCCATACACTAACTATGCTGTAGTCCCAACCAACTGGACCAAAGTAGCTTCCTTCTCTTCCGCTACAGACAATACCTTAGGTGCAGTCTTATACACTACCTACAAAGTCCACATTGCTTCTGGCCAAGCCGCTGATTCATATAATGGTAAAGTTAAATACACTCTCTTCCATCCTAGTACTTCTTGTCTCTACTATACTGTTAAATTCAATCCTGGAGATGGTACTGGTGCTATGGTAGATCAACCTATATGTAGTAATGGCTCTACTGCTCTAAGTACTAACACCTTCACTCCTCCAGCAGGCTATGAATTTAAAGAATGGAACACCAAACAAGATGGTACAGGTACATCCTACTCTAATGAACAAATCATCAACACCAACCTTGCTGATATTGGTGAGTCTATTACGCTTTATGCGATGTGGTGGGTACCACCTAGAACAATCGCTAATATGGAATACATGCAAGATGTCACTTCTTGCCCGTCCACGCTTACTACTGGTCAAGTTTACACCATCAAAGATTCTCGTGACGAAACACAGTACTCCGTAGCCAAATTAGCTGACGAAAACTGCTGGATGCTAGACAACCTGATGCTAGACCCCACCGACTCTACTACTGCTGCCAAAATAAACCCTACCAATACTAATGCCGATAGTACTAGTTTAGATTGTTTGTTAGGCCATACTACTGGCTGTGCTAATCAATATACGACTGCAGCAATAGCTAGAGGTATTTCGAGATCATCAATAACAGCAGCGGAAATATCGGTTAATTATAAAAACGACACCGCAACTCATTATGGTGCAAATAACGGAAAAATTGGTGTGTATTATAATAATTGCGCCGCTAGCGCTGGCTCATATTGTTATACGTACTCTTCCGCTGTAGATAAGCCAAATACTCTATATGATATAGATGGCGATATTTGTCCAATTGGCTGGCATATACCAACCGGAGGAAGCACCGGTCAATACCAAGCTCTATATACAGCATATTCCAGCAACGTGACCAATACTAATAATGCTTTTTCTGCTATACTATCCGGTTATTACAGCGAGGAATATCAAACTCCGCAACAAGGTCTAAATTCAAATGGCTCTTTTATTTCCTCCACCTATCAAGAAACATACAGCATGTACAGATTATCATTGTCTAGTTCTCATTGGAGTACTACAGTCAGCATGTATCGGTCGGAAGAAGGCCTTCCTATCCGCTGCGTCTTCGGCTCCACCACCGGACTATAATCACTCCGCCATATATGCTAAAATATAACTATGTATATAGTAATCGAAGGTCAGGATGGCACGGGTAAATCTACCCAAGTTGAGCTGCTAAAAGAATACTACGAAAAGCAAGGTCGAAAAGTTGTCATGATGGAAGAGCCGGACGGCGACCTTCCGCAGGCCCACGATCTTCACGATCTCATCCTTTCCCGCGGTTATCATCTCGAATCCCTCACTAACGTCCTACTGTTCACCGCCGCTCGGGTTGAACTTTGGAAAAAAATCGCCGAGCCAGTTCTCAAAAACCACGGCATCGTGATTTCCGCTCGCAATTACTGGTCGACACTTGCCTACCAAGGCTATGGCGAGGGCGTATCGCGCAGCAAAATCATCAAACTTACCAAAGAAATGCTACCAGAAAAATATTTTAAACCCGACTACGGCTTCATTCTCACCGTTTCGGACGAAGTCCGCGAAGAGCGTCAAAAAATTCGTGGCAAAGCTGCCGAAACCTTCGAGATGAAGCAACACGATTTCCAAGCCAAAGTCAACGCCGCCTATCCCAAAATCGCCAAAGACTTTGGTCTCACGATCATTGACGCGTCCGGTACTATCAAAGAAGTCTTCGACTTAATTATCAGCAAATTGTGAATTATATAATTCTGCATAATAACCATTTAGCTTCAACAATTCTTCATGGTTCCCTTGTTCCACTACGGCGCCATCTCGCATCACTAAAATTAAATCCGAATTTCGAATCGTAGACAACCGGTGCGCAATCACAAACGACGTCCTTCCATGAGTTAATTTTTCGAACGAATCTTGAATCAGTTGTTCAGTTCTAGTATCTACATTTGAAGTTGCTTCATCCAAAATCATCATCGGCGGATTCGCCACCATCGCACGAGCGATAGTTATTAATTGCTTTTCACCCGCAGAGATATTATCTGAATCTTCCGATATCGGCGAACGATAAGCTTTTGGCAAAGCCTCGATGATATGATTAACATTCGAAGCCTTCGCTGCGCGCTTAATATCTTCTAGGCTCGCGTCTTGATTTCCATAGCGCAAGTTTTCTTCAACCGTTCCCGAGAACAACCACGTGTCCTGCAAAACCATACCAAACATTTGTCTTACGTCCGCGCGCTTCATTTCGCGCGTCGGTACGCCATCAATCGAAATATAGCCAGAATTAGGTTCATAAAATCGCATTAACAAATTAATAATGGTAGTCTTTCCTGCTCCCGTCGGTCCCACAATTGCCACTTTCATACCAGGCTCCACTTTTACAGAAAAATCCTTTATCACCTGCCTCCCTTCAAGGTAGCCAAAATTCACATGATGAAACTCGACTTCACCGCGTACATTTTTAATCTCAAGTGTTGGTTCGGCGTCCGGTTCTTCTTCCGGCTCGTTCAAAAATTCAAATATTCTTTCGCTTGCCGCGAGCAAAGATTGAATCGTCGAAGTAGTCGAAGCGATTTCAGTAATCGGTCGATTAAAGCGCGAAACATATTGAATGAAAGCCTGAATATCACCGATATTCATTCTACCCTGTATGACAAAACTTCCGCCTAGTGCACAAACCGCCACGAAACCAAGATTAGTAAACATATGTGTGACCGGAAACGACAACGACGAAAACACCTGCGCTTTTCTCATAGCTGTAGTTTGCTTCTCGTTGATTTTATCAAACTCCTTCAACGCCTCATCTTCATAAGAATTTGATTTTATCACGATCTGTCCTGAATAATCTTCTTCGATTTCGCTATTCAAAACTCCCAACAAATCTTGTTGTTCTTTAAAATACTTTTGCGCAAATTTCATGATTTTTGCCACTACAAAAACAGAAATCGGAATTACCACAAATGTAATTAATGATAGTGGCACGCTAATTGTCAACATAATAATCATTGTGCCAACTAATGTCGTGACGCTCAGCGAAACATCTGCGATTTCCTGCGACATCGAAGTAGTTAATACATCCACATCATTTGACATCCTAGATAGCGTATCACCGTATTGATGTTTATCAAAATATGCAATCGGCAGTTTTGAAATTTTATCCAAAATTGCTTCACGTAAATCTTTCGTATAACGCGCCGATACCACTGCCAAAATATAAGCCTGAGCATAATTAAGCAGCGCCGAACCTACGAAAAGTATAATCACAATCGTGGCCTTGCTTCCCAAAGTCGCCCAGTCTATCTCTGGATAAGTATTTACTGCAATCGTCGTCATGTCACCAAGTATTTTCGGTACAAACAATGCCAGTATTGCTGATCCCACAGTTAAAATAATAGAAACAATAATCGGCCAACGGTATTTTCTAATCGATTTCAAAAATACTTTAAATGACGACCACATTTTTTTACCGGATTCCTTCGGTTTAGGCATATTCCGCCTTTCTCGCCAGTTTCAGTTCGTCAGCGTATTCTTTGTCCGATAACTGTGACTTCACGATTTCCTGGTAGACCTTACATTTGTTTAACAATTCTAGGTGTCGGCCTCGCCCCACAACCTTACCATCATTTAATACTACAATTTGCTCTGCATCCTTTATCGTGCTTACTCTTTGCGCGACAATCAAAACTACCGCGTCGTTAGTAACCTCCCTTAAAGCTTCGCGTAACTTCTTGTCCGTTTTCATATCTAGTGCCGAGAAGGCATCATCAAAAATCAAAATATCTGGGTTTTTACAAAGCGCCCGCGCAATCGACAGTCTTTGTTTTTGTCCACCCGAAACATTCGTGCCACCTTGTGCGATTGACGAATTATACTTTTCTGGTAATTTCTCAATAAAACTCTCCGCCTGCGCAATTCGCGCAGCTTTGCGTATCTGTTCGTTAGACGCATTAGGCGCCCCAAATTTAATATTTGACTTAATTGTCCCCGCAAACAACACGCCACGTTGCGGCACAAACCCAATTCGTTTTATTAAGTCATCTTTTTCATATTCTTTTATCGACAAGCCATTTACCAAAATTTCACCACTTGTTGCTTCATAAAACCTCGGCACTAGATTAATTAAGGTAGATTTACCCGAACCAGTCGAACCGATAAATGCCGTAGTTTCGCCTGCTTTCGCCACAAAAGAAATATCGTTCAGTACTTTTTCTTCTGCTTCTGGATAACAAAAATCTACATTCTTAAATTCCACCGAAGCGGTTTTTTCAGGCATACCATTAGTTTTTTCTTTCCATTTAATCTTTGATTCCTTTTTTAGTACCTCATTAATACGATGCGCCGAAACATTTGCTCTTGGCAACGCCACAAACAGCATCGACATCATTAGAAACGACATCATTACGTGTCCTACATATTGCGCAAAGGCTGTCATATTACCGAGATATGCAAAATCTTTTGTAAGCAAAGAAATTCCCACCCAAGAACACAAAAGCGTCGTTCCGTTAAATATGATTGTAATCAACGGATTTTGGAGCTCAATAATTTTGTCAATAAAAATCAAAAGCTTTGTCATATAGTCATTAGTTTTCACGAATTTTTTGCGTTCCAATTTTTCATTATTAAAAGCGCGCACTACTCTTAAGCCTGTTAAGTTTTCACGCGTAATCAGAGTAATCTTATCGACTAAAGTTTGGAAAATCTTAAACTTCGGCACGACCAACGACATAATTAGGATTACTGTACCAAGCACACCAGCCACGCCAATCCAAATAATCCAACTCATGTCTGGCGCCGTTTGCAAAGCCAGAATAATTGAAATAATACAAAATAGCGGCGCTCTAACCAGCATTAATAGTATCATAATCGTGACGCGCAGAACCTGACTTACGTCATTCGTGGTACGCGTGAGAAGCGATGCCGTACTAAAATCTTTTAAGTCTAAGATGTTGAGACTAGTCACCTTGATAAAAATTTCTCGTCTAATATCACGCGCATAACAAGTTCCGATTCTCGCCGCGAAATAACTCGAAATAAATGCCGCCAGTGCAGATGCAATCGCAAGGACAATCATCAAAAGCCCCACCATCCAAATATAATTAGTGTCTCCTGGCACGATGCCATTATTTATAATATCCGCCATTAATGCTGGTAGCATTAAGGTGGTATACACTTGCACCACAGTCATAATTAAAAGAATAATCACTTGCCACCAATACGGTTTCAAAAATCGGAACAGTCTAAGCATTATTTACACCTCCCGTTTTTTAAATCCGTCACTAGTCCACGAGCCTTAAGGTAGTGCTCTAATGAATCATACTGTCCATTATTGTATTTACCGGTCGCAATTTCGGTCGCCGCCGACACGCCTACATAACGATAATGCCAAGTCTCAAATAATCCAGTAGATCCGTTTTCATCCACATTTAAAGGTTCGTCCATCGAGCCACCCGCCCAGGCTTCTGGAAAGCGATCAATAAAACCATATTTATAAGAATTGTCATAGAGCCACTGCCAGTCAACATGTTGCCCGAGCGTACTGGTGTCGAGTGAATCGCCATAAGCAGGATCCAGCAAATCACATGTCAAACCAGTATGATGGTCACTTGCGCCGGTCGCTGCACAAAGCCGTCCACAATTTGTCCCAACCATACGAAAACACGACCGAGTTTCCAAGGTATGGCCCGGGTATGCTGCCCTGTAGGCGTTTACCATATCATTTATATGTTCTGCCGCTTCGACGTCTAGCAAGTTATCGCCATTTCCGGGATTTCCTTCCCTAATTCCGTATTTATTGGAAATGCTCACCAACTCTCCACGCCTCGCACTAATAAAACTATTTTCAACTGTAAAATTCGGATTAATTAACATTAGTTTACCAAACTTAATCGTGCAGTTTTCAGAAGGCGCATTAGTAAAAGATTCGTCAGTCTCGGCTTTAGTTTCATCGGTAGCTTCAGCCTCAGCTTCTGGCTCTTCGCTATTTTCAGTGCTTGAGCTAAACGGCGTAAATTCTACGTCACTACTCTCCTTTCCCCAACCAAAAACACGCTTCACCTTTTCAAAGAAAGACGGTTGTTTATTATATTCTTCAGGGGCTACTTTAACGGAGTATTTTGTATTCGCGATCTTGAATTCCAAAGAATATTCATCGCCCTGCATTTCTAAATTACTAGATTTATTTGCTTCAGTATAGGCTACTTCACTAAAATCCTCACTTGCTTTAATTGGCACTTTTCCGAGCCACCAACTCTCAAGATAACCAATCGTTTGATTATTTTCGACCAATTCTTGAGCTTTGATTAATTCTTGCAATTGGTGAACTATCGACAAACTATCATTAAAAGATTCTTCGCGCGTCGCAGCATTCATTAATGCGACCATGATAATATGCTCGTTTTCTTTGTATCCTGACACCAAACAGTATCCAGATTTATCGCCAATATAGCCAGTTTTTACGCCTATGATTCCGTCTTGCCCCAAAAGCCCATTAGTATTTTTAATTGCGCCCGCTACTGGTACTGTGTGTTCATTCGTATTAACAATCTCAGCCAAAACCGGATTTTGCAAAACCTTAGCGCCGAGCATTGCTAAATCTTCAGGTGTGCTAGTCGTAGTGTCGCTAAAACCACTTGCGTCCTCACCAATAGTAGTGTGCGTAATATCTAGGTCTTGCAGCATTTTTGTGGCATAGTCACGGTAATCATCAATCGAACCAAACGCCCATACTGCCAACGAATCAGCCATATTATTAGAAGAAGCCAAAAATACAGACGCCAAAGCATCATATTCGCTGATTTCTTCACCCGCGCGTACGGCAGTGTTAGAGCCGCCGTTATTAATGTACCAAGTATAACGATTATAGTCCTCATCCGATAAGGTAATTATTTCGCCAGATTCACCTAATTCGAAAGGCTTTGCTTCCATGACTGCAAGTCCCAGAATCATTTTGGCGGTACTAGCAGTCGGCCTCGTCTCGTCACTTTCCGCATTAGTTGCTACTAAGTTGCCATCCACAGCTATAGCATAGCTTCCACTCGTTACTTCATAAGAACGATTCAAATTCGGTAGTTCCGGCCATTGGTATAAATTATTAATCGAAATAGTTATGTCAATAGTAAAAAACCTAATCAAAAACCAAGTCAAAAAAGTTACTAAAAGTAACAAAACGCCAAGCAAGATTTTTTGTTTTTTATGTAGTTTTCGCATTCTTTACTCGCTTTTTTTGTAAATGCATAAAGAAATAAATAATCGGCCCCATAATTATATATATATAATATGAGAAGAATCGCCAAATCAACATCGCCCAAAACACATACCCAGAAGATAACGCCGAGAATACGGCATAAAAGGTTCCTTCAGCCGCACCAGCGTTGCCCGGCGTCGGGACAAAATACACTGCGCTAGTGACAGCTACTGTAGTAACAAAACAAGGCAAGAAATCTACATTTCCGCCAAAAGCAGTTAAGACAAAGAACGGGATAGTTGCAACTAGACCATTAAACAACACAGAGCATAATACGGTTTTCAGGAACAGGCCTTTTTTCTTTAAGATTCTTCTCACGCACTTAGCGTATTCATTCACTTCATGTTCTGTTTTCTTGGCTACTTCAGTCGGGTTTTTTACAATACGAATCTTAGCGAGGAACTTTACAAAAAGTGTAATTATTTCTGTAGTCGCCTTTGGCAAAAACGTCGCGATCATTACTAGCACCGGCCAAAATGCATAGAATAATAAACCAAAACAAGCTGTACCAATCAAAACCGCATTATTAATTGTCGCACTACCGATTACAAAGCAAAAGAATGCAATAATGATAAAACCGATTTGCCCAGCAATCATGCCGAAAATCGGAATAGAAGTGGATACACCGTTCGGCATGCCACTATTCTTTCGCATATGATAAATCTGGAACGGCTGCCCGCCAATTGCTGCTGGTGTGACATTGTCGTAATATTTGCCAAGCAAAACCGTTTCGCTCGCGATCTTTCTGGACTTTCTCGCATCATATTTCGATTTATCGTTCGTCATTTCGCGCATCATCATAGTATATTTGTGTATTTCAAAAGAAATAGCCAGCACAAAGCATAGTACTGCCGGAATCAAATACCACCAGTTGATCACCACCTCGGACAACTTGGCCGCGTTTTCTGAATTACCAAATTCAGAAAAAGCCGTAATCGCAATCACCGCAATATTAATTAAGACAAATAAAACAATCAAAAGCGGTTTTTTCGCTATTTTTTTAGGAGCCAATTCTTTGTTGGCATTAGAAGAGTCTTTTTGGTCGGACATTATTGTTCTCTAGCAGCTCTTATATTTGGATATTCATCAATCAAAACTCTGATGCAACCAGCAATTGGAATTGCGATGATGGCACCAAGCAGGCCAAACATATACATGCCAATCGTGATGGCGCATAGAATTGTGATTAATCTTAGATGCAATGCATCGCCTTGTATTTTTGGCGAAATCAAATTGTTTTCGAATTGAGAGTAAACAATATAAATCACCGCAAAAACCAAGCCTGCAAATGGGTTTGAAAACAGCAAAATCAAAGTAACCAATGTGCCGCCGATAAACTGCCCAAACATCGGGATCATATAGAATATCATCGTAATCATACCCATCGGTACAGCTAGACTCGGCGAGAATCCAAAGATAAATGACAAAATAAACACGATAATCATCGAAGCACAACCATCAATCATTGCAACGATCATTTGGTGTGATACATATGTTGAGACAACACCGGCCATTTTTGAGGTAATCCTTTTCGCCACAGAAACTTGTTTTCTCTCTTCTCCGCCATCAAGTGTACGCCACAATGATTGCATCATACCTGGGCCTTCAAGCAAGAATAGCAGAGTTAATACTAATACCAAAACAATCTTCATAATAATATCTGCGATACCACTTACATTAGATACCAAACTATTACCTAGCACACCCAACAAACTATTCGAGAAACCGTTTAAGGTGGATATAATTTGGCCGTGCAAATCTTCAATTCCGATTTGTTTACCAAAGTTATTAATCCCTTCCCAGCCTCCAATCGTGGTTTCAAATGTTTCTGGTACATTCTGTACGAAACGCGCGGTTTCATTCACTACGACTGGCCCAACAATCGCAAGGATAGCGCCAATTACTACCACCACAATTAAATATGCAAAAATCGCGGACAAAGTCTGGTGTTTTTTGTCTTTGCCAAAATGCTTGGTAAAAAACTCATTGACACGATTTACAAGAGGTTTTAGAGCTAAAGCCAAGAAAATAGAAATGCCAATTATGATTAGGCCAGTCAAAGCCTTGCCCAAGAAAAATAAAACAAATGCGATAATGAGTGGCACAGTCCAAAACTTGATAAATGTTTGCCAATCTGTTTCTATTCTTTTAGACATAAACCTCCTTTATGGATTAATTATAGCATAAATGATATAATTATGTAAATGAAAGTTTTAATGCATACGTGTTGTGCGCCGTGTAGCGTGTACTGTATTGATTCTCTGCGAGCCGAAAGCATCGAGCCGACACTTTTTTGGTACAATCCAAACATTCATCCTTTTATCGAATACAAGACCCGTCGTGATTGTCTCAAAGATTACGCAAAGCAAGTTGATGCAGAATTAATTCTAAAAGAAGAATACGGTCTTGATGATTTTTGTCGCAACGTCATAAACGATATCGAAAACCGTTGTACTAATTATTGTTACCCCAAGCGCTTATCCGAGACCGTACGTTATGCCGCCGAAAACGGTTACGAAGCCTTTACCACCACTTTACTTGTTTCACCTTATCAAAAACATGAAGAATTAAAAAATATTTGCGAAAAACTCGCCCAAGATTCTGGCATCAAATTTTTGTATCGAGATTTTCGCACTGGTTTTCGCGACGGCCAAGCCAAAGCTCGCGAGCTTGGGCTGTACATGCAAAAATACTGTGGCTGCATCTTTTCCGAAGAAGAGCGCTACAAGAAGCAAATCAAAAATATGTTATAATATATATAGCTTCTAACTGGAGAAAAATATGTCAAAATCTTATCAAATTGTGAAAGATATTAATCCAACTGTTTTTCGCGGCTACGATATCCGAGGCCTTGTCGACGAACAGCTCAATGAGGATGTCTATTATACCTTTGGGCGCGCTTATGCCACTTGGCTCGGTCGTCGTCGCATCAATGAATGCTCTGTCGGTCACGACGTGCGTTTAAACAGTCGAGATTACGCCGACGCGATGATCGCTGGTCTAAATGACGGCGGAATCAACACCATAGATATCGGTGAGACTTTGACACCAATCAGTTATTTTGCAAACTACGAACTAAAAACTCGTGGTGGCGCAATGATCACCGCCTCGCACAACCCCAAAGAGTTCAACGGCCTCAAACTTTCTACTGGTTATTCTGGTACCATGATGACTGATGAAATCCAGGAAATCCGCAAGCTTTGCGAAGAAGGCGAATTTGACGAGCCAACCCAAAAAGGCACTAATCGTACAGCAGATATCTTCCCTGCATACGTCCAGACGGTTAATAAGATTTTCAATATTCCCAAAAAATACAAAATCGTCGTAGACGGCTGTTGCACAGGGTCTGGTCGTAAATATGCCGAAGTTTTAAGAAAAGCCGGCATGGAAATAATTGAACAAAACTGTGAGCCAGACGGTAATTTCCCAATGGGGCAGCCCGATCCAACCGAAGTGGAAGTTTTAGAGCGCCTCGGCGAAAGAGTCAAAAAAGAAGGCGCCGACATTGGTTTTGCGTACGATACTGATGGCGACCGCATTGCGGTAGTTGACGAGCACGGCAATCCGCTTTGGATGGATGTAATTGTTGCGATTTTTGCCGAAAGTATCTTACGTCGTTTGCCCGGTGCGCCAATTGTCTTTAATGTGCTCTGCTCTCAGGCCGTACGGGACACTATCATCAAAGAAGGTGGCCGCCCAGTAATGTGGCTGACCGGTCACTCCTTTATCAAAGCCAAGCTCTTAGAAGAGCGCGCTCCATTTGGGGGTGAGTTATCTGGCCACATTTTCTTTGCTGACAACTATTTCCCTCATGATGATTCTGTCAATGCCTCACTACGCCTACTCGACTTCATGGCCGCAGAAGGCAAAACGTTAAGCGAACTAGTCGCCGAATTGCCACAGTATACCAGCAGCCCAGAGATCAAACTTGGTCTTGCCGATGATATTAAATTCAAATTTATCGATACCGAGATCAAAAAAGATTTAGAAGCCTTATGGCCAGATGCCGAATTTACTACAATTGACGGTGTTCGCGCTGATTTGCCAGGCAAAATGATCGTAATCCGCGCTTCGCAAAACGGTCCATATATTACTATTAAATTCGAAGCTAGGGATGAATCAGATTATGAACAAATTAAAAAAGACGTCCGCGCCTTACTCGAAAAGCATCCCGAAATCGACTGGAGTGTCGGCGTCAATACGCAAGCAATATAATATATGTTAGTTTCCGATTATACCTACGATTTACCAGAAGAGCGCATAGCCAAGTTTCCACCCAAGGTTCGTGGTTCGACGCGGCTTTTAGTTTTGAATCGCAAAACAGGAGTAATAGAAGATTCCTATTATCGCAATCTAGACCAATATCTTAATCCAGGCGACTTATTAATACTAAATGATACACGAGTCATGCAATCGCGACTTTTTTGCGAGCTTCCTGATGGTCGCAAACGCGAGCTTGTCGTCCTAGAAAAACACGGTGACGAACCTCAGCGAGTCATGTACCGTGGTAAACTACGTGATGGGGATGAGCTTTTTGTCAAAATCGAGGGGATCCGGAGCCTGGCAAGGCGAGGACGAGCGCCAGCCGCCCGTGGCGACGGGCCGGCTGGACGCGCCCCGAGATCTAACAAAAACCTCATCACAATCACAAAAGTTTTAGGCAATGGTATTGCAGAGGTAGATTCAAAAACACCATTAGCAGATTTAGCAGAAAAATATGGCACGGTTCCCTTGCCGCCCTATCTTCATCGTGACGCTACCAATGACGACAAAAAACGCTATCAAACCGTCTGGGCCAAAAACATGGGCTCCGCCGCCGCACCGACCGCTAGTCTCAATATGACAAAAGAATTACTCGAAAAGCTTCGTAAAAAAGGTGTAATCGTCAAATATTTAACTCTTCACGTCGGTCTCGGCACCTTCCTCCCCATCCGCTCCGACAATGTCGAAGACCACCAAATGCATTCCGAATGGTACAGTATTCCAAAGGATACTATTGAAGCGATTAGGTGTATAACATCGGCGGGTGACGCGCATAGGGGGACCCCTAAAACGTTTTGCAATGCAAAAGTTTTGGGGGATAATGCGCGGCAGGACCCGCCGAGAATTGTAGCCCTCGGCACTACAGTAGCTCGCACCTTGGAATACTATGCCAAAACCGGAAAACCTTTTGGCGAAGACGACATTTTCATCTATCCCGGATATGAATTCAAACTAGTAGATGCTCTAATTACCAATTATCACGCTCCTAAATCTACAGTTTTGATGCTCGCTTCTGCTTTTGCCGGCTGGGACCACCTCAAAAACGCCTATGAGCACGCAATCAAAGAAAAATATAATTTCTTAAGTTATGGAGATTCAATGTTAATATGCTAAAATTTGATATCGAGAAAAAACAAGGCTTAGCTCGCGTGGGCGTAATTCATACTCCGCATGGAGACATCAAAACTCCAGCTTTTGTCGGTGCTGCCACGCGCGCAACGGTCAAAGCACTTACCATGGATGAGGTCAAATCTCTTGGCGCCCAAGCCATTTTAGCTAACACCTATCACCTCATTCTTCGTCCCGGCGCCGATTTAATAAATGAAGCTGGCGGCTTGGCCGAGTTTTGTTCCTGGCACGGACCCACTTTTACTGATTCCGGCGGCTTCCAGATTTTTTCTCTACCAAATGTTAAAATTAGCGAAAATGGCGTAAAATTCAAATCCCACATCGACGGTTCAAATTTCGAAATGACACCAGAATCTAGCATGCAAGATCAATGGAAAATCGGCGCTGATATTCACATGGCCTTCGACCATCTTGCCAAATCCAATAGTTATGAAGATATGAAAGAAGCAATGGATCGCACCCATCGTTGGCTCGACCGCTGCATCGCAGAGCATAAAAGGTTGATGAGTGCGATGAATGGGAAGTTCGAGGTCGTTCGCGACAACGGGAGCGAGATAGCGAGTGAGCCCCGTAACGACGGGCGCGAGCGAAGCGGACCGAGAACTACCCGTTCGAGCACTCAATATCTTTATGCTATCGTTCAGGGCGGCAACTTCAACGATTTGCGCGCCGAATCGGCTAAATATTGTGCATCCAAAGATGTCGATGGCTTTGGCATCGGTGGTGTTTTTACCGCTGACGGTATGGATGAAATGCTAAAAACCGTCAATTCTATTCTACCTGAAGAAAAACCCCGTCATTTGCTTGGGATGGGCCAAGAACCGCTAGACTTATTTGTTGGAGCCGAATACGGGTGCGATACATTTGACTGTGTTGGTCCAACCAGGATGGCACGCAACGGTTCACTTTATACATTAGACGGTCGCATAAATATAAAAAATGCTAAATATACACACGATTTTACTCCACTCGAACCAAACTGCGATTGCGAATGTTGTAAGAATTACAACAAAGCCTATTTACATCACCTTTTCAAGACTGACGAAATCACCGCCAAAGTTCTCGCATCTATTCATAACGAACGTTTTATTATTCGTACCGTCGAGCAAATCCGTCAGAGTTTAATTGATGGTACTTTTGCTGATTTTAAGAAGGCTTTCCTCGCAAGATATTATCATTAAAGGCATATATTATATATATTATATGCTATAATATAATTATGCTTATTTCGACGAGGTCCACCCTTTTTATGTCAGTTCCAGCCCTGACACTTCTTTGTCTTTCTCTGTTGTCGTTTATTTGCCTAACTTCCACCACCGTCTCCGCCGAAGAAACACTCCAAGACTACGTAGACATCTCCGTCCCAGTCTCTTGTAATCTCAATAGTAGTGTAGATGTAGCCCACACCGCAATAGTAAATGCCGGAACTAGCGAATCGGACATTGGTACTACTAACTTCACCATCTTTTGCAATGACGCTAGTGGCTTTGCATTATATGCTATAGGATATACTAACGAAGATGATGGTGATAATACACTAGTAGGACAAACTACTAGCAACATCATTAATACAGGCCAAGCTACTAGTGGCAATACCTCAGCCTGGGCCATGAAGATGATTAAAGTCACTGATGGCTCCTATCAACCAAACAACCTTACTATCACTAATAACTTCAATAACTACAAAGAAGTCCCAGACACCTATACCAAAGTAGCAGAATATACTACATCAACCGACGCAACACTAGGCTCCAAGCTCCAATCTACCTACAGAGCCTTTATGTCTACTTTCCAAGATGCTGATACTTATAATGGTAAGGTTAAATATACCCTTGTTCATCCACATAATGTGAATACTGAAGCTCTAAGAAATGCCATTACTGTAGTATTTGACGCTAATGGCTCCACTTTCCCTAATGGACAAACCACTAATACCGTAAAATATTCCAAAGTCTGTACTCCAGCAGGATATGGTTATGTAGCCAATACTCCATACGCTACAGTTGGCACTTCTAACTTAAATAGCGATGGCACCCCAAAACCAGTTAGCCCTTCTTATACAAACAATGAAAAAATCCATCAAACTATTACAGTTCCAAATGCCGATAAGGTCAAAGTGGTTATAGACTTCAGGATGACGGCCGGTACTATGGTTGTAACGGTCGGAAAAGGTGATGAACCAGGAGTTTTTTATGAATATTCTGCAGAAGAACAGAACATACAGGGGCAACATTCTTTTATCTTTGATAGTAATACTGTAACTATAGATGGAGAAAGCTGGGATATCCCAGAATCTGGTTACGATTATGGCTTTTATGTCAAAGTCTATGCAGTTTACGATACAGAACAAGCTAATACTACAGGAGAAGAGCTTCCGTCTAATGATTGCTCCGTCGTTCCTATATCTGGTACTTATATGGATACCGAGTCAACATCATATTGGTTAAAAGATTATGGTAACGAGCTAGACGATTTTATAAAATGCGATAACGGTTTTACAAAAGGTGCTTTCATAGACCTCTCTTGCGAAGATACTCTTATTAGAAGTCTAAACTATTATTATGGTTATTATTTAGGGTCAACGATAACATTATATTCTAGTAGTACTGATCCTATACCGAATGAATATAACTGATAGCTTATGTATCAAATATATCTCCACATAGCCCCATCAGGTGTATCTTCCACGCCAAATCCTTTCTGGGCTAATAAATCGCGTATCTCATCAGATTTTTTAAAATCATGCGACGCGCGTGCTTTCTGCCGCTCATCAATCAATCCACGGACCTTATCATCAATATCCGGCGAATCATTAATCAAATTCAATCCAAACAATTCATCTACTTTCCGCCAGTCCTCGAGCGACAAAGAAGAATTATCGATTACAGCAAATGCCTCTGCCGAATTTAAGTTATTATTTACGGCCGCTAAGACTTTTTCAAATGTATTATTATCGCTAACTACTTCACGCTGGTAGCATTCGGCAATCTTATTGCGCCAATGCAATCTCCGTGCTTTCGCCCCCACCAAAGATTCAAGAGTAAAATTCCTTGTCCCTTGATAATGCCCAGAAAGTAACCACATTTTATAGTCCATTGGCGAAAAGTCACGCTCTGCTAAATCAGCCAAAGTATAGATATTACCCAAAGATTTTGACACCTTCTCGCCATTAATCGTAATAAAATTACAGTGCAACCAAAAACGCGATAACCCTGTGCCGTACGCCGCATAAGTCTCGGCAATCTCATTTGTATGGTGTACTGGAATGTGGTCTACCCCTCCCGTATGAATATCGATTGGCTCGCCCAGTTCTTTATGGATAATCGTGGAACATTCAAGATGCCACCCCGGATAACCCGGACGGCCTAAATAATCCCAGCGCATCACGTGGTTTTCGTCCGGCTGAATAAACTTCCATACGGCAAAATCCGAAACATTCTTTTTTTCATCCGAAAACTCTACTCTCGCTCCTGCTTGTAGTCCTGTGAGATCTAATTTTGCAAAATCCGCATAAGCCGGGTATTTCGAAGTATCAAAATATACACCGTCTTTCGTCTCGTAAGTGAATCCACGCTCGGTCATTGCATCTACCGCTTGCATATCTTCTTCAATATAATCCGTGGCGCGAGCAATCACGTCCGGATCAGTCAAATTCAAGGCTTGGTAATTCTTCAGAAAATCTTCCGCATAAAACTTCGCAATCTCAAAAACACTTTTCCCTTCGCGTCTGGCACCTTTTTCTAGTTTGTCTTCGCCCGAATCTGCGTCAGAAGTTAAATGCCCTACGTCGGTTAGATTTAATACTCGCTTAACTTTCATTCCATTAGCTTTTAGCGTTCGGACTAATAAATCCCAATAAATATATGCAGCATAATTCCCTATATGCTGATACCCATACACGGTCGGACCACAGGTATATATTTTCACTACGTCACCAATCGGTTTAAAATCTTCAACCCTACGACTCGCTGTGTTGTACAATTTTATCATTCTACCTCCTTCAAAATCTCCTCTAGCAAATTTTTCAAAACAGGAAATTTTTCTCGCGAGACACCGTGTCGCCCAGCAGTTTTAATAGCCTTAATGTTGTGATTATTCTTCTTGATCTTTGGAATATTATATGGCGCAATCAACTTATCTAGTTCACCATATACTAATGTAATGGGAATATCAAGCTCCGCCAAGGTCTGATAGTTCTTGCGATTCAATACAATTCTCTTCATAGAATTATTAAATGATTTTTCTTTTAAGATTTGGCGGTTTTTCAAACTCACGGCATCCTGAAAAGCCTTAATTCCAGCAGCAAATGCTGGGTTATCTAGATCAGTCAAAGTATAAATTGGTGGCGAAATCAAAATTAGATTTCTTACCATCTTTTTGTGCTTGCTTGCATACCTCGTTACAATAAAAGTTCCTAGCGAATGTCCGACCAAGACCAAAGGAGTTTTTATCCTCAATTTCTTAATTGCATTATGAAGTGCTTCCAATTGATCTTTGTAATCATAATTCAAACTATCATCTTTCAAAGATTTACCAGAACCAAGCAAATCAAAGGTTACAAATCTCACATTTTTTAAAGCATCAACTTTTTCGAGATATTCTAGCGCGCCATTATAAGTCGAAGATTCAGACGCTATCCCGTGAATCATCACCACGGTTAGTGTCGGTTTTTTAACGGCACAGTAATCGTGGTTTTTGAATAGAATTAACTTATTTCTCATCAAGCAGCTCCGGTACTAAATGTACCAATTCCTTTATCACCTCTTCATATGTTGTGTCGTAAGTTCTAAAACCAGCCGCATAAGGATGGCCACCACCACCAAAATATCCGGCTACCTTATCGGCAATTTGCGCATCCGACGCACAACGAATTTTACCAGTCACCTTACCGTCAGGGTAGGTTTTGACTGCTACAGCTACTTTCACGCCTTCCACTAGTCGCATTTCTTCCAGAATCAACACGTTCGGATTATACTCGTCAGAATATTCACGAATATCGTCCCACGGGATATGTACTGTAGCCAGCTGTCCATCTAGAGAATACTCGATTCGCTTAATCAAATCTGCTTTGTAATCCAAAATTCGAGGCGACTTCTTCATAAATTCACGTCGGCGCTCCTCTAGCTCAGAAATATTAGCCCCTAGCCTAGTAAGTTCTGCTGCAATTTCAAAAGTTTCGTCTGTCATTGCGACGCTAGTCAACCCCAAAGTATCCGACAAGATTCCCTGGAAAATAGCTTCTGCCGCTTCCTTATTAATTTCAATCTTTAATTCTTTTGCAATTCGAAAAATCACTTCCGCACAAGCCGGACGTATTTCAATAATGCTTTCATGTGGAAATTGTAAATCGTCTGGTGTTTCGTGATGGTCAATCACTAAAACCGGCGCCGAGTATAAGCGGTTACGGATAGCAGTATCATCTAACATCTTCGAAAGCAAAACCTCAGCCGCCGTATCAACGATAATATATCCATCAGCCTTATAATCAAATTCGTTCGTCACTCTAGACCAATCAGCAAAATAATGCAAATATTTCGGCACGTCGACTGGACAATAAAGAGAAACTTCCTTATCGGATAGCAAATAATCTAAAGCAATCGCACTCCCAATCGAATCTCCATCCGGATTTTCCGCCTGAATGATACAAATCTTCTCTTTTCCGTCTAAAAAATCGCTAAAAATCTTATACATATAACCATTATAACATGTTAAAATAGAGATATGACTATTTTTTGTGCTGACAAGAGATTCGAAAGATTTGAAGACGTCACCCCAGAAATTTTGATCAAAGAAAACGTCAAACTATTACTTTGCGATCTCGACAACACTCTTCGTCTTCATTCCGAAAAAGAGCCCGCAGACGAATTAATCAAATGGATCAAAGAATGTAAAAAAGCCGATGTCAAAGTAATGATCGTTTCAAACAATGGCCGTAAAAAAATGATGAAAAAGTTTTGCGACCCGATTGGCGTCAAATGCGTTTGGTGGGCCAAAAAACCCATCAGCCGTAAACTCACCAAAGCTAGGGAAAGCCAAAAAATTGCACCAGAATTCACCGTTATGCTTGGCGACAAATGGTCAACCGATGTATTAGCGGCTCGCTTCGCTGGCGTTCGCGCCTGGAAGGTTGAACATAGAAAGAAGGTAATATGAGTTCGAATAGATCAACAAAATCAGCTCGAATCACATTTCCTACTGTATTAACTATCATTCGTATGCTCCTCGCCATTGTCTTTTTGATTTTTGTAACAATGCCCTATACCTGGGCGAGAATCGTAGCACTTGCACTATTTATTATCGCGGCTATCACTGATAAAATAGACGGCACACTCGCTCGCAAAAGTCAAAAAGTTACCGACCTAGGAGCATTCTTAGATCCATTAGCTGACAAAATGCTAGTAGATTTAGCTATTCTTGCTTTGACTTATCTTAACGTTATACCGCTCTGGGTATTTGCGATTATCATAATCAGAGATCTCGCCGTGGACGGTTTACGCATGGTAGCAGCTAAAAAAGGTGAGACCATCGCGGCTTCAAACTTTGGCAAAGCCAAAACCGCCACTCAAATGACTGCATTAATTATTTTCCTCTTAAATCTTATTATAAATCAAGAAATCTTCACCATTTTAGGTTTTGTAGCGCTTTATTTGGCGCTCGTTTTGACGATATATTCCGGCTTTGATTACTTTAGAAAAGGCTGGAAACTATTAATAAAATAGTACAAGTAAAAGCAACTGAATCAATTCTATCCAAGAAACCACCATGTCCCTCCGAACCACCAACTATTAATTCTAATTTTTCAAAGAAACGATTTTTAATCAAAATCTCATTAGAATCTTTTACATCAAATTTGCGTTTCAAGAAGCTTTCAAATAAATCACCAACCAATGCCAGTGGCCCACAAAGCAAATACAACCAATCTGTAGCAAAGTCGCCCACAAAACCAATCAAAACCGCCACCATACCGATAGACATGGTGAGGCCGAGTATGGTTCCCTCCCAGGTCTTATTCTTGGAAATATGTGGAAACGGACGAGATTTACCGAAAATCTTGCCGCCAAAAGCTTTACCACAAAGATAAGCAAAAACGTCATACCCTGGAACACCCAAGATGACATACCAAAAATGTCCTACATCAATACCCGCAACAAAGATGGTCCCCCAAATCAAAAAGATAATTTCGAGAAATGCTAAGAAATTATTTAACCCACCCCTCTTTCGTTTGAAGAAACTCAGCAGCTCGATAGCCGCAATAAAAGCAAATAATCCAAACAAGATTTTAAAGGGCTTTCCATCAAAAGTACAAAGTGCGATTACCGCCACTATAAACATCACAATTCCGACCATCACCCTTACCCTGAAGTTCTTATCCATATCTACCATTATAACACCAAAAGGATTAAAAAATGGTAAAATATAACTATGCCTATAGATTTTATTTATAAGAAAATCAAGAATACTCTGAAGAAGATTGATATGCGCCTCGAACGCGCCAAATACAGTTATATCGATAAGCTCCCCAAGAACATCGAATACTTTGAAGGAGGGCTATATGACGCCATCTACGAGGCTTCATGTAAGTGGCCACATAATATCGCCTTAGAATATTTTGATTCACAAATCACTTATAAAGAGCTAATCAAGAGAATAAACAAAGTTGCTGCAGCACTCAAGGCTATCGGCGCCGAAAAGGGTGACCGTATCACCATTTGTATGCCAAATACCCCAGAAGCAATTTACATGCTTTATGCCATCAACGAAATTGGTGCAGTTGCTAACATGGTGCATCCACTTTCTTCGGAAAAAGAAATCGAAGACTATCTAAATCAAGCAAACTCCAAAATTATGCTTTGCGTCGATATTTCTTATCCCAAAGTCGAAGCCATCATCAAGAACACTAATGTCGAACAAGTAGTAGTTGTTTCCCCTACTCGCTCAATGGATATTGTCGTCCGTGCGGTTTACAAACTCACCAAAGGTCGTAAAAACCACATCAAAAAGAGTCAGCACGTCATTATGTGGGATCGTTTTCTGAGCAAAGCAAACAAATACATCGGCAATCCTCATGCTAGAGTCAATGCCAAAGACGAAGCTATTATTATGTATTCTGGCGGCACCACCGGCAAGCCAAAAGGAATTATCCTAACCAATCTCAACTTTAACGCACAGGCGCTCGGCGCTAAATACTTGGTGCCAGAACTATTCAAGACCGAATACTCTTTCATGGCATTCCTACCAAACTTTCATGCTTTTGGCTTTGGCTGCTGCATCCATATGCCACTCTACTTTGGCGCTAGGGCATTTTTGATTCCGCAGTTTAACCCCAAAAAATTCAAAAGCTACATCACGAAATACAAAGTCAATATTTTGGTCGGTGTACCCACGGTCTTTGATTATCTTACTAAATTAAAATTTAGAAAAGACGATTTAAAAGACGTCAAATTCGTAGTATCGGGCGGAGATATGATTAGTATGTCGAACAAAGAAAGAATCAATGAATTTTTAGCCGCACACGGCTCCAAAGCAATTATCGAGAATGGTTATGGTCTTACTGAGGCATCCGGCGGCTTTATCTTTTCACCACGCAGTGTAGCCGAGGATCCAGACGCCATTGGCTATGCTTTGCCAGACAACGAAGTCGTAATAATGGACCTAAAGACTAAAAAACCAGCCAAAACTGGCGCAGACGGCGAAATCCTAGTCCGAGGTCTGTGTGTAATGAAGGGATACCTAAACAAGCCAAAAGAAACTACCGAAGCCTTTATCGTCGTAAATGGCAAAAAATACCTTCGTACTGGCGATATTGGTTATCTAGACGAACGTGGTGTTGTGCATTTTCGCGCTCGTCTCAAGCGTATGATTATTAGTAACGGTTACAATATTTATCCTGCCAACATCGAAGACGTTACTTTAAAATGTAAATTAGTCAACAGTTGCGCCGTAGTTGGTCGCGAAGACAAACTACGCGGCGAAAAAGTCGTCGTCTTTGCCGTACTAAATCCAGACGCATCTGAACGCTCTGCGAGAAAAGAGCTCAATAATATCTATAGAAAATACCTTGCTAAATACGAAATCCCTCGCGAGATCCGCTTCATCCCCGAACTTCCCAAAACCAAACTCGCTAAGGTAGATTTCAAAGCATTGGAGCAATTATAATTGCGTTCGATTCTCAAGGGCTGCACTTAGGGTAATTTGGTCTGCGTAGGATAAATCAACCCCAAGCGGTAATCCGCGCGCCAATCTCGTTAATTTTAATTCTGGGTTTTGTTCGTGGAGTAATTTTTCTAATAATAATGCGGTAGATTCACCCTCGACCGACGGATTAGTCGCGATAATAACTTCCTTGACGTCATCGTCGTTGACGCGTTTTATCAATTCACCAATATGAAGTTGTTCTGGCGTAATCCCATCAATTGGCGAAATTGCGCCACCCAGCACATGGTAAGTCCCTTTATATGCTTTTGTTTGCTCAATCGCATAAATATCTAGAGGCTCTTCCACTACCAAAACTACTTGTTTATCTCTCGACGGGTCACTATAAAATGGCGAGACTTCATCTTCCGCATCAATCAGTGCGAAAGTAACCGGACAAGACTTTACGCCCGTATGAAGATTGGATAATGCGTCTGCGATATTATCTGCCACCTTTTCATTAGTTCGAAAAAGATAATAAGCGTAACGTTCCGCAGTACGTGGTCCGACTCCAGGCAACCTACCTAAAGCCTCAATTACATTCGACAAAGCGCTTGGCAGCATTTTACATTCCGCCGATGCCGAGGTTGCCGAGACCGCCCATCAAAGGCTTCATTTTGTCAGTTGCGATTTCTTGTGCTTTTGCAAACCCATCTCTCATACAGTTTTCAATCCAACGCTCAAGTTCGCGCATATCATTAAAATCAATTTTTTCTGGGTCAAGTTTTACTTTTTTTACTTTTAATTCGCCATTAATCTGTACTACGACAGCTCCATCGCCAGCTTCAACTTCAACAATTTCATTCTTCAATTCTTTTTGCGCCTTTCGCAATTGGTTTAATAGTTTCATTTGGTCCATTGTCTGTCCCATTTTACTCTCCTTCCTCTATTTCTTGTATTTTGGGCATATATAGATATATTATATCAGAATTTTCCCTGAGCGGTGAGGTAATAATTCTATTCAATGTATAGTTTGTGGGTAAAGTTTCTAACTGATCAAGTGAAGCGATATTCCCTTCAACGCCATCAAGATTATCGACGACTTTTATTTCAGTTTTATTCTCCAAAATCTTGTAAAAATCATAGTGATCCTTTACTAGTAGAGTTTCATTTGTGAGGTTTTGCTTAATAATATTTAGATTATAATTAAATTCATTTACGACTAACGGATTATATCGATAACCATTAATATATTGTAAAAGCCCAGGTATAATGATAAAGGCAAATAGAATTGTGAGCGGAAGCAAAGCCGAAATACGCGCATATGGGTTTTCTGGGAACAGGCCATACCATTTTTCGAGCAAATACTTAATACCATGCGCAATTAGAATAGAAAACGGCAAGATAAAGAATATTACAGCGTCAGGATTAAATCCTGTAATGACAAGGCAAAAAATTAGTAGAATAGTAGCGATAGAATTCCTCGATGCAAAGAAGCCCTTTGTAGTAGAAAACAAGCCAATCAAAGCCAACGCAAAGAGCGGCAAGCTAAGCAGTGGTGACAAAAATACGCTTTCTAGACTATTATGCCAAGAAAATACAGGTGACAAACCAGCGGCAATATTCCCGAAGAAATCTCCAAGTTGGAAATTCTCAGCAAAGAGTAATTCCATAATCGTGGCAGGATGGTGATAAATATTGATACCAAGGACTGCAAAACCACCCACCAAAACTAAACAGACTAGTACTAAAGGAAGTTTGGGTAGGTTTTTTACGACGAAACGAAGATGTGGCTGGAACAAGACAAACATTACGCAAAATATCGCGAAATAAGCCATGTATGGCGTGAAAATCGAAAGCAACATAGCAACCGCAAATAAGAAACAATACGATGGCTTTGGGCGCTTCTCGCCCTGAATTTTAGAACCAAGCCAGAGCAAAAGTGTTGGCCAAAAAACTAACATGATCAGTGGCGTACCCGAGCCTGCCAAGAATAAGAATGGTGTGGAGAGTACCACTAGACAAAGTGCTAATAATGAAACATTATTCTTAAACCAACGGTTCAAGAGTAGAATTAGCAGTAGCCCCAGAATAATACCCATTATTATGCTTGGTAGTTTAATAGCATATGCTGATAAGCCAAACAAGACAACTGAAAACTTTTGCAATACACGGTAAGGCAAATCCACCAAATCGCCGTTTAAGATTCCGGTTTTGCCAAGATAATAAGAGCTAGTAGCGGATTCGATTTCCGCCTCAGAAAGACCAGTACCTGCAATTAGTGGCAGAGTTAAGAGTAATACTACATATGCAACGCCAAGTAAACAATAACCGATTACGAACCGATATCGGTACAAAAAAAGTTTAGAAATAATAATTTTCTTCACATAAGTATTATAGCATCTAATCCCGGGTTTTGTCGAGTGACATAAATCGTGATTTTTCGCCGTCAAAGTAAAGTTCTACTGTACCTATTGCGCCATGACGATGCTTGCGCAAGATTAACTCTGTAATATTTGTATCTTCTTCGTCTTTCTTTTTGTAATAATCAACGCGGTGAAGGAACATTACGAGGTCAGCATCTTGCTCAATAGAACCAGAATCGCGAATATCAGATAGCACTGGACGTGGATCTTCCCTGCCAGTCACAGTACGCGACAATTGCGCAAGAGCTACTACGGGAATATCTAATTCGCGCGCCAAAATCTTAAGCCCGCGTGAAATCTCAGTCAACTCCTGGACACGGTTACCAGAATATCTATCAGAACCAGCAATTAACTGCAAGTAATCTAGAATTATAATACCTATATCATGATCATGTGCGGCTCGTCTAGCCTTGTTGCGAAGTTCGGCTACCGTCATCGAGCTAGTATCATCGATATATAGTGGTAATGAGTCGATTTCGTCTGCCGCATCGGTGATGCGTGAAAACTCTTCATCGCTAAGATTGCCGGTGCGGATATTCCAGTTGTTAACATTGGCAACATCAGAAATCATGCGCTCTACGATTTCATTCTTCGACATCTCCATCGAGAAGAACAATACACCACGCTTGTTAATACTGGCAATATTATATGCAATATTCTGCGCAAAAGTGGTTTTACCCATCGCTGGACGCGCGCCGACTACCACTAAATCTCCTTTTTGAAATCCGGCCGTTTTCTTGTCTAGGTCCGCAAAGCCAGTCTTAAGACCACGAAGGGCTCCCTTGTTTTTTCTAAGTTCTGCAATGCGCTCCAAGGCTCCAGCTAGTAGTTCGTTCATCGGCACATAGTCGCTATGCACAATCTTATTCGAAACATCAAATAATTCCTGCTCAGCTGCACCAATCAGGCTATTTACGTCCGCATTATCTTCAAAAGCTTTTTCAGCGATATGAGTACCGGCTCTAATTAGTTTTCGCCGTAATGAAGTTTGCTCGACAATCTCTGCATATGCTTTAGCGTGCGCTGCTGCAGGTACAAAATTTGATAATTCCGTGAGGTATGCTCCGCCACCAACATCTTTTAGCTTTTTTTCAGCTTTTAATTTAGTAGTCAGCGTAAGTAGATCTATCGGTTTATGAGAATCGTATAAATCCGACATTGCTCGGAAAATTATCTCATGACGTTTTTCATAAAAATCGTCTGCTTTTATAATCGTTAAAATCTCAGGTAATGCGTCGTCAGACAGCATTATTGCGCCGAGCAAAGACTTTTCCGCTACAATATCCTGCGGTGGCACCTTGCCATTAGTCGAACGGGTTTTCTCCTCCATCTTTTTTTACCTCTCCTCCCATTATATCAGAAATTTTATCCACAAATGTATCTTTTACGTAGTTCGTTGGTTTTTTACCCAGCTCAGCTATTGTCACTTTTCCGCCAAAAGTATCCTCCAAGATTATTTTATTGTTTTTACTCTCCAAGATATTTTTTGCAATTTTATTATTCGGGAATAACTCTAGTCGTCCACCGCGTAGTTCGTGCTCGCACTTCTTTAAATACGAAAAAACTACATCATTTAATTGTTCTATTGTCTCAAGATATTTTTGCCACTCAAAGGCAGTCTTCTTAGGGGGCGCAGAGTTTGAAGATTTTAATACAGGTTGATTAGATATTTGCACATCCGGTATCAAAGCTATCAGCAACTTCGCTTCAGTGAACGGAGATTTTATTTCCGGTAGCTTAGCAAGAAGTGGCAACAGTTCTGGCTTTGGCTCTTTGATAATATAATTCAGTAATTCCTCGGCTAAAGTTTCTGGTTTGATACCAGAACTTAAAATTGATTTTAGACTAGTGGTGATTTCAATGATATCGCCCGCGGTATATTTTGACAATAAATCATAAATCAATTCATCACTTGGAAGCCCCAAAGCGTCAACGACCATTTCTTTGGTAATTTGTTTATCAGACAAAGTAGAGATTTGGTCAAGCAGTGATAGTGAGTCTCGAAAAGAGCCACCGCCTCTATCAACGATAATTTTTAGTGCCGCCTCATCGATTTTGATTTTTTCTTGCTTTGCCACATCTTTCAAAAACTCTAGCATAGTATTCGCATCGGCTAGCGTAAAAGTAAAAGTCTGCGCACGGGAAGTAATTGTAACGGGAACTTTGTATGCGTCAGTGGTCGCCATAATAAAGATTACATGCTGAGGAGGCTCTTCGAGAGTCTTTAGGAGCGCATTGAAAGCTTCGTTAGTTAACATGTGGACTTCATCGATAATATAAATCTTGTATTTCCCTTCCGTTGGCGTAATAGCGGCTTTTTCGCGCAATTCACGAATATTATCAATACCACGGTTTGAGGCCCCATCGATTTCAATAATATCTACATAATCATCTTCAATCTCATAAGGAAATTCGTTTACTGCATGGGCGAAAATTCTAGCAACGGATGTCTTGCCAGTCCCTCTAGGGCCAATAAACAAATATGCGTGGCTAATCTTTCCGGTTTCAAGGGATTTTGTAAGCGGTTTTATCACTTGGTCTTGTCCAACCACGTCAGATAGACCTAGCGGTCTGTACCTTCTGTATAAACTCTTCATCTTATTATCTATTATACATCAAAAATTAAACTGGAGTTCATTTCCAGTTTAATTCATAGCATATTCTAGATAAGTCTAAAGAGCAGCTTCTACCGCAGCCCAAGAGGCGTCGTCATTATTAGCTGGGATCGTGACTGAAACCTGGGTCCCCTCGCGCAAATGGAAATAAGTCACCGAAGCGTAGAGAATTTGGTATTCTTTACCAGAAACTTCTACAAAATATTTGTCATCATGGTGAGTAAGCGTACCAATCACATTCTTGCGCTCAACCGGACCAATCTGCTTGTAGAGGAATCTGCCATCTTCAGTGATGGTGAGTTTCATAATATCACCCTCGACCAACTTAGACTTAGAAGCGTAATTGGCCGGCACAGGATAATTCTTGCCGTCGGGTCCAATCATAATCTGACCGTCGAAGATTCCTTCAATAACCTTTCCTTCTGGTCCAGAAACAATCGTCTCGCGTGGAGCTTCGATAGTTTCGCCATCGCCCAAAATCGAAATTAATAATTCCTTTGCTGCAGACAAATTAGTTTCTGCCTCACTCAGCAGACTCCGCAGTCTTTTTATTTGTTTATCTGGTATATCAGACATCACCTCGCATCCTGTCTAAACATAGTATTAATATTATATTATAACAGCGATTTGATAAAGTCAAGGATTTTTTTAGAAAGTTTTCCACCATAAAAACAGTGGTAAAACCAATTTTGTTGTAAAAAAAACATTAAAACTAAGCCTTATTCTGCTTTGAAAAGTCCAGTGTGCTTTTGACCGTCATAAATCATAGTCGGGATCCCCTTAACACGGATTTGATTCTCGACAACCTCGCGATTCTCCTCCATCTTAGTCGTAATTTCTGGATAGTATGCAATCTTTCGTATCTCGCTAATCTCGTCATCGAGAGCACCGTCTTCCTTCATCCAACTTTCGAGCTTGGCTTTCGCTTCATCCTCGGAATACTCATCATTAAATAAATTTTGATAAGATATATCATCGTGATTTTTTGCTGTAAATATACGATCGATTATACCAAGCGCCAAACCAGCTTGCATTTGGTCGGCAGCCAACATATAGCGCACGACGATTTCCGAATTTTTGAATTTATATGAATCATCAGGACCCTGGATGGCAAAAGGCACCAAACGCACATTATAAGAGTCAAAGAAGCCAGATTCTTTTTGATTGCGGTAAGAAATCATACAGACTGAACAGCCCGGATCAAAAATGTCTACCGCAATAGGTAAATCAGCGGATTCCGCGTCATTTACGGAAATAAAGTTCAAACTGTAATCATCTGCACTGTAAGTATGGAACTTGTCAGGGATTGCGCCAAAAATTTCTCCCCACTCAGTGAACCAGCGCCCAGTCGCCTCAAGCGGGTTAGTGGGTTCGGACTCATCAATCGCACAAACCTCAGCACCGAGCGTACAGGCCGAAGGTTTGGTCACATTGCAACTACCAAGCACCCAGATAGCCAGCAAAGATTTAATCGCAGTCAAAATCGCCCATACCACAACCACGACTATAATAACAGACAGCACCTCGATTAAAATCGAAAGCGGCCTCAGCCATTTTGGATGTTTAATAATTACACGGCTCAACAATGAATTTTTGACATCATCCTTAAAGCCGGTCTCGCACTTCTGCAAGCGCACCTTTTTCCAAAGACACCCCCAAGCTTTTTTTAGGGCTTTGGTGTAAGATTTCCAAAGGGTTGGCTTAAAAATCGACAGAATCGCGACAAACACCCCAACTAAAGCTAGTATAATAAACGATGCTATGCAGACCATAATATAATTATTCTAGCACAAACCAAAACCATTTCAACCGCAAAATACAATGACTAAATAACGGACTAATCAATTATCTCATGTTTGACACAACGAACGGCAGCTCCGTAGTTCTTAGGATTATAAAGCCAAAAACCTGGATAGACATTAGTATTGGAAAAATACAACTTATAAGCGGTCTGGTTACCGTTTGCAGTAGAAGTCCAATGATATCCGGTCGAGCCACGAGCAGAAAGTGAAGCACCGTTAATGTAGCCAGAATAAACAAAATTATTGGGAAAATGACGGAGTCTTTGGTCCATAATAGTACTAGTTGGGGTAGTAGAGTTAGACATGGTTTGAGCACTATTATTTGCGTTCTTATAGCCACCTAGGCTGTTACTAAGTTTGCCATAATCTCCAGAGCTTTGGCCAATAGGCAAATGCCAGCCAGCAGGACAGAAATCACCCACAGTAGTGACGCCAGCGCCTGTACTATATGTACCATTTCCCGCCGTAGCCGAATACCAGTTATAATAGTTGCCGTAAGAATATAGGTTGGCAGAAGCAGACATAGTTTGAGTTGCAGTATAAGATGCTCGGTTGGTGGTATTATCTGTGCGGAGTCTAGATTGGTCGTCGCATTCAGCTGAGTTAGTAGTACACCAGCTAGTAGCATCAGACGAAGTGGCGGAGAGATTTGGATAGGTAGTTGTATCGGAATAGTTGTGTTTAAGGGTAACACTTGCGCCATCATTCAATGGACTATTGGTATTGCTTAGCGTAAGTGTAGCGGTATCATCTAAGCGTAGGTTCTCTATCATCCAACAGTCTTTGTCACTAAGCCTTGCTATAGCATAAGTATTGCCGTCACGTTCATCCGTAAGAGCAGAGACGGTATTTAGACTCACATCAATAGACCAAGTAGATTCATCTGAGTCTCCTTTATCATCGTATGTAGTAGACGATATCCAGCTACAAGAAAATTGCTGCATAGTCCCAGCAGACTTCACCCAAACAGCATATAGTGAAAGACCGTTAGACATATTGCTTGGTGTAGTAATAGTTTCATTAGGACCATAAATATGAGCATCAGGATTAGATGAGCTGCCTCCGTTTGATATATCGTAGTCATAGGCATCAGACCAACCAGCAAAGCCATAGCCTTGTTTAGAGAAATTAGAAGCAATTAGAGTTGCTTCTGTATTAGCACTAGCCGTTTGTTGTCCCATAGTACCTTCATAGATACCATTAGCATTCGGGAAGTAGCAGATTTTACCTGATGCACAGTCTTGTGGAGCATTAGCCGTAGCACTCGCAGGATGCACCATAGTATATTTCACAATACCACTATAAGTACCAGCCGGTTGAGTGCTTTTAATGTTGGCTCTATATGTAGCGCTAAAAGCTGAACCAGTGGCATTATTGCCACCATCAGTTACACCATTAAATGTAGCTACTTTAGTATTAGTAGATGGTACAATGTGGTAGCTTGAGAAAGAGCCATTAGTATCAGATTGAATGGTAGGAGCATAAGTACCACTCTCTGCAGTGAGTTTCATGGCCCATGAGGAGGTATTAGCATCCATAGCTAATCCTGTTTCTATATCATAAGTAGGATTAAGGGTTCCAT